>JAJACU010000002.1 GCA_022601345.1 Chlamydiota bacterium | reverse complement strand
TGTCGGTTATGGGGTCTCTTGGACTTTACTCTACACGTTTGGAATTCTAAGCTACACTTTAAACATGCTTCTTATTTGGGTTGGCTGGAAAAAACTAAGTCAACAACCTATTGAGCAAATTACGAGTAAAGCCATACACCTATCTATTATGACCGTCTCGCTTTGCATACTGCTTAGTGCACTTGCTGATACACATTCTCAATTCGCTTCAGTATTTAGTGATTCTATCTATTCAGAAAAAATACATTTAAACACGCCTCTTGCATATAAGAGCACTCGCCTATACTTGGGTGGTTTTTTTAGTTATTACGTATATGCAGACCTTCCTGGGTTTAGCCTACAGCAACTCCTAAGTAATATTGGAGTAAGTATTGTGTTTATCACTACTTTTTGCGTGTCTCTAATTTTACTAACGCAGTTCAAGCCCAGTATTTTAGTAGAATTTTTAAAAGAAAAGATAAGCGCTTTATCTAAAAAATCAACTCCGCAAGATGGCTCAAACTTCTCAGTTAAATCATTTGCTCTCTCAACAATTAACCACGTAAAATCTTGGATACCCAAAAAGGAAAAGGTTGAAGCCCTCTACCCCGAGCTTGAAGAGACACCTTTTATAACTGAAGAGTTTGGCTCACAACAAAAAGATCAAACTTCAGAGCCAGAGGTTCATGTACCTTTTAAAAAAGAGCCTATAGAAAGTGTAAGTGTTACCGATGAGCCAAAAATTTCAACGTATATACAAGAGCCATCTGATCAAAATTCACAAGAAAAAAAACTAAGCAGCTCTCTGTCAAAAAGAGAAAATGCTATAAATCAGCAACGAGTCTATAACGGCGACTTCAAGCATTACAAACTGCCCTCACCAGAACTTTTAACTAGTCCCAAGCGTATTCACCAACCCACACTCAAGCAAGACTTACGCAAACAAGCTGAAGTCCTTGAAGAAACACTATTAAGTTTTGGTATTGAAGCAAAGGTTGGTGAAATTCACTGCGGGCCTACCATTGTTTCTTTTGAGGTTCATCCAGCAACGGGTGTGAAAGTTCAAAAAATTAAATCTTTAGAAAATGACATCGCCTTAAATCTTCAAGCTAAATCAATTAGAATCATTGCTCCTATTCCAGGTAAAGCTGTTGTAGGTATTGAAATACCAGCTCCAGAACCTCAAGAAGTTAGCTTTAAAGAAGTTTTAGAAGAATACCAAAATTCAAGCCGCAAATTCCACATTCCTGTTCTTATGGGACAAACCGTAACTGGTGAACATGTCATGACAGACCTATCACGCATGCCACACTGCATTATTGCTGGGGCCACTGGAACTGGTAAATCTGTTTGCATTAATGCTATTGTGATGTCCATGTTGATGAACTGCAAGCCCGATGAACTCAAGCTCATCTTAATTGACCCGAAAAAAGTAGAGCTTAGCCCATATACAAAACTACCTCATATGATTGCCCCAGTCATTACTGAGCCTGCTGAGGTAACAGGAGCTCTTAAGTGGATGGTCCGTGAGATGGAACATCGCTATGAAGTATTAAAGCTTTTGGGATTAAGAAACATTGCTTCATTTAATAGCCGAGAAATTAACAAGGAATTTGAAGATACATTAGATCTAGAGATTCCAGACAGTATGTACTACATCGTTTGCATTATCGACGAACTTGCCGACTTAATGATGCTAGCTAGCAACGAAATTGAAATTCCAATTGCTAGAATAGCTCAAATGGCTAGAGCTGTGGGCATACACCTAGTTTTAGCAACTCAAAGACCTTCAAGAGAGGTTATTACGGGCTTAATTAAAGCTAACTTCCCAACCCGAATTTCATTTAAAGTTGCCAGCCGAGTTAATAGTCAAATTATCTTAGATGAAACAGGAGCT
This sequence comes from Chlamydiota bacterium, assembly GCA_022601345.1. Taxonomy (GTDB): domain Bacteria; phylum Chlamydiota; class Chlamydiia; order Chlamydiales; family JAAZZY01; genus JAAZZY01. The sequence continues at coordinate 53,546 of JAJACU010000002.1, read as the reverse complement.
GAAAGCCTACTAGGTAGTGGAGATATGCTATTTATGCCACCAGGGGCCGCATCGCTAGTTCGTACTCAAGGCTGTTTTATCTATGATCAGGATGTGAATAAAATTGTAGATAACATCTGCGAGCAATCTCCTCCAAACTACCTGATTAAGTCATTTGACCAGGACGAAGGAGTAGACTTTGACCCAGCACTTACAAGCTCGTCTACAAGCGCAAATAACCCTGACTTAGACACCCTATATGGACAAGCACTAGATTTAGTTCTCAAAACAGGCAGCATTTCAACAACTTTTGTACAGCGCAAACTTAAAATTGGCTATGCTAGAGCAGCTAGCATTGTGGATCAGCTTGAGGAACAAGGCCACATTTCAGGTCAAGACGGCTCTAAGCCTAGAAAGCTTTTATCTTCACCTAAAAAAGATGATGATGACTTTGCTTAGATTCTTCTAAGAAATAAACTAATCCAAGCTTTTAGAAACTTTCCCAAAAACTGATAGTTTTGCACAAAATTGAGCTGTTATTTGAGTAGTTAATTAGTATCTAAATTTCCTAAAATCAATAAAATCTTAATAAAAACTTAACAACACTCTTGTATACTAAGGTCTAAATAATTCATTGGGAGATAGTATGAATTCAGTAAGCTGCAATCAAGTTGTCAATTGCCATCGAAATTATTTTAATGCGGACTATGGCGATTTGAAATGTCAAAGCTATGCAGTTTGTCTCTCTGGATTGTTTCAAGGTCATGACAAAATAACTGCACTAATTGCTAAATTTATGGAGTATGTTCCAAGTGAGGGTATAGGCTGCTTCTACAAGTATAGCGCAATGAGAAATGAAACTCATATTCCTTATCAACTGGAAGCTGAACTCTCTCTTCCTTCATCTAGCTTATATCCTGATGGTCAATCTAATTATGTGGGATTACAAGCTTTGTGCGACACGCCCAATAGTTGGGTTCACACAATTTTACCCGATAAATTTGCAAACATGTTTTCAAGATTATCAGATAAAATATATAAAAAAGATGACCCTATTCAAATCAATCTAATAACAAGTACTCGACAATACACAAGTAATTTTGATGAATTACACAAGGAAACTCAGAACCACTACGGAAGCTTTTCTAATTTTACTGATATTTTACATGAAGAAATTTCATCTAGATATGAATCTAAAGCTCTGAGAACTCATAAGGTTACACAAACATGTGCTTATGATAAACGAGCAGAAGACTCTGTTACATGCTCTACAAAAGAAGAAGAAAAGCTTCTTTCTCAAAGTTAACAAAAACAAATTGACTAGAGACAAATGCATTAACTAACTTGGCCCAGCATTAAATGTATTGCAGCAAATCCCTTCCAAATTTATCCTGCCCAAGTTACATTACAATTTTAATTCTAAACTTTCTATGATTGGTTTTTGTCCTCTTGCATCTGGCTCTAAAGGCAACTGTATATATCTTGGCACGCCTCACACTAAAATTCTTATTGATGCAGGACTCAGCACAAAAGCTATTAAAAACAAACTCTCTGAAATAGATGTAGACGTAGCTGACATCGACGCTATCTTAATTACCCACGAACACTCAGATCATATTACGGGTCTAAGAGTATTAGCCTATAAAATGGGCATACCTGTGATAGCAAATAGTGAAACTGCCAAAGGAATAGCTGAATACTTCAAAGGTTCTACTAAATTTAAAATCTTTGCAACAGGAGAGAGTTTTGAATTTATGGATTTAGAAATCCACCCTTTTAGCATTTTACACGACACTCCAGATCCTGTAGCCTTTACTATAAAAAACGGCCCATACAAAATGGGGTTTTGTGCAGACTTAGGATTTGCAACAACGCTTGTTGAACAAAGACTAAAAAATTGCGACTACCTATATTTAGAGGCCAACCACCAGCCTTCCATGGTACACGCCTGTTCTCGGCCGATGGTTTACAAACAACGCGTTCTAGGGCGCCATGGTCACTTGTCCAATGAAAACTCGGGCAAACTACTATCTAAGGTTTACCACCCTAACCTCAAAAAAGTATATTTAGCTCACCTATCAGAAGAATGTAATAATAAAGAGGTCGCACTCTCTGTAGTTAGGAATGAGATTGAAGACAAAGAACTAGAAATTGTAATAGCTCACCAAGAAAAAGTGAGCTGCCCTACATTTCTAGATAATTTGCTAGTCTAGCTCTATTTTTTGAACTTAAACAAATATAAAGCGTTAAAATTAAGTTATTTACATATAAATTACCTTAAACTATTGATTTTACTCAACGTATTGAGTAAAATAACTCAATACACTGAGTAAACACAAATTTATATTAATATGAAGAAAAGAACTGTATACAAAACACTCTATAGCCGAGTCTCTGGAAAAAGAAAATTTATTCAGGTACTACTTGGTCCACGTCAAGTGGGGAAAACGACCCTTGCACGACAAATTTCCTCTGAACTAAAAAAACCTTACCATTACATTTCAGCAGATTTGGCAACTCTTCAAGATCTAACATGGATTAAAACACAATGGGAAGTAGCCCGTTCAAAAGTAGGTAAAAATGGAGCCCTTTTGATCATTGATGAAGCACAAAAAATTCCAAAATGGTCGGAAATGATCAAGGCACTCTGGGATGAAGACAGCAACAAGCTCGTAGACTTACATGTTATTATACTCGGATCATCTCCTTGGCTCATGCAAAAAGGGCTAACGGAAAGCTTGGCAGGGCGCTTTGAAATTATTCATATGCCCCACTGGTCTTATACTGAGATGAAAGAAATATTCAACTGGTCAATTGACAAGTTCTTGTATTATGGTGGATACCCGGGAGCTGTGGCTACTATAGATCAAAAAGAACCTAGTCGATGGACCAATTATATCAATGATTCTTTAATTGAGACTACGATCTCTCGAGACATCCTACTCATGACCCAAGTCAACAAACCAGTTCTTCTAAGAAGGCTCTTTCAATTCGGGTGCCTTTATTCGGGTCAGATACTCTCCTACACAAAAATGCTAGGAGAACTTCACGATGCAGGAAACACTACAACCCTTGCGCATTATCTTGATTTACTTTCTGGTGCAGGACTAATTACAGATGTTCAAAAATTTTCCATGCAAAAAATTAGGCAAAGAGCGTCAAGCCCTAAGTTAATGGTTCTAAATACTGCCCTAATGAATGCCCAATCAACAAAAAGTTTTACTGAAGCTCGTGAAGACCATACATACTGGGGAAGGGTTGTAGAATCAGCAGTAGGAGCTCATTTAATAAACAGTTCCAAAGGAACACAAATCGAAGTATTTTATTGGAGAGACAACAACTTAGAGATTGACTTTGTTTTAAAAAAAGGGAGTAAAACTATTGCTATAGAGGTTAAAAGCTCTGAATTTTCTAAAAGACCCTCTGCTTTTGAAATTTTCGACAAAAAATTTAATCCCTATAAATTGCTCGTTGTGGGAGCATCAGGAATTCCTTTAGAGCAATTTTTAAGTACATCAATTGAAAACTGGTTTAATTAAAATGCTAAAGATGCAACTTCTAAATCAATTTCACTTAAGATCAACAAGCCACAATTTACGTTGAACTCCCAGAACACCTATACAAATAACAAGGTCCAAAATTACAAGTTGATCTTCTTAATTTACCTTCGTAAAGAAAAAATAATTCGATGGTAAACGTAGGATGCTTTTTAATAATTGATAAGCTTGACCATAGCCTTTTCGATATCCTCTTTTTGAGGAAGCGTTGTATTTTCCAACACTTTTGAATAACCAACAGGCGTATTTAAACCACAGACTCTTTGAATAGGAGCATCTAGATAATCAAAAATTTCTTCGTTAACCATTGCAGAAATTTCAGCTCCAAACCCACCATTTTTTGTGTCTTCGTGGATGATTAGAAGTTTACCTGTTTTCTTTACAGAATTTAAAATAGCGTCTTTGTCAAGTGGTACAATAGTTCTTAAATCGATAACTTCAACAGAATGTCCATCTCTTGAAAGCCTTTCAGCAACTTCATGAGCCATAACTAAGCAATAGCTCCAAGAAACTACAGTAATATCATCTCCCTCATGAGTGACCATGGCTTTCCCTAAAGGAAGCAGAAAGTTTTCATCGGGCTCTTTTCTTGCAGAAAAGGCTCTTTGGCGATAGAGCAGCTTATGCTCTAAAAACACAACCGGATTTGGGTCACGAATAGCTGCTTTTAGAAGAGCTTTTGCATCATATGCATTACTGGGGATAACTACTTTTAAACCTGGGCAGTGCGAAAGATATGCTTCTAGACTTTGAGAATGGTACGGCCCCCCTTGTATGTATCCACCACAGGGTATACGAATAACAAGTGGCAATGTCCATTCTCCGTTTGATCTCCATTGAAAGCTTGCGATTTCATTGACAAGCTGATTCATTCCGGTCCAAATATAATCGCTAAACTGTATCTCAGAGATTGCTTTTTGCTCTCCACCTGCTGATAACCCTAGAGACATTCCAACTATTGTAGATTCAGCAAGAGGACTATTAAAACAACGGTTTTTACTAAATTTGTCGGTTAAGCCACGAGTCAATCCAAAAACACCTCCCTTACCACCTGCAACATCTTGTCCAAAAATATAGGTTTGAGGATCTCTTTCAAGTTCTTCTTGAAGGGCGTGGTTAATAGCATCCATCATCACAACTTCTTGATCAGATACGTTATCTGGCATCTCTTCTATCTCAAATGGAGTAAAGACAAAGTCTTGTGTAGATTCTGCAGTTGGATGAGGAAGCTCTTCTGCAGCTAATGCTTTTTCTTCGACAAGGGCCTCAGCTTTAACTTTAACTTGATTGAGCTCTTGCTCGGTAATGATATTGTTATCAATTAGGTAGCTTTCGAAAATAGCAACGGGGTCATTTTTTATATCTTGTTCAAGAGATTCTTTATCTCGATATTTGTTAGGATCATCACTGTTACTGTGAGCTCCTAATCTTGGTATTTTTGCAACGATGACGCTTGGCCCTTCATTAGAGCGAGCCTTAAGCACTGCCTTGTGCATAGCATTTTGTGTATCAGAATAATCTGTACCATCAACCTCAAAAACTCCCATTCCCTCATAGCCTTTAGCCACACCTAGAATAGAACCCCCAGCAGTTTGCTCTTCAACAGGAACAGAAATAGCCCAACCGTTATCTTGAATCATGAAAACTACAGGAAGTTTGTGAATACAGGCAAAATTCATAGCCTCATGAAAATCCCCTTGGGAAGTAGACCCTTCACCACCTGAAACATAAACAACTTCGGCCTCGCCTTTGCGCTTAATTCCAAGAGCGCGCCCAACGGCCTGCAAATATTGCGAACCCACAGGACTTGATTGGCAAATAATTCTTAAATCACGGTGAGAGTAATGATAGGGCATCATTCTACCCGATGACTGATGTTTACAGTTTCTACCTAGAAAAACCCCAATAATATCTAAAAGATCGCATCCTAAAGCTAATGGAAAGGCTTGATCTCTATAATATGGAAGTCCCCAATCTTTTCCTGAAATAAGTTCCAGTGCAGCAATTGCTCCAACAAGCTCATGGCCTTGGGCAGACATATGAAAAGCTCCGCCTTTATTTTGCTTCCCTAGTTTTGCCATTTTCAAATCGGAAAAACGGGTCAGGTAACAATATTCCAAGGTCTTTAATGCCTTTGCATGTGAAAGAGCATTTGATAAAGCTGATTTTTGAGCTACACTCATCTAGGAATCCTTATCTTTTTTTATAATTCGCCTTGCTCGCTTTAAGATGTTTCTTCCAGACTTTTTTTCGTCTTTTGAATCATCTTTTTTCACTAGCCTTTTTAAAAAGGAACGTTTTTTAGGAGTCTGCTGATCTTTAATAATCCGTCTAGGTTTGCTTGGCTGTTTGGAAGTTGTTGAAGCTTCGCTTTTAGGCCGCGCTAAAGATGCTGGCATAACTTTTTTCTTTGGCAGAGTTCTTTCTTTCTCGTTTAGTTTTTTTGTCAGCGGCTTTTCGCTTTCAATTGCTGAAACTTTCTTAGAAAGATCACTTAGAGAGGAAAGTTTTTTTGAGATCGCTTCTAAGCTAACAATATTTTCTGCTTTAGGAGTGTTTCGAAGCTTTGCTCTAAGCTCTTCATCACTATCAAATTTAGAAGAAAAAGTTATTGAAGCTGCATTAGTAATGTCAGGAGTATACAAGAAAGTGCGCATAGTAGCTGGCACTTTTATATAAAAATCTTGAGTAAACTGAGGCTCTATTTCAACACGTACAACTTGCTTTGGAGGGCGTCCTCTTTTAGGCCTTGGGTTTAAGGCTTCATTTGAATAGTAAACTTTTGCTCTAGCATCTAATACTTGTCTAGCTGTAGCAACATCTTTTGGAACCTTTTCAATAAACAAATTTTGCTTCACTTTTTCAATTAAAGAAGGAGCTAAATCCAAATCTTCTTCAAAAACAAAATCAAACTCGTTGTCTCTAAGCCATTCAATAATACGGACTCTTGAGCGCTCTTGATAATATTGCTGCCATTTTTCAAGTTCAACGTCATGGTCATAGATGAATTCTAAAAAGTTTTCTCTAGCTTCTTTAGACTGGATGATATCAGCAAGTTTTTCTTTGATATCGATGTCATAGATCTTCTCATTGATAAACCCTTCCATGATTTTCTTAGTCTCATAGAATGTTAGCTTAGGAATAAGGAAGAAGCGGTCTGGGCTAAGAGCTTTTTCTAAACTGTCAAGATCTTCTTGAGATCGACCAAGGTCTATATAGACAATAAACCCTTCTGTTTTCTCCAAATAAAAATCACGTTCATCATCAGACTTTGAAAAAGCATCCATAAGACGGTGATAGCGTAAGACTAGAGGGTTCTGAGGTTTGTTTTGATTGGTTAATTTAGACATACCGTTCCTTTAATTAGTAAAAGGCAATATAGCACAAATTTTACATATTTGCAAGCAAGGGTAGTATTTTGAAATTAAAAGTTTAAGAGCGCTTCATGCAAGTTTACGGTTCCATGAAAAACTAACTTTGCAGGGCCAGTCATCGTTAAATTTAAAATTTTATTTTGACTTGCATCAAATTCAAATTTTAAAAACTGCCCAAGCCGAGTCTTCACAGTAACAGGTGATTGAATATTTTTTAACAGGTGTGCCACAATTGCTGCAGCTGCTGCCCCTGTTCCACAGGCTAAAGTTTCTGCTTCAACTCCCCTTTCATAAGTTCTGATTACAACTTCATTATCATCTGAAATAGAAATGAAGCTAACATTAGTCCTACTAGGTTGAAAAGCACAATGATGAGAAATTTCTTCTCCAAGAGCTTGAACATCTACGTTAGGAAGATCATTTGTTAAGATAACAAAATGTGGGACTCCTGTATTGAGAAAATGTCCACTAATTGCGCCTTGAGATAGGTTAATGCTTTTATTTAGCTCTAAAGATTTGACCTCCCCCATTTCACATCGGACTAAGTCTAACTCTTTTGATATTTTTAATAAGCGATCATAAGTCTCAATTAGCAACTCAGGCTTATTTGCTAGAGCAAGCTCTTCTAAAAAAATGTAGAAGCACCTTAGAGCATTGCCACACATTTCAGCCTCATGCCCATCTGCGTTGAATATTCTCATCTTGTAGTCAGCGACTTGAGACGACTCTAAAAAAACAATACCATCGCCGCCTATTCCAAGGCTTCGATGGCATAATCTTTGAATCTCATTTGGATCTAAATGCAGATCTAGTGTGCGGTTATCAATAAAAATAAAGTCATTTCCAAGTCCAGTGTATTTGGAGAAGGAAATACCCATTTTTAAAGCTCTACCTCACCAAAAGAGTTCACAATTTTTCCTATCAGACCAAATTCTAAAGCTTCTTCTGCTGACATCCAGTTATCTCGATCAATGGCTTTCTCAACAGTTGCTTTATCTTTTCCTGTAGCTTCCATATAAGCTTTAATCCCTTGCTCATGAGTGTGAGCAATATCTCGAGCATGTATTTCAAGATCTGATGCTTGACCTTGAATATAACCATGTATACGAGGTTGGTGAATCATAAAGCGAGCGCTTGGTGTAGCTAATCTTCTTTTTGGGTCCAGTGCACATATTCCGATTAGCGTTCCCATCGAAGCTGCTAAACCTGTTACTAAAGTTGTAATTGGAGAGGTTATCATCTTAACTTGGTCAATAAGCGCTAAACCATCTAAAACAGAGCCACCTGGTGAGTTAATAATAAATAGAATTGGCTTACCTGGGTCTGTAATTTCTAAATACCATAACTTTTTAATAGCTTCACTTACAGACTTGGAATCAACCACGTTACTAAAAAAGATTCTTCGTGATTTTAATAATGTTGCGTCAATAGAATCATCTAAAGATCTGTAGGGTATAACTTCTTCTTGGGACATGATTTCTCCTTTTCTATCTCACTTATTATGCTAGCACCGAAGCTTTATATTCAACTGCTATTGTAGGGTAATTTCTGGGTATAATGGAAAATCTTTTAATAAGTCAATGACTTGCTCTTTGCAATTTCTTTTAATATTTGCATCGAGTTCATATCGAGCTTTGTTCTTTGATTGAGTTTTAGTATTAAAAGAGGCTTTTGTATGCTTTAAAATTTTCAGCATAATGTTTCCAAGATCTCTCATTTGATCTACGCCTACTCCAAGAGAGGTTAAAGCAGGTGTACCTATGCGCACTCCTGATGTATACCAAGCCCCATTTTTATCATTTAATATAGCATTTCTATTTAAACAAATCCCACAGTCTAAAAGAGCATCTTCAGCCTGACGCCCTGTTATACCAAATGACGAGACATCTAAAACAAACATATGGTTATCTGTCCCACCTGATAAAACATGGAGATCTTCTTTTAAAAAAATTTCAGCCAATGCTCTTGAATTGTCTACAACTTTTTTTGAATAGTCTTGAAAAGCTAGAGTATTTGCTTCTTGAAAAGCAATTGCTTTTGCAGCCATTACATGAGGAAGAGGGCCACCTAGCACCAAAGGGCAACCTTTGTTTACAGTCTCAGCAAATTCTTGATCACATAAGATTAACCCCCCACGCGGTCCGCGCAGTGTTTTATGAGTTGTGGAAGTAATCATCTGAGCGTAGGAGATGGGACTCTCTTCTCCTTTAAAAACTTTTCCAGCAACAAGTCCTGAAAAATGAGCCATATCAACCATCAATGTTGCTCCTACACTGTCGGCAATCTCCCTCATCTTAGCAAAATTAATACGCCGAGAATATGCTGAGTATCCAGCTAAAAGAATGTCTGGCTTAAATTCTTTTGCTTTTTTAGCAATTTCGTCGTAATCAAGCATCTCTGTTTTGGGGTCTATGCTGTAAGAACTAGCTTGCATCATCTTTGAGGAGATATTATGACGAAAGCCGTGTGTTAAATGTCCACCTGCATCCAAAGACATCCCCATAACCTTGCAGTTGACCAGATATTGACGCAACTCTTCATACTCTGAATTTGACAATAGATCTATTTTCTTCCCAAGCTGTTCTAAACGCTTATTTTGGATTTTATTAATAATAATACTCCAAAAGGCAACAATATTTGCATCAGCGCCTGAATGAGGTTGAACATACGCATGATCACAACCAAATATACTTTTAACTTCATCAACTGCAGTTTGTTCACAAACATCTACTTGTTCACACCCAGCATAAAACCGATGTTTGGCATACCCCTCAGCATATTTATCTGTAAGCAAATTACCCATAGCTAGTTGAACAGACAGAGATGAATAATTCTCAGATGCTATAAGTTTTAACTGAGAGCGCTGAGCCTTGATTTCATTAACGATACTCTCAGCTATTTTAGGCGAGTTAACACTGATATGATCAATTGAAGCCAAATAGGCTATAGCTGCTGCACTTTGCTTTTCAAGGGAAGTATTTTTAAGATATAAATTTAAATATTTCATACATCAAGGTACCTAAAGTTGAGACATGACTTTATCAGAACAAACCACACCCTTTGTTGAAGTCAATTGGCGCTCTCTCATAAATTGCACTTTATAGTTAGATATTGTCCTTAAGTAAGAAGGAGCTCCTGCTGTCCCTGAAGAGACTCGCACCTCCCCCATATTATCATAGTAATTAACCAAGACTTCATTACCTTGAGATGCTTGCTGATCAGTAAAGTCTTGAAAGAGCTTTTGAAGTTGTGCTTGAAACTCGCGATTAACTGCATCATAAGTGATTTCAACGGGCTGTTGAGCAAATGCAAAAACAGAAAGGAAACTAAGTATTAACAAATATTTTTTCATGATGATCTCCATTTTGACGAACGTCTATGTTCACATCCACTTATTGGAGGACTTCTTTTAGCAGGAGCATAAGTTGGTGTAGGAGCGCTTTTAGAACCGCTTCCACATTGATTAAAAATTTGAACATAAAGTTGGTTAACCTGTTGCAAAAGAGCATTTACATTCTGCTGGTCAGCAGATGAATTTAGAGCGCCTTCATTATCTGTGCTCGTTACAGTAAGAAAGCCAATTGCAAGCTCTTGTCTATTTTGCGTATTTACAATAGGAGAAACCCTACGTCCTCCATCAATTTGAAATAAAAAGCCTGGATTTGGGCTTTGCCCTTGATAGGAAAACAAAAAGCCCGAAATCAATAAAAGAAATAAAGTAAAAACTCTTTTCATCACCTGCTCACTATCAGATTAATTTTCATAATTATCCTTGAATAGGGAGGATTGAAATAATTGTCAAATTAGACAGAAGGTCCTTAGAAATTTGAACTAAATGAATCAACAAGTGCAGGGTAGATTGCAGGATAACGAAAATTAAATCCCGTTTTCAAAATTCTTCCAGGGTATATCTTAGCTTTAGCTAAAACAATTTCACCCACATCCCCCAACCTTTTCTGAAAAAATCTTTTAGGAAGTTTGAAAAAAATACGCCGCTGCATAATTTCAGCCAATGCTTGGCTAAAAGATCTAGAGTTAATCATTTGAGGTGCTACTAAATTATAGGTTCCTTGTTCAACTTCATTTTCCATAACGTAGTTCAAAAACGAACATAAGTCTTTATAGTAAATCCAAGGAAATGCTTCTGAGCCATCGCCAATAATCGAACCTAAACCTATCCTAAAAAGAGGAACGACCTCAGAGAGCAAGCCTTCTTCTTTACTTAAAATTAATCCCGTTCTCAAAATCACTGTACGTACTGGAGAACCCTCTCCTAAATCTGCAGCCTGTTCCCATTGCTTTACTAAGCTTGCTGTAAGGTCATCGCCAATATCGTCTTCTTCTTGGAAAACTCGATCATCTTCTTTGGGATAGCAACTCACTGAAGAAAACGAAATCCAAATTTTAGGAGGGTTTTTCATTTTTTGAAGAGCTTTTCTAACTATTGCTGTTGACTCTATTCGCGTCTTATTAAATTTATTTTTATAACTCTCAATACCTTTTTTGCGGTTTAACAGCTGAGTCTCAGGAAAATTAATGACCAAATCACAATCTGGAAAAGCATTAGTTTTTATTTGATCAAAGCTAATTTCTCCATTTTTCTCAGGGAAGCGGTGCACAAGCAGCACTTCATGCCCCTTCTTTGTAAAAAAATCCCTTACATATTGGGCTAAAAATTCTTTTGATCCAGTTAAAACTATTTTCATAAGATATTCTATTGAAGATTATTCATTTATTGAGCATAATACGTGAGCTTTTAAATTATTTATCAATAAAACTTTATCCCTACAAGGAATTTTCTATGCTTGAAAAGCTCAGCGTTATCTTAGAGATTCAAGAATTTGATATCAAGATGATCCGTTTAATGAAGTTAAAAAAAACTCGTAAACACGAACTTGAGGAAATCGAGTCTTTGAAGAAAAATCTTCGTCAAAAGATTGTCGACAAGACGACCGAGACTGAAGAAATTAAACTTGAAGTGACTTCTTATGAAGACACCATTAAAGAAATCAAAGAGAAAATCAAAAAGTTTGAATCTCAACAAGATCTTGTTAAAAAGATTGAAGAGTTTAATGCCCTTAATCAAGAGATTTCAAGAGCAGACCGTGAAAGAGCAAACTTAGAACACAAGCTTAATGCTGCTTCTGACCAATTGATGGCTGAGGAAGACTCTCTAGCCGCTCTACAAACTACCTACGACTCTACGAGCGAAAACAGTAAAGCTCTAGAAGAAGAAATTTATGCAAATATTGCAGAAGTTAATAAAGAAGGCATTACCTTAAAAGAGCAAAGAGATTTACTTGTTCCAAAGGCTGAAGCTGAAATTTTTGCAGTCTATGAAAAGCTTATTAACAACAAACGCAACCGTGTTGTTGTAGCTGTTAACAACAGATGTTGTAGTGGGTGCCATATTGCACTCACAGCCCAACAAGAAAACTTAGTTCGAAAAGGTGAAAGAATAGTGTTTTGTGAACATTGCTCACGTATTCTTTATTGGGCGGCTCAGGCTGAAGAAGCAGAAACGACATCTGCAACACCTCGTAGAAGACGTAGAAAAATAGCCGCTTCATAAATATTTATTTTCTGAGGGAAGACAAGCAATCGCTGCCGCCTTAGGGTATTTGGTAGGAGAGGAAAGTCCGGACTTCATAGGACAAGGATACCAGTGAAACGCTGGGGGCCGTAAGGCTACGGAAAGTGCAACAGAAAATAGGCCGTGTCTTTTAGGCAACAGGATGAAAATGCTTACTTCATGAGTGAGCCATACTTAAGGTAACTTAAGGTGCTGTAAACCCTATCCGAAGCAAGAACTCTACTCTTAACTGTGGTCCGCAGGAGTGGGGGAAATCGCTTGAGAAAACTGGTGACAGTTTTCCTAGATAAATGATTGCTCTCGACAAAATCCGGCTTATCGTCTTCCCTTCGTTTTTCAAGCATATATTGGCCAAAAATATAACAACGACAACAAAGCAACTCCGAAGACAACAAATTCTAATGGAATTCCAAGTCTTAAGTAATCTGAAAACTTATACTTACCGATATTATATATAATCACATTATTTTGATGCCCAATGGGTGTTGCAAAAGAGCAAGAGGCTCCAATTGCAACTGCCATCAAAAAAGTATCAATACTTAAGCTCGCACTTTTAGCAACGTCAATTGCAATCGGAGCCATAATCAAAGCTGTTGCTGTATTGTTAATCAAATCCGACAAAAAAATTGTAATCAACATTATGAGTGAGAGCAAAACAATTGGATGACACTTGCAAAATACATTCACAAATAAGTTTGAAATGAGCTCAGCTCCACCTGTTGACTGAAAACTTTGAGCTATGGGTATCATTGCTGCTAGCAAAATAATAACAGGCCAATTGACACTCTCATACAGAAGCCTTAATGGAAGAGCTTTAGTTAGTATTATCAAGAGAACTGAAAACCCTAGGGCTACTGGCAAAGGGATAATTTTTAAGATATTTAGTGTTATCGTAAATAAAAAGAAAATTAGAGGTAGAAAATTTTTAAATTCTATTTCTTTAATAGGATCTAACCAATTAACAAGAAGCAGACCCAAGTAATTGGTATGTTTGTTCAGTTTTTCTTGCTTTGTGGCAATTATCACTGCATCTCCTGCTTGCAGAGATTTTTTTTCTAATAAATGTTCTTTTTCTTCTTCTGACTGACGCACTCCAATTATGTTAAAGTCAAATCTGCCTGATAAGTTTAAATCTTTAAGCTCCCTTCCAATAAGCCTTGATCCTTTAACAACCACAGCTTCAACAAAATGATATTCTTTATGCTCTGGGTGATTTAAAAGCCTAAATTGAACTTTGTATTTGTGCACAAGAGATTCTAAATCTTTGACTTGCATATTTATCATCAAGCGATCGTGTTGTTCAAACTTTCTCTTTGAATTTTTACAGACTTCCCCTCTTTCAAAAACATCAAAAATTTTGAATGGAAAATGATCTTTTTGATTTACCTCATTTAAGGTTTTCCCAATTATTGGTGAGTTCTCTTTTAAAATAACTTCGCAAATGTATTGATCAGAATTTTTTTTAGTTTTAACTAGGTCGCCTTTTTTACGAACTAAACGCCAACCAAATAAAATTAAAAATAACACCCCAACAACGGTTACAGTAAGGCCTACTGGGGTGAAATCAAAAACACTAAATGGAGCAGATAAAGCCTCTCTGCGAAAATTAGAAATAATTAGGTTTGGAGGTGTGCCAAAAGAGGTGCACAATCCTCCTAAACCTGCTCCAAATGCCATTGGCATTAAAACAGCTGATCGTGAGTGATTCATTTCATCAGCTGTTTTAACTGCAATAGGCAAAACCAAACTAAGAGCCCCCACATTATTCATAAACATGGAGAAAAATGTAGTTAAAAGAACTAAAATAGTGATATGTCCTACCTGGGACTTCATTAAATGTGATGTTTTATTTGTAAAAAGATAGAGGATGTTTGAGTGAATCAAGGCTCTTGTAATCACCATAATACAAGCAACACTTGTCACTGCGGGGTTCATAAAGCCCACATAAGCCATGTCTAGTGGAACAACTCCTGTGATAAGAGAGACACTAAGAAGTAGCAGGGCAATAATGTCATATCTCAACTTATTTGAGACTAGTAAAATAAGACCCAGTATAACTATTGCAATGATAATAAATGGAGCCACGCAACCTTACGCTTTATACTAAAAACCTACACATACTAAGGATACTCAATTTATTCATCATAATTTGTTTTGCACGATTACTTGAAGTGGGCCAAAGAACTATTTAAAATTAGAATATACTTTTAAAAAAGCATCCAGTTCAGAATCAAGTACCGAAGCATGCATTGAGACTCTTATTGTGTCGTCTCTTTGAGTAACAATGATATTTTTATCTTGTAGCTTTTTTTGAATCTCGCTAGCTTTTGCTGATCCAACAGTGACAATACCGCCCCTCTCTTTTGGAGTGATCACAGATGAGCCTATTTCATTCATAGCTCTTTCAGTAAGACTTTCAATTCTATTATAAATTTTTTCAAAACCAATCTTATTCATGACTTCAATGGACTTTGCAAGAGCAGCAGTTGCAGGAAGGTTGACATAGCCTGGCTCAAATCTTTTGGCACCTTTAGCGAATTCTGGAAGGGGCTTATGGTAATCAAATGAGCTCTCGAAGCTCCCCCATCCCACCTGGGAGACATACAAGTCATCAATAAGCTCTTCTCTAAGGTATAAAAAACCCGTTGCAACAGGTCCAAAAACCCATTTTTGACCACCTGTTGCTAGAAAATCACAATCCCATTCTCTGACATCAATAGGAATTGCACCGAGTGCTTGTATCGCATCAACTGCCAAAAGCCAACCCCTTTTACGACATACTTTTGCAATTTCTTTGATGTTTAAACGTCTACCATCACGGTAAGATATGGCCGAACAAGATACAAGGCGTATATGCTGACTCTCTACTTTTTCTAACTGCCTTTCAAAAGGGATTTCTAAAGAAGGCTCAATAGATCGAGTAAAGATGCCTTTTTCTTTTAAATTCTCCCAAACATATCGGTTAGAAGGAAATTCATCAGAAGGGAAGATCACCTCATCACCCTTCTTCCATTTGATCCCATTCGCAATCAAAGATAAACCATGAGATGTTCCCGTTGTAAATGCTATTTCAGAAGATTTAGCCGAGATAAGGTAAGCAACCGTCTCTCTAGCATCTTCTAATATTTTTTTCCATTCTTTGACATGAAATGGAAGAGGTTCTTTTAATTGCTCCGAAAGCTCGGCCATCTTTTTTGCAGCATCTAAAAGTATGGATGTACCGGAGGTTGCATAGTTCAAGTAAGTGCATGACCCAATACCGGGCAGTTGGTCTCTTAGCTCATTCATATAACATCCCCTAGTTATACTTTTTATTTCTCATAAAAAATATATAAATAAAAAGGACAAAAATCCATTTATGACATTTCTTATGGAGAGCTGACTGTCTTTCTAAGATCCTGATCAATTTTCCAGGCTAAAATACTGAAACAAGCAGCTACATTTAAAGAATTTTTCTGACCACACAAAGGCACTTCTACAATTTGGTCAGCTTTTTCCAGGAGCTTTTCAGACACCCCATACTCTTCATTACCTAAAACTAATGTAAAAGTTTTAGGAAATTTAAAATCTTGGAGCTTTATTGATTTTTGATGCGTTTCTATGACAATAAGAGGAGCAGGTAGCTCAGCTATAGGTTTATCCACAGTCTCCACCCAATGATGAGTTCCCATAGATGTTTTGCAAACGCTAGGGTGAGATATATCGGGCATATTATCTGAGAAGCAAAGCTTTCCGAGCCGAAAAGCTTCTGTTGTCCGTACAATATTGCCAACATTATGTGCTGAGCGCAAATGATCTAAATAGATAACAGCATTGAGCCAGTCTTTAGAGGCTTTATCTAAGTCTCTATTTTTTATTAATAGTGAATGCTCTGAAATTCCATTTCCTGTTTGACCCATGTGTTTATGAAAACTGTTCGAGAGAGACTCTAAGTCGTCATGGATAGTCCATTTCAGTCCCATATAAGTCTCTAGCTTTTGAATATAAAAAAAAGTTTCTTGATCAAATTGAAAATAGATCTTCTTTAGAAGCTCAGCGACTTTTTTATGCTGAGCTTCTATGGATAAAGAGTTGAATTTCTTCTGCGTAAACACTTATTTACTTTGATTTAGCACTGAAATATTCGTTGAGGTTTCCATCATAGATGTGAACTCCATCTTCTTCAAAAGCAATAAGTTTTTCAGCAAAAGTTTCAATGAGATCTTGGTCATGACTTGCTACAATTGCCGTGCCTTTATATTTTTTGAGTCCATCTGCTAGTGCTGACACAGCTTCTAGATCCAAGTGGTTATTTGGCTCATCTAATATAATGACATTGTGCTCTTGGAGCATCATTCCGGCTAATATAAGGCGAGCTGTTTCCCCTCCAGACAAGGCTTTAACATCTTTAAACGCATCATCTCCAGGAAAA
Source organism: Chlamydiota bacterium (assembly GCA_022601345.1). Classification (GTDB taxonomy): domain Bacteria; phylum Chlamydiota; class Chlamydiia; order Chlamydiales; family JAAZZY01; genus JAAZZY01. The sequence goes on along the minus strand of JAJACU010000002.1, from coordinate 36,632 downwards.
AGCATTCGACCAAGTGCACCGCGTATATCTTGATCATAGACACCCTCTTTTCTAGAGCGTAGCCAATCAAAAATAGGTACTTTTTCAGTTTTATCAACAAGGTCTGCATGGTTTTGAGGAAAATATGCAAGCTTAACTAAATGTCCAAGTTCTACCTCTCCTGTATCAGAAGCAAGCTCATTGGCAAGCATTTTCAAAAGAGTTGTTTTTCCTCGCCCGTTATTACCAATAACTGCAATCTTATCTCCCCTGTGAACTTCTAAGCTAAATGAAGAGATCACCTTCTCTCCCTTTTCATACTCTTTAGAAATGTTCTCTACCTTTAGCACGATCCTTCCTGGCTGTTGCTCAGTGACTGAAAAAGCAACATAGGGCCTTTGAATATTTGTTTGCTTAAGATCCTGTGGCTGCAGACGCTCCATCTCTTTTTTTCGAGATTGTACTTGAGATGCTCGAGATCCTGCTCCAAATTTAGAAACAAATTCTTGGAGTTTTGCAATCTTTTTTTCTTTTGACTTTGCTTCCAATTCAGATCTTTTTTGAACAGCTAGCTTAGCCATTACCATGCTGTCATAATTTCCAGGATAAATAATAACTGTCTCAAAATCAATGTCAGCAATATGCGTGGTTACGGCGTTCAAGAAGTGCCTATCGTGACTGACGACTATTAAAGCACCTTTATAATCTAAAAGGAAAAGCTCTAACCATCTAATAGATTGCATATCTAAGTGGTTGGTCGGCTCATCTAAGATCAGAGCTTGTGGCTCACCAAACAGCGCCTGACAAAGTAACACTCTAAACTGAAGGCCTGTTGGGACTTCACTCATTATCTTTTGATGGAACTCTACTTCAATTCCCATTCCGATAAGAAGCTGCTCTGCATCGCTCTCAGCCATGTAGCCGTTTTCTTCTCCAACGATTTCTTCGAGCTCACCCAGACGCATACCCACTTCATCTGTCATCTCGACATCGTAGAGTTTTTCTCTTTCTTGGAAAGCTTCAAACAAGCGAAGGTTACCCATAATAACAACATCGATAATTTTAAAATCTTTGAAGCCTTCAATATCTTGCCTTAGGAAACCCACTTTTTTAGGAAGTTTAACGCACCCTTGTGTAGGCTCAAGTTGACCCATAATAATTTTTAGAAGTGTTGACTTACCCGCTCCATTTGGGCCCGTAAGTCCATAACGGTTTCCATCATTAAAAGCGCAGCAGACTTTCTCAAATAAGGTACGGCTACCATATCCCATGGTAACTGAATCTAAGACAATCATAAAATTCCTCTTTAATCAATTTGTGCGAATATAATACCATGAAAATTCCAGAAAGTTAAGGGAAAATCTTACTTTGTTTATTAAAGCAGCCTACCAATTCCTAGAAGAGCTCAGACTCCTTCAAAATGTTTCTGTCCATACATTGAGAAACTACTCTATTGACCTCAATGCTTTAAAAACTTTTTTAGAAAATGAAGCCCCTTCTCCTAAGATCCGCTATGAGTTGCCCTATATTAAAAGAGATCTAACCCAAGATCCAAACATTTCCATCGAAAACATTAACCGTCGCACTATTCGCCGATTTTTGGCCCATCATGCAACAATAAGTAAAAGAACCCAAATGAGACGTATCTCGACTCTGCGCTCTTTCTTTAAGTTTTTAATGAACAAAAATATCATCAAATCTAACCCTATGGAAGATATCGAGTCGCCAAAACTAGAAAAATCTCTTCCACAATCATTAAGCTACGAGCAAGTACAAAATCTCTTGCAGCAGCCCGATACGGCAACCTACCTTGGATTTAGAGATCGCGCAATTATGGAGCTCTTATACAGCTCTGGTTTGAGGGTAAATGAGCTTGTTTCATTGGATCGAAGCGCATTTGATTATGAAAATTTTTCTGTACTATTAAGAGGTAAGAGAAAAAAAGAAAGGCTTGTGCCTATTACAAAAAATGCAGCAGATTGGATGCACAACTACCTCAACCATCCAAAACGTCATGAAAATAGTCAAAAACACCTCAAACAAGCTGATGAAAAGGCCATTTTTCTAAACAAATGGGGGCAGCGCATTACAACTCGTTCTGTAGACCGTAAGTTTATGAAATATCATTTAATGAGCGGTCTTCCAAGTGATGTAACTCCACACACCATCAGGCATACCATTGCAACACATTGGCTCGAGAATGGAATGGATCTTAAAACAATTCAAGTACTTCTAGGGCACAGCTCTTTATCAACCACATCTATCTATACGCACGTGTCTACGAAACTAAAAAAAGATGCCTACGACAAAGCTCACCCTAGAGCCTAGTTTCTTCTTCAATAGGGACAAAAGCCATTTCTTTACAATCTTTCTGGCGATGTAAAAGTGTGTGGGAGACATTTTTTGGCTTTAAATAATCGCTCATAACCTTGTCAAACTTATCCAAAGCAAATGTTGTTCCACAAGTAAAAAGGTCTACAAAACAAGAGCGGACCTCTGGGTATGTATGAATACTTGCATGACTCTCAGATAGAAGCAGGACCTGTGTCACACCCTTAGGTGCAAAGTGGTGATGTGATGAAGAAAGAATTGTCACTCCAGCAGAAACTGCAGCTTCCTTCATTTTTTCTTTGATGGCTTCTTCATCCATGATTGCTTCATGATTACAATCTAAATATGAGACAATTAAATGCCTGCCAATAAATTCATATTCAACATCTGCCTGAGCAAATGTCGCTAAACAAGCCAATAATATTGCTAATAGAAACTTCATAATCCTTTAAAAAGTGATTTTCTGGAAGATTTTCTTACGAAAGCTATTAGAAATCAACTCTAAAAATTTATTTAAAAATTCCACTGCACTCCAACATATGGAGCAAACTGATAAACAACTTTTATGCTAAATGGTTGAGCAAAAATAACCATTTTAGATCGTCCTTGCTGAGAAGCTTTTCCAATACTTCTAGCCTGTCCCCATTGGTTATATTTGCACCCTAAAAGAATATTTAAACCCGGATCAGGCAACGCAGATCTCAATCTGAAACCTAAATCCACCATCCACATAAGATTTGCTGAAACTTTTTGACGAGCACTAGCTGTAGTACTCACAAACAGCCCATCTTGAAGATGAGAAGGCACAGCCTCTGTTCGGTTCCATGTTTGCCAAGCAGGCCCAATACCCAAAGCTAAATAAGGAGTTGTGGAAACCCCTTTAAGAATTAAAGCTTTTGGAAGTTCAAAATAGTTTTTCAATGTTATTCCATCTAAGGACACATTTGAGTTAAACTGAAATTGAGCTTGAGAGACGACTGCTCCAACTATATTTCTTGTAGGAATATCTATCCACTTGGATTGAATAGTAATTCCCCCTTGGTGCTGGTAAGACAGCGATAACTTATACCACGAGAAAAACTGATACCCTAGTATATACTCAAAAAGAGGTGTCTTATTATAGCTGAGTCTTCCACGATATGGTACTGATGGAGGAGTTGCAATTAAAAATTCAAAGTTCGGCTGCATAGAAAAATTAGCTCTTACATCTGAGAAATATAAGAACCCAGGAGCAACATTGAACTGTGCCCAAAAGTTTTTACTACTTTGCAAATAATCTGCATTTACAAAAAATGGTTTCCAGCGATTAACAGATTTCCCTTCAATAGAGTAGGGACGTTTATTTGCATATGCACTGGAAAAGTTCCATTGAACGCCAATATATGGCGCTATTTGATACACAGTTTTTATTTTTAGTGGATCAAACAAACCAAATTTATGAGCAGATTGCTGAGAAAGCATCCCCATATTTCTTGCTTGGCCCCATTGATTATATTTACAACCAGTTAAAATAGAAAAGTTCGAATCAGGAAATGCACTTTGCCACCTAAATCCAACATCACCACTCCAAACTAAATTTTCGGATATTTTTTGATGAAGCCTGAGATTGCTAAGACTACTAAATTGAGCTAGCAAATGGTAGTATTGAGTCTGCATCTTACTCCAAGTCTGCCAACCGATTCCAACTCCTAAAGCTAAAAATGGTGAGCAGGAAACATTTTTAACAATCATTGGATAAGGAAGCTCAAAGAAGAATTTAGTCTCTATCGCGTCTAAGTCAAGATTAGAGGTAAATCGCGCCCAAGAAGTATTATTTACGGGAGCTGCGTTATCTACGACGTTGTTAACAGCCTGAGATTGCACAGTTATATTTCCTTGATGCTGGTATGATAAAGCAGCTTTAAACCAAGGAAAAAAACGATATCCTATGAGGTATTCAAACAATGGCGTTTTGTTATAACGCAGCCTTCCTTGTAGAGGGGCATCAATAGAAACATCTAGTGCCGCATTTGCAGGGTCTCTAAAAGGCTGTGCTGGAACCCCTGTAAGGTTTGCTCGCACATTTGAAAAATATAAGAGACCCACCCCAGCATTAAATTGTGTCCATAGGCTTTCTTTTGGTTGAAAGTTACTTACATTCTTAATCATAGGAACAAAACGATTAGGGTTTTTCCCGTCAATTGTATAAGGAGATTTATTAACATAAGTATTGGGGAAGTTCCACTGAACTCCTAAGTAAGGAGCAAACTGATAAACCGTTTTAATATGAAATGGATTCAATAGAGCCACTTTTTGTGAACCTTGTTGAGACAGCTTTCCTATGTTCCTAGCTTGGCCCCACTGATTGTATTTACACCCCATAGTTACTGAAGTGTTAGAATCAATATCTGTTGTTTGAAATCTCAATCCCAGATCTGCCATCCAAATACAGTTCGCTGATACTTTCTGACGCAAAGGAAGGATATCTGCGAGACTCAAGCTATTCTGTATTTGGTAATATTTTACCATGTTTCGTCGCCATGTTTGCCAACCCAAGCCAACTCCTAATGATAGATTGGGAGAAACTGCAATTTTCCTAATTACAGCTGGATGAGGCCCTTCAAAACCAAATTTAGCCATCAGTCCATCTAAACTTAAATTTGAAGTAAAATCAGCTTTGGATCTTAACACATCAGGTCTAAATGCATCGAGTGCAGCTGTTTGAAAAGTCACTCCACTTTGATGTTGATATGAAATTCCTACTTTAAACCATGGGAGAATACGATAACCTATGGTGCTCTCAAAAAGAGGAGTTCGGTTGTACGTATAACTACCCTTTAAAGGGACTGTTTCAGCAACAATTAAGTTAACTCCATTTATAACCCTAAAAAAGGATCTTGGAGGATTACCCATCAAGTTACCCTTTACACCTGAGAAATATAGAAAACCTACACCTACATTAAACTGATAATAGAGGCTGTTTTGTGGTTGAATAATGTTAACTGGATAATCAAACTTCAATTTCCAAGTATCTGGAATTGCAGCGTTAGCATTAAGGTTTTGCTTACGCTCTTTGGCTTCTGCTTTTTGCTTAGTACGCCTTCTCTTCTCTTGTGGTGGAGCCCCTGCAACAATTTGATCAAAATCTATCTGACTTGGATCGTGATCTACAAAAGAGACATCCTCAGCATACGCAATTGAAAAAGAAAAAACTAGTGAACAAAAAACTTTTAAGAAAAACTTATTCATAGCAAAACAACTTCATTTATTAAATAATCTGTGCCACTGTATGATAAAGAATAATTTTTAATCAAAATTATTTTTCGAAAGGAATGACTTTGAAATCTTCGGCAATATGGGTGTTTGGAAAAGTTTCTTTAGCTTCTAGCAAGTGATTGACTGTATTTTGATAGCGAGAAGAAAAATGAGTAAGAACTAATTTCTTAGCATGCGCTTGTTTTGCGATATTGGCTGCTTGTTTGGTCGTTAAATGATGGTGCTGATAAGCAAGCTCTTGATGTTCATGTAAATATGTGGCTTCACATAAAAGAAGCTTGGCTCCTTTTGCTAACTCCAAAGCCTGTTTACACTCTCTTGTATCCACAATATAGCTAAATGTATCCCCTTTGCGAACCCAACTTACATCTTCAAGAGATACTTTTTGCCCATCAACCTGAACAAAACCTTCTTTTTGAAGTTCTCTAACAGCCGGTCCTCTAATCTTTTTCTCTTTGAGTTTGTCTTTGTCAAATTTAAGTTGATCAGCTTCAGTAATGCGCCAGCCTATATTTTCAATGCCATGTTGTAAAAAAGCGGCCTCAATTCTGAACCCATCACGCTCTTCAACGAGACCAGGTTCAAATACAGGGTGTTCTACAACATTAAGAGTATTGTGATAAACTGTTCCAAATCTAAGACGGTCAAAATGCTGCTTAAAACGACCAGGATAGTAGCAGTGAACTTCATGCGGCACTTTATCCAGATTTAAACGCATAAGAATAGAACCAAGTCCTAAACAGTGGTCGCCATGAAAATGACTGATAAAAATACGTGTAATACAAGTTGGTGCAATATTTGCGTAGATAAACTGTCTTTGAGTTCCTTCACCTGGGTCAAATAAAAAACCTTCATTATTCCAGCGAAGTAAATAGGCGCCATGATTTCTAAAGCGGGTGGGTACCTGCGAAGAAGATCCTAAAATAACTAAATCTCGAACACTCATTTTTTAATTTTTCCTAACCGCCATGCAGACAAAAAATTGAGTCTACCTAGCGTAACTCCCACTATTGCACCAACGACATGCGCTGTGTTTGCAATATTTGGAGCGATGCTTTTATATCCATTGCGCTCTAATACAAATGACGCAATTTGAAGAAGCACTAAGACTAAAACATAAAAGCCTAAAAAGTAAAGGGTAGGTTTTTGTATTGTATATCCTTCCCAGGCAGCGATACTTTGCCTCATCCAAACATATCCAGCCATGGCCATGATAACGCCCGATAGTCCTAAAAAGTTAGGACCACTCATCAAATATTGAGCTGAGTTGGAAAGAGCTGCAGCAAATAATACAAAAAATGAGAAGCGCCAAAATCCTAGGCGTTGCTCAATTTGTTTTCCTAAAAACACAAACCAGATGAGATTAAATAAAATGTGAAATAAATTTGCGTGCAAAAGAGCAGGTGTAAACACTCTCCAAACCTCACCTTGAGCTATCTGCTCAAAAACTGGGTGGCTCGTAAAAGCTTTGTTTAAAGAAAAAGTTGCTGCTCCTTCTGGAATTAAATAAGTTTCATAATAACCATGCCAGTATGGCGTTGTTTGAAACTGATGCATTTCATTATATGCAGCAGACGTTTCCATGTATTCTTTGGCATTTCCTGAAAGGCCAAGCTTTTCTAAAAATTCAGAAGCATATTGATAGGCAAGAGGATTTTCAAAAGTCAGTCGGTTATATGGAGTGGTGAAAAGTGAGCTTGAGGCTAGAGCCTCTCCATCGGGTAAATCAATTTTTGCAGGAGCACTAAAAGATGACCACATAAAGAGCATGATACATGCAAAGACAATTGTAAGCGTTAGTTTACCAAAGGATCCTGACTTCTTCCTGCCAACAGAGGTTTCTTCACCTCCTTGAGCCTCGGGTGTGTTTTCTTCTAAAGAATTTCTCTGCAAACTCTCTTCTGAAAACTCTTCTGGGTCTTGAGAGAGGACTTGTTCAGCTTCTTTTTGAAGCTCTTCTTCTCTTTTTTTTCTAATAACTTCTGGAGAGGGAGTCCAATTAGGAAGCTTTAAAAACTCCTCTAAACAATCCTTAGACTTTGCAATACAATCTTCATTAAAAACCCAAACGATATGTTGGTTCTCAGCTTTTGTTTCAACCTGGTGCTCAATTCCCCTTTCAAGAAGAAACAATGAAAATCTTTCCGCTTGTTGGGCATTATCTAAAGTAGTTATTAAACGCATATGGTTCTAATTTTTTCCACTATATTTGAGGTGGATAACCCATCTTTCAAATCGACAATATGAAGGGTGCCACCTTGTTGGTTAATAAGATCAGCTTCTAAACAAGTTTTTCCGTATTCTGAACCATTAACATGCACATGGGGTTTAATTAAAGATAAAATTTTTAGAGGATCAGTCTCTTCAAACCACGTCACATAATCAACGCATTGAAGAGCTGCCATCATCTCGAGGCGATGGTGCAAAGAAATAATAGGACGGTCTTTGCTCTTGTATTGCTTAATAGACTCATCACTATTGAGTGCTACAAGCAAGCAATCTCCCTGTTTTTTAGCTTCTTGAAGCATATACAGGTGACCTGCATGTAAAAGGTCAAAAGAACCATTGAGGGTAACAAGTTTTTGATGTCTTTTGATCTTTTCTGATGTTGCTTTTAGATCACTTGGTAAGATAATCTTTTTTCTACACTCTTTAGACCAGCTATCAAACATCTACTTTCCTCTTTTACTAAATGCAATCTTATAAACATCATCATAATGAGTTACAAAATGGACTTTCAAACCTTTTTTTAAATAATCAGGAAGTTCGTCATAATCCCTGCTATTTTCTTTTGGGAAAATTAGTGTTTTTAAACCTGAACGTCTTGAAGCAATCAGTTTTTCCTTTACACCACCAATAGGAAGAACTTTACCCGTCAATGTCAATTCACCCGTCATTCCCAAATCATTTAAGATGGGCTTATTCAAAATTAAAGAAAGCATCGCAGTAACCATTGTTATTCCCGCAGACGGTCCATCTTTTGGGGTCGCTCCTTCAGGAATATGCATATGAATCTCGGACTTAGAGAAAAACTTTTCTCCTTTTGCGTACTTATCTAAACTTCCGTGAAGGTATGTCCAAGCTATTTGAGATGATTCTTTCATGACATCACCAACCTGGCCTGTCAGTTTCATCAAGGTTTTTTCTGCAGGGACTTTGAAAGCTTCAATATATAACGTGGCCCCTCCCATAGAAGTCCATGCTAATCCCATACATACACCCACTGGAGTGCGGGCATAGTAGCGATCGCTTAGGAAAAGTGGCTTACCCACATATTCTTCCAAATTAGAATTTGATAAATTCATCTTTTGAATTTTACGTCTTGGGTGCTTCTCTTTTTGACTTACAATTTTATAGGCAACTTTGCGAAGGATCTTTTTTACAAGATTCTCAAGATTACGTACACCTGATTCACGTGCATAACCATTAATAAGCACTGAAAGTGCACTTTTTGAAAAGCCAATTTCTGTTGCTTTAAGTCCCATTTTCTTTCGATTTTTCGGAATAAGAAACTTGTTAGCTATTTGAACTTTTTCTTCTAGAATGTAGCCTGATAGCCTTAAAATATCCATTCTATCACGAAGCGGTTCAGGAATCGTGTCCAAGATATTTGCTGTAACTATGAAAAGCACATTAGACAAATCACATCTGACGTCTAAATAGTGATCAAGAAACTCATTATTTTGCTCATAATCTAAAACTTCTAGAAGAGCAGAGGCTGGATCTCCTTGGTTGCTGTTGCCTATTTTATCCACTTCATCAATCATGATGATAGGATTCATGGTTTGCGTGTGCTTCAAAGCTTGTATCATTTTTCCAGGCATAGCTCCTACATATGTTCGTCTGTGCCCTTTAATTTCTGCTTCGTCACGCATTCCACCTACAGAGAAACGATAGAACTTCCTATTGAGCGCGCGCGCTATACTTTGGCCCACACTTGTTTTTCCTACACCTGGAGGGCCAACGAGACAAATAATACTACCTCGTACGCCACCTGATAGCTTCCCAACACTTATAAATTCTAAAATACGCTCTTTGATATCTTTGAGACCATAATGATCTTTATCTAGAATCTCCTGAGCTTCTTCTAACTGGTGACTTTCTTTCGTGGTTATCCCCCAAGGAATCGTCGTTAACCAATCTAAGTAATTGCGGCAAACTGTATACTCTGATGACTGAGGCTCTAGAAACTGCAGCTTATCCATTTCCTCTTCTATCGTCTGCATAACATCTTCAGGAACTTCTCTTTGTTTGAGGCGTTCATCAAATTTTTCTATATCGTGAGTTTTATCGTCTTTCTCAAGGCCCAATTCTTTTTTGATTGTCTTGAGCTGCTCTCTTAAAAAGAATTCTCTTTGTGTTTTTGAAATACCCGACTCTAACTTTTGATTGATACTGCTTTGTAAAAGAGTCAAATCTAATTCTTTTTTCAAGAGAACCAGTGCTTTGTTAATCCTAGTTGGAATATCAAAAGTTTCTAATACTTCTTGAAGCTCTTCACCCGTAGCTGTTGTTAAAGCAACTGCAAAATCAGCAAGCCTACCTGGTTCGGCAAAATCTGAATGACCCAAGAAAATTTGTAATTCTTCTTTGTATAGTGGGTTGAGTTTTAAAAGCTCTTTGATGGTTGTGATGATACTAATAGAATACGCTTTGATTTCATCATTAATTTCTTTTGAATCTTCGTGATAACGTACCTTAGCACGCAAATGCTTTGAGTTTGTGTCTGGCTTTACAACTTTAAGACGCTTTTCCATGTTAAGAACAATCTGAACACCGCCTTGTTCCATAGGAAGAATTCGAAGTATTTTACCAAGCACTCCAACTTTATGTAAGTCTTTAAACTTTGCTTCATTAATATCTTGTTCTTCATCTTTGGTTAGAAGAAGCCCAATATACTTATGTTTAGATCGCATAACATTTTTTAAGACTTCAAAGTATGGACCCGGTTCAATTAGAATTGGGGCTGCCATTGCGGGAAAGAAGGGTCGCCTTTTAATCGGAACACAATAAATAGTTTCTGGAGGCTTCGGATCTTGACTTGGAACCTCTTCTTCATCTTTAAGCGTTTGGAGAATTACTTCTTCAATGGACGTTTCTTCATCATTTTTTGAGTCATTCATAGGAGTTGTATCTAGTTGTGTTATTTAGTTAATGTTAGCTTTTGAACCTTAAGGCATATCGAATATAGAAATGCAGTTGGCCTATTTCTTTTTAGCCAGGACTTATAACAAATATGGGCTAATATTGGCAAAAAGTAAAATAGTTATGATATATCCTTTGAATATTAATGATTAATAGTTAATAATCTATAAGTAATTAATTATATATTTGATTGTATAAAATGTATTCTTTAGTTTTAGAGACCAGCTCCTTACGCGGATTATTTGCCATCATAAAAGATGATAAAGTTCTTTTTAAACACGAACTTTCTTTTGGGGTGCGAGAGTCCAATGAACTTGTCCCTGCTATTGAAATGGGCTTCAATGAGATCAACCTATCTATCAATGATATTGAAACCATTATCCTTGGAAGGGGTCCAGGCTCATTTACAGGTCTTAGAATAGGTGCAAGTGTTGCAAAGGCGTTTTCTTATGCAAAATCAATCCCCATCATGACAGTTGATAGCTTAAAGTGTTTAGCCCCTGCCCAAGAAGGTCCTTTTGCTATCTTATTGGATGCCAAAGCTAAAGGAATTTTCATTCAAAAAGGTCTGAAAGAACACAACCAGGTTTACTTTGAAGACCAATATAAAGTTATTTCTATAAAGGAAATTGAGGAAGAGATTAAAGATAAGACCACCTTAATTACAGCCCACAAAGCAACTTTCTCCACTAAATTACCCAAAAAAGTTTACGAAAGGCTTCTTGAGGAATCCCCAAACCCGGATCTAATGCTCAAGATGGCCCTTAAAAAACCTAAAACCACCCTACATAATGCCCAGGATGTTCTAGACCTTGAGTACTTCAATAGCCCTTAAGCTAGATTTCTATTTGATTTATAGTTTTAGACTGTGGTAGCATATGGGAAACAAAAATTTTCAGAGGTTCAATGACAAACGTTAAAGTTAGAATTGGAGAGCCTATAGACAAGGCTCTTAGAGCTTTAAAAAAGAAATTAGACAAAGAAGGCGTAATGAAAGCGGCAAAAGCACACCGTTTTTACGACAAGCCTTCAGTCAAAAACAGAGCTAAATCTAAAGCTGCACTCAAATATCGCCGCACAAACTAGCACTCTCCTGTAAAAATTGCTAAATTTCTATTGAAATTATTCCATAGAATCCATTATAATCATGTGTAGAATCTAAGTGAGAGAACGCTAATGTCCGATTATTATGAGCTTTTAGGCATCTCTAAAGGCGCCAGTGCAGACGAAATCAAGAAAGCTTATCGCAAACTTGCAGTTAAGTACCACCCCGATAAAAACCCAGACGATTCAAAATCCGAGGAACGTTTTAAAAAGATCTCCGAAGCTTATGAAGCTTTGAGTGATCCTCAAAAACGTGACATGTATGACCGTTTTGGAAAAGATGGAATGCAACAAGGCTTTGGAGGGGGTGGAGCATCATCTCAAGGTTTTTCTTCAATGGAAGATGCACTTCGCACATTTATGGGAGCTTTTGGCAATGGCGGCGGAGGCGGAGGCGACGGCATGTTTGAATCTATGTTTGGATTCGGAGGTGGTGGCGGTTCTTCAACCCAATATCGACAAGGCGCAAGCAAAAAAATAGCCCTTACAATTAGCTTTGATGAAGCAGCTAGAGGCGTTGAAAAAGACGCTCTAATTACTAAATACGAAAACTGCACCTCTTGTAGTGGTTCTGGGGCAAACAAACCTGATGCCATTAAAAGATGTACAAATTGTGGCGGAAATGGACAGGTACATCAAAGTCGTGGTTTTTTCAGTATGTCTACAACCTGTTCTGTATGCCATGGAAATGGACAAGTTATCACTGATCGTTGCAAGAAATGCCATGGTCAAGGACGCGTTAAAGACAAACAAAAAGTAAAAATTAAAGTTCCAGCCGGCATTGACAATGGAATGACGATCAAGATGAGTGGATTTGGCGACGCTGGAGAATCAGGAAGCCCTGCAGGTGACCTATATGTTGAAGTCCATGTAAAACCTCATGATGTTTTTGAACGACACGGGGATGATGTTCTTATTGACTTGCCAATCAGTTTCCACGAAGCTGCTCTTGGCTGTAAAAAAGAAATCCCAACCCTTCTTGGTGATAACATGCGTATTACTATTCCAGAAGGCACTCAAACTGGGAAAACTATGCGTGTACGCAAAGAAGGTTTCTCTAATGTGCATGGGCATGGAAAAGGCGACCTTTTAGTACATATCACTGTAGAAACCCCTACGCATCTATCTGAAAAACAAAAAACATTACTTAAAGAGTTTGGGGAACTAGAAACCCCCAAAAACAATCCAAGAAAAAAATCATTCTTTGATAAGCTTAAGGTTTTTTTTTCAGGTATCTGAAACCCATTAGAAAAGTGTCATCTAAAGTTCAAAGTGCGATCAAAACCATAAAAGCGCATTTATCAAACGACCTTCACAAGAAATAAAAAAGCCCTCAATTCTCTAAGAGAATGAGGGCTTTCAATTTGCCTTCTAATTTTATGAAAAAATTAGAACATGTATGTCAAATACACGTAAGCTGAATTAAACACAGGTACTGCAGATTCTTTATTTGTAAATCCTAAGCCACTAACATCTTTAAGAATGGTTTGGCTGTAACCTACAGGAGAACATACTCCAAAATAAAGTTTTGGGTTAAGTCTATATTGTAGACCCAGTTTATACCCTACAAACCAGCTTGAAGAGATGTCAAATCCTGCTTGTGCGTCCCCACCAAAGTATTGGCTCCAGATCACACCATGATCAAAAAACAACATGTTTTTCATCATGCTTCTAGCAAGAGGAATGTAGTTTGATAGTGAAGCTCCGATTGAAGTAAACCATCCATCATTACCTACAACCCCAAAAAGGTTCTCAATTCTAATGTAAGGTGTAACACCGAACTCAAACGACATGCAATTATTTTTCGCAAAATAATACCCAAGGTTAATTATTTGTGTTACTTCACTATGTTTTCCAGGGTTTCTAAGACCAGCAGTGAACCCATTAGTATATTGAGCTTCATTGCTATTTTGTGCACTTAGGCCTGTAGTACATAAAAGCACTGCAAAAGCCATTAGAAAAAATTTACTTAGTTTCATATTCAAATGTCCTTTTTATTACATAAAAAATTCAATATCAAACGTTGTATTACGTTTCTCTTTTTTTTAAAACTAAAATTTTTAGTGCCTTTTGATTTAGGTAGGATTTATTGATAGATTTTTTCAGCGACTTCTTTATCTGAGAGCCATTTTTTATTCTTAAAAAGATACTCAAATTGAAAACGTGCAATCTTTTCATCTAAATCATTTTCAGAGTCTTTTTGCACTTTGATGTAGTGATATCCTTGGAAAACTATTTTGTGATCTAAGAGCATGCTCTCCATCTGTTGTAGATTTGAGTACATGTCATCAATGAATATTATCTTACTAGGTTTGCATTTCATTTTATTTAAAAATACTTTGAGTACATCTGCTTTTGAAAAGCCTTCAGCAAAGATTACGCCTTTGTTATAAACAGGTGATGGAGCGTAGTGCGAAGTCATATTTTTCAAAACAAAACGTTTTTTACTTGGAAAAGCTAGACTAAAATCAATCCCAAACTGATTAATGTGCGTAAGCCTCCAATCTTCGAAATTTTCAATTACTCCAAAAGGCCTAGTTGGACAGCTTGTAAGAGCAATCACTTTGATCCCTCTACTTTGCAAATTTGATATAATTGTAGGTACATTTTCCTCAACAAGCTTTCTTTTAGCCATTTTGAGAGGTAAACTCAAAATATAGGTGACTAACTCCCTCTCATTTTTTGATTGAGAACTTGCATAACGCTCATTGAAAATCTGAGCTTTCAGAGAGTCGCCGATCGGCCTTAAAACGGCATCTTGATCTGTAAAAAGAACTTCATCCACATCAAAAACTACGAGTGTATCCGAAGCTAAATCTTTAACCTGCTCCCCTAATACTTTCAAGCTATCTACCTGCAAAATCTCAGCTGTGAGCGCAACGCTAGAAATAGCTCCAGCAAAGACAAAAAATAAAATACTTTTTTTAATAAAAGCAGCAAACATATTTAAATTTTATATTTATAACAAAAAATAGTGAGGCAAAGCTTAAAACTCTAGCATTAAGAACATATAAAGATACATTCTACTGCCAAATTATTTGTTTACTAGAAGAAAAAAACTTGTCGTTCAAAATTTGAGTTGCATTCCAACTTTAACAATAGGACTTTGTAAAAGAGGCTCTCCAGGTAAATAACCTTGAGTTTTATATCCTAGCTCCATAAATGCATTACTAATAAGGTTTTTGAAACCATAATTATAGATTAATGAAATAGCCCCACCAAAAGCTTCTCTATCGTATTCTTTTTCAGCACGAATCGATTTGTGGGGTGTAACCCAAAACTCGGCTCCACGAGCTCCCCTATCAAAAAAAGTATAGTATGGATGCATTCCAGATGAAGGGTTTAGTAACATTTTAGGTTGGTTCCACAAGTTTAGTTTAAAACCTAAGCTTCCCCATTTAAAGAAATATATACGCCTATTTTCAAGGCCAAGGCTAAAATATTGAATCTCATTAACGCTTAAAGATTTTATGCATGCATAAGTAGGTTCTCTTCCCTTGTCCCAAATATAAAATTCAAATACATTTTCAGGGCCAAATGGGGTAAGAGCAAACCGATATGCTGGAAGCAATTTTAAATGATCACTCATCATTCCTGGAATAGGTGCTGGCCTGTTAAACAACACGTAAGCTAACTCAGAATATATTGAAAGGTATGTGAAAGGATTAAAAATATAAGACAACATTGCGCGATATCTAAAGTCTTTAATCTGCGAATCAATTGACTGCTTTGCAAAATAAGTTTGATTAAGTAGTTCTAAGTAATTTGCAACATCGTGACCAGAAACTTGAGATATACAAAAAATTTCAAGCCCATTTTTTTTGCGTAAGGTTCTTACATAACTTGCAGTGTTAAAAGCAGCCATCCTCCATAGTGAGGCTTGCCTTCCATCGATTTCCCCCTTTAAAAGCCAATCTAAAACTATATTTTGACTCAAAATAGTCTGTGCTTCCATTCCTGCTATTTGAACAGATAACTCTTCTGTTGGAGTCAGCATTCTTTTATGCAAAGTAACCGTGCTAGCATTTTTTACATTAAAACCTTTTTTTCCAAAGCCGAAATTTAAGGTATACTTTTTCACAGAAACAGCTTTTGGTCCTATGTCTCTCACTCGATATCCGTGACCAAAAACTTCGTGTTGAACAACGTTTGTCACCAAATTCAAAGGTTGCCAAACGAGTCCAAGCTCAGCTGTTCGAGCCCCAATCTTGAGTAGGCCTTTTGATTTCCAATCTGCTAGGTCACTATATTGATGTAGAGTAGAAAAGCTAAAGAAATCTGAAAACTCAAAATCTTGAGATGAAATGCTCTTTTCTGGTGTCAAACTATTTTGAAGACCTAAGGCCAAACTTTGTAGCTGGAGAAAATTATTAGAAGAACTGTGGGGAGAAAAATTTCGATCTATATAGAAAGAATTTGCATTAATTTTATTTGATAAAAGGAAACCTATTGAAACAAGGACTAATAAGATTCTTTTTTTTCTCATGTTAAACCTCTTTGAAAGATTTCAAAACTTTACTACAGTTTTAGCTTTGGCACTATAACATGCAGTAGATACAAAATCACCTCTTTTATTCAGCTTTAACTCCTTGAGAGTAAACCAAAATAATTATATATTTTATCCAGGCAGTTTCTCCAACTTCATTAAGATATTTCAAATTATAGAAAAATTAATGCAAATAATTAATTAAATAATTAGCATGCCAAAAAAAATTGATTCTTAGGAAGTTTTTATGGACCCAATATACGAAAGTAATAATCCATTAATAAAAAGCTGCTTTACTCTCGATGTTTCTTACTTAGATAATTTTTTCTCTAAAGTAGGAGAACTCAAAAAGGAGTCTAATTGGAAGCACATTGTCTTACTTGGCCAGCTTGCTCTTGAAAGTAATAAAAGCTCCTTGGATCAGAGAGGTTCTGTTCATGCAACCCTCTCCAGCAGCTGTTTTTACCTAGGTGAATATGATCTCGGTATAGAGCATGCTCGAAAATGCAAATTAATGGGCGAATACTTGGACGATCCCAGTCATATAATAAGAGGATTATACTTAATTTCAGCTCATAAAAGGATTGAAGCAAATCTTTGCAATGAGCCTGGAGAGAAACGAAAACTTTTTAAAGAAGCTCAAACGGAAATTCAAAAAGCCATCAAATATTTTGATCGTTGCAGTGATGAATTCGTCAAAGCTAAAGCGCTCTTCAATGGGGCTGCAGCTGCAGCAGATGAACCCGATGGCAATCTTGAAGTTGCAGTCCAATGGTTTAGAAAGGCCATGGATATTTTTTTGAAACTAGAAAAATATGATGACTACAATCGAACAACGATTCGCTTAGCAAAGGCAGCTCTATTACTAAACAACCATAATGGATGTTACGAAATTTTAAAAAACATCCAACTAGACAGCCTAACTCAAAAAACAACTGTTCACTATCTATATGTAAAAGCTCAATACTTCGTTGCAACAAAGCAGTTTTCTGACGCATGCACGACTATCCTTGACGCTATAGAAATTGCTCTTGAACTAGGCATGAAAACTGACCTAGAACGCCTTAATGTACTTCTTGATGAGATCAAAACTCAAGAAGGTAACATTCTTACAGAGCTACATCTCAAATGTTAGATTTTTCTATTTATAGAAATAGGACATCTCCATAAAATGACCTCCATTAAAAATCAAACTCTTAGAATAGGCTGACTATGAAAATAAAGTATCCTCTAGCTAAAGAAACAATTAACGACCAAGACATCAATGCTCTTTGTGAGTGGCTAAAAGGATCTCCAAGATTAACCAAAGGTGATTTGACCTGGCAGGTAGAGAAAAACTGGGCTAAATATATTGGAACTGCCCATGCCGTATTTTGCAACTCAGGGTCTTCAGCTAATTTACTTATGGTTTATGCTGCTCTCCTAGCAGGAAAAATAAAAAATAAAAAAGTTGTGGTTCCAGCTGTGGGTTGGATTACAACGATTGCACCTATTATGCAGTTTGGACTCGAGCCTATCATGGTTGGGACAGATCCTGACACCTATGGAATGGATTTAGATCAACTTGAAGAGATCTGCGACAAAGAAAACCCTGATGCCGTTATCTTTGTTCAAGCACTAGGCGTGCCCCATCACAAAGAAAGACTTCTAGCTCTTAAAGAAAAATACAATTTTCTACTCTTAGAAGACGGATGCGCTGCCCTTGGAGCTGAATACTCAGATGGCAGTAAAGTGGGAACGATTGGAGACATGTCCTCTTTTTCTTTTTATTTTGGGCACCAGCTCTCAACAATAGAAGGAGGCATGGTCAATACAGACAACAAAGAGCTGCTTGACATGCTCATGCTACTTCGCTCACATGGTTGGGCTAAAGATTTAGATCAAGAGGCTTATAGCAAACTCATCGATGCCCACGGGATTGATGATTTTCACAAACCATTTACATTCTTTGTCCCTGGCTTTAATTTAAGATCTACAGATCTGCAAGCTTTTATTGGCCTACGTCAAATTGAAAAGGCAGACTGGGTCGCACAGAGAAGGTATGAAAACCACCTAAGGTATGCTGAAAACTTAAAAGGTTTTGTTGAATTCCAAAATTGGGGAGATAACAAACCTGTTTCCATTTCCTTTGGAGCTCTTGCCGATTCTACAGCTAAGCGCAAAGAAATTGTAGAGCGTCTGGTAAAAGAAGGTGTAGAAACACGTTTATACAGCGCTGGAAATCTCGGTCGCCATCCATTTTGGGTTGAAAAATATGGTCAGTTTGAAGACGAAATGAGTGATAAAATTCATGATAGAGGTTTTTTCATACCCAACTACCCAGAGCTTTCACTAGAAGAAGTCGACTTCATTTGTAACGTGGTTAAGGGTGAAAATATTTTAGCATAAAGCTCGTAGCTTTAGAGTGGGCTTGGTTTGTAATAGAGAAAAGATCTTGAGTACAATCTTATTAAAAGATTACTTTGCAAAATCAAGAGAACCTAAAAGCATCCTATAAGTTAGATGGTAAAAAATAAAAACCCAGCAAGTCCCCTAGCAGTCTTTTGTTGGTGCTTTTTTGATTGGGCCCATTCGGCTTTCCCCACAGTAATTATTACTTTTGTTTTTAGTACTTATTTTACAGAGTCTGTTGCAGACTCTGTAGTTACAGGGACATTTTATTGGGGATGGGCAATGGGCCTTTCAGGAGTACTTGTTGCTATTGCCTCCCCTATTTTCGGTTCTATTGCTGATTACACCGGTAAAAGAAAACCTTGGCTTGCCACTTTCACTTTAATAAATGTTTTTTGCACAGCCCTTCTCTTTTTTACTTTACCTTCCTCTAACTGGATTTTTTGGGCACTTTCTTTAATTATTTTTGCAAATATTTCTTTTGAGCTCACTCAGGTTTTTTACAATGCAATGATGACTAGCATTGCACCAAAAGAAAAAATTGGTCGAATTTCAGGATGGGGATGGGGGCTAGGTTATATAGGAGGACTGGTGTGCTTAATTCTAGCTTTATTTCTATTTGTCGATGGAGATTGGTTCTCCAAAACACAGGATCTAAATGTTCGATCCACAACCCTCCTAGTGGCCACATGGTTTTTGATATTTGCGATTCCATTATTCATATTTACACCCGACACACCCTCGTTGGGGACTTCATTAAAACAAGGATGTATAAAAGGCCTTAATGAGCTTTGGCATACTCTCAAAAACATACGAAGATACAAAGACATCTTCCTGTTTTTGATAGCTCACCTAATTTATATTGACGGTTTAAGTACATTATTTGCATTTGCTGCAATATTTGCAGCAGGCACTTTTAACATGAACTATACGCAAATATTAATTTTTGCAATTGTGTTGAATGTCACTGCAGGAATTGGAGCTGCTATCTTCTCTTTTGTAGATGATTATATAGGACCAAAGTTTACTATTTGCCTTTCACTAATTTGCATGATTGTAACAGGGTGCATCATATTATTTACCCACAGCATTAATTTATTTTGGATTTTATCAGCTATATTAGGCATTTTCGTAGGACCCACCCAAGCTGCAAGTCGAAGCTATATGGCTAGACTTTCTCCAAAAAACCTTACCAACCAAATGTTTGGCATCTACCAATTTTCAGGCAGAGTCACTTCTTTTATGGGGCCAATACTCGTAGCGATGCTCACAAAATATTTTAATAGTCAAAGGTATGGAATATCTGTAGTTTTCATCTTAATGTTTATTGGACTACTTGTATTATTTGCTGTTCCAAAGCCTAAAAAATACAGCCATAACTAAGCTATTATAATATCTTATGAAAGATTCCTATATTTGAAAGAGAAGAGTCGAGGTTCTTCAAAAATTTAAAACCTAAACGTTTTGAAAGCTGTAAAGAGGCTTCATTTTTCAGATCTATAATAGAAATGAGCTGATGTATGCAAAGTTCTTCTTTTGCATAAAAACATATGGCTTTGCAAGCCTGGCTTGCTAAGCCTTTACCCCAATGTAATGGATTCAATCGATACCCAAGTTCTACTAGCGTTTCATTATCAATATTTTGATTGAGTAGCCCGGCAAAACCAATAATTTCTTCAGAATCCTTAGTCACAATTGGCCATAAACCCAGTTTTTCCTCTAAGGGTTTTATGAAAAACTTTTGTATATATGCTTTAACCTCGTCCCCTTCAACAGGGCCCTTATTAGAAAATTTCATGACACGTGGATCGCCAAGTAGTTTTGCAATACACTCAAAGTCATTTTCATCATATGGTCTAACAATTAAATGCTCTGTTTCTAGTTTCATCTTTTTCTAGTTGATGTAGATATTTTTGTAAGTTTATTCTGTTTGGCACTAAATAAACAATCTTTCTACAAAATATGTTCTCAACTAAATTAAGCTTACCTAGGCAAATATCCCTAAACATTCAAAAATCCAGCGATTTTACTCCCGGCAGCAATGATATTGAACCCACTGATCAAGGCATCAAAATAAATAACTCTATTTTCCAAAGAGATCATAACCATTTACACGCCTTAGACTATATCTTCATTCAAAAAGAGCGTGCATCTTTGCAAAAGCTTTTTAGAGTTAACTGTAAAAACTTCAACTTCTCCTCAAATTCAAAAATAAGCCAATCAGCTCAAGACATCAAAAAGCAAAGCAGATTGTGCTCAATAGAAGCTGCTCGAAAAAGCTTAATTCATGAATGTATTCTTACAGAAAAAATAGACGTAATCTATTCTTTCTTAAACAGCAGCAAATATATTTTCGATCTCAACCCCATAAAAGGGCTCACTTGCATGCATTTTGCGGCTATTGGAAACTCTGTTGAGACGATCGATCTTCTAGATTTTCACAATTTCTCTATATGCTCTACTGATCAATGGGGACGAACTCCACTCCACTACGCAGCGCTTAACCCCAATAAAGAGATCTTACTAGCCTTACTAAGATGCGGCGCTAGCGTAACTGATGAGGATTGTTTTGGAACAACGCCTCTTGATCTTTTAAACCATGAATCTCAATCCATCAACCCATTAAGTGTTTTAGAAACCCAGTATCAAACTCTTTTGCCACTTCTAGCATCTTTTATAGCAGACTTACTTCAACATAATGGTTTTTTTGATAATTACCCTACGCTATCTCAAATCTCCTCATATCTAAAGCCCGCTTCTCAAGTTGCATTAGCAATACAAAATAAGGAAAGTTTTTTTAATAAAAAAACTACAGCAATTGCTCTCTGTATATTTGCCGAACAGTTTACTGTCTCAAAGCTTGTTTTGAGCACTTTTTTGTTAGCCAAAACAAGTCAACTGGCTATAAAAAGCATCCAAAATGTTGCTAACTTTGGAAAACTTAATTCATACGATAGTTTAAAAAATATACTTGTAAATGGCCTTCAAACAGCTCTTGTAACTAATCAGTATTTCTCTGTTTTCCCGTCACATTTTTTTCAAAAGCATTTTAATGAATGGAGCTCTAGCGCACCTTTTGTGTTCCAATCAAGTCAGATAGGTAAACAGTCTCAAATAGAGTGGAAGAATTTTACTGCCAGTGCAAAGAATATTGTAAGTTTTCTTATGAAAAGGTTTGATCAATTCACAAGTAACTATTCTGAACTGTGAGAGTGGCATCGCCAGCAGTCCGACAAATGATCATCTACAAGCCCTACTGCTTGCATATAGGCATATATAATTGTAGAACCCACAAACTTCATACCTCTTTTCTTCAAATCTTTTGACAGCTGATCACTCTCTTGAGTACTTACTGGAACTTCATCAAAATTTTTCCAATGGTTTTGAAGAGGCTTTCCATCGACATACCTCCACAAGTAGCGGTCAAAAGATCCAAATTCTTCTTGGATTTTCAAGAAAACCTGAGCGTTCAAACGGGTAGAGTAAATCTTCAACCTATTCTTAATAATTTTACCATTTTCAATAAGATCATCAAGCTGTTTGTCACTCATTTTAGCCACTTTTTTTACATCAAAATTGTAAAAAGCTTGTCTATAGTCTTCACGCCTTTTTAGCACCGTCTCCCAACTAAGACCTGCTTGCGCGCCTTCCAATATAAGCATTTCGAATAAATGCCTATCATCATGCACTGGAACACCCCATTCAGAGTCATGGTAGCTTGCATAAACTTTGTTATGGCTACCAAAACACCGTTTTTTTTGATCTACTAAGCTCATGCTATTTATCCATATTTGTTGCAATACAATGAAAAGTTCTAGCGGGGTTGTTATTCATGGTTTTAAAATCTATTTGCTCAAACCACTGAATATTAAAATTTTTCAGCAAATCCATAATCCATCGTGTGGTATGATGTCTAACAGTAATATCTTCATTGGTGGTGTATAACCCCCATTGATTAAATTTCTCAAAGCCCTCTTCGTATTTTTCTTTATATCTAGGCTGATCACTCACCAGAAAATCTGCAAGATACAAGGCTCCACCCGGTTTTAAAATGCGGCGCATTTCTTCAACAATTTTAACTTGACTCTCCCACTCAACCGTGCAACAGAGAATCGTTGACATTATCGCAAGATCACATTCGTTATCCAAAAGCGGAGTCTCACCACTAGATTCTACTAAATTTAGATCCAAATCAGGATTAGCCTTTTTTCCTCTTGCTATCATTTTAGGAGCAAAGTCATAACCTGAAAGATTTTCATAGCCATGATCTTTTAAAATTTTTAGAAGTCTTCCATAGCCACAGCCATACTCCATAATTTTAGAAGACCTACATACATAAGGCTTTAACTTCTCATAAAATAAGGGGTCTTCAAAGTCTTTTTTTGACCCTACTTCATTCCAAAATACTTGCGTTTGCATAGTAAATCTCCTATAATCTCTGAAATAAAAACCTAATTATAGGCAAGTAAACAGAAATGAATAAAGTAAAAAAAACTATTTTAATAACTTCAGTGCTCTCATTTTTATTAACTGCAAGTAGTTTTATATTGCGTTATGCAAGCGATATACAAATGAGCACCAAGCTCTCAGCTTCTTGTTTTCCAATAATAAAAGCCATTTCTATTTATCCAACTTTATTTCTTACAATTATCATTCTCATAGTCTCAAGAAAAATTGCGTTCGAAAAAATATTCCAAAGAAGTTTGATTTACTTTACTCTAGCCATGGCATTTTCACTCACGTGCGTACTCATCCAAGATCTCTTTTCTTTCCAAACCTTGAGTCTTTTTTTAGAAAAAAGCCTACCTTTGCCCTTTAGAGCTATTGCCTCACACAAGGCCCTCTTTCTATTTCACTCTCTAACAAACCTCATGAGCTACAGTTTTTTATCTTTACTTATCTGGGGATTTGTCAATCAAGTGACGTCAAGAAATGAAGCTTTCAAGCTATATATACCCCTAGCTTGTATATTATGGCTTGTTAGTAGCTTTGTAAAATTATTGCTTAGCCCTATTCTCATAACCACCAATTGGAGTCTTCCCTCACATTTTGCATTTGCAGTCACCATCGCTCTTTTTTTAATATTAGCTGCGGCTTTCACCTTCAAAAAATATCACACAAAACTAACTGACAATGAACCTTTACAATTAGAGCACAACAAATCTTTTCATTTTCCCATACTCAGCAGTGCTTACTTGTTAGTTGGAGCATTGGCAGCTGGAAGCTTTACTCATGTAATTTTTCAATCTGAACTAAGACCTCAATTCGCCTCTAGTTCTACTGCCTATATAAGTTATTTAGGAAAATTTTCAGCAATTTCAGGAAGCCTTACCGTACTCTTTACGCTAGTTTGGCTTGTTTTAGGAACTAAGGTTTTAGTTAATCAAGGTATCAATAGAGCTCTTAAATATGGAGTAGCAGCCTCAGCCTTAGGTGCTGTAGCATTTTTCACGCTGTTTAATACAAAAGATATAGGGTTATTATTTGGGCAATCCATTAGTAAATCTATTTTAATTTCAACGACAAGCTGTTTGTTTTTCCCTGTAATTCAAATTTTATATCTCTACCTTCCTCAACAAGTACGCTTTCAGAAAAAAGTTGTTACTGAAATGATTGCGATGCCCATTATCAAGTCGAGTTCATTATTTATTGTCCAGTCACTCATCATTGCATTTGGATCATTACAAGCAGCAAAACCTTATCTTTTAACGCTCTTTGCTCTTTTCATTGCTATTTTATACCTGGCTAGTAGAAGCGTAAAATCTAAGCTTCCCAAACTTAAAGAAGTTTCAGGATAATTTATCCAAAAGTTTCTAATGACCGCTCAAAGCTAAAAGATAGGAGCTTAAAAAGCCCACTCAAACCTTATTCTTACAGCTTGAACATTCAGCTGATCGAAAACGCTCCCTTCATAGCCCACTGTAAATAGAAAGTTTTTACATTGATTCATAGAGAATTCTCCACCAAAAGTAAGCTGATTAATATAGTCATGGTAAGTCGTTACAGTGAAGTTGCTAGATCCTGTTATTATGTTGTACATATGGGCGCGATATCTGCCAGAGGTTATTGGGATATTGGCAAGCCAACCCATAAAAATATTGGGAGTAAAACAAAAATTTTGGCTGTAAAACTCTTTAATAAGCTTAACTTTAGCATTAGGCTGTAGGTAAACAGAATGCTTGTGATTAACTTCGAGATTAGCATTCCCTGCCCCAATTTCCCTATAGGCTTCCTCAAAAAAGTTTATGTAGTTTAGCTGGACTTCAGTCTGAAAGAACATTGTTTGATAAGGATTTAGATACGGCCTATACCCCGCATGGAGTCGACATAAAAGATTGTAACTATTATGAGAGCTGCTAGTACTCGCATTAATCCCTGGAAAGTGAATTTTTCGAGTAGAGTTGATAAAGTCAACATTTCCTTGAACCAATAAAGAAGCAAAAGCATCCTTTACAGCCACACTAGGCCCAAAACCTAGATATACCGAATTTGTACGGGCATCTCCAAATACAGGATACCAAACAATATTGGAGTGTGTGTACCCAAGGGCTCCAAACAAAGTAAGTAGATCTGGGACTGGAAACTCCATTCCATAAGAGACCCCGTATGTGTAGTTATCAAAGCCTCTTTGTCTCTTATAAGGCTTCTGATGGTAGTAGTAACCAATAGGCTCAACCCACATTTGTCTATAGTTCTCAAGGTTGTAATTAATGGGTCTTTGACCAGGCCTCTTGAGACTTCCTTTATTTTTGTAGCAGTCACAAAAAGAATAGTTATTTCTTCGAGATAAGATGTCTGCTACGTGAATATTATTTTGAAAACTTACAAGGGTAAAGGCTCCATATTGAATCGGACTGAGTTGCAACAAAGCATCGTTAAATAGTCCAGCTGGCACCTGCAACAAAGTTTGTACTAGCTCGCGTGCAGGCCCTTGAACATTTGCATTACCCAAAAGATAGTTATTGACATTTTGAGCATTGGGTGAAAGAGAGCTAGTAGGGGTAATAATCGCCCCTCCTAGTATTGTGAGGATAACATTGTTAGCGTTGGTTGTTAATGAAAAAGACAGATCATGAGATTCAACAAGACTTGTGAATGCGCCTGTAACCCCTCCATTGGCTGACAAAATTGTATAAGTCGTCCCCTCTGTATAAATTCCAGCTAAAGGGTTTAAATCAACAGTCCCTGCTAGATTTGCAGTTCCTGTAATGTCAAGCAGACTTGTAACAGCATCACCTTGTATGGCAAGGTTATAAGTTCCTTGAGCAGATTGTATATAGTTACCGGTAATATTGATTGTAGTAGGAAGACTGGTTGAAGCAAATTCGTCACGCGCCAAAAGAGTGGCGTTGTTAGTTACACTACCCTCAATTGTTCCCGCTCCAGCCAGTGACGCAGTATCATTAATTGTAACTCCTCCAGGACATGTGAGAGTCCCAATTAAAGATGTAGCAGAGTTTCCATTAAGAGCTGCAGAAGTTAGTGTTTGATCACCTGAAAGCGTAGTTTCAGAAGTTCCAGAAGTTGTTAAAATTCCTCCAAGTAAAACATTTTGCGTTAGACCAAATGTAGCTTCAGCATCTCCAGAAATATTGATATTAGTTGGGGTAAGGGTATTTCCAGCAAAACTGAAATATAAAAAAGAGCCTCCTGTAATTGACAACGTTTCAACGGGCCCATTTGGTAAATTAACCGTTACTATAGTGTCACCCAGACGATTGTCAAAAGTTGCTGTATCACCTGCAGCAGGAAAGGGATTTGGGGTCGAGGTCCAGCTTGCATTACTTGCCCAATCGCCGTTTCCTATATTCCATGTTCCACTATCTGATTGGAGCTGTGAAGATAATAACAACAAAAGAACTGTGTAAAAAATGATGACGATTCTATTTTTTAAATCCATAGCACTATTTTTTTTTTAAAAACTAGATCATTTAATATCAAATTTTTTTCTTAACGTCTACTTTTTACTCTTACAAATCCTATAGCTTCAAAGAAAACTATTCCAAATAAGCCAAAGGTTTGCCTATTTCTAGAAAAGAAAACCTTATTTATGTATGCTTTACTGAAATGTTAGTTCTCAAAGTAGAAAATTCCTTAAGATAAGGATAGCAAATGGAAAAGCTTTTACCTGAAAACAAATTAAATACTTTAAATGATTGCTTGCACTACCTTTTTGTTTCTGAAGTCAAAGAGGTATGTAGAATGTTACTTCTTCCTGAAAAAGGGAAAAAGGCTGAAAACATTCAAAGAATCATTACATTTTTAAAAGAGGGCAAGGTTCTAACAACCCCAGCTTTTCCAAAAGAGTCTTGCGCAAAGAAAGGAATTTCTTATCCTCTTTCACCCGACACTCTTATTTTGCATGGCAGTTATAAAAACGATGCTGCCGCAAGAGCATTTTTTAAAAGGCTAATTGGTTCTCACTTTTATTTTACAGTTTATGGCTTAGATTGGATTAACGAGCGTTGGTATGCAGCTAACCCTCCTACCTATCTAGAGTTTGCACAGTTCTGGCAAAAAGAGTATCTAGAGCGCAAAAATCAAAAATCCCCTCTCAAAAAAGAGTGGGCCTACTTAAATTTTATTCGCAGGTATTTAGAGATCAATCCTAATAGCTCACAAAGTGAGATTGCTAAAAAATGGGATGAAGAAAGAAGCAAAATGAAAGCTACAGCTCATACCATTCTCAAGCCATTTCTAGATTAATCTATTTATAAAGGTAACTGTTCAAAACTAACACCTTCAGTGTCAAGTATCCATTCTATTTGATACTGTAAATTCAAATATGGACGGCTATTCTGCATCAAAGTTACAATATACACCTTCTTGCTCAATTATCTGTTGAACAGGTAAAGATACCATCTGCTTAACATCTCCCCCACAACGAACCGCTTCTCTCACCTTTGTTGATGACATATCTTCTGAAAAAATAAAGCCTCGAATAGGTCTATCATAGATTTTTCCACCTAAATAAGATAAATCTACATTTCCTCTCAAAGCAACTATAAAAGAATCCGCTTTAAGTGCCTTCACTGCCCCAACAGTGTCATAGAAATGGTTCTCTTTAAGAGGAATGCCTCTCATAAAAACTTTGCTATATTTTTCATTGGTAGCTGCGTCAGGTCCCATCAATTTTTCTGTCACGATATCTGAGCCAATAATTCCCACTACCTCTGCCTCAACTTGAGAGAAATTGTCTTGTAACTGTTTTGGAGACCAATGAGTGAAAAGAACTTGTGGATTATCTTGATAAAGACTTGCTATCATTTTCTGTCTAAGAGCAAGCTCACTTCGACTTTTGAAATGATCTCCTCCAGGAGCTGGGTATATCAATACATAATCTACATATCCTTTCCCAAGAACATTCTCAATAACATATTGGTGACCCAGATGAATGGGATCGAAAGAGCCCGAGTAATAACCCACTGTTTTTCCACTTAATTTTTTCATCTCAAAAGAATCGTTCAAGGGTACCGCGATCAAAGCAGAAGAAAAAAACAACGATCCAAATAATGCTACATAAGAGTTAAATAAAAACTTAAACATACATCCTCAAAAAAAGAGAAACATTATAACATAAATCGTTGTTTCTATCTACCCTGCGGATGCTATTATCGACTTGAATTATTATTATTTTTTGAATTTACACGTAAATTAAACCTTATAAGTCCTACAAATAAAGCTTTATTGTTTGCTATAAATAGAAAGTAAATATTTTTATGGAGAGAATTAATGCCACAGCTAGACTTAAAATATAGTAACAATCTAAAAATCAACACAAACGAAATCTTTCACTGCGTAGAAAAAGCAATTAAGACTCTAGACGCTTCTGCCGGTGCATGTAAATGCCGAGCTTATCCAACTAGTGATTTCTTGCACGAAAACATGTTAATTGAGGTGTCCATATTAAAAAAGCCTCATCGCAATAGTCAATTTATGACCAACCTTCTAGAAAAAATAAATTCTTATTTAAAACCTCTGCTGCCATCTAAGTGCTTTTACGCAATAAAACTTGATTTCTTACCAAATCATTACATAACTTCGCAACTTTAGTAGGTCTAACATTCTTTTTATAAGGCCAATGCTAAAAGGCTGGCTAAGTTTATTGCATATTGCAAAACTGTTAAGCAAAAATTCAAGAAGATCTAGCCCTTTAAATCTTTCATTCTTTTATAGTGTCCTTTTTATTTCTAAAAAAAGGACACACTCGTGCACCAACTATTGAAAGCAACTCTTGCAGCTCTTCTAATAGCTCTACTGCCAGCCTATGCTGATAACGGCTATGATACAGACTTTGTTGATTTAGTAGAAATTGTCTATGGCCAGGGGTACCTTTCACAAGGCGGCTCAAAAATGGTTGAGCAGATGTTTCAAGGTATCGATCTGGAGAAAAAAAGAATTCTTGATATCGGATGCGGTGTAGGAGGCCCTGCCTTACATTTAGCCAAAAACTATAATGTCTCTGTTGTAGGAATTGACCCTGAAACCTCCATGATTCGTAGAAGTCAAGAAGCTCTTGATAAACTCCAAACAAATTCCAAAGATTCTCTAAAGGGCTCCGCTTACTTTGCTGTAATGGAAGACCCACTTAGCCTCCAACAGTTTCCTGATAACAGCTTTGACATTGTTACAAGTAAAGAATCGATTCTACATGTACCCCTGGAGCACAAACAAAATTATTTTCGAGAAATCTTTCGGGTGCTTAAAAAAGGTGGACAACTCGTCATTCTCGATTGGCTACATCGCAGCCCAAATTATACTGAAGATATCAGTGCCATGATGGAAATGGATGGTGTGCCATTCCATCTCACAACTTTTTCAGAATACCACCAAACTGTACTGCTAGCAGGGTTTTCTGACGTTGCTATTAACGATTTAACGGGCCTCATTGCAAAGCTGACTCAACAAGATCTTATTACTATTGATGCAAAACAAAACCAGATAATTGAGAGATTTGATCAAGAAACGTGTAACTATGCGCACGATAGCTGGAATATACAAGCCAAGGCTTTTGAAGACAGAGAACTTCTTGTAGGGCTTATTACAGCAGTTAAAGACTAGTAGTTCTACCTCTAAGCTTAAGCCTCTTCATTAAAAAGTTCTTTTCTAAGTGAACTTTGATACTGTTCTAGATTAGGCTCTTTGCTCTTCCATTTCGCATGTATGTAATCATTCGAATATTGAGAATTCTACTATTTACTACCTGTCAAAAGAATAACACTTTTTTACGATCTCACTAATTGTTGATGGATTTATTAAAGATTTAATAATTGAAGTCGCTGCTTGGACTATATAAAAAAGCTTTTTTTCTTCAGAGAAGGTTATGAAATAAAGAATCCATCTACACAAAAAACTACTCCATCGCTGAAATTTTGATGACATCAACAATAAAATATTTGACAATTTGGTAAGATAAAAATATTAACCAAGGAGTTGTATATGAAAATAGTAGGTCTAGTTCCAGAGTTAAAACATATGTTGAGAAACTTTGTACTATATCTAATTCTTTCACCTATCTTTGCATATGCTGCCCTAAATTTGTGCAACTATTTAAAAAAGACCTGGAAAAGCGAATCAAAACTGAAACAATGGATTTCATTAACAGTTGTTATCTTTATCATGTATGTTGCATTTTGCGGACTGTAATTTAGGTAGGTTCGGCTGATCGGACAATAGGTCTGGGCACCTCGCGAGGCCACATTCCACTCCCCTCATTTTCAATAGTCTTTTGAGCATACCACATTCTTTTATTTCAAAAACAAGACCTACGTAGCAAGGACTTTTGACTGGCTATATATTAATATCATTCATTATATTTTTTCTTATTGTGTAACTTCATTTTTAAATTAAATGGCTATGAATAAAATAAAGTTGTTCGCTTTTGAAAATTATAACAATGAAGCAACTGTAAATGCTGAATGCAGCTATTGCATTCCAAATGAAAAAAACTCTGCAACTATTGCTTTTACAAAATATTGGAAGATTGTACTGGCTTTTAACCAAGCCCATTTAGGCCGTACTCTGATTATTCCTAACCGTCATTTTGGGACTTATGAAGTAATGACCGAAAGCGAAGCGAAAGAATATAGTCAAATCTTTAAGCAATTTTTACCTGCTTTACAAAAGACTTTTCAAGTGAGTTGTTTTAATGTCCTCTATATGATGAATTGGTCTTATAACCCAGAAAAACAACACCCTGCTTTTTTGGATGGTAAGCCAAACCCTCATTTCCATTGGCACATTATCCCTCGTTACGATTCTCCTAGACAGTTTGGCACAGAGACTTTTGAAGATCTTGATTTTGGAAATCCTTTTGATCATTATCGATGTAAAAAACTTGATTTTGAGACGCACAAAAAGCTTCTTAAAGAAATTCAAATGAATTTAGATATAGAATTTTTAGACACAAATAATTAGAAAATTCTGCCTTACAACTAGAATAGACCTTTAGTTCTAATTGCGTATATCCCGACATGAGAGTTTAAGTTAAAAAAGAAAAATATTTTCTTTGAAAAAGGTCATATAGAATCGGATAATTCTTATTTGAGAATACAGGTTGGAAAAAAGACTTACAACTTAGGTTGTAAGTCTTTTTTCTTAATGTGCCTGGGTAAGGCCTTGGATCTTTATTTTCTTAACAAATAATTACACCATGCTATAAAATAGCCATAAACTAGGTATTTTATGAAAACTGTAAATAAAACAAAGTATGCAATTTTAGGGATGTTGATTGAGAATCCTTGCACTGGATATGAGATCAAATCTCGCATGAAAAAATCAACGATTTACTTTTGGAGAGAGTCGGACTCAACGATTTACCCTATGTTAAAAATCTTAGAGCAAGAAGGAAATGCTCTTTCTAAAGAGATCTATGTTGGAAAGAAAAAAAAGGTAGTTTTTTCCATCACAGAAGCTGGACAAGCTGAATTTAAGAATTGGTTTAAAAGCCCAACAAAATCTGAAACCCCTCGTAATGAATTTCTTCTAAAACTGTTCTTTGTAGCAGATAAAGAAGACATGACTCAGCTGTTTGAAGAACGGTTAGAAAAAATAGAGCAAATTTATAAAGAATACAAGAAAATTGAAAACAGGCTAGAAAGCGCGACTGATTCACCCCGCAAAATAGTTCGTCTTAAGTCTCTTAGATATGGAATTGCACATCTTGAATTAGAAATTCAATGGTTAAAAAAAGAGCTAAATGATCAGGAGTTTTCATGTATAAAGTAGCTATTATTGGCGGGGGCCCAGTTGGCTTGTCTGCCGCAATTTGTCTCGCTTGTCATGGCATTCAATCCTTGTTAATTGAAAAACATCCATGCACAACCAAGCATCCCAAAGCTAGAGGTGTAAATGCTCGCTCAATGGAAGTATTTCGCTCTTGGGGTTTGGAAAATCAAATGAAACAGCATCAACTCACTCAACAAACTAAGAATTTTACCTGGATAACCTGGCTAAAAGATTTTCAAGAAGAAGAGATCGCTCAAGTCAAATCCAAAACTGATTACAGCTCGTTTAGCCCATCAACAAGTTCTCTCATTGCTCAAGATGATGTAGAAAAAGAGCTTTTGAAAAAAGCTCAAAGCATGCCTTTGATTGATTTAAGATTTAACACTGAAATGCTACATGCCTCGCAAAACGATAAGCATGTTACTATTGAAATTTGCAACAAGGAAAACAACCACAAAGAAGTAATCTCCTCTCAATATTTAATTGCAGCTGACGGAGCCAAAAGTTCATTAAGAACGATGTTTAATATTG
Source organism: Chlamydiota bacterium (assembly GCA_022601345.1). Classification (GTDB taxonomy): domain Bacteria; phylum Chlamydiota; class Chlamydiia; order Chlamydiales; family JAAZZY01; genus JAAZZY01. The sequence continues at coordinate 4,183 of JAJACU010000002.1, read as the reverse complement.
AGATGGAAGGAGTAGATAACCTAGCAGAATTTTGCAATATTTATTGTGAAATGGATTTAAATAAATATGTTAAACATAGACCAAGTGCAGCATTTATGTTTACACGCCCAGATATTCTTGGCTCTTTTATGTTATCACGAAAAGGTTTCAAAAAATGGCTTGTTGGAAAACGAATTGATTCTAGCCCTTCTCTTTCAAGAGAACTATTTACTGACAGTTACTGCGTAGAATACATCAAAAAAATAGTCAACGATCCAAATGTTGAAGTTCGCTTAATTAACAAAGCTTTTTGGACTATGGCAGCTTTAGTTGCTAAGCAGTACCGCGTTGGCAGAATATTTTTAGCAGGAGATGCTGCCCATCGTTTACCTCCTACAGGAGGGTTTGGAATGAATACAGGTTTGCAAGACGTTCACAATTTGGCCTGGAAGCTTGCAATGGTTCTCAATAATCAAGCCAAAGATTCTCTTTTAGATACTTACTTTGATGAGCGTTCACAAGTTGCAAAAACAAATATTCAATGGAGCCTAAAAAATAGTGAAAGATTTAATACAATCTATGCAGCATTAGCCCAAAATGAATTAACTACTTTTAAGAAAGCTGTAGAAGATCAATACCACCATGTAAACAATATACTACTCGATTTAGGTGTGATCTATGGAAATGAATATCAAAATGAAGAAAGGTATAAACCTTCAGCTAAGGTAGGAGCAAGAGCTCCACATTGTTGGTTAGTAAAAAGCCACGATGTAAAATCAACTTTAGATTTATATAGCAATAAATTCGTTCTAATATGCCACCGAGAGGCAAAGCATTGGCAAGACAAATTTTCTAAATTTCCGTGTGAAATAATTACTATCGGAGAGCAAGGTGACTATATAGATAAAAATCATGACTTTCTTGAGAAATATGAAATTTCTAAAGAAGGGGCTGTTTTAGTTAGGCCTGATGGGCACGTTGCTTGGAACTCAAATACTGAAAATATGCCGAACTTCTCATGGCTATTATCATCAAAATTTTAGTCTCAGCTTCTAACAGCTTATGGAATTATTAAGCCTCTTCTAGCGTAGTTAACAGACTTTTGGTGAAGATTGTGTATTTCTTGTGACATTTTGACATTCACAAGGAACATCAGATTCCGAATATTCGAGTTAAAAATCCTATTTTTTGTGGTCAGTTGCACTAAAAACAAGTTGAATAAAAAAAAGACCTACAACCTAAGCTGTAAGTCTTTTTTTCTTAGTGTGTCCGGGAAAGGACTCGAACCTTCACGCCCCGAAGAGCAAGGGATTTTAAGTCCCCTGTTTTACCACTAAGCAAAATACCCAGCACTTCTTCACCGGAGAACAAACACCCTCTTGTCACAGGTCTGCATCATGCTAGTTTTTGCACTATTTGGCCATTTGTTGTGGCGAAGTGTGCCAAATTTGCACCAAGAGCTCCATTATTTTCTGCTATTAATGAATTTAATCAAATCAAACTGGTGCAGGTTTGAGTTGAATTTTAACCTCCTTAAACTGCATAGTCTTAGTCAACCAAGGAGGAAGTATGCCTGCAATTGGAAATTATACTGGATCTACAAATCTAACCGTTGAATATCAATTTGGAGGCAGTAGAACTCATCATTTAAATTATTATAATCATATTGTCCACCAAGCTTGCACCCTTTGGGAGAAGAGTTTATACCTTCAAGTTTCGATAGCAGCTATCTCTGTAATTGATGCAGGATTTGGTTCTCCATTATTTGATTCATTAAAGCAAGGCACCTTTACTTCTTACCCTTCACGCTTGTTAAATAGTAATCCGGCCAAATATCTTATTCTCTCCATTATCAATTCACTGAGCTATGTCAGTGTGTGCACAGCTAAAAATATATATTCTAGGCGCTCTGACGCGTATCAAGCTGATTTTCATCTAGCTTTAAAAAAAGATCAGGAACATTGTGAGAATTCGGCTTTTAATCAACTGTTAGTGAATAATGAAAAATTACTCCCTATGAACAGTCGATCGATGAGCAATATTTTACCCCATTTTTTTCGAGTTCCAGATCATACCTTTGTTTTTTCACCATGCAAGGATCAATTTCAGAAATTATTGCAAAATATTCAAAATAGTCCCCAATTTCAAGATATTCTCCTTTTAAAAAATAGCACTGATGTACAGCATAGGCTCGGAAAACTAATCCATGGTTATACTGAGCCCTTATTTGCTGACTCAAAACTTCATGGAGAGTTATAAGTTTTCATCAGCCAGATTGTTTCTCAAAAAAAATTCCATTCTAGTTTTTAGCCTTTTTCTCATCTTTTTTGGAACCTTATTAGGAGAACCTGTATCAAAAGGAGGATTTGGGTCATACTCTAAATCTAGCTGCATTGTTTGTGCAACCTCCGATCCGGTAATTTTTTAATGCTAAGGCTAATGCCATATCAATCCTCACATACCGAGGTTGTCCAAGTTGTCGTTTGATGAATTTGCCTAACCCAGGCCAGAATATAAGGGTGAGTTTTGAGAGAGGTAGCATTACCAGCACCAGGAATAACAAGCATGTTTGTCCGGCTTAATTCCGCTAATGAACAGTCTGCATGCAGTACAAGACTGAACGAAAATATAAGACCCGCTTTTACTGCAACACGGAAGGAGCTTGCTTTTGACAATCTTGATCCAAACCAGACTAGTTTTTGCACTATTTGACCATTTGTTGTGGCAAACTGTGCCAAATTTGCACCAAGAATTGTTTGGCTATCTATCCTTTCTAAGTTTTTTTACGAAAATACGTTGAAACCAAAAAGCCTCTCGAAGCGAGAAAGTTTATCATTTCATGACTTTCATCAATACCCAGTTCAGACAACGAGCCAGAATCAAATTCTAAAATATCTTTATGGGATACGCCTTGAGCAATTAATATATCTATCACTTCGGGGCGTATTACATCTAGATCCACGGAACACTCAATCGTGCCAAATATCGGCTCCGGAGCAAACTCAAGTAAAATCTCACTACCTTTTACATTCCGCTCAAAGTTTGCCTTTTCTTTTTGAAATTTTAAGTCTGGCAACTCAAAATCTGAGAAATAATCTTTTACATAAGTGCAAGGACATATAAAAGCAGGAATTACGCCACCCTCACCAAAACCAGAAGTACGATCAAAGATTGAATAAGAAACACTTTTTAGAGATTCTAAAGAATCCGGATCTGCAAAATTAAACCCCTTATCTATAAGCTTATGTATGAGTTTAGGGCAGTTCATTGAAATAGCTAAAACCATAAGTGAAGGTTGAGCAATGTAACCCGATGGCCCATTTTCTTTTGAAGGCAAAATGTCTGACAAAGCATAGTGAGCCATCAAAAGTTCCTGAAGTTCTTGAGTAGATACTGAGGCAGGATTTAGCTGTAATCTTTGCTTAACATAAGTCCACTTTTTTAGCATTTCGGTTAATAAACCTTCACTAGATTGAATCCTTTGTAATGAGTCTTCTGCTTTTGGACCTTCATTCAAGATCAGCTCAATGAGTTCTTCTCGACCAATTGTATAATTCTTGAATATTTCTTGAGCTAAAGCCAACGCAACTTTTTCATTAAATTCAATTTGTTGATATGGGCTTCCTCCAAGCTCTAAAAGATGGCACACTCGATCCAAATCATCATTTTCAAATGCAGTTTGAAACTCCTGAGTATAGTCACGAGGAGATGATAGAGAGTTCAAATAAGCAGGAGAATAGCTCAGAGCTGGAGAAATGACCATAATAATTTACCTCACATGTCAAAAGACAATTTTTACATTTATTTACAAATAATTTGAGACAATATTTTAATGTCTTTTAATTTATTTCCCAAGTAAAAAAAACCTTGTATTTAGTTATAAATAATTTGAAATAAAATATTTATGTCTTTCTTTATCCTCCAAGCAAAGCAAAAATGGCTCTCATCTCTCTCATCTTTTGCACTTATTGAGGCAGCTTTGCATCGTAATGATGCATGTTTTGCCCTCTAGCTATTAAGTATCGTATTAAACCACTTTTGGTGAAGATTGTGTATTTCTTGTGACCGTTTGACATTCACAAGGAACATCAGATTCCGAATATGCGAGTTAAAAATCCTATTTTTTGTGGTCAGTTGCACTAAAAACAAGTTGAATAAAAAAAAGACCTACAACCTAAGCTGTAAGTCTTTTTTTCTTAGTGTG
>JAJACU010000019.1 GCA_022601345.1 Chlamydiota bacterium | reverse complement strand
CAGGTGATAGAGTCACCCTAAGAGATTGGTTTCAGCTTACTTTAAAAGAAGGCCTTACTGTCTTTAGAGATCAAGAGTTTACATCCGATATGCACTCTAGAGCTGTTCACAGGATTGAGAATGTTTCAATTCTACGCACCCACCAATTTGCAGAAGATGCCGGACCAACAGCTCACCCTATTCGCCCATCTTCATACATTGAAATGAACAACTTCTACACAACGACTGTGTATGATAAAGGTTCAGAAATTATTCGAATGGTTTACACCCTTCTTGGCAAAGGGAATTTCTTCAATGGTATGAAGAAGTACTTTGAACTCTACGATGGAAAATCAATCACTTGCGATGATTTTATCAATGCCATGGAAATCGCTTCTAATAAGGATTTAAGCCAGTTTAAGCTTTGGTATGAACAAAAGGGAACGCCTCAATTAGAAGTGTCTTTTGAGTACGACTCCAAGGAAAAAACGTTTACGCTAAATACCAAGCAATCCAATCCAAAAGAAGGTGAAAATGCAGCTCCACTACATTTTCCCCTACAAATAGGTTTAATTGCCCCTAATGGAACAGAATATAAAACTCCTGAAGTTGTAGAAATCAGGGAAAAAGAACAAAGCTTTACCTTTAAAAATATTGAAGAAAAGCCAGTAGCTTCACTTAACAGAGACTTTTCAGCTCCAATTAATTTAAAGTCTCCTCTTAACTCAGACGACTACCTCTTTTTGATGAAATATGACTCTAATGATTTTAATCGTTGGGAATCATCTCAAGAAATTGCAATGCAAATTATGCTCTCGTCAATTAACACTAATGCAAGAGGTAACTTAAACCCTAAGTATGTTGAAGCTTTTGGAGCATTGCTCACTGATAGCAGTTTAGACTCTGCATTCAAAGCTCTTGCCTTAAACATCCCTTCTGAGAGCCTAATGGGACAAAAGCAAAAAATCATTCAATTTAATGACAATCACAGCGCAAGAGAGTGGATAAAGAAAGAACTTGCAATTGCTCATGAAAAACAATTTTTAGAGACTTACAATGCGCTAAATGAGCAAACTCATTATTCCGTAGAAGCCAAAGATATTGGAAATAGAAAACTTAAAAACTCTTGCCTTTCATATCTTGCGCACACTAAAAACCCTAAATACAATTCACTTTTTATGAAGCAGTTTACGAATGCTACAAACATGACTGACAAATTTGCAGCCCTTAGTATTTTAAACCTTATAGACTGCCCAGAGCGCACAGATGCTATGAGTCAATTCTATGATCAGTGGCACGATAATGTTCTTGTAATAACAAAATGGCTCAGCCTGCAGGCTATATGCCCTCTTGAAGGTGCTCTTGAGAGAATGGAGTCTATTTTAAATGACCCTGTCTTTGATTATAAGATACCCAATATAGTTCGCGCTGTGATGGGAAGTTTCTTTGAAAATCACACTCACTTCCACGCTTTAGACGGTTCAGGTTATCGACTAGCTGAAGAACAGATCAGTAAGATTGATGAGATTAATCCATCTACTGCTGCTCGCTTGTCTACGGCGTTTAGAAAGTACCCTAAATTAGATAAAAAACGTCAGGAAATGTTAAAGGCATCTCTTGAAAAGCTTCTTCAGAAGGAAGGGCTATCAAGAAATGCCTATGAGATTATTAATAAGTCTCTAAATGCTACTTAATGAAATTCATAATTAAAATACGAACGCTTAAGTACATTAATGGAGCAACTGTAGTTAGGAAAGTCATTAACCTACCGAAGTATGAATAAATATTTCCCTTACAAAGTCCTGCCCAGAAAAATAGGCGTCCTATTGAGAACACAAGGCAAATTGCTGGAATAATTGCAATGTTCTTAGCCGGCATATATACAGAAAACAATACTACTGCAAAAAACAGAAGTAAAAGGTGCTGTAATGTGCTAAACACGTATTCCACATGATGTCTAAATTCTTTTGGTGGGTTTTCAAACAGTGGAGTAAAGTTTCCTGCCAAAATTCTGTGAACTAGAACAACTAGAACACCAAGCCAGAAACATGCAACAGGGTAAATTAGCCATTTTAGGCCAAAAACTAGTTTCATAACTGGTTCGTCGTGCATTGGAGTGGTCCAATTTACTACAAAATAAAATATATAGTACAAACCAAGAGAAAGAAGAAGACCTAAAACCAACTCCTTTTGAATTAGCCCTTGATTATGTTTCGAGCTTTTTTTCGCCATTGTGATATCCTTTGTTTGGATCTAAAAAATTTCTTTTTATAAGTTCTACTCTTTTTTGTAAAATAATTATTTTAGAAATAAGTTATAAATAAATAAAAAGATAGATTACCAAATAACTTTTATGGAAAAATAACCACTAAATTAACAAAACTAAATTTATGAAAAAAATATTCGCTATAGGAATCATGGTGTGCTTTACAGCTTTTCTTTCAGCTTCTCCTGCCACTTCTCAAAGCGAAATGGATTATTTGAAAAACAAGCTCAACACAGAAAGAATCAAGCACTTTTTTGGAAATTGTAAAATAGAGATCCTTCAAACGCCTTTTCCACATAGAATTTCAAGTCAAAATACTGTACATAACGGCGAAAAATTTTCTCGAGCCTTTGCAATAATAGATTTTGAAAAATGCCTTCCTGCAGTTATTTTGAAAACACACCAACGTATTAAAGCGGGTTCCTCAATTGGCTCAACTCTAAAAAATGAAGGGTGGAGCATTGAAAAAAAATCCCTTTACTTTGGATCTATTGAAATGACTGATCAACTAAATACATGGATGAAGCAAGATGTGCCAGAAAAAGTTGAAATGCATATATACGAACTAAATATTTCCAAAGGAGACGTTTCAACTAAATACTGCACTATTGCAGAAATGTATAGCCCTGACTTCTTAGACGAGCAAAGAATGAAGCAATTACATGCAGAATACCTTGATAAGCAAGACCTAGCACCAAGTGATATTTTCCCATCTCTCAATACAATACTTAGAAACATACCTCCTCCTAGCTAATAGCGCGCATAATTATTGCAAATAAATCTTTTGTATTAAGCTCAAAGATATTAATATTTACTGCATAATTAATCCTGTTTGTAAGTTTACATTTCAGCGCACTTTTACTATTAATATAGGAATTTGGATTTAATTAATCTTTTAGAACTTCAACTATCACGAAATTAACTAAATAAGCCGGGTCATCACATGAATCAACCCAAAAACTTGTCATCATTTGGAGTGGGATTGGCCATATTCTCAATGTTTTTTGGGGCAGGAAATAGCATTTTCCCTGTTTACATCGGCTATATCTCAAAAAACTTATGGTATGTTGCAATATTAGGTTTAATATTAACTGCAGTATTGATGCCTATATTAGGTATTTTTGGTATGTTGCGTTCACATGGAGATCCATCGATATTCTTCTCTAGACTTGGAAAAGTACCGGGGTTCATTGTTGCCTTTATTGTTATTAGTCTTCTTGGGCCTTTAGGCTCAACTCCTAGGTGCGTAGCTCTCTCTTTTGCTACACTTATTCCAGTAGGCACACTTCCAATATCATTTTTTGCTCTCGCAGCATGCGCGTTAATTTTTATTTGTGCCTTAAAAAAAGCATATATTCTACCCATAATAGGCTACGTGTTAACCCCAATTTTGATGATCTCTCTTGGATGTATTATTTTTTCTGGGTTAATATTTGGCCACTTTGAATCTGCAAGCATAGCTAATAAATGGCCCATTTTTTACTCTGGGCTCTCTGAAGGTTACAAAACTATGGATCTTCTAGCCGCTATTTTCTTCTCCTCAACAATTTTTCATTTGCTAAGAGGTTCAAAGCTTTCAAAAGAAAACTCTACTCGTATGCTTATGAATGCAGGTTTAATTGCAGGAGCTCTTCTAGCCCTTACTTACGGAGGTTTTTGTTTTATTGCAGCAATGCATTCAAATGCACTCAGTAGTGCAGCTCAAGAACAGTTACTAGCAAGGTTAGCTGAAATCCTACTTGGCTCCAAAGCTTCAGTTGTTGTTAAAATTGCTATTGCATTGGCATGTTTAACAACAGCTGTTGCACTCATCACAGCTTTTACGGACTTCATGCAAACAAAAGTTTTCAAAAGAAAGGTTAAATATTATCAAATCCTAGCTGGATCTTTACTTCTAACTTATTGCATATCAATTTTTGAGTTTGCCTATATCTCCGAAAAGCTCTCTCCTATTTTGAAAGTACTTTATCCCATATTAATTGTTTTAACACTGATCAATTGCTTTTTTGCTCCAAAGAAGCAAAGCACATAGAATGATTCAATTCAATGAATTGAAACTCTTCACTTTATCACCTAATATATTTAGACAATTAATAGCGTCTATACTATATTTTCTAATAATTCCTATGATTATAAACTTAATTTTAAGGATTTATAAATGAAACACATCTTATTTCTTCTCTGTTGTTTTATTACAGGCAATTTATTTAGCTTTGATCTGAATTGCCATAGCCAAATGCTTTTAGTTCTCGCTGATGACTGGGGAAACAGCCAAGCTGTCATGAGGAAGTTTGAAAGAGATAAGTCAAACAATGCATGGATGCAAGTTAATGAACCTTTAAAGGTTCAATTAGGAAGTCAAGGTCTTGCATGGGGAAGAGGCATGCACCCACAGACAAGGCTTATTGGCCCTAAAAAAAATGAAGCTGATGACCATTCTCCGGCTGGAATTTTTCGTATAGGGCCTATTGTAGGTTTTCAACCTAAAGATGAAATTAATAATTTAAAAATGCCCTACATTCATATTACCCCATCCATCGTAGCTGTTGATGATATTCATTCTTCATTTTACAACCAAATTTTGGATTCAAAATTTGTTGCTAATGACTGGAAAAGCTCAATGAACCTAAATGAGTATTCTTTTTTAAAATGGGGAGCCATTATTCAATATAACTGCCACCCGTCAATATCTAAAGATGGTTCATGCATTTTTCTTTGTGTAAACAATGAAGATATTGATTCTCAAAGGATAACAAGTACTTGCCTTCAAGAAGAGGATCTTTTAAATGTATTATATTGGTTGCGACAAGCAGACAAGCCAATTATTGTACAACTTGTTAAACAAGACTATTTAAAATTTAAAGAGCACTGGCAATTACCGGATATAGAATGAAAAAAATTGGTCCTTACAAGCTGATTCGTAGTATAGCAAAAGGAGGAATGGGAGAAGTTTTTTTAGCCTATGACCCAGACTGCAAAAGAGAAATCGCTCTTAAATGCATTCGCTCTGAATACAGCAAAAATAAAATAATTCATAAACGATTTGTTAAAGAAGCTCTTATTGCAAGCCAGCTTACCCACCCTAATATTATCCCTATCTACAACCTTTCCAATAACGAGGCATGTTCTTTTTATACTATGCCCTACATCCAAGGAAAAACTTTAAAGCAAATTCTAATTGAGGCCAAAGAGCAACAAAAACATTCAGGCTCGACATCTAGCTCTGATAGTTCTATCCCTTATTTAATTCATATTTTCTCCACAATTTGTGAAGCTGTAGCATATTCCCACAGCCAAAAAATTATTCACCGCGATTTGAAACCAGAAAATATTTTAATTGGAAAGCATGGAGAGGTTCTAATTTTTGATTGGGGTGTAGCTGACAGAATTGAAAACATAAAAAAAGAAGATCCAATAGATGACTTTGAAGAATTGGAGCTCTCAGACCTCACATCACCTGGAAAGGTTATTGGAACGCTTTCTTTTTTAGCTCCTGAAAGGTTTGACAGTAAGCTATCAAACTACCTCACTGACATATACTCACTAGGAGTAATGTTATACATGATTCTAACTTTGCAACTCCCCTTCAGGCGCAAGAAACTTGCTGATGCCCAAAAAAATATACACAAAGAAAAGTTTAGAAATCCTATTGATGTAGCGCCCTACAGAGATATTCCCCATGCATTAGTGGCCATTTGCAAGAAGTGTTTGCAGCCAAATCCCAAAAACCGATACCAAAATATGGAAGAGGTTATCAAAGATCTCAGAGACTTCACAGAAGGTCATTCAGAATGGATTTTCTTAGATGAAATTGACATAAAGAAACCTCAAGATTGGGAATTTAATGAAAACATTTTAGTTTCCAATCATCAAGCGATTTCACATATGCAAAATGCCCTTGAATGGGTATCGCTTATGATCTCAAAAAAAGCCTTTGAAGCAAATTCTCAAATTGAGGCTTCATTTTCGCTAAAAAAAGGGTCAAAAGGAATTGGGTTTTTAATTAATTCACCCAAAGCATCAAAGCGCGTTCATGTTATCGATGGCTATCACTTGTGGCTCTCAACTGAGCCAGACAAACCTACTTTACTTTTCAGAAACAATGTTGAGGTGCTGCGCCTACCTCACATTATTTTAAAACATGATCAAGAGTATTTCATTCGGCTAGAAAAAATAAATAATCGCATTATACTTTATATCAATGGAAAGGCTCAGTTTGCACACCTTTCGTACTTGCCCTTAATGGGAACTCATATAGGTTTAGTTTATAGAGATGCATCCTTTTCAATAACATCTCTCAAAGTCTCTGCTGCAAGTCCTTCTCTTATTATTAGTTGCTTAGAGGTCCCCGATGCTTTTTTACACCAGAAAAATTTTGAAAAAGCAATTTTAGAGTACCGTAGAATTGGCTTAGCATTTACTGGGCGCCATGAAAGTAGAGAAGCATTTTTTAGAGCGGGTTTAGCAGTTTTAGAACAAGCTATTAACTCCAACACTAAAAAGAGCAAGCTCCAATACTATGATCTGGCTTTGAAAGAGTTTGAGCAGCTGCGCCATACTCCAGGAGCCCCTTTAGAGTACTTGGGAAAATCTTTGGTCTACCAAAACCAAAAAGATGTTGAAGAAGAACTGAAATGCTTGGAGCTTTCGCTTAGGCGCTATCCCAATCACCCTCTCCTGTATCTAATCTATGATCATATTATTTATCGCCTATACCAAAGCTCGCACAATAAACGGTTAGACACTCACAAATTTATATTTCTAGCTCTTCGCTACAACGCTTGTGCCAAACAAAAGCAGGTTATAGATCCTCTTGTCCTCAATCTCACAGATCGCAGGCGCATGCTCTTTTTCCTCGAAGTTCCATTAGCTCCAGATTTACAAAGCCTCTACTTAGAGATGATCATAAATCTAGGCTTTCTTCTAAATAAAAGCTACGTCTACGAAGAAATTCTAGAAAGCTACAAGCTTGATTCTCACTTTATTCGTAATATCTTGATCAACTTTTGGCTACTTAATGAAGATGATGCTTTTATCAAGCACCTGCCTCTTATTTCTGAAGATGAACAACGGCTCATGCGGCTTATAACCAAAAAAGTAACTCAAAAAAGCTTTGACTTTCTGTTACAAAAAGAGACAAATTCACCCTCAGTATTTGAAGAATCTATTTTTTTTATTCTCCTAGATAAGACGCTTTTGGCTCAAGAATTTAACCTTGCCCATTACGTGTTCGAACAATGTGAAAAAAAACATCTAGTTTTCAGCAAAATTGAAGATTACACCTACTATCAAATTTTAACTTACCTGCTTAATCAAAATACAGATGAAGCAAAAGAGCTCTATGATTCCAAGCAAAAAATCCTTGAAGAGACCCCTCATAGAAACCTTTTTTTAAAGGGTTGTTTGCTAGCTGCAAATGGGCAAGTTGAAAAAGCCCTGCAAAACTATTCTAGTGAGCTAGAGAACCCTCTTCCTGATGTAGATATGCTCGCTTCTCTCTACCTTTCTAAACAGTTGCCAGTAAAAAAATGGCAACAAGATGCATTTGATTTTGAAGAAATGCAGCTTCATAAACAGCTCTATTTCTTTTATAAGTGTGCAAAAAACAATCTAAAATCTAAATCCCACTTTGAAAGTTGGAAACAAAGGTCGCGTTTATGAGTCATCCATTAGAGCCATTCCTCCCTGAAATTACCTCATCTGAAACTGTGTGCGAGGTGAAAGGGCGCAAGATACAAGTTGATCAACTCAAACTGCCATCGGGTGAAGAGTATGAATATGTTACTTTTGTATCTAATGACTTAGCTGTAATGGTACTTGCTCAAACAGAGAGTGGAAAATTTGTGGTCAATGAAGAATACCGCCACCCTGTTGGAGAAATTTTGTATAGCCTTCCAGGTGGTTGCGTTGATGGTGGAGAGCTTCCAAAGCATGCAGCAAAGCGCGAGCTCTATGAAGAAACAGGCTATAGCGCCTCAGAGTTCATCTACCTTGGACAAGTACATCCTATGCCTGGAAATAACGGCCAAAAAACCTATTATTACTTGGCAAAAGATGCACAAAAAACTAAAGACCCGAGCCCTGAGCTTTGTGAAATAATTGAAACAAAAGAACAAACTCTAGATGAGATTAAAGATCGGCTGCTAAAATCCAAAAATATAGACGGGCATTTCACATCAGCTCTGTGCTTTAAAATGCTTCGAGGCCTTTAAGCTATATAATCGCCTAAGTCGCAACTTTTAGATAAGCTTGAAAGTTTTTCCACACTATAAACCAAATCTACGTAGGCATCATTAAAAAGATGGCGGATATCGTGATTAGACCCTATTCCATTTTGTGGTCGAATTGTTGGGATAGTTTCTTGGATCTCAATCCATGTTGCCTGGTCCACTCTCTCAGGAATCAAGAGAGTTGACCAAGGCCACTTGTCTGCTTCAATTTTAAGATTCGTGAACATTTTGAGCATTCTCGTTTTTTGAAATATTTTGAGTCGCTTCTACTTCTTTTGATTGCTTTTCACTCTCAGCAGTTTTTGCCTCAACCTTTTGGAGAGGGACTGCTTGAGATTGAGTGATAATGTTAGATTTAAGAGGTGAGCGACAAACAAGCTCACCAGCTCTTGTCACAATAACTTCATTAAACCCTTTACTGTCTCCAACATCTTTTTGGAATTCAATCTTTCCTGTTGCATCTAAGATCAAATCTACTGGACCTTTTGCATTACCATCTACATTTACTGTTCCCTGAAAAATAATGCTGGCTTGCCCATCTGCAGTTAAATTAGAAGTATTGGTGAAAACTACATCCCCAGCAAAAACTACATTTCCGTCTTGAGACCTTACATCACCATCTAGTTCAATACTTGATGCTGTTGCCTGAAGAGATTCTAGAGCTGTTTGTGACCCTACATGATTTTCAAAGCAAATCTTAGCATTTCCAGCGTTTGCTCTAAGTTGTTTAGGACCTTCAACGACTCCTAAGAAGTAAATATTTTTACCGCTTGAGTCTCTATAAGTTGAGCGAATTGTTGTGTTTCCTACAACACTCATGTTTCCAAGATCAATAGTTTTATTAATAGTTTGGATAGTCCCACGAGCCTCTAAAAGAGAAGCTGTAGTATCTAGTGGACCGTGGAAAGTAATTACAGACTGCTCACTTCCACCTAAGAAAATTCCTGCTCCATTTTTGAAGACACTATTTCCCTTAATCTCACCGCCACCTAAGAATTTGACTTTATTCTCACTGCCTGCTGTTGTGATATCGTTGGCTGTAATAGCCCCCTCTACTGTTACATTATTTGCAAAAAGAACATGCGGGGCTTTAGTTTCAAGTTCAACAACTTTTACTGAACTATGAAACTCAACTGGAAGCGCTGTATTAAACTTAAGATTATTAGCTGTAACAGAATTTCCAAAAGTTACCTGACCTGAGCCTGCTTCAATGTTTAAGTTAGACCCATCATTAATTTGTTCAACAATCCCAGTAACTTTAAATTCATTGTCTTGAGTGTCAAATGATGTGCTTCCTTTTAGAGAAAGCTCAGTTAAAGCTATAGAGCCATTTGCTCTAATTTGCCCTTGAGAAATAAGCACACAATTTTGAACAGAAAGAGGGCCTGAGAATACAAACTCAGAGCTATCATTTCCCCCTAACACAAGTGATCCACTGTTGGAGAAAGTTGTCATCCCAGAAAAATTACCATTTCCTAACAGACGAACGGCTCTAAACTTTCCTTTGGTCACTAGATGATGAGCATTAATATCTTTTGATATTGTTGCTTCATCAGCAAACGTCAGAGCTGGAGCAGTAGTATTTAATGTGGCCACCTCAATATTTCGTGGAAACTCAACAGCATTTTGCGTTGTCATTTGAAGAGTGTTAAGCGCCTGCTGTGAGCCGACGGCATTTGTAAATGTTATTTGACCGGCTTCATGTTGGTTGAAGATTTCTAAGTCATATGCTCCATTGACCTGACCTAAGAAAGTAATACAACCTTTTCCTTGATCACGAATGATTACATCATTAGTAAGGTTAACATCACCCTGGAATACAGCCGATCCCTCTGCTAGATTCACGTTTCCACCAAGAGCAATTGTTGAGCCTTTTACATTTAAAGACTGCATAGCTACATCATCGCCAATGCTTTTAGAAAAAGCAACTTGTCCAACACCAGCATCTATTTCAAATGCTTGTGCTCCAACAACCTCATGGTTAAATGTGATGCTCTCACCCTTAGACTTTTGAGCCGTAGAGGCTACTTTCAAAGGACCATTTAAATGTAGCTTATTAAACTCCATTGAAGATGAGCTACTTTGAATTAGCCCTTGTGCAAATGTATTTGCAGTATAGATTGAACACTTACCTTCTGTTGTTAAACTACAGAACCTAGAGTCTCCAAGAATTGTTGTACCAGATGTGTTGCAAAGCTCTAAGTCTCCTGTTAAGTACCCACCACCTAAAATTGTAAATTGGCCTTCAGATGCATTCATGACTATATTGTTGGCTTGTACATGCTGCTTTATCTCTACATCATTGTTGAAGGTAATTAATGGGGATGTAGTATTTAAGTTATAGACAGTAACGTTTTTGTTAAAATCTACTTTATTAGAAGTCTCAACATTGAAATAGTTAATTGGGTGTTCTCCACCAATTGCCCCTGCAACAACAATTTGAGCGTCGTTTGCGTTGGCATAGATAGAAAGGTTCCACTCACCATTAACATTTCCAGAAATAAATATCTTTTCTCCACCCTCATTTCTAATGCTAGAATGGTTAACTAAATTTAAATCTCCATTTAGTGCAATATCACCATCTTTAACCGTAATTTGCCTTTGCATAGATATTATAGGGGCATTAACGTCTAAAGATGCTAATGGATGATGATTTCCAACATAGTCATAAAAATTTACTGATCCATTTTTAGAATCAACTGTTATGTTATGAGCTCCATCTAATGTACTGTTGAAGTTAAAAGAAGTACCAGCTGGATTAAATGATGTAAGTTTCAAGTTACCCACAGCATGCAATGCACTAAAATCAGCTAACGCACCATTAGTATTTATGATGCCACGAGCGTAAGTTGGACCATCAACGCGTGAGAGAATTCCGCCCACATTAAATTCTACCTGATCGTCAGCTCCTAGGGTTAAATCACCTTTATTGTTAAAAGTGGCATTTCCTAAGATTTGACCTCCACCCATTAAGTTAACATTTTGACGAGCTCCATCAAAAAGAACATTGTGTACATTAAAATCACCTGCAACAAGCACATCATTATAGAAAATTGTATTTGGCGCTGTTGTCTCAAAGTTGTCTACATGAACTTTTTTATTAAAAGTTACAGGGCTACTTGTTGAAAGAACTACATGTCTAAGAGGTTGGTGCTGCCCAATATCTTCATTAAAGCTAATTTTCCCTCCCTTGTCTTTAACTCTAAGTTCCACGAAAAAGTCTCCATCAACTTTTCCATTAAAACAAATGCCTGTGCTACCGCAGTTAACAAGTTTAACATTTTCACAAATTTCAACATCCCCATTAAAGTTAATGGCTCCTGAGTTTGCTGCAACACTTGCCCACACGTCAATTCTTTTAGCAGAAACATTTACAGCGTTAAGGGGAACTGTTGAACCAATATCCTTTTTCACTACAACCATTTGATTAGAAATTAGATCTAAATCATAATTTCCATCAATTTTTCCGTAGAAGAAAAGCCCTTCACGGCCTAAATCTTTAACCTGAACGTTATTATCAAGTTTGATGTTAGTATAAAACTCTCCAGCACCTCTTTCTAAGGTGATATCAGCTTTTGTGTTGAGTAAGTTTGCATAAACTGTTAGTCCAGTAAGTGCGTCGCTTGCTCCAAACGGACGTTCAATATTTACAACAGAGCTTGCAGCGTTAACGTTAAGCTGATGTGCTCCATCAACTTCAGAGTGAAAAGTAATTTCTTGACCTTCACCATCATTTGAAACACTTAAAACACTTAAAGTTCCAGATAGCGTTAGCTTTTCAAAGTCAACAGTTCCCGCATGAGAACGAATTGTTCCTTGAGCAACAGTTTCTCCATTTGAGCGATCCAGTGGTCCTAAAAGTTCTAAAGTATCTTCAACTGCCTGCCCTACGATGAATGTCCCTCCATTGGCAATTTTTGCATCACCACTTACTTTTCCACCGTGATTTAGCTGGAATTTTTTACTGCTTCCAAGCGTGGCAATGGAGAGAGATTCTAACTGCCCTTGAATCATTGTATTGCCAGCAAAAGTTAGCAGCGGGCTTGTAGTTGATACATTTATTGCATCAAGCTCACTTCCTACATAAATTGGAGCGCTTGTTACTAAATTTAGGTCATTAACATATATTTGAGATCCAAAATTGATGTGCCCTGCATCTGTTGAAACTGAAAAATCAGCAACACCAGTGTTTTGAGAAACAGCTTTTTCTACATTAAAGTTATGCCCATGAGTCTTGAAATTTGTATGATCAAAAAGTTCTACATCATATAGATCTACCTGACCTGTAACATCAAAGCTACCTTGAACCTTTATTGAACAATTTGAACAGCTCAATCTATTGCCAATTACAAACTCCGAATCAGGGCTTTGACCAAGAGTGATGCTAGCTTCATTTTCAAATAAAGCAGAACCGTTAATTTGTGCTCCACCGCAGATAGACACTTGACTATCTTGACCTGTAGTGCTGATGTTATTTGAAGATAAAACCCCTTCAACAAATAAATGGTCTGTAAATTCAACTGATGGTGAGCTTGTTGTAAACGAAGTTACATGCACAGGAACTTCGATTTTTACTAAACTAGAGGTATTTAAACTTAAACCCTCTACTTGAATATACTTACCAAATGTAATTGGGTTCGTTTTAGTATTAACATCAAAGTTGGCGTTGCACTCTTGCTGAGTAACGCTTCCTTCAATATTACAAGAATATTGATCACACTGAATTGAAGTATCTCCTAGCAATGCTAATTCATTGATTTCAACGGGGCCTTGAACATAAATTAACCCATGAGAATATGTTATACTCTTGTGAGTATCTAACATATCTTCGAAACTAAATGAGGCTGCTTCATGATCGCCAAGAGTTGTTGTTCCAGTATGGTTAAAGCTTGTTTTACCTTTAAAAATACCGCCCTTAGCAAAGGCTACTTTCTTGTTTTCTCCGCTTGTAGTTAAGTTCAAGCAATTCATTTGACCTGATACAACCAAGTCATGACCCAGTCTCACTTCAGGTGTATTCGAAGTGAAATTGAACACACAGACTTCACCGCATAATGCAGGAGTTAATGTTGAATCAATTGAAAAGTCATTTGCATAGACACTACCTTCAACTGTAGTATGCGCACTACCAGTATGCACAGCTAAATCAGCGAGTACATTTTCTTGTGTTATATTTAAATGAACTACAAAAGGATTATTATTTGTATTAATGACTGTATTACCAATAAGTTTAACATCATTAGCTTCAAATTCGGCTTGTGTTTCAATAGTTCCACAAAGCTTTGTTACAGATGATGTGGTGTTAAGAGCCCCATTGACTTTAAGGTTGCTCTCGGGTCTGTTACCTATTGTGATTCCACTAAGATTTTCTAATTCAGCAAGCTCTGAAATATGACCTCCACCCAAAAGCTCAACTTTTGTAGCACCTTTTGTCACTAGGTGCCCAATTTGTGACTCTCCAACAACTTTCAAGTTTGTTTCAGAATTTACAAAATTAAACCCTTCTAAAGATCCCTCAAAGACAATCGATCCACAAGCTCCTTTTGACCTTCTTAAGTAGAGTTGATGGTTACTATTATTTTTTGCTATTACATCTGTTTCAAAAACAAAGCTTGGATTAGATCGGTTTGCATTCGTAGGATTTAAAACTAGAGAGTTGGTCTCTACCTGAAAGCCATTTTTTTGACCACGAGGAGCCACTACAACAAGTTCGTGTGCTGTGATCCCTTTGAAGTCTTTAGAGCAAACAACTTGCCCAGATTCTTCATTTTCAATAATAAATGATACTTTTCCATTAGGAACTTTAATCTCTTCATTTTTTAAACGAATTTGACTTCCAGCTCTAAATGTTAGATCCAAAGTAGATGAAATATTCTCAATATTAGCATCTATAGTAATTCGATTGGTTGCTGCAATTTGAAGTTTTCCTCCAGCAAAGTTATTTAAAGCTTGGACACTAATAGTAACTTGAGACCCGCTTTTAGCTGGAAACTCTGAAACAAGAGATAAGTTATCACTAGCCTCTTCTGCATCAGTAATCACAATGTTTGATGGATCAAGCATCCACTGACCTTGCTCTCCGCAAGCAGCACCAACATTTACTCTACCACTAAATATCCCTAAGTGATTTGAACTTGATGTCTCAACGCGTCCACCCGCACCATATTTCCTTCCACCCCTTGCAAAGATTTCTCCCTGAAAAGAAGTTAGCTCTTCTGACCAAACAACAACTTCTCCACCATGTCCATACTCAATGGCACTTGCGTCAATTACTGTTGCATCATCTACAGATGTACGTGTTGCTTTAAATAAGGGTCCCTTACCTTCTAAGTCTCCACCAAGATTGACTTGTCCCCCTCTAAAAGTACCTGAAGCATCTAAATAAGCCCCTATTAAGCGAACCTGTTGACCTAAAATACAGATATTTCCACCGTATTGATTCTCCACAGTATTCTTAGAATCTATTTTTCCATAAATTTCACAAGTTCCATTGCGCGCTTCAATAAACACATTTTTAGATTGAATGGTACCGGTGTGTAAAATAGAAAGCTGATCTTTTGCATTGGTTTGAGCAATTTTTACTTTCTCAATAGCATTAATAGTCCCTGAATTCACAACATGACGACCAATAAGGTGAACTTCACCCATTGAGTTAATGTTTCCGTGGTTAACGACATCCCCAGTTGTTGGTAAAATGTTAAGATCACTACCTACATTTTCAGTTAAAAGCTCTGACCCTACAAAATAAAAAGTCCCTTTCTCTATCTGAGCTTCTTTATCTAGAAAAATACCTTTAGGGTTGAAAAGATAAACTTTTCCATTAGCAGAGAGCTTACTTCTAATTCTTGTTGGTTGATTAGATTTTACTCTAATAACCAAAATAGAATCTTCAGAAGGCTGAATAACTTTAATCTCTTTTCCTTCTTCAACATCAAAACTGCTGTATTCCACAACACTATTATCTGAAGCATGAATTTTAGTTACTTCTTTTTGTTCTACTAAAGAAACACTACCTTTAACAGTTTGAAAACTCATGGCTGAAGACGCAAGTGGCATCTCCAAACAAAAAGCAAATAATAGACACATTAAAGGGATTATAAAGTTTTTGCTACGCATATCTTATCCACATTTTTTTCATGCGACAGCTACACATGGGGTGTAATTGCACGCATAGGTGACCTCCTAAATTCTTTATTGTTATCAAGGATTTCTTTGTAAATAAAAATTAATATTATTTTTTAACGCTATGGTAGCAAGAGTTTTAAAAAAAAATTTTGCTTAAAATCAGACCTTATGGCATTCTAACAGTGTTTTTTATATTTTTTTAACAAAAACGACAACAAAACACAATTAAATGAAACTAAATGTTTATTAAAACATTATTTTTATTAACTAAATAAGAATTAATATTACTTTATAAAAGTAATCTATAACGACGAAAACTAAAGGCTATTTATGAGAAATCACAATATAACAAGGCAACAGTTTCCTACAAAACAGACCATTTTAAAAGCCCAAGAATTTGAGCCTATGAAAAAAAATTCTCCTAAAAAGGTGGCAGGCAACAATACTGTAAGGCACATAGCATCTCAATCTCCCAACAGTGACAAAAGTGGACTGATTTTCACGGCAATAGCTATAATTACGGCTGCAGTGGTCACTGCATTTAAAGTAGAGAACCCAAGAGAAAATGCCCTTCAATATAAAGAATTCGTCACAGCCTATGGCTCAAGTCTGCTTGAGAATGCTTCCAATTACACTTCCAGCCGATTTGAAAAGCTTCCCCCATTATCAAGTATTGGCCCCAAAGCCATGAATTGGATTAAAACATTGATTAGCCTCAAAAATACTTCAGAATTTAAGTAAAAGCTATTTTCCTTCAGAAGGTAATAGGAAATTTTACATTTTTTTTTACTCATTGCAGGTGTACATTTTTTAATAAATCTGCTATTTTTTACCGCTTTATATACTAGAAATGTTTGAGTTGTCATGCAAGAGATCCCATCTAAATACAGTCCAAAAGAGATCGAGCAAAAATGGAGCGATTTTTGGGAGAAACACCAACTATATAAAGCAGACCCCACTTCAACTAAGCCTTCATTTTCTTTAGTCATGCCCCCTCCAAACGTAACAGGAATCCTTCATATGGGACATGTGCTTGGGGGAACCTTGCAAGATGTCCTTACTCGCTACAAGCGAATGCAAGGCTTTGAAGTACTCTGGCTACCTGGCCTGGATCATGCAGGTATTGCGACCCAAACTGTTGTAGAAAGAGATTTGATTAAGCGCACTGGAAAAAGACGCAAAGAAATTTCAAGGGACGATTTTGAAAAGCTATGCTGGGCTTGGACCGATAAACATCGCTCAGGAATTTTAGATCAAATTAAAAGCCTAGGTTGTTCATGCGACTATAGCCGCACCCAGTTCACCTTAGACCCTGAAATCAACAAAGCTGTGCTACAGCTCTTTAAAAAACTCTATGATGAAAAACTCATTTACCAAGGCTATTATCTAGTTCATTGGGACCCAGTTACGCAAACTGCTTTAGCCGATGATGAAGTGGAGCATGAAGAAAAAAAAGATGCCTTGTACTTTATCAAGTATCCCATTTCAGGTAAGTCTGAGTCTATTATAATTGCAACAACGCGCCCGGAGACTCTTCTAGGAGACACTGCAGTTGCCGTTTCAGCTGAAGATTCAAGGTATTCTAGCCTAATAGGTCAAAATATTGAGCTTCCTTTTACAGATAGGAAAATACCCATTATAGCCGATGAATATGTTGATCCAGAGTTTGGAACAGGTGCTGTAAAAATTACTCCAGCTCATGATTTTAATGACTATGAAGTTGGAAAGCGCCACGATTTGCCAATGATTAACATCATGACAACTGATGGAAAAGTTAATCATAATGGAGGAGCTTTTGAGGGTTTTTCCATGCAAGAGGCTAGAGAAAAAATTGTTGAAGAGCTCAAACAGATGGGCTTGCTCATCAAAGTTGAACCATATACGCACCGCGTGGGTACTTCATATCGATCTAAGGCAGTTATTGAGCCCTACCTCTCCAAACAATGGTTCATTCACATGGCTCCTTTCAAAGAAAAGCTTAGAAAAGCTGTTGAAGAAAGCAATGTTAAACTCTACCCTGAAAACTGGAAAAGCACCTATTTTTATTGGATTGATAATCTACGTGACTGGTGCATAAGCCGCCAGCTATGGTGGGGACATAGACTGCCTATTTGGTATAATAAAAAAGATCCTGATCGCATTATTTGCCACATTGAAAAAGGCCTACCTAAAGAAGTTCAAGAAAATCCAGATGAATGGCAACAAGACGACGATGTTCTCGATACTTGGTTCTCATCAGCTCTTTGGCCTTTTAGCACTATGGGCTGGCCAAAAGATGCAGATGATTTGAAAAAGTTCTATCCCAATAGCCTTTTAATCACAGGCCATGACATTTTATTCTTTTGGGTAGCGCGTATGCTTATGATGGGAGAATATGCTTTAGAACAGCTCCCCTTCAATGAAGTTATTTTAACAGGCCTAATATATGGTAAATCTTACTGGAGAAAAAGTGCATGCGACGGTATTTCATACGTTTCTCAAGAAGAGAGAACTTCTTATGACTTAGGAACAACTCCTCCAAAGGATGTGCACTCTAAATGGGAAAAGATTTCCAAGTCTAAAGGAAATGCAATTGATCCCAGAGAAATTATAGATCTATATGGAACTTGCGCAATGCGCATGGCATTAACCTCAACTTCATGCCAATTGCAACAAATTGATTTAGATAGAAGAAAATTTGAAGAGTTTAAAAACTTCACCAACAAAGTATGGAATGGAGCACGTTTTGTTCTATCTCACCTTCAAGCTATAGACTCTAAACAGCTTCAAAAAGGCTTAGACCTAAATAGACTCCAGCTAGAAGATCGTTGGATTTTGAGAAGATTAACAGAAACAACAGCTGAGGTTACCCAGTCTTTAGATACCTATCAATTTGATAAAGCTGCGCAAAAAGCTTATGAATTTTATTGGAATGACTTTTGCGCATACTACCTTGAGATTGTTAAACCCTATCTTTATGAGAAGACTGGAACTAAGGAAGACAAGACACAAAAACAAAGTCTACTTTTTATTGTGCTAATAGCCTCTATTCGTATGCTCCACCCAATGGCTCCATTTATCACTGAAGAGCTTTTTAACATCTTAAAAGAGATCTTCTCTGAAATCACAATTCATCCAGACTGTGACTTATTTACACGCGATGCTCTTTCTTCTCTTAATGCTCAGTGCTGCATGGTAAGTTCATTTCCCAAAATTATTAATCACCCAACTCTTGCAGATCATGTAGAGCAAGACTTTGCTTTTATCAAGCAGCTCGTCTATGCAATTCGCAATATTCGAGGAGAAATGAAGTTATCTCCAGGAGCTAAGACAGATCTTTTTATAGAAAGTGATAAGAGGCAACTTATTGAAAAGCATTCACACATTATTAAAGCTTTAGTGCCTATTGACATGATTCATTTCGATGATAAAAGCACTTCTTCTTTTGCTTCTACAGCTTTAGTAGAGAAAACCTCTCTTTTAATCCCCCTGCCACTTGATCTTTTACAAAAAGAAAAAGAGCGTCTTTTAAAAGAACAGCTGAAAAAAACACAAAACCTAGAAGTCTTGTCAAAGAAACTGTCTAACCCTAATTTTGTGGAAAGAGCTCCTAAAGAACTTGTTGAAAAGCAAAAAGACCTCATTGAACAAACAAAAGATGAACTCCAAACTATTGAAAAGAAACTAGCTTCTTTTTCAAAAGAAATTTCATCTTAAGTTGCTGATAAAGAATTAGAAATAAGTATAATAACTTCGCAAATAAGTTTTAGTCAACAAGCGCTGCAAGAACAATAAAATTTTGATTATTTGCAGTACCCCATTGAATTTGTTACCTTAAAAAGGCTCCAAAATCTCATAAGCTTCACTGCCATTGGCCATTTAAACATCATTAAGAACTGTGAGACTCGTCTAGAAATTCAATGCCCGCACCATCAGTAATTTTAAGAACTATTGATTCCTTCGGAGCTCTAAAAAGATGTACCTTTGTTACGTTTTCTAGACATTTGAAGGATTCGCAGGGCTCATCGGGATCGCTTTCAGGATATGAGCTCAACATGCTTGCTACAATAGTTAATCTAGAAAGTCTTGTAGTGACTTCTACCGACTGAGGTAATTTTTCAAAAGAACTTGCCCATCTAACAGCATCACTACTATAGTTGCCCTTTGGCTTAACACTTTCAGCTAAAGGGAGATGCAAAGATGCAACTCTATCCCAAAGGAGTGATGGATTGATGCTTAATTCTTTACTGCCCAAACCTTCTTTTTGAAAATTGATTGTTAAAGTACGAACTTGACTTCCTATAGCAGACATTAGTCCCCCTATTTTTATGGTGATTCTTTTTCTTGCCTAATAATATTTAGGAAACTGTCGCTTTCTTTTCTAACGGCAAAAGAGAGTCCTAAAAGCCCGCATAAGTTTGGAAAAGCCATAAGGGCATTTGAGATATCTGCAATATTCCACATCATTGACTGTCCAATTGTTGCTCCAAAAATGACCAAAAGAGTAAAAAGTACTCGATAAAAAACAATAGAATTTCTTCCAAAAAGATATTCAAAACACTTTTCACCATAATAGGCCCAACCCAATATAGTTGTGTATCCAAACATAATAATTGCTATCGTTACGACGATACCGCTACCTGGTAAGGTATGGTTAAAGCCATAAATAACCATTGTCGACCCATCTAATACTTGCCCAGCAACGCCGTACTTACCAAGTACTCCTGTAATAGAGATTACAAGTCCTGTAATTGTACAAACTATGAAAGTTGCCATAAAGGCTCCACTCATTGAAATCATAGCTTGGCGCCCCGGACGATCTGTTTTAGCTGCAGCCGAAGCTATGGGAGAGCTCCCAAGACCTGCCTCACTCGAAAAGATACCACGGACAACTCCCATGCGCATAGCTAGAATCATTGTTGAGCCTAAAAATCCACCCATAGCTGCTTGCTTTGTAAAAGCAGCAGAAAAAATTTGGTAGAAACCTCGAGGTATTGCCTGGTAGTTGATCCCAATAATGAGCAAGCCCCCAAAAATATACATTAGAGCCATAGCTGGAACTAAATATTCAGCAACCCACGCAATGCTTTTAATTCCTCTTAGCAACACAAGTCCTGTGAAAAATGCAAGAGCCAGACCTATCCAAATGCGATCTATAACAATATAATTGGTCAGAGCATCTGCAACTGAGTTTGACTGAATCATATTTCCAGTTGTAATAGCCCCTATAGTTCCTCCAATT
Organism: Chlamydiota bacterium; assembly: GCA_022601345.1. Lineage (GTDB taxonomy): Bacteria > Chlamydiota > Chlamydiia > Chlamydiales > JAAZZY01 > JAAZZY01. The sequence continues at coordinate 164,108 of JAJACU010000019.1, read as the reverse complement.
GAAAAGAGTATAGCAAGCCCTTTCCATTCCAGCCCTCTTTCTAGATAGTACATAGGACCACCGCTCATCTCCCCAGCCTCATCATGAATGCGGTATTTTACAGCTAAAATTGCTTCAGCATACTTTGTAGCCAAACCAAAAATCCCAACAACCCACATCCAAAAAATGGCTCCAAGGCCACCCATGGCAATAGCAGTTGCAACCCCTGTAATACTGCCAATACCGATTGTAGCAGACATTGCTGTCATCAAAGATTGAAATTGGGAAACATCACCTTCAGCAGCATCATCATGCCTGGTAAAAACTAATTTTATTGAGTAAAGAATATAGCGAAACTGAAGACCTTTAAGAAGAAAAGTAAAGTACACCCCTGTCCCAACTAATAGAACTAGAAGTGGAGGACTCCATATCCATGCGTTTAACTGTGACAAATAAAAATTTAAATCCTGCATATAAGTATATTTTTTAAAAAAGAAAACATTATAGCGGGTTTAGCTATTTTCAGACAGGAGCTTTATCGAATTTACATGATCAGTTACCTGAAATAAGCTCTGTCCACATCGTATGCTGAAAACAGTCTAGCTCTTTGCCATCTGAAAAAATTTGAACTTTGTATGATTGAATACCTTCTTTTTGAAAATACTCTTCATTGATGATTTGATAGGTTATTGTACCTTTTAAACGCTCGATTTTAAATGGAATAGTAACCTGCTCTGAAATGTTAAAGCGGACTTTTAAGATCCCATTTAATTGAGCTCCTTTATAGAGCTTTGGCAAACTCCAACTCACATACAACCTCTGTCCATGAGCATTGAGCTCATGCAAAGGATCGGGTGCATTGACATGGGTAGAGGCAAGCCTTCCATGATTAATAGGCTCATTTAAAACTGAAATATGCTTGCTGCCACTACACCCACAAAGGCACGGCCATGTAACTTGACTGCACCCTGTCAAAAGAAAAAACACACAAACTGTGAAAACTTTAATAGTTGACCACATAACAGATTAAACTCATTAATTAGAGTCATCATACAAAATTCATAATTAGATGGTAACTATTGCTCTCGATTTCTAATATTATTCTTTTCACGAGCAATAATAAGAGCTTCTGAATCATCATCTATTGTTTCAATTGCCACAGCTACTTTCTTGTCTGATGGCTCAATATCTTTCGAGCTTAAATCCATTCCTAAATACTCTAAGCCTTGTTGCCACAAGTCTCTAAAAGAATTACTAGCAAGTGCAGCTAAAAAACTTACTGAACCCACCAAAAAAGCGGGGGTTTTATACCAAACAACTACCTTATTAGGTGTAGCTCTACTACCTCCTGACGAATCAGAAGGATTCTTCCGTTTGCCTAAGGCCTCAGTTATAGCAGCTAGCCCATCCTCTATTCTTTGTAGAGCTCCATTAACAAAAGCTGTTTGCACTCCAACACCTGAAGCCCCACCACTACCTGTGTCGGTACAGTCTCCTTCCGTTACTTTTACATAAGAAAACTCACCGTTACTAGAGTCACCACTAACAGATCCACCACTAACTGATCCACCACCCATAAAAACCTCATATTTAAACGTTAAAAAAATATTTGTAAAAAATTACTAAAAGACAATTCAACTTATCGTCATTCGAGTAGGTTATCTTTACCTTTTACTCTAGCATCAATAAGCTCTTGGTTTGTTTTAGGTTCGCGTCTCACAGATACATCGATTTTACTACTTTTGATACTAGGTAGCGCTTCTATTTGCGGCGCACCCACAGGTTTTTCCTCTGGACTAGAAAACGCCCAACTAGCAAAACTATAAAAAAGGTTACTAATAGCTAAGCCAACAGCTCCAGCAGCAGATAGCTTCCAATATGAAGCCCGATTCCAAAGTTGCGTTCTGCTTGAATCTGCGCATTGTGACTGCATAGCTCTTCTATCATCGTTTTTCCCTACCAACTTAGAAACTGTCTGCTGAAGTTTTTCAACAGCATGCGCTATTCTCTCAAGATCAACCTGTTTATAAATACCCCCAGTTAGTTGAGATAAGTGCTCAACTGCGTTTTTAACTGGTCTAGTAGCCGTTGCTGTTACCCAAGGGCCAAAACCTTCTGCAGCTTCTTCTGCTTCTTCTGCACCTCCTTGAGAGGAGGATTCTTGTGGAAGACTCGTAACTTCATCCGCCCATTTCTGAATGTATTGCCAAGCTCCAAAGCCGTCTTCATTACTAGATAAAGAAGGGTCAGTTGAAGGCATAAAAACTCCTAAAAAAGTCAATTAATTTTCAAATTTTACAATGGATTTAAAAAATTATAATGAATTCTAAATATAAAATTCAAAGCTATTTCCTATTAATCTCCAGACTTCCGTAGGTTGTTGAATTACAGCAATAGACTGTTTAAAATGTGGAAAAAGAATTTGTTGGTATTGCTCTTCAGAAGATTCTGCAGAAAGATTTCTAACTTGATCTAGAAAATCATAGTAGTAAAATCTAAACAACATATCAACTTCTCTAAGCTCAAGATGATTGGCAACAGCCATTTTTAGAAGAGTTGTTCGAAGCTTCATAGACTTTATTTCTTCATCACTACAAGAGAATTTCTTCATTGTAAGAGCATCTTTTTCTAAGTCTATTTTGCTAATGTGACTTTGAGTTATTTTAGAAAATGGAAGATTTAAATAAGGGGCTTCCCAGTCTAAATCATTTGGAATATAAAACATCAGTAGGTCGTGGTCGATGGGTATGATATTACATTGATCATTTTGCTTAGTAATTAACAGGTTACCGTTATTGCGATCACTATTTCCAAGGCGGATATCAAGCATACGTATATGATGAAGTTGCTCTATTAAATTTGCTTGTTGAGAAGATTCTTCACTTTTAATCTGATGATCTCTCACCATTTTAGTATTAGCAACCCACTTTTGTACAATAACTTGACCATATTCAGGAATAAAGACCTCTGCTACAGGAGGAACTTTAGCAAAATGATCTAGATCAAATGCATAAGCTAGCAACTCATTTTTACTCTTAATGATCCCTAAGCTTTTACCATGCTTGTCGAGTATAATAACTCTCTTTTGGCTGCCATGCTTAGCTACATCAAATGAATAACCTTTTTTAATGGCTTTGTTAAGCGCCTCTTGAAAGTCTTTTTGTGCTTCTTTTCCAAAAATTGACGCATAACTTTTTTCGTGTTCAGACTGGCTTAGAAAATCAATTTTTTTTACGGGATGCTGCTGTCTGTAAATATCTATAATACGCATAATAACATCTTTAGACTTCTCTTGGTAATCCGAAAATCCAACTCTATCCGTATCATTTTTTTGATAGATAAACGCCCAATTGGGTTGACTTACATTTATTAATGATTTAGCTGCATTAATGTGAGACGCATCAATTGGATAGTCTGGTTTAACAAGCTGCCCAATTAAATCAAAACGCCCAGCATTGAGGCAAACAAGTAAAATGTCTTTATTCTTTTGATAACAGTCTGTGGCTCCAAGGCTATAAAGCTTTATTGCTAAATCATATTCACCTAGATCTACAGCCTTATGATAGGCTTCGTTCATTTCAGCTTCACAAAGAGCCCCTGACTTAAGTAAGCATTCTTCAAATGAAACATCATTATTTCTTAAGTAACTAAAAATCTTTCTAATTTTATCATTTTGAAACTGAGAAACGCATTTACAGCGATTATTTGGTTTAAATCGCAGCTCACCGAAATAAGCCGTAGAAACAATTGCTCCAATAGCCAAAACTCCAACTAGAATCTTTAATGCAACTTTTTGCTTCATGTTTTGTAAATGCTCTTACTCTATTTTACCCAAAGAGCAAGCTTAGTATATAATTGTTAATATTCTGCAAAGATTATCAGCAAAACCCCATTTCATCTTAATAAAATTAAAGCATTGGCTTCCAATGAGTTACCCTTAGATAGTCCGAGCTATTTTCGAGCTTCAAAAAAAGCTCATGACTTTGAATTTTCTTCATATACTCTTGAAAAACCCCAATACTTGACCATCTCTGCTGAGCAAGTAAAATTTCAGGGTCTTCCTCTGAATGAAAAAACTCCATACTAAGCACTAAAGGGTCATCAAAAATTTCTTTAATAAGCTTGAGACAATCTTCCTCTTTACCTTCAGAAGACTGAAGGGTAAGCGCTGACATAAACTCTTCTTTTGGCATAAAGCTCCCCATTTTACTTATGTAACAAAATTTTTAAGCAGATGTTAAGCACTTACTAGAATTTTGTTGATCAACAACTATATACCGTCAGTGAATTAGCGTAAAATAACTAGAGATTTAATGATCATCTACTGAGGGTAGATCATTTTTTTCGGATCAACAATACTGTCGAATTCTTGAGCAGTCAAAAGCTTGAGTTCAAGAGCTACTTCTCGCAAAGATTTATTTTCTTCATGAGCCTTTTTTACAATTTTAGAGGCCTTGTCATAGCCTATTGCAGTGTTTAAAGCAGTAGCAAGCATTAACGAGCGATCCACATAGCTTTGTAAAACTTCTCTATTAGGCGTAATGCCCCGAAGGCACTTATCTGTGAAATTTTTCATTCCATCTGACAAGAGCTCAATAGATTGCAAAAGATTTAAAATCATCACAGGCCTATTTGCATTCAACTCTAAGTTACTATTTGAATTGGCAACTGTGATGCATAAATCATTGCCAATTACCTGAGAGCAGACCATCAACATAGCTTCACATTGTGTTGGATTTACTTTTCCTGGCATTATCGATGAACCTGGCTCATTAGCTGGTATAGTGATCTCTCCGAGTCCACAGCGAGGTCCAGATGAAAGCCAACGCAAGTCATTAATAATTTTCACAAGGCTAGTTGTTAACTGCTTTAAAGCTCCACTTAATCCCACTATGGCGTCTGAACTTGCTATTGCTTCAAACTTATTTGGAGCGCTCACAAAAGGAAGTTGTGTTTCCTTTGAAATCTGAGCTGCCATTTTCTGAGCAAATTCAGGGTGGGTATTTAAACCCGTACCCACTGCAGTGCCCCCAATTGCCAACTCTGCAACATGTGGTAGGGTATTTTCAATAGCCTTCGCTGCTTTTTGAAGTTGCATCACATAACCTGAAAACTCTTGACCAAGCGTCAAAGGAGCCGCATCCATTAAATGAGTGCGCCCTGTTTTAATGATGTCCTTATACTCTGCAGCCTTGTTTTGAAGCTCTTTTGTGAAATAGGCCAAATTTGGAAGTAGTGAATGAAACGTTTTGGTGTAAGCTGCAATATGCATTGCAGTTGGAAATGTATCATTAGATGATTGAGATTTATTCACATCGTCATTGGGATGAATCGGATCTTTTGAACCCATTTTTGCACCCAGCTTCTCAATAGCTCTATTGGAAATAACCTCGTTAACATTCATGTTTGTTTGAGTGCCAGAACCGGTTTGCCAAACAACTAATGGGAAATGATCATCAAGTTTACCTTGAGAAACTTCGTCTGCTACTTGAACGATGACCTCTTTTTTCTTCTCATCAATGAGCTTGAGATCACAATTTACAATTGCAGCAGACTTTTTGATAACAGCATATGCATGAATAACTTCAATAGGCATGCGGTTTAAAAAATTCTTGCCTATTTGAAAATTCTCTAAAGATCGTTGAGTTTGAGCTCCCCAGTACTTATCCATAGGAACTTTTAGTTCTCCGATACTGTCTTTTTCAGTTCGCGTTTCCACGAAACCGCCTCCTTGGCTGCTTGTCTAGAACAATAGCAATGCAAAGACAAAGGCAAAGAGTGAAAAAGACTCCACAATCCCTAGAGCTGTAAAGGTTTTACCCAATATGGCTGGCTGCTTAGCCGCTGCCTGCATCCCTGTCGCCGCACATTTCCCCTGATATATTGAAGAGAACATTAATGCCAACCCAGAAAAAATTCCTATGCCCAGCGCATTTTCAGGAGAAAGCCTACCCTCTTTAATAGCTCCTGACATTAAAATCATGAGTACAAATCCATATATGGACTGACTTGCAGGTGCTGCTGTCATTCCAATAAAGGCTCCATGACCTTCTTCTACTCTTGCCATTACTGCGTGTGAAGCCATACTTGCAATTCCACAACCTATTGAGCTTCCGATACATCCAAGCCCAAGTGATATTGCTGGCCCCATTTGTGTATAATCCATTTTATTTTGCTCCTTTTTACTTAAATAATTTTAATAATGCTAAAGGCCTGTGCCTTTTCCCACCGCCATCAAAAGAATAGTGATACCATTCAATAAAATTCAGACGTAAACCGTGAATGACCCCACCCATTATTGACAGTGAGAGATTTAGGGTATGTCCTGCAATAATTACAATAACCCCAAAAAAGATATTCATTTTCATTCCAAAACCGTTGAAAGTATTTGCAACGATTGAACCTGCTAAAGCTAAGGCATAAAGACGAAGATATGATAATACATCCGCAAAAACTTCTATGAGTCTCATGACTTCTTGAGCTCCTGATAATTTATGCTGAATTATTGCAAGTGTTATAGCACTAATAATGCCAAAATATAAAATGTATGGACCAATCATCCCTGCAAATATAGGAGAAATTCCAAAGCCATAATGAATAATTGATGAAGCTTTTAAAATTTCAGGAAAAAATAAGTAGGCCCCTATCAAAAATAAAATCCAACCAGCCCCCGACCAAGCACGCTTCAGATTCCTCAGCATACTTGTCATTAGATGGATAACTCCAATAAATAACGCCAACTCTAACATAATATTATTAACAAAATCATCGTAAACAACATAAACGGTTTTGTTTTCTTTGTTAACTTTGGCTTGTGTCAAAAACTCATAGGGCATCTTAAAATTTTTAAGATGAGGCATTTGATTTATATATTCTTGATATGTGTCGTCTTTTTGGCTCATATGATAACGCAATTTCACTTCAACAAGCTTAGTTAAAGGTGAATAACGCTTCACAGGGTTCTTCAAGTCTATATCTAACCCAAAAAATGAACTGACTGCAACTCCCCATATAATACAAGAAACTGCCAGAATCCCAATTAGTGAGTTAAAACGTCTAAGTAACGGTGAAGGTTCTTTTACTTTCCACCTCATCAAGAAAAAGAAAAGTAGAAAAACAAAACCGTATCCTCCATCCCCAACAATAAAGGCAAAGAAAAATGCAAACGCCCATAACACCCATGATGATGGATCTTTATCACTATTTGCAGGAGTGTCATATACGTAAACTAAGTCTTCTCCGATTCTACCTGTTCCGGTATTCTCGAGATGCGTAGGCATTGCTTCGCCTTCATCTTCTTTAATTTCTGTCATGTAAATAGAAAATGATTCTAAAAGTTTTTCGACAGCCTCAATACTTTTTACTGTAACCCACCCTTCTACAGAAAAGAAGGTCTCTTTCCAGTGGTGCTCAACAAAGTTTGCATTGACCTTTAGATAGTGGCTATTAAACTCAGAAATTACAGCCTGTTTGATAAGTGTTTTAAACGCTACAAGCTCTTTTATTCGGTGCTCATGCTGATGAATTTCAGTATTGATTTTCTTTCGTCTATGAATAAGCTCATCATAAGATTTCTCAACAACCATTTCGACCATCGAATCGTACGATTTTTTGTCTTTTGAAATAGATACATAATAGTGCAGGTCGTGATCTTTACCTATGTAGACAAGCTCAGGAGCATCTGGAACTTTCTTTTCATTTTTTGCGACAAAAAACTGAATGGAACGAGCTCCTTTCTTTTGAATAAAGTCGATGTCATTTCTCGAAAAGCTACCAAAAATAGCAACTCTTGAAAGCTCTTGATCAACGTGGCGTAGCTCTTCCTCTAGCTCGTCAATTTTTTCATCCCTTGAATTAATCTCGCTTGCAATGTGAATGGCTTCTTCAACATTTTCAAAAGTCGATTGCCGTCTAGGAGGCATTTTACGAATAACTTTTAAAGCTTTATTCATCATTCGTACGGGTTCAGGAATAATGTCAAATTTGTGACCACTGTGATCGACAAACTGAATCACACCTAGAGCCTGAGCTTGTACAAAAAAGTCATCTTTCTGTTGCTCAGAACCAAAGAAAAGATATTTTTTTAAATCTATGCGCATGCAACTTCCCTGCTTTGCTCAATTTTCATTTTAGCGACTTTGGCTTGAGCAACTGCAGCAAGCTGTTGATCACCCAAAAACACTTTTATTTTCTTAATATTCAAAATAGAACGAGGGATTAAGATTTTTTCAAACAAATTGACTCTGATAGAAACTTCTCTAAGTTCTTTTTGCAGCAACTCAACCTTTTTTCTTTCAATAATCAAGTGCTGGTTTGCCTCTATTAGTTTATGCAAGCCATCAATTGCAGCATCCATCCAAATAGGAGAGTCTAAGAGGTGATATTTCAATGGGAGAAAGGAAACTCCATCAAAAACAGGTATTTCTACGCCTGCAATATTTTCATAATGCTTATTGATTTGATCAATTTGAACAGTTTGTTCAAGTGATGGGAAGTCCATAATAGGAAAAAGTCTGGCATACTCTTCAACATCTTCATGCAAATTCTGACGTTTTTGTTCTATCTCAGCCAAAACAGATTTTGCTTGCTGCACTTCTGCTTGCAAAAGCGCCTTTTTCAACTGCAAAGTTGGCAAGTAGCGCTGCAATTGCTTGAGCTTGGTCTGCTGAGCTCGTAATTCATTCTTTGTTAGTTTGACTTCAGCCATTTGCACCTTTATTTGTTGGCCAGTAAGCGTCTACAAGTTTTTGCTTAATTCCTACTTCGTCTTGTCCAAAGCACTCAGAGAGAATTTGCCATCCAAAATCTAAAGCTTCATCAATTGGAAGGTTCACTTCTAAGTTCATCATTTTATCCTCAAAAAGCTCTGAGTAGCTCAATAGCTTTTCATCCCACTTTGAGAGTTTAAAGCCCATAGCCTGGCGCTCTTTTGCTTTTTTGGAGTCAGCATATAAACGAATCATGTTGTTAGCTAAATCACCATGATCTTCTCGAGTTACTTTTCCAATAACTTGTTGCTTCAATCTTGAAAGAGAACCAAATGGATCAATTCTACCATCATGAAGGTAGAACTGGCCTTCAGTAATATATCCTGTATTATCTGGAATGGGGTGAGTAACATCATCTCCAGGCATTGTTGTGACAGCAATCAATGTAATGGATCCACTATCTTGAATATCTACAGCTTTCTCATACCTAGATGCAAGATCCGAGTATAAAGACCCTGGATAACCTCTGTTAGATGGTATTTGATCCATTGTGATAGAGATCTCTTTTAAAGCATCAGCAAATGCTGTCATATCGGTTAATAGAACTAGCACGTTTTTATCTTGCATAGCAAAACGCTCTGCACATGCAAGAGCCATATCAGGAACAAGCACACATTCAACAATGGGGTCTGTCGCTCTATGAGCAAACATAATCGTTCTATTTAGAGTTCCTGACTCTTCAGCATTTTCAATAAAAGCTTGGTAATTATCAAAAGTAAGCCCCATCCCTCCAATAATCACAATATCTGCATCTGTTTGGTTGGCAATACGCATCAAAAGTTGATTATAGGGTTCCCCTGCTACAGAAAAAATTGGAATTTTTTGTGATTTGACAAGGCAATTGAAGACATCAATCATTGGAATATTGGTACGCACCATTTCCTTTGGAACAATACGTCTAGCAGGATTAAAGGAAGGGTTTCCTATTGTAATTTCTTCCCCTGAAATTTGGGCCCCACCATCAATGGGTTCGCCCGCACCATTTAATCTACGGCCCAGCAATTGGTCTCCATAGACTGCAGTCATTTCTTTTTTAAGAAAAATAACCTTGTCACCAGTATTGATCCCTCTGGTTCCACCAAAAACTTGCAGAGTTGCTTGATCTCCATCAAATCTCAAAACAGAAGAAAGAGTTGTTGTCCCATCTTTTTTTTCAATCTTTGCAAGCTCCCCTAAAACAGCATCTTTTGCTGTAACAGTAATTAGGTTCCCACGCATGTTATTTATCCGCTCATGTACAATTTTCATTAGGCAACTACTCCTTGTTTTTTAGCTTCATCGAGATGACTTCTAATCTCTGTCATAATTTGATTGTATTTTTCAGATTCAAATGGGGTAAAATTTAGATTTTTGAGGCTGTTTTGCAGCTTTAAAAAATAACCTCTGGCTTCATCATGTGAACTAAACTCAAAAGCTGTTTCAAAAATTTCACAAATTAATTTAAATAAAATCAGCTGCCGACTCAAAGGACAAAATGAATCCTCTACATCAAAAGCATTTTGTTGAAGGTAACTAAAGTCATAGAGCTCTCCTTTAAGATAAGTGATGAAATCCTCTATTGCTGTCCCCTCTTCTCCAATAACTTCCATACGCTTGCCGATTTCATCTCCTTCTAACAAGGTTCTATCTGCTTGGTATATTTTTTGTGCCCAACTTGGAAACTCAACATCTAAGTCTTTACTTACAATATCAACATACTTTGACCATGACATCAAAGGGTCAATAGCCGGATAACGACGGGCATCTGAACGCGCTCTTGAGAGACCTAGGAAAGCTCCAACTACAGCAAGTGTAGCCTGTGTTACTGGCTCTTCAAAGTTTCCTCCAGCTGGAGAGACCGCCCCGCCAATTGTAACAGACCCTATTTTATTTGAACCTAGCTCAACAGCTCCTGCTCTTTCATAAAAAGCTGCAATTCGTGATGCTAAATATGCAGGGAACGCCTCTTCACCAGGAATTTCTTCTAAACGCCCTGACATTTCACGAAGCGCTTGGGCCCAACGAGAAGTTGAGTCCGCTAAAAGCAACACATTTAGACCCATTTGCCTGTAGTATTCAGCAATAGTAACTCCTAAGTAAATCGATGATTCTCGAGCAGCCACAGGCATCGACGAAGTGTTGCAGATAATAACCGTTCTCTCCATGAGAGCACCGTCACTATTTGGATCATCTAAGTGAGGGAACTCCTTCAATATTTCAACAACTTCCCCTGCTCGCTCTCCACATGCAGCAACTACAACAATATCAACCTTTGAAAACTTTGATAAATGGTGTTGAAGCACAGTTTTTCCAGCACCAAAAGGGCCCGGAGTACAAAATGTTCCACCTTGAACAAGCGGAAATTGAGTATCTATAATGCGCAGTCCACAGCTCATCATTTTTGAAGCTTTAACTTTTGTTCCTTCAATCAAAGCATTTTTTACTGGCCACTTTTGGATCATTGTAAATGTATGTTCATTACCTCGATCATCCTTTCCTTTAGCAACAACATGATCTACAGTATATTTACCCGCTGTTGTAACTTCAGTTAGCGTAATCTTCGTATGAATAGAAAATGGTATCATGATGTGATGATCAAAATGCGTTTCCTTTGTAGTCCCTAAGGTATCTCCTCTCTTAAGAACATCTCCAACTTTTGCAACAGGCTTATAATCCCACTCTTTCTTTCTATCAATTGCTGGAATATAAACACCTCTTGTTAAAAAGAGCCCTGTTTCTTCCGCTAACCTTTCTAAAGGGTTTTGAAGGCCGTCAACGACACATTGGAGTAGCCCTGGTCCAAGCTCAGCTTCAAGTAGATCTCCTTGAAAAACAACCTTAGTTCCTAACCCAATGCCTCGAGTATCTTCATAAACCTGGAGTTTTGCTTCATCTCCAACAATTTCAATAACCTCAGCTTTTAGTCTTTGCTCTCCAACTTCTATCATTGCAACTTCACCTTGACGGATGTTACCTTCAAAGCGAACCTGCAGTAAGTTTCCAAAAGCTTTAACCACTGTTCCTGTTGTATCTTGTGTCATACTTGCTGTTCCTTCATTATGTTATCTACAATGATCATTCCTTGATCATGATTGAGCTTTAACCAATTCTCGACGATGATGAGCTGAGCCAAGTAACATAAAATGTTATCGACTGAAAAAGTTCCACCTTCTACTAAAGTGGTTATTTGACTTAAGCGCCATTGACAAATTTCCCAGTGCAACTTTAGTGGATCAAACTTAAGCTCTTCATAAATCCCTTTTAACTCTTCGAACCCTTCAGGCGGAATAAAATCATTTTGATCTTTTTGTGCCATGATAAGCTCTACATACTCATCATGCGGATCTTCAAATTGAAGCTCCCAACTTAAGTCTCTATTAAAAGTTTTGGCTCTTAAAGCCATCATCACAAAACGCCAGTTACGTTCAAAAGTTAAAAAATTCTTTAAAAAGTGATTCGATTGATTAACTTCTTCCAGATAAAACTGAGATAGCAGCTTTGGAAAAAAATCTAAGCGCTCCTCTATGGTTTCATGCTCTCTTAAAAATTCAAAGACATATTCGGGAAACCCTTCCTCCAAAAGAAGATGTGTTTCTAACTCTTTGCTCGAATAGTTTCCATGAGGATCAATTTCTTTTTGCTGCCACATCGGCCTAAAGTTTTGCAAGTCGATATACCGTCGGATGGCTTTAGTCTTTTCAAGATCACTCTCAGATAAATTCTGATCACAAAGCTGGTTAAACTCCCAAAAAGTAATCTCAGGTGGATTTCCCAATGTAAGAGCAGACGGCAACAAACTTGCCAAGAAATAATAACGATTCACTTGTAGTTTTACCAATTAAACGTTTTTAAATAAAATTTCTCTAAAAGAGTCGCGGAGAAAATTCCCCATAAGTTCTTTTAAGGATTGATCTGAAACGTCAATACTGACCTTTTGATCTTCAATAGAAACTTTTGCCCCACTAGAGATCGACTCTATTGAAATTTTTCCTTTCTTTATTTTCTCTGCAGCCTGTGCAACAAGGGTCTTGCTCACATCTTCTGCTTTTATTGAGTTTGCTAATGCAATAGTTAAATTTGAATTTAAGCCATCTTTTTCTAGTGCATTGACAATCGCTGAAATGAGCTTAGCAACAAGTTCCCCTTCACCCATCATATTGGCAGTAAGTTCTGCTAACTGATCATTAAAAAGGTGCTTTTGAATCTTTTCTCTTAATTGGTTAAATGTCTGCTTAGATCCCAAATCCATTGAACTTTCAAATAACTTTTGCTCTTTCGCAATTTTAGCCTTGGCATCCTCTAAAAGTTGTTTTGCTTCAGACTTTGCCTGTTCAATAACTTTCTGGCTTTCTTGTTTAGCGCTGTTAATAATTTGATGTGCTTCATTTTGAGCCGGTTCAAGTGTCTCTTTACGTAAAATATCGCAAATTTCACCCAACTTGTTTTTGCCCTTTTCTAGTGTATCCATTTTCTATCTTTGGTCTAACTTAACAATTAAATTTTGTAGGATTATCAATAAAATTGCCTAATTCTTCAATCAAAAAATAAGCGACCTCTCTTTTAAACCATCAATTTTTAAAATAAAATTACTATTTTAATAAGTTGTAAAAATAAATAGAATTTTTTTCACCTAATCTTTTATAGTCTTTGGAAAAGTAAGTTTAATTTGCAACTAGAGGTAGTATATGAACCCATTGACAACAAACGCACAATATTCATCGACTCTTTACGACGTAGGAACCCGATCCCCTGATCTCAGAAACTTACTTACAAATTGTCCCAGCGCTCTTGAAGCTGCAGATGCAGTTCTTGAATCGACAGGCCAAACTGCTCTTTATTTAAGGAATACAATTCTTGAATCAAGCTATTATCTGGACCCTACAAAACAATTTAGCTCTCAGACAAACGTAAATAGGCTTGCTAAAATTTTAATTGAAACTCAATTCTCAACAGCGGGAGGAGTCCAAGCTGAGTTGAATGCTTATTCTTTTGATGATAATCCTGGAATCCTTTCGACTATAGGTTCAGGAGTCAGCTGGCTAGCAACTCCTATTACAACTTCACTTAACTATGGGCTTAGTTTTATCTGGTCTAGTCCAGAACCTATTGACTGCGATTCAAGTCCTGCAGAATTAGATCGTGCAGCATTTACCTTTTGCGAGGGAGCAAAATCTTTTTTTGCAGAAAGAAAAGTTATTGACGTGCTTAGCTTAAATTGCCCCGGTGTTCTTCAAGAAGAAAGCTCACCAGTTAAAGATGAGCACCTGTCAAATCTTGGTAAGTTCCTAGTTGCTGCAGAAAGAGGAGAAACTAAACTTTCCTTTAACCCCGCAAATGCTAGAAAGAACTGGGATAGCAGTTTTAAAACAAACTTTTGCATGGAAAATGCAGGCAGCATTTTTTGTTCTGAAAACTCTCCAGCTCACCCACAAAACACTGAGCAATGGAAAAGTGTATCATTAGATTTCGTTAAAGATAGAATTTCACCACCAGTTTTTGAAGAAATTCTACAAGCTTTAAATCCTTCTTCACCTACTGCTGATGAAACAAATAGCGATCTTTAAAAGAAAATAACAAAACAGATATGACAAATGACATTTCAGCAAGGGTTGGTGCACCAGAAATAAACTTTGCCTCTTCAGCTCTTTCTAATTGTGCACCATTACAAAAGCTTTATCAAAATATTTTAGATATAAAGGGAACTACACCAGAAGATCTTTCTAAGTTATTAAACGAGGTCCTTAACTTAAACCAGCATGGAGAAACCCAGCTAAGTCAGTTAGTATTTACCCTAGCAAGAATTGCAATAAATGTTTCCAATATTTCCAAATTCATTTTTTCAGCAATGGAACACTATGAATACCCAGAGGGCAAAAGCCATTTTGAAACATTTTTAAGCTATTTACCCTTTACAACTCATGAAAAACATCTCCCCAAGTGTGACTTTAACAATAAAAATCCAGTTAATAGAGAGAGGTTTGTAGTTTGCAAACAAGCAATCAATTACTTTGCTGAGCTCATGACAAAAGATATTCTTTCAGTTTGTGAAGAAGAAGCGACAGATTTTGATAAACAGCCTTACAGATATAAAAACTTTGGAGCTTACCTAGTACATTCTGAAGATACGGTTACAAAAGTCAAAGGAAGATTTTTTAGCTCATGGGAAATTAGAAACCAGTGGAATGAGCAACTGAAAGAAAATTTTTGTATACTTAATGAAAGAAAATACTATTGCTCCAAAGAGGACGCCAAACTAACACACCCTAGAACCTTTGATCACTGGTATAAAAACGTTCTACCTAAATCGAGCACAAGCTCAGATGTATATAGCTCAATTATTTATAGGGAAATTAAAGAAGAACTAAAGGTGCGCACAAATGCTCTTTCAGAGTTCCAATCGAAAGCTAATGGATTTAGAAAAGTCTACACTAACTTTTTGACAGTAGCAGCAGGAAACTTAGCCAAAACCAGAGGACAAAATAATCTCGTAAAAACGGCTTTCAAAATGGGAGAAAAGCTAGAGCAATTATTGGCTGACTATGAAAAAAAACAAGAAAAAACACTTTGGAAAGAACTACAAGATTTTGCTAGTGAAGTTCATTTGTTTATTAAAGAGCACAGCTTTCAAGGCAAATATCCAGATATAGAACAAAACATAGTTTTAGTTCATTCGATAGCAGCCCCAGAACATGCTTTAGGAACAAACGTTGAGCTTTAATTTGAAATGATTGAAAAATATCAACAATAAATATAAGCTGGAAGAAAACAACGTTAGTATATGAGCACAACAAAAAATAGTGATGCAAATCTTGAGTTTAAGTGTAGAGAATGTAACTCCCCTGTCTTCTTTTCAGTTTTAGAAAACCAAAACTTATCTAAGACGATCAAGTGTGAAAAGTGCAAAAAAAAATATCTATTGGGTGAGCAAATCCTAGAACAGCTCAGGCAGTTTGAGGCACTTTGTAAACAAATTCAAGAATCTAAAAGTATATTTGGACAAGCCTCAATTGCAATTGATGTTGGACCCCACCAAGTAAAAATCCCCTTTCAACTTCTTTTAACAAGGCTCAGTTCTGTACTTGAGCTTAATGTTGGAGGAGAAAAAACTTCTATAGGCTTTAGAGTAGACACTCTCAATGGATTGTCCTTAAGTAAACAGAAACTGCCTTAACTCTAGCCTTTAAATATCCGCGTGATATAATAAAAAATATATTCATTTTAGCAAATTTTCTGAGGAACTTATGGCCAATAAACTAGATAAACTGAAAGAAATGACAACTGTTGTTGCTGATACTGGAGACTTCAACTCTATAAAGAAATACCAGCCTACAGACGCAACAACAAACCCTTCTCTCATTTTTAAAGCAGCAACTGAACAAATGGAATACCAGAGCCTAGTTGAAGAAGCGATTCAGTATGGTCAATCTAAAGCACAAGACTTTGATTCTCAAAAAGGCCATATTATTGACAAACTCATGGTAAATTTCGGATGCGAGATCTTAAAGATAGTTCCAAGAAGAGTCTCAACAGAAGTAGATGCACGTCTTTCATTTGACATACAAGGAAGTATTGATAAAGGCCATAAACTAATCTCTATGTATGAAAAAGCGGGTATTGATAGAGAACGCATTCTTATTAAACTGGCCTCCACATGGGAAGGAATAAAGGCAGCTGAACAGCTCGAAAAAGAAGGTATTCATTGTAATATGACCCTTATGTTTAGCATGCCACAGGCTATTGCTGCAGCAGAAGTGAATGCAACACTAATTTCACCGTTTGTTGGGCGCATTATGGATTGGTATAAGAAAAGTGAAAATAAAGAGAGCTACGCTCCAGCAGAGGATCCAGGTGTCAAGTCAGTAACTGAAATTTTTAATTACTACAAAAAGTTTGGATATAATACTGAAATCATGGGAGCAAGCTTTAGAAACGTTGGAGAAATTACTGAACTTGCCGGCTGCGACCTTTTAACAATTGCGCCTAAGTTTTTAGAAGAACTTCAAAGTTCAGAAGGTGAGCTTCCACAAAAACTTCATATCGAAAAAGCTAAAGAATCTGATATTAAAAAATTACTATTTGATGAAAAGTCATTTAGGTTTGCATTAAATGACAATGCTATGGGCATAGAAAAACTAGCTGAAGGAATTAGAAAGTTCACTGCAGATTTAATTAAACTCGAACAGTTTATTCAAGAAAAAATTCAAAAAGCCTAATGATAGATTTTTCAGATTTCAGACGTACATTTAGAGAAGATGAGATAACCATAACAAAAAAGGATCTCCCAGAAGATCCAATTGAGCTTTGCGCAAGCTGGCTGCAAGAAGTCAAAGAAAAAGATATTCTTGATGGCAATGCCATGACGCTCTCAACTTCTTCAAAAGAAGGGCGCGTTACAGCCCGCACAGTTTTACTCAAATACATGAGTCAGCAAGGATTTACCTTTTTTAGTAATTACAAAAGTAAAAAAGGGCTAGATATTGAAGAAAATCCCCAAGCGGCCCTAACTTTCTATTGGCCAAGTCTAAATAGACAAATGTCAATTGAAGGAAATGTATCTAAACTACCTAAATCTGAATCTTCAAAATACTATTACTCAAGACCTCGTCTCAATCAACTCCTTGCCCTCTCTTCTAAGCAAGACCAGGAAATCAATTCTCTAAAGGAAATTGTTGAGAGTATTGAGCAATTCGAATCCCAATATAAAGGGAAAGAGCTCCCTATTCCTGACTACTGGGGAGGGTTTCTACTTGACCCTACCAAAATTGAATTTTGGCAAGGTGGGCAAGGACGCATTAACATTCGCTACTGCTACCAAAAAGAAAATGGCAGCTGGATAATTAAGCAGCTTTCACCTTAATTGGATAAAAAAAAGCCCCTGCAAAACTTGCAAGGGCCTTCATTGGATCTCTGTATCTCTGCATTTAACTTACAAAGTCAAATACTAAGTCATCATCATGTTCCATCGTCACATGTTCCTTTGTCTTCTTGTGGAAGTGGAAACCTGTTCCACCAGGAATTATGTGTCCGATGATTATGTTTTCTTTGAAACCTAATAAGTAATCCGTCTTAGCCTCACACGCAGCTTCCGCTAAGATACGTGTAGTATCTTGGAATGATGCAGCAGATAAGAATGAATCCGTACCAAGGGATGCCTTAGTAATACCTAAAAGGATTGGGAATGATTGTGCTGGTTTTCCACCTTCTTCAATGACTTTTTCATTTTCTAAGTGGAAATCCTTTTTATTCACATCTTCACCGTACAAGAATGTAGTATCACCTGGATCGCTAATTCTAACTTTCCTTAGCATCTGGCGTACAATAATCTCTACGTGTTTATCGTTAATATCAACACCTTGTAAACGGTAAACTTCTTGTACCTGGTTCACAATATAGCGCTGAAGTTCTCGCACACCACAGATTTCTAAGATTTCATGTGGAACAACTAGACCATCAGTAAGCTGTTGTCCTTTAACAACATGATCTCCTTTTTGTACAATCAAGTGCTTTGATAGTGGAATAAGGTGTTCTTCTTCCATCATTGTAACTTCATCGCGTACAGAAACTATACGTTTGTTCTTTTGAACTCCTTTGAAGTCAACAATACCGTCAATTTTGGCAATCTCAGAAGCCATTTTTGGTCTTCTTGCTTCAAATAGCTCTGCTACTCGAGGTAGACCACCGGTAATATCCTTAGTTTTGATTGCTCCGCGAGGAATACGTGCTAAAATTGCACCTGCATGAGAGTAATCTCCTTCAGAAACTGAAATCACAGCCGCAGCAGGAAGAGAATAGCTTCCTACAAGGTCAGTAAATTCTTTGTCACTGTAGATCGCAATTTCAGGGTGCAGTTCTCCACGATGTTGCTTCACAACATACTCAATCTGACCTGTTTTCTTGTTCACGTCTTTTTCAGTAGATAAACCTTCTACTAAATCTTCATATTTAACATATCCTGGGCGGTCACAAATAATAGGTACATTATGTTGTTCCCATTCAACTATTTTGCTGCCCTTTTTAACAGGAACACCATCTTGAATTAGGACTTTAGATCCAAGTTCAAGCATAAATGTTTGCTGAGGTTCAATAGATTTTGTTTTTAGAAGCTCTTTATATTCTTCTAAAGGTCTATTTTCATCTTTTACAATGTGAAGTGCCCCATTCTTATTCAGAACTAGAACATCTCCATGTTCATTCTCAACAGTACGTACATCTTCAAAGACAACTATACCATCCATTTCAGCAATAAGTTCAGGAGAAGCACTTGCAGAAGCAATACCACCAAGGTGGAAAGTTCTCATCGTAAGCTGCGTTCCTGGTTCCCCGATCGACTGGGCTGCAATAATACCAACAGCTTCACCTTCACCCACAAGTTTTCCATTTGCAAGGTTTGTTCCATAACACATAGAACATACACCTAACTTTGCTTCACAAGTTAGTGGTGATCTTAGTTTGATACTATCAATTCCAGCATCAGCTATTACTTTTGCTTGCTTGTGAGAGATTAAATCTCCACCTTTAGCAAGTAGTTTAGTTTTATCACCTGGTTGGTATAAATCATCACAAACAACTCTTCCATAGATACGATCTTCTATTGGCAACAGTTCTTCTTGACCTTGCTTAATCGCTAAAACTTCAATTCCGTTTAAAGTTTCACAATCAAAATCAGTTACAATTACTTCTTGAGCTACATCTACAAGTCTTCTAGTTAGATAACCTGAGTCAGCAGTTTTAAGAGCAGTATCCGATAGACCTTTACGAGCACCGTGAGAAGAAATTGAATACTCAAGTACGGTCAAACCTTCTCTAAAGTTTGAAGTAATTGGTGATTCAATAATAGCTCCCGAAGGTTTAGCCATTAGTCCTCTTAATGCTCCAAGCTGTTTTACCTGAGATTTGTTACCACGAGCACCTGAATCCAACATCATAAACAATGGATTCATCTGACAATGCTTAACTTCTTGAATTCTTCCAAAGAGCTCATCTGAAATTTTATCTGTAACTTCAGTCCAAGTTGTAATAACTTTAGATTTACGTTCACCGTCAGTTATAATTCCGTCTTCATACTGTTTTTTAACAGCTTCAACTTTCTTATGACCAGCATTGATTGAGGCTTCTTTACTATCTGGAATAGGAATATCGCAAACACCCATTGAAATAGCAGATTTAGTTGCTTCTTTAAATCCTAAATTTTTCAAGTTATCAAGGAAGCGTACAGTTTCTTCTAAACCAACTTTTTTGTAACAATCCAAAATAAGTTGCTCAACTCTTTTTGAAGGTAGACAATAATTTTGGAAACCAAGCTTCTCTGGAACAATTCTATTGAAAATAACACGTCCAGGTGTTGTTTCAATAATACCTGATTTTAAACGAACTTTAATTCTTTCGTGAATATGAAGTCCTCTACCAGTGTTCTTTTGAATCACTTCGCTTTTAGTTTCATCTGTTGGGACGCTGAAACTTTCAGCTGCATAAAGTGCTAAATGCACTTCGTCCATGTCTTTAAAAACTTTAACTTTCTTCCCGTAGACTTCTGGATCGTATAAAGGATCTAGCATAAGATAGTAGAGTCCTAGGGTCATATCCTGTCCAGGAATAGCCACCGGTTTACCCGATGAAGGTAAGAAAATATTGTCTGGAGACATCATCAGCACTTTGGCTTCTATTTGAGCCTCTACAGACAACGGAACGTGCACTGCCATCATATCCCCATCAAAGTCAGCATTGAATGCTTTAGTGACTAGTGGGTGAATTCTAATAGCTTTACCTTCAATTAGTATCGGCTCGAAAGCTTGGATACCTAGACGGTGCAGCGTAGGAGCACGGTTTAGAAGTACTGGGTGACCTTTGATAATCTCTTCAAGAACATCCCAAACGACTTCGTCTTGTCGCTGAATCATTTTCTTTGCAGATCTAATTGTATACACATGTCCAAGATCTTTTAAGCGCTTTACAATAAAAGGCTCAAAAAGCTCTAGAGCCATTTGTTTTGGTAAACCACACTGGTTAAATTTAAGATCGGGTCCAACCATAATTACAGAACGTCCTGAATAGTCAACACGTTTACCCAAAAGGTTTTGTCTAAAACGCCCAGTCTTACCTTTCAACATTTCAGATAAAGATTTTAAGGGTCTATTACCTGCACCCATAACTGGATGACCGTGTCTACCATTATCAAAAAGAGCATCAACTGCTTCTTGAAGCATTCTTTTTTCGTTTCTGATAATGACATCAGGTGTCTTTAACTTCAAAATAGATTTCAAACGGTTATTTCTATTTATAACGCGTCTATATAAATCATTTAAATCTGAAGTTGCAAACCTACCGCCATCTAGCGGTACTAAAGGTCTAAGGTCTGGTGGAATGACAGGAACACAGCCTAGAACCATCCAATCAGGGTTATTATTGGAAGACAAGAAACTTTCAACAATTTTTAACCTTTTAGCAATTTTCATCCTAGCTTGCATTGACTTAGTCTTTCTCAACTTAGTCTTCAGTTCTTGGAGGATAATCTTCAGGTCTTCAGTTTGTAGAAGGTCTCTTATAGCCTCAGCACCCATTTGAGCTTTGAAAGAGCCTGCGCCCCAACGTTCAACAGCTTCTCGGTACTCGATATCATTAAGAAGTTGTTTTCTATCAAGTTCAGTTTCACCTGGGTCTATAACAACGTATTCTTCATAGTAAATAATCTTTTCTAACTCTCCACCAGATAGCCCTAAAACATTACCAATCCTAGATGGCATTGTTTTGAAGAACCAAATATGGACTACGGGTACAGCCAAATCAATATGCGCCATTCTTTCACGACGAACTTTTGATAAAGTAACTTCTACTCCACAACGATCACAAACAATACCTTTATGCTTAATTTTTTTGTACTTTCCACAAGCACATTCCCAGTCCTTGGTAGGACCAAATATTTTTTCGCAAAAAAGGCCGCCTTTTTCTGGCTTAAAAGTTCTGTAGTTGATTGTCTCCGGTTTTTTTATTTCGCCGCGAGACCATGAACTACGAATAGTATCATCTGATGCTATTCCAATTGTAATCTTATCAAATCCAGTTTCCTGAAGATCCTGTTCTTGCATTCTTATCTCCTGAAAAGATTAATTTTTAACTTTCTATTCTTCTAAAGATTTAGCTTGAATGTTCAACGCTAAACCTTGAATTTCTTTTACAAGTACATTGAACGATTCAGGCGTTCCTGCTTCAAGCAAGTTTTCACCCTTAACAATCGATTCATAGATACGAGTACGTCCTGCTACATCATCAGACTTAACGGTTAACATCTCCTGGAGGAGGTGAGCTACACCATATGCCTCTAAAGCCCATACTTCCATCTCTCCAAAACGCTGTCCACCCATCTGAGCTTTACCACCCAAAGGTTGCTGCGTTACAAGAGAGTAAGGTCCAATTGATCTTGCATGTATTTTGTCAGCTACAAGGTGAGCAAGTTTAAGCATGTAAATATATCCAACAACAACTTTGCTGTCATATAACTCACCACTTCTTCCATCACATAAGTGGAACTTACCTGTTTCTTCTAAATTCTGCTCACGCATCATTTGCCAGATTTCGTCCTCTGGATAGCCTTCGAATACTGGAGACTTAATGTGGATTCCAGCTCTTTTAGCTGCAAAACCTAACTGAGTTTCAAGTAACTGACCAATGTTCATACGAGAAGGTACACCAAGAGGGTTAAGGATAATTTCAATGGGTTGTCCATTATCCATATAAGGCATATCTGCTTCAGGTACGATACAAGAAACAACACCTTTGTTACCATGACGCCCTGCCATTTTATCACCTACTTGAAGCTTACGCTTAGTAGCAATATAAACTTTTACTTGTCTAATAACGCCTGGGTCTAATTCAGTATCACCTTTTCTTGTGTATTCAAGATCACTTTTCTTTTGTACTTCAAGTTTATCTAGATTAACTTCGAAATCTCTTAAAATTGCTTTCAATAGTCTGTAGATTTCGTTTTCTTGCATGATAAGGTTTTCAACACTCTCATCTTCAAGTAAACCTAGTTTATCTTGCGTAATGACTTCTTGATCATCAATTACTATTTCAGCAGTTTTACGATGAACTATAGGACCAGGAGCTTTCTCATTCATAAGAAGTGCGCCAAGTCTGTCTCTTCTTTCGTCATAAAGCTGATCAAGCTTAAGTTTGTATTCTTTGTGGATGTCTTTAAGTCTGTTAGTTTCTTCGACTAACTCGTCATCAGTTTTTGAAAGCCTATCTCTTCTACTGAAAACTTTAACATCCATAACTACACCTTCAGTTCCTGGAGGAACAGTCAGTGAAGCGTCTTTAACATCAGCAGCTTTTTCACCAAAAATTGCTCTTAGCAATCTTTCTTCAGGGGCTAATTCCGTTTCAGTCTTAGGAGTGATTTTACCTACTAAGATATCACCAGATTTAACTTCGGCACCTACTCGGATAATTCCGTCTTCTCCTAAATTAGCGAGAGCTTCTTCAGAAACGTTTGGAATATCTCTAGTAATTTCTTCTTTTCCGAGCTTTGTATCACGCGCTGTTACTTCAAATTCTTCAAGATAAAGAGATGTGTAGTAATCTTCTTTTACAAGCCTTTCTGAGATGATAATAGCATCCTCATAGTTGTAACCACGCCATGGCATGAATGCAACTAGAACGTTTTTACCAAGTGCAATTTCACCTCTATCAGTAGCTGCACCGTCAGCGATAATATCACCGGCATTAATTTTGTCACCAACATTACATATTGGAGTTTGATTAATTGCAGTTCCATTATTTGAACGTAAGAACTTCTTCAAAAGATAGTTTTTTTCTTCAGCAAGGTTTTTCTTAGGTGCAATTGTAATTTTATGTCCATCAACACTTTTCACTACACCGTCTTCATCCGCGACAACAACAGCTCTAGAATCTCGAGCAGCTCTAATCTCAACACCTGTTCCAACAACTGGAGACTCGGTTTTAAGTAGAGGAACAGCTTGACGTTGCATGTTAGTTCCCATAAGGGCACGGTTAGCATCATCGTGTTCAAGGAAAGGTATCAAACTCGTTACAATTGAAACTAACTGTTTGGATGAAACATCCATATGAGTGATCTTTTCAGCTTCTACCTCTATAGGTTCACCGCGATGGCGAGCTCCACATAAGGTTTCTTTGAACATTCTGTACTCATCTAACACTGTTGAAGCTTGAGCAATAATACATTTTTCTTCTTGGTCAGCAGTTAAGTATTCTATCTCTTCTGTAACTACACCGTCTTTAACAACTAAGTAAGGCGTTTCAATAAAACCAAACTCGTTAATTTTTGCATATGCAGCAAGAGAAGTGATCAAACCAATGTTTGGTCCTTCAGGAGTCTCTGTTGGACAGATTCTTCCATAATGACTTGGGTGAACATCACGAACTTCAAAACCAGCTCTTTCTCTATTTAATCCACCAGGTCCTAAAGCTGAAAGTCGTCTTTTGTGCGTAAGCTCAGCTACAGGGTTTACCTGATCCATAAATTGTGATAACTGTGAGCGGCCAAAGAAATCCTTTAAAATGCCAGCTAGGCCTTTTGCAGAAACAATTTTACCTGGAGTTAATGTGTCTGATGAAAAATCAAATAGGTTCATTCTCTCACGAATGATTTTTTCCATCTTAGCTAGACCCACACGACATTGGTTCTGAATTAATTCACCAACTGATCTAACACGTCTGTTTCCTAAATGATCAATATCATCTATATAGGTTGATTCATCACCAGCTTTAAGTTTGATAAGATATTTGAGAGCTTCAATGATATCTTCTTTTGTTAACGTAACGTTTTCAAGAGTTTCATCATTGACTGGGAAATCGAGTTTAGTATTTAGCTTGTAGCGACCAACTCTCCCTAAATTATAACGTTTTGGGTCAAAGAAAAGTCGCATCATTAATGATCGAGCATTCGATAATGTTGCAGGCTCACCGGGTCTAATTTTACGATAAAAATCTTTTAACGCAGATTCATATGAATCAGATGTATCTTTTGCAAGCATTTTGATAATAGGAGAAGTCTCATCAGCATCTTCAGCTATTCTTACCATTTTAATGCCGGCATCTAACATTCTCTTCAACATCGCAGTTGTTAATTTTTCAGCAGCTTTACCAAAGAAAACTCCTGATCCTTCATCAACTACATCTTCAGCAAGAATTTTTCCTACCAGTTGAACAAAGTCTTTTTCAGACTTAATTTTCACTTTTCTTGTACTAAAGAACTCTTCTAAAATATCTGCATCAGACGAATAACCTAATGTACGTATAAATGAAGTAGCTAAGATTTTTCTTCTTCGCTTCTTTCTGTCGATATAAATGTAAATAAAGTCGTTAGGATCAGAAATTGATTCTAACCAACTTCCTCTATAAGGAATAATTTTGAAGGTATATAGGTTTATACCTTTAGGATGTTTCTCTTTTTCAAATGAAATTCCTGGAGATCTATGTAGTTGCGATACAACAACTCTTTCAGCGCCATTTATTATGAATGTGCCTTTGTCAGTCATTATAGGAATTGTTCCCATATAGACTTCTTCTTCTTTAATCCCCGTTTCATCTGTTAATCTGAACCGAGCTTTAAGTACTACGTTTAGCGTAATTCCTCTACGAATACACTCATCAGCAGTGTATTTAGGAGATCCCAAGCTATAAGATAAAAATTCTAAGATTGTTTTGTCGTTGTAGGTTTTAATAGGAAAAACTTCATTGAAGACTTCCTGTAATCCTACATTTTCTCTTTCAATGGGTAATTTGTCTGCTTGGAGAAACTCATTGTAGGATTTAAGTTGAACTTCGATCAAATTAGGTAAATCAATGATCTCTTCTTTCTCTTTAAAACCTTTTCTTTGAGGTGGCTTTTTTAACATAAGGCTCCCTATTACTCCCTAAAAATGTGTGTATGCAGTAACAATCGAGCGCAAGATTCCCGCACTCGATTGACTAATTAAAAAAAAGAAATTAAATCTTAAAGACCTTTCAAAGTCGCTTTAGCACCAGTAGCTTCTACTTTTTTTTACAATCTCATCAGCTTCTGATTTTGGAGCACTGTCTTTAAGAACTTTTGGAGCTCCTTCAACTAGTTCCTTCGCTTCTTTAAGCCCAAGACCTGTAATTTCTCTCACTACTTTAATGATAGCGATTTTCTTATCAGCAGGAAATTCAGCTAAAGTAACTTCAAAATCAGTAGCTTCTTCTGCTTCAGCAGCACCAGCAGCAGCAGGAGCAGCAGCAACAACTTGAGCAGCAGCAGCAGCTTTTACACCCCATTTATCTTCCAAAGCTGTTTTAAGCTCTGAAAGCTCTAACACTGTTAATTTACTTAATTCATCTACTAATTTTTCTTTATCCACAGTTTTACCTCATCGTTCTATTGAATAGAATTTAGTTCCCCTAAACTTAAGGGAAAAATTTACTTTTAAATTTGTTATTGTTTAGCCTTATTTTCTAAGCAGTGCATTACACTTGTAAGTAAGGCTTCGAATGTACTCAATGTTTGAGCCATCGGAGCTTCGAGTGTTCCTATAAATTGAGCGCGCATTTCATCAAGATTTGGTAGCTCTGATAATTTAATAACACTTGCTTGATCATAAAGTTTGCCTTCAATAAACCCTGCAAGAATCTCCATATTATCTGATTCTTTACTTACCTTTCTAACTGCTTTTGCAGCACTTATGTAATCTTCATCAGCAATAACGATTCCAATATGGCCTTGTAAAGTTTCTTTTGTGAACTCAACACCACTTGCTTCTTCAGCAGCTTTAATGAAAACTCTTTTAGGAACAACTTCAAAGTCATTTCCTGACTCTGTAATATCTCTTCTAAAGTCATTCATATCATTTGCAGACACTGACTGATATTGAGTAACAATAAATGCTTTTGCAGACTCAATTTTCGACTTTAGGTCATCTAATAAATATTGTTTTTCTTTTCTCATGACTTCTCTTTAATTAGTTAGCAACTTCTCTAAGATTAATTTTACATCCAGGTCCCATTGTAGAAGCTAAATTTAGACCTAATATGTATGCACCTTTAGATGCTGAAGGTTTAGCTTTAACGATAGCTGCAATAAGCTCTCTTACATTTTGTTCAAGTTTTTCTTTTGCAAAGGATAGTTTTCCAACACCGTTATTAATTACTGAGTTTTTATCAACTTTGTATTCAATTTTACCGGCTTTAATTTCTGTTACAGCTTTTGTGATATCAGTGGTAACAGTTCCAGCCTTTGGAGTAGGCATTAAACCACGAGGTCCCAATATTCTTGCAAGCTTTCCAATCTCTCTCATCATGTCAGGAGTTGCAATTACCGCGTCAAAATCTAACCATCCGCCTTGGATCTTTTTAAAGTATTCTTCGTCACCTGCATAATCAGCTCCAGCATCAAGAGCTTCTTGAGCTTTATCACCTTTCGCAATAACGAGAACTTTTATTTTTTTACCTGTTCCGTGTGGAAGACTTACTGTTCCTCGAACTAACTGATCAGCTTTCTTAGGGTCAACACCGAGTTTCATTGACAACTCTAAAGTCTGGTCAAACTTCACTTGCGGACACTTTTGAAGCAATTCAATTGCTTCTACAATATCATATTGCTTTTCTTTGTCATGAAGCTTATTTGCTTCTTTCATTCGTTTGCTAACATGAGCCATAACTATTCACCCTCTTCTACGTAATCAATTCCCATAGACTTAGCTGATCCAACAACAATTTGAACTGCAGCTTCGATTGACTTAGCATTCAAATCTGACATTTTAGCTTTTGCAATTTCTGCAGCTTGCTCAAAAGTAATCTTTCCAACTTTATCTCTATTTGGAACTCCTGAACCTTTTTCAAGACCAAGTGATTTTTTTATTAAATTAGACATCGGCGGCTGCTTTGTAATAAACGTGAAGCTCTTGTCTTTATATACCGTAATGACTACAGGCAGTGTATCTCCGGCTCTGTCTTGAGTTTTAGCATTGAACTCTTTACAAAAACCCATAATATTTACACCAGCAGCACCCAACGCCGAACCAATCGGTGGAGCAGGGTTTGCCTTACCAGCAGCAATTTGCAGCTTAATGATTTTTTCTACCTTTTTCTTGGCCATAACTATCCTTTACCTCTTAGTTTTCTGCTTCAGCGTCTTCGCTTACTTCTTCAACTTGCCAGAACTCTAAATCGTCTACTTGAGTTTCTCTTCCAAAAATGGAAACAGAAACGCTTAATTTTCCTTTTTCATGCTGAACACCTGTTACAGTCCCCATGAAATTTACAAAGACACCATCTGTAATTTTAACGTGACTTCCAATTTCAAACTGATGTTTTTGAGTCACACCTTTTTTCTTTTCTTCAAGATCATTTAAGATAGTTTGCACTTCTTTTTCACTTAAAGGAGTTGGTTTTTCACCACCTAAAAAGGCAATAACCCCATTAGTTCTTCGAATTAACATCCAAACTTCGTCTGTCAGTTCCATTTTAACAAGTAAATATCCGGGCCAAATTCTACGCTCAGAAATTTTTTGTTGTCCTTGTTTTACTTCCATTACTTTTTCAGTAGGAAGTAAGATTTCTTCAATATTAGCTCCGTGTGGGCTTGTCTCTTTATTTTCATCGAGAGCCTGCTTCACTTGCTTTTCTTTCGATGATAATACCTGAATTACATACCAGTGTTTCATAAACCCTTACCCGAAAATCCGTTGAATTATAAAATGCACTAAACTCAAACATTTTTGAATCCCCATATCTACTAAGTAGATTAGCAATCCTACTGTAAATGTTGATCCTAAAACAATCTTTGTGAACTTTTTCAGATCTTTCCTGTTAGTCCAAGATATCTGTTTCAATTCTTGCTTTAGCGAACCAAAAAAATTCACGAAAGCTTTAAAGAGATTCCTCTTAGGCTTTTCTTCTTCAATTTTTTTTGCATTCATGAACATTTCTTTGCTTCTCATACTTTTAACCCTCGAGTGCGGAGGGACTCGAACCCCCGACCGGCGACTTTGGAGATCGCTGCTCTACCAGCTGAGCTACACACCCAATGAGGCCATATTTATTTAAATCTTACTGCAGGTTCAATGCACCTGCAGTAAGATTTGTTAGCACTATTCAATAATTTTTGAAACAGTACCGGCTCCAATAGTTCTGCCACCTTCACGAATAGCAAATCTCATTCCTTCTTCCATAGCTACAGGTACCATGAGTTCCCCTGTCATCTCTACGTTATCACCAGGCATTACCATCTCTGTTCCTTCTGGAAGTTCGATAGTACCTGTAACGTCAGTAGTTCTGAAGTAGAACTGAGGTCTATATCCTGAGAAGAAAGGCTTATGACGTCCACCTTCATCTTTTGTTAGAACGTATATTGCGCACTTAAACTTTTTGTGCGGAGTACAAGTTCCTGGAGCGGCTAAAACCATTCCACGGTCGATATCTTCCTTGTTAACACCTCTAAGAAGAACACCTACGTTTTCTCCTGCACGAGCTTCATCAAGGATTTTGTTAAACATTTCAAGACCAGTTGCAACACATTCACGTGTTTCTCTAATACCTACAATTTGCATCTTGTCGTTCATCTTAATGATACCGCGCTCAACTCTTCCAGTTGCGACAGTTCCACGACCTGAAATTGAGAATACATCCTCAACAGGCATTAAGAAAGGCTTATCAACTTCTCTTTCAGGAGTTGGAATACTTGCATCCACTGCGTTCATAAGCTCAACAATTGCTTCAACATACTTCTCTTCGCCTTCAAGAGCTTTAAGAGCTGACCCTTTAACAATCG
This sequence comes from Chlamydiota bacterium, assembly GCA_022601345.1. Taxonomy (GTDB): domain Bacteria; phylum Chlamydiota; class Chlamydiia; order Chlamydiales; family JAAZZY01; genus JAAZZY01. The sequence goes on along the minus strand of JAJACU010000019.1, from coordinate 134,615 downwards.
GGCTATCTTTGTAACCTTTAGCTTCTAGAAGCTCTGAAATCTCCATCTCAACTAGCTCAACTAGCTCTTGGTCTTCAGCTCCAATTTGGTCAATCTTATTTAAGAAAACAACGATAGCAGGAACACCAACTTGGTGAGCTAACAGAATATGTTCTTTAGTTTGTGGCATAGCTCCATCAGTTGCTGCAACTACAAGAATTGCGCCATCCATTTGAGCTGCACCAGTAATCATATTCTTAACATAGTCCGCGTGCCCTGGGCAGTCTACGTGAGCGTAGTGACGAGCTTCAGTTTCATACTCAACGTGAGATGAGTTAATTGTAATTCCGCGAGCTTTCTCTTCAGGTGTATTATCAATTGAAGCGTAGTCTCTAAAGTTACTTCCACCTTTTTCTGCTAAAATTTTTGTGATAGCAGCTGTAAGTGTAGTTTTACCATGGTCAACGTGACCAATTGTTCCGATGTTAACGTGTGGTTTATCGCGTTTAAAAGCTTCTTTAGCCATATTATCTTATCCTCCGAAGAATAACGATTTTAATTTTTCTTTTTTTTGCCCAGAATAGGAATTGAACCTACGACCGCTTGCTTACCATGCAAGTGCTCTACCCCTGAGCTATCTGGGCGTTCCTATTCAAGGAGCGAATCCTTAAAGTATTGGTTTTTAGCCACCTAAAATGTTTACTTTAAAAAGTAAACGCAACGAGCCTAAAATTATTTTAAAAGCATATGAGTTTAATGACATATCCAAAATAAATCAAGTGCCATTTTAACGTTGTCTATAAATAATCCTAGCCTTGGACAGATCATAAGGTGAAATTTCAACTGTCACCACATCTCCGACCGATACACGAATATTTCTCAGCCTCATTTTTCCGCTCAAATGAGCTAAAACGACTTTTCCGTTCTCAAGTTCGACTTTAAAGGTCATGTTAGGTAGTAATTCTTGGATCTTTCCGTCTAATTTTAGGGTGTCTTCCTTTGCCATCAAATATATTATTTTAATTAAATTGCACTAAAGTTATTCCAGAATTAAGTGTTTCTGTCAATCTATAACTAAAATAATCCATTTGCGAGTAAATAAAAAAATTGTATACGTGATTTTTAACAAAAAAGAATTATGAAAGAAGAAGATTCAAATAAAAAATATGCAAAAAAAGATGATACAGGTTTCTTTACTGAGACTCATCCCTTCCGTTTATATTTAGTGTCTGCATTAGTTGGAATTGTCTCAGCTTTTTCAACTGTTGGATTCATAAAGCTTTATGCGCTTTTAAGAAAAGTTATATATTTTTCTAAAAATTCTAATTTTATTCAAATCTCATATGATGTGCCTGCTTGGTATTTTTTTCTAATTTTTATTGGTGGAGGAACTTTAATAAGCCTCTTAATCTATTACTTGCTTCCCAACACAAGCACAAGGCTAGGAATGCCCCACCTGCTCTTTAACTTTAGAAAGCAAAGAACTATTTCTGTTGTGGAAGGCCTTGGGTCTTCTGCAGCAAGCTGCTTGTCTATTGGAATGGGAGCCTCAGTTGGACGTGAGGCCCCTTTAATGTTTCTTGCAGGATCAATCACAAGCTGGTTTTGTAAGATTTTAAAATTCAACGGTCACTATTATCGCATTTTACTGTGCGCTGCAATAGCTACAGCATTCTCAACATCCCTCCATTCAACATTTGTAGCCATTTTCTTCGTATTAGAGGTTGTCTCTTTTTCTCTAGCAGCTGTAGACCTAGTTCCAATTGCTATAGCTATTTTCTCAGGGACCATTGTTAGAGAGTTTTTTCCAGACATCCTTCCCCCTATTTTTTTGAACTACTCAGCAACTAGTGACGTCCACCACATTATATATTTCGCTGTTTTAGGGTTATTATGTGGTTTTCTTGCTTTTGGCTTTGTTCAAAGTATGAAGTTTACAGTTTCAGCTCATATCAACAGTAAACTACCATCCTGGATATGGCCATCAGTTGGAGGAGTAGCTCTCTCGTTAATAGCTATCTATGCTCCTGCTGCAATGGGCCTTAGCTTTGATATAGTTCAATCAAGTGAACATATTCTAACGCCATCCCTTAAGTTTGTAATTCTTTTCATTATTTTTAAAATTTTAGCTACATATTTCTCGGTAGGATTCGGCTTTAGTGGCGGTGTCATTTCTCCCGTTTTTGTAGTAGGGATATTTCTTGGGGTCCTCTATGCCCTTGGACTTGAAGCTATTTTCCCCCAAACTTCGTTTGACTACTCTATATATGCCCTTGGAGCAACGACAGCCTTTACCTCTGCTGTTATTGGAGCTCCACTGGCTTTAACTATTGCAAGCTTCGAGTTAACTCACAGTATGCCTCTGACATTAAATATTTTTATTGCTGTAGTTATCGCTCAACTAGTAATGAAATTTTTAAAAACAGGCTCGTTTTACCAAACTCAATATACTCTACTATATGATGATTGAAAAATAGCCTTACCTCTGGCATAATAATCTCTAAATCAATTTATTTATTTGAGAAATGAAAGCTTCATTAGAAATTAAAAAAAACGAGATTGTCACCTATTTTGAGAGTTGTAGTTTGCCAGAGCAAACTTACAATAAAATTATTGAAATTGGCCAAGCAAAACGCAACTCTAATTTCAACCATAAAGACGATGCATATCTAGTGCCAGGTTGCCAAAGCCAGCTTTGGCTCCATACAAAACTTAAGAATGAAAAATTATTCTTTGAAACTCATTCAGATGCATTAATTTCAATGGGACTTGCACAACTCTTAGTTTGGTACTTTAGTGGAGAAGACGCAGAAACGATCTTAAAGTCCCCTCCAACTTTTCTAGATGAGTTAGGCATCTCTAATTCTTTAACGCCAAGTCGAGCTAATGGACTCTACAACATTCACCTCAGAATGAAACAAGAAGCTCTAAAAACGTTAATCCCTTCTACTTAAAGCGAATTACAGTTTCTAAAAGAACAACAAAGATTGCAAAAATAATAATTGCTAGAAGAACAGGTTTTCCACCCGGCAATCTCTGATCCCCTTCTTTTTTGAATAAGTAGCGCCCTCTCCATACCATCATTGCAGGGATAATTCCATTTAAAATAGCGTCTCCATACCCTCCTGTTGAGTCAAGGGCTGCTAAGAAAATGTTAGGAACAAAAATTGCAAATAAAATCGTTGGAACAAACACAATCAGAGTTAACCAAACCTTATTAAAACCTCTTTTAGCAACTTTTAAGCCATCTGCAATAAAGTCATAGAGACCTAAAGAGATTCCCAAGAAAGAGGTTACTAGGGCAAAGAAAGAAAAGAAACCTGCTAGGTAATAGACCCAGCGATTGTTAACAACACGTTGTAATGGACGTGTGACAGGCAATGAGGCTTGCATAGCAGAGCGTAGACCATGCTCGCCTTCTAGAGGCACTATACCGAGAATCAGCCAATCCCAAATAAGATATGCGATTAAAGGGATAGCTGTTCCTAAAATAATAGCCCAGCGAAGATATTTAGCATTCCCCTTTAAATACGGGGTTAAACTTGGCATCATAGTTTGGAAACTGAAAGAAGTTAATAGAATTGGAATTGCAAAGATAGAGCTTCCCCAACAAGCGAGCTTTAAGTTTTCGGGATTCACTTCTTTGGAGCCGACCGTGACAATAGCAAAGTATGAAATGACCATGCCGACAACAAGCAAAGAGTTGATTCTTCCTACCGTATTTGTTCCTAAGTAGATAAAAACTCCAAAGAATAAGCCAAAAAGAACACAAGCTCCAGCTTTATTCAGAGAGATAGCTCCTTCAACAGTTACCTCTAACAGCAAATCAGAACCCACAGAAACATATGCAACGAGAGAAGCATAACAAATAAATAGGTACAAAATAAGAGTTACCCATTTACCCCAACGACCCAAAAGCTCCTGAGCCATTGTAATAATATGCTTACCCGATCCCAGCCAGATATTTGCTTCTAAAAAAAGTAATCCTGTGCACGTCATAAAAACCCAACAGACAAGAAGCATCACAGAAGATGGAATAAACCCAGCCAGTCCTGTCATCAGAGGCAAGGCTAGCATTCCTCCTCCAATGCAAGTACCTGCAACCAGGAAAATGGCTGCAATGAGATGCCCGATATGCACATTTTTGTTTTGAGCTAAGCTATTCACCGTGCACCTCTAGCATATTCAAAAGAGCAAGGGGCACCTTAGAGAGTTTTCTTTTAGAGTAATCAAAAAAAGCCACTTTAGTGCTTACTGAACCTACTTTTCTTTGAGACTCCTTTTCAAAAAATTCGTATTGAAGCAAGCAAGTGCACTTTGTACATTCACTAATAAAGAGATCTACAATAAGCGTTTGGCCTAAAAAAACTTCGTGGTGGTATTTAAGATTTGCCTCTACAACGAAAAAGCCATTCCCTGTATTGCCAATATTTTTTTCACTCCACCCATGAGACCTAAGCCAACGAATTCTTGCTTCTTGTGCAACTGTCAAAAAACGATCATTGCCTAGGTGACCCCCATAATTAATATCAGAGACTTGTATTAAAATTTCTGTTTTAAATACTTTTTGTTCTAAAGTCATAACTCAACTTATTGTAAGGTCAGCTATACTACTCAAAAAAAGGTAAAATTTCTACATTTTTATGGAATGGATTGCGCTTTTACTCATAGTAAGTATTTTAATTATTTTTATTGTCGACTGCGTGCGCTGTAAAATAACTCCAACACCCTCATCTAAAAAAGTTCGCCTAAAGGTTCTAGAAATTTTACCTAAGACTGTTGATGGAGTGATTTTAGAGCTTGGAAGTGGATTTGGGCAGATGGCCCTAGATTTATCCAAACACTTTCCAAAAAACTCAGTGATGAGCTTTGAGAAAGCCTACATCCCCTATTTTATACAACGATTTCTCCTAATGCGAAGCCATGCAAAAAATATTACATTGTTTTTTAAAGACTTTAAAAAAAGGGATTTCTCCAATTCTGGATTGATTTTCTGCTATTTATATAGAAGCATTATGCCAGAATTAATGAAAAAGATTAGAAGTGAGGCGCAAAAACCTACTTGGGTGATTTCCCATACTTTTGCAATAGATGAGCTTAAACCCATTAAAACTGCTTATGCAAACGATCTCTACAACACGCCTATTTATCTTTATTTGATCCGTCCTCAAGAGTATAAGAAGCACTCTGCCCATCCTTCAGCTTCCATTTGAGAAACATCTTGCAGGGCACCCTACAACATTCATCTTTTTGATCTTTTATGGTTCGTGGAATAGTTAAACTTACTGTAAATCGACTTGTTGTAGGTTCTATTAAAACTGGAGTTGTCACACAAAAGCCTCTAAATTTTATGTGCAATTGGTGTATTTGCTTCTGGTAAGAATTTCACAAGCAGGCTCATATAGATTTACAAGCCCTCCAAAAGCTCCTGTAGTTGCTGCAAGTGAAATAATTCCTGCTACAGCATCAACTAAGTTTGGCTCTTGGCTTTCATCTTTAGGTTCAAAAAATCCAAAGCAAGATAAAGTGTATAGACCAAAAATTGAACATGCGGTTGTCGCGGCGCTGTATGCTGTAGCTTTTAAAAGACTCTTTGTAGAAGTCCCAGTGTATTTTTTCATTCTTGTAATAGTTTTATCTAGCCTCTTTTCTTCATCAGTAAGTTTTTTAATACGCATTTCGTAGTGTTTAAGATTATAAAAGATCCCTCCAAACAACAATTGATCCTTAACCTCTTTCAATATTTGAACTGCGTCCCTTTTACGAGAACGAATGTCTTCAAGCTCCTCTTCTAGCTCACTAATAAGTGCTTCAGTATTTCCTGAGTGAATTTCTTTTAATTGATCTGGGCAACCAATAACCTCGAAATCTCTTTCTGTCATTTCTGTACTACACATTACACACCGTGTAGATGACGCTCCTTCTCCCAAAAACCAAGTTTTTACACATTGAAGATGACATGCTTTGTTTCTATCAACAACAACTTCACTCATACCATCGAAATCGTTAAAACAGATCATACAGCTTTTTTCTACATCAGATGGAATAGAAGACGATAAGCTCAGAGAATGCGTAATACCAGTCATGTGTTTTTCCTTATTTGTTAACCACTCTAGGTTAATTATACACGATTTTGAGTTGAAAGTCAACAAAAGAAATAAACTTAAAGTGCTTATATAAAAAGACTTGAGTATTAATAAGGAATAAAAAAAGAGTCCCTATTAAAAAGAGACTCTTCTTTACAGTTTTAGCCATAATATTTAACTACTTAATGAGACTGTCGTAGGAACCATATTTTTCTATAATTTCACCCTTTGGAAGACTAAATAGAATCATCAAAGCCCCTACAGCTAAATTGATCCAAGGCCTACCATATCCCATGGGTGGGGAGAAAACAACGACATATACGATCGTCCATGCCCCTAAAACAGTAATAAAGTAGCGCACAAAACGCACAACTTCTGCTAGTGAAATAAATGAACTTACTACAGTAAGAGCTCCTGTTACATAACAAAAATTATTAACGAGCGAGTCCATTGTGTAAATTGAGGGAGACACCATCAAGTAGATCCCACATGCAGCTGTAACAAGCAGGTTCCATGGAAGAGTTACCCCCCAACGCATACAGGAAAAAATCTTACCATTAGAGTTCACAAAGCCAGGTGTACGGTCATCTTTAGTAGCACCTGAAGGCTGCCCTCCCTTCCAAAGGGTGTTCCACCAACTTCTGCCATTTTTATGTTCAGATAAAATGTACTGACATACAGCGACAACTTCGTTAACCGCAAAAGTAATCATGAGCATGCAACAAAAAGCTGCAGCCAGGCACCAAGTACACCAGTGTCCTACGATAATAGGCTGGCTACAAACAAGAATGATGCTAACAACACCTAGCGGAATAACTAAAATACCAAAACATACTACAAGCCAAGGCATTGTATACCAGCGTCTGACCCCACCTTTTGCCCCAAGAAGAAATTCTAAGCAATAAGCCATAGCCCCCATACCTGCATCAGAGATAGGAAATGACTTAGAAAGATCAGATGTAATAACTTTAATTGTTCCTTCAGCTCCAAAAAATGGATCCCACATTACATCTATATACCCTAGTTGAAAGGCCGCCATATATCTTGCCAAAAACCAGCTAACAACGGCTAAACACATTGTTGGCAACCTTTGAGGCCAAGATGATGGGTTATAGGACCAACCTGGAGGTGTTTCAGGACCCGTATACAAAGCTTCTTTTGGAACGCCTGGAATTAATATTGAAAAAGCAATAATAAGACTTCCGACAAGAGTATCATTTAAGTACATTGTGCCCATTGGAGCCCAAAATGCAAGTGGAGCAAAATTTAACCATATTCCAATAACAGCTAAGCCATACGGAAAAAACTTACTGGAAGGTGAAAAGCTAAAGAGAGCAAAAAGAATAACTAATACCCCCATTGCCATGTCATTTATCATTACAATTTTGCTTGAGCTTAAATAACCAAATGCGATGGGTACGAAGAAAAGCCACAAGCCAAAGAAAATTAAAACAAGTCTTGTCCAAAAAATCTTTTCATGATTTTCAACAAGCTCATTATATGTTTTTTGAGAAACATCAGCCATTATAATTGCCTTTATTTTTTGCCATATTTTTTAACTAAAGACTTAGGTGGTTTAAGCATATTTATCTCATACCACTTCAAGGGATCTTTTTTCATATCCACAATCATCTTAGGAATTTCTTGTTCTACATCATGTTTAGGCTGCCAGCCTAAGTATTTTTTTGCTCTAGAGATATCCAAAGTCCAATTATTGTCAGCAATATCTATCATCCATGGACGAATAAATGTTTCAGGCATGCCTGGCAATTTCCACTGAAGCCAAGCACCTATTTTAGCTACAATTTTTGGAATTCTAAGAGTTGTCATTTCTTTTCCGTGACAGCATTTAGATATTAACCTTTGAAGTTGATCCATACTAAGAGTCTTACCTTCACCAATAAGCATAGTTAGATCCGCAGGAAGCTCTTTTCTTTTTTGAACCGTTAGGTCTATAACATCAGTTAGATCATCTAAATGCATAAAAGGAGCTCCAGCTTTTAAATTCCCTGGGAAAACTTTACTCTGAAACTGATTTTCAAAAATACGTTGAATTTGATTTGAAATTGGAATTGAGTGGCATTCATCATCATAACAACCAACAATTCTTAAAATAACCGCTGAAATCTCACCTCTTTTAGTATGAATAATTTTTTCGGTTTTAATTTTAGAAATGGGGTAGTCCCAATTTGCATCTACTGGAGAGTCTTCATTAATTTTAGAACCAACTTTACATGGAGCCATAAGAAGCTGAGTACTAGAAAAAATGAACTGATCACACTTAAAGTCTTGCAAGTGCTCAAGCATTAGCTCAGACCCTCTCACAGTAATCACGTCGTATAGTTCTGGATGATCGCCTGTAAAAGTATAATAAGCTGCAAGGTGAACCATAGATACGATATGATCTCCAAACTTTTCTTTAACCTCTTTGAAGCCTTCGGCAATATTTTCCTCAGAAGACATATCCATTTTAATAAAATGGAAATTATCATAGCTCTTTTTTGGTGGAACAAGATCAAAACCAACCACTTGGTATTCTTTTGAAAAGCGTTCTATTGCACGCGTTCCAATACGCCCACTACAGCCTGTGATGATAACAACACCTTTTTGCATATACTCCCCTCTCTATCGGATATTTCGCAAAACGAAACTTATTTAAATATTTTTTTTACACAAACCTCTTAATAAGTGTAAAAGATTCAAATTGCAAGAATAAATATTATAAAAAACTTATAGGATTAGCTTCTGAGGCATTGCATTAGCGAAGAAGAAGCAAGTATACGCATAGACTGAGAAGGTTCATAGATAGCATCCATCAAAAATGGAATTGAATCTTTTGATCCAATTTGGCCCACAATTGTAATGATCATTTCTTTGAGCGCTCTATCAACTAATGGGTATGCTTCGTAAAGAACCTCTAAGGCTTTTTCTTCTTTTTTTAGCATTGCAACTAATGCCGCAGCTTGTATGCGCTTTGTCAAATCAGGATGGTTAAAAAATGAGCAGATCAGCTCAAGTAGAGGGGCACTTCCAGCTCGTATGAATTGTGGCATCGAAGCTAAAGCTGCATTAGAGTGGTGAGTCTCTAAAAAATTCGAGATCGCTACATTAGCTCTTGGGTCTTCGACAATTGCTAGAAGGTTTAAAAGACAAAACTGCACAACTTCACTCTGAGTTACACTAGAGATTCCACTCATTTGCCTTTCAAAACTATCCACTAGATTCACAGGCCAAATAGTTTCCATAGGATATGGCATACTTGCCTTGAACTGAGAACTTTCAGAGCTCTTTAAGAACTCAAATATTTGGTTAGAAGCCTCTTCAACTCTTTTACGGTGAGTTATTAATAGGACTGACAGGTTCAAGCGGACATAGGGGTCTGTATGGGTTTGGAAAAACTCTTCGGCAAGCTCCAAAGTATTTGGTAGCGAGTAACCCACTAAAGACGCAGCTTGCAAGCGTATCTTTTGATTGGAGTGGTAAAAGAAATCTCTAAAGTTGTGAGCTTGTTCTAAATCATTGTTCAACATAGACACCCAACTAGCTAGAAGTGAGAGCTCACAGCTTTCACTTTTTATGATGGGCTTCATCAGATCATTAACAGACTGCCCATCTATTTGAGTAACTCGAAGGTGGCCAAGGCTTGTAATAGCTTGCAGCCTAACATCTTGAATAGGGTCATTGATAAGATTCTTTAACAAGTCAAGGTTCTCATTTGCTCCAAAGTATCCAAAAGTATAACAGGCAATAAGACGCTCAATAGCTTGAGAGCTAGTTGCGAGCTTCTCAAGTTCTTCTCGATTCATTGATTTTTTGCCATCGAGAAGAGTTAGGATCAATGAAAGCCTATCAAGATAAGATAGCTTAGGATCTGCTAGCATTGATTCCGCAAGAGGTTTTGCATCATCTCCTTTAATCCTAATAAGAACTTCAAGAGCTTTACGCCTAATAGTTGGCAAATGCTCTCTGTTTAACAACTCTAGAATTTCATCACAAAGAACTTCATCCCCATGAAGAAGTGCGGCATTTAGAGCCATTTCACGAACAGCAAAATTAGAATCATGGAAGGCTTCTTTTAAAACTTCAACACTACTTGAGTCAGTGAACTTGTCTGCCACTGCGTAGCGGTAATATTTAGACATGTACGGTTCTGAAAGCTCTGCATTATGTAAGACGCCTTTTGCGACTAGCTCCAGAACTTGGTCTTCATATTTTTGCTTTGGAAAATCTCTCGAAAAATTTTGCCAGGCTCTGAGCAATTTCTTTTCAGACCCTATACTTGAAAGCGATTCGATATATAGTCTGCGAAGGTGAATAGATTCAGGAAAACTCTGAACAGCTTGTAGAGCTTGTCTTGTTGCTTCTGTATCATTTCTAATTAAGAGATTGTAGCTGATCTTCTCTCTAAACTGTTTTTCCTTTTCAGAATCAAACATTTCACTCGCACACAGAGGAGCTGTTAGAATAAATCCTAAGGCAAGCTTAGCGAAGAAAGGCAGATATCTCTTTAAATTTTGAATGATTAGCATTTCCTAATAATTCAAATAACAAGGATTCTGTGCAAGTAATTCTGACATTTTTTTTTCTCATCTCATCAAGTGCTATTTTTTTATGTTGTAATTGGCGCGACCCAATACACTCATCAACGACTATAACACTCTTTCCTAAACGACATAAGTCTTCCACAGACTGCAAAATACATATATGCGCCTCAATTCCAACAACGATCCAATAATCCTTATCCAAAGACTCAATCTTCTTTTCTATCTCAAGGTCTTTTAGCGCTGAGAAAGAAGTCTTTTCATAAGTTTGTGAATTAGAGTTTAGAAGCGCTTTAAGTTCACTATGAGTAGGCCCAAGCCCTTTAGGATATTGTTCCGTTACAATTACTGGAAAATTAAGCACTGCAAAAGTCTTTAAAAAAGTTTTCAGATTTTCTTCTAAGCGTTTATTCTGGTCAATATGCGGAAGCAGTTTTTCTTGGACATCAATAAATAAAACTGCAGTGTTTGTTTCATCCATCATGATTTATGCAAGCTGGTTAGAAAGTTGTTTACCACCCAATAAATGAAAATGTAGATGGAAAACAGCTTGCCCGCCAAGAGATCCATTGTTTGTTACAAGGCGATAGCCCTCTTCAATTCCAAATTCTTTGGCAAGAGACTGAGCAACTTTAATGATTTCCCCAACAAGATGGATATCTTCTCCAACAACACTTTGAATATCTGGAATTTCTTTTTTGGGAATAATTAAAATATGCACTGGGGCCTGGGGAGCTATATCTTTAAAAGCTATAACCCTTTCATTTTCAAAAACTTTTTCACAAGGGATCTTACCGTCTACAATATCTTTGAAAATTGTCATGAATTCCTTTTTTCATTTAATGTAAATTTAAGCGCTTTTTGTGCATCTTCTTTTGTTTTCCATACAGAAATAAAGCGCCCTTTATGACAAAAAATAGCTCCATCAATTCCTGAAGCTTTTTTTAACTCTTCATCTAATAGACCTTCCCACTTTTTTGGAAGAAGTTGACGAACTTTTATTTTTTCTTCTTGAGATGGAGGAATACCTCTTAATTTCCAATGCTCTCCTGTTGGCATAATAATAAATCTTGCAGGATGATCAAGCCCATTGAGCTCAAAAAAGCTTTCCATCCACGGGATACTTTCTTCAAACATTAGGCATTCAGTATACTTTTTCATAGATTCTTCCACTAAATGACAACAAGACCTGTTATATTTATATCGACTATGAAGTCTTTTCAAATGCCCATAGGTTAGATCCAAAGCTTCGAAAAAGGCCTGGTCCATCTCTTGGCGAGTAGCTCCATGTTCGACCGGTAAAAAATTAGAGATCATATTTGAGAAAGAGCAAAAGCCCAGGTTTGTAGTTACCCGACCATTGTCAAAAGCATCGACACCGCGAACTAAGCTATTATTAAAGAGTAGATATTCTTTTTCATTTATAATCTTTTGATTATACAAATATTTCAAGATCATACCTGCACTACTCAACTCACCTTGATAACTTACTTGATGATGATCAAATCTTTTTAATTTTTCATCATAAAGCCCCCCAACATCACAAACATATTCACATTGATTTAGAATATCTAAATCTCTCGTTCGTACAATGCTGTTTCTATCGATAAGCTCAAAAAGAAGAAGAAGCGCACAAGCTGTGACTTCGTCTGCGTGGAATGTACCGTCGTGTGCTCCAAATGAATATTTCATACTAATCACTAAAAAAAGAACAATTTTATCTCTTAGAAATTAATTCTCAACCTTATTTTTCTATTTTTTAGTTTTTATAGATAATTTCTTTTAGAAAAGTTCACAAAAATAATTTAACCAACTCAAGCTTTCAAGGTTATAAACCTAAAACCATGTAAAAAGCTTAATATTAAAGAATTAAGAATAACTTTATAAATTGACAGGTCTCAATGGAAATTAGCATCTAAAGTCCAGACTTAATACCTTTTGCGCATTTAACGCGCACTTAGGCAGCGCCTAATCTCTTGTACGCTTCTAGCCACTTTTTACATTCACTCATCAAACGAATAAATGGCCTTTCTCCAAGACCAAACGAGCTGTATTCTCCATCTTCTTTAACAGCTCTCGAGACTCCATGCTTTTCTAAAAAATCAGCCAAATCTTTATTGTCGTAATTTACAGCATCTTGCATCAAATATTCAACTTGATAGTTTTCTTGAAAAAACATTTCTAAGCTAAATCCTTTTTCAAATAAGTACTCTGCTAATTCTTCAGATTTTTTTGAAAAAGTAAATAACTCAACGACACATGCTTCTTCAAGATCTTCTCTACTTGGATTCACCCCTTTATCAATAAGGATTTTAACAAGGTTAAGGTCTCTTATGAAAAGAGCGATATGAAGTAAGCTTACGGCTTCAGGAGGCCAACTACTGTCATTTAGTTCATCATCTGTGATTTGGCTAAAAACTGTATTTTCTACAATTTCTTTCATTTCAAAAACAATTTCTGAAAAAGGCCTTTCAGATGAAATGTCAAGTGCACAAAGAGACTCTGTGAAGCTTTTTACAAGCTCTGGGAACTCTTGTAACAGGAAGAACAATAAGTTTTCTAAAAAATCACTTACAACAGCCTCATCTTTTGACAATAGAACTGTCTTAGTGTGGCTTTTAGCATCCAACACAATATCTATTGAAGGATTGGCACCTCTTTTAATTAACGAAGCTACTTCTTCAAGATTTAAACTTTCACAAGCTAACTTCAACTCTTTATCTAGATTTTCTTGATAAAAATCTGTTTTAGTCCTTGCCTCATCAATTATGTTTACACAAGGTCTCAAAGAACTTATTGGATTAATGATCATGACCTGTTTCCACCTATAGACACGCGTCGCTATTAAAACATATCATTATTAAATATAAGAAACTTATAATTAAACAGGAAAATTACCACTAAGTGTTTTGAAAGGATTAAACTAATTTGTTGGCATAACAAGTTCAGAATAAACTTAGAACCCGTAAGAAATTCTAAATCCGAAGTAGTCGAGGCGTTCTTTATAAAACTGACCATCTGGAGCAAAGCCGTTGTGCCATTCCATAAAAATTCTAAATCTGCGCCCAGCTCCTTGTAGCTTGCTCCACTCATACCCTGCAACCACTGTGCTGTCTAAAGCCCAGTGACGAGTCTCATCATTTTTGAAATGCGCAGCAACAAAGGCTTGACCATAGAGTCTGTTATAATGAACCACTCGCCTTAAGAACCTAAACTCACCACCATATTCAAAATACAAAGGCTTGAAAGGGAAAGTTGAATCTGTTCTAAAAATTCTTCCGATTCCAAGATAAGGTTTAATATTATCTCTAAATAAATAAGCTACAAACAACTCAACCCCTTCATAACTGGGGTTGACGCGCAATAAATTTGGATTATTTATTAAAAATTCGTCTCCCAGATGAGTAGAGACATGATACAATGTAAGACGACCTGACCAATTGCCTACGGCCATTGTTATTGGAACACCGAGCATATAATCGGCATTAACAAATTCGCTCCAGTCGTTGGCCTCATTGTGATCAATTCTAAAAAGAGCCCACGAAGCTGCTTCTAATGAAAACTGAAGCTTAGCATGCGCTTTGCCTAAGTCAATAAATCGGTAGAGGGGGAAAATATCTCCAAACGATACAGCAACAGCATTTTTCCCTAGCATTTCTGAAGCTTCTTTCCACTGCCACCTATAGCTAATCGAATTAAGTACTGCCCTGGGTCTTGCTATTAGAGGAGGGAACAACACAGTGTTTTGAGGAAACCAGATCCCTTTTATTCTCGGCTTCTTGGCAGGGACAAGACAGGCAACTTTCCCCGGTTTAGCAGGTTCAATACCTTCCTTAACTTTGACCCCCAAGATTCCCGGTGTTTTAGAAGCAACAGTAATCATTCCTGAGCGTATCTGATCATCTTTAGGCAAACTATACAAATATGCATACCTATGTCGAACAATAACGCGAACAGGGTAACTTGGATATTCTTGGTCAAGTTTCGACTGTAAATACCCTTCTAGATATTGATCATTTATTGTTAAACAATCTCTATTTAAGTATTTATTATTAGGCTCTTTGCTGACAGCCTTCTCGCTCTGATTTGTATTTGCATCAAGATGACTTCTTGCTGCTAGAAAAACGATGAGACAAACTAGAATAAAAACGTTAATTTTTTTTGCTGACACTGCTTTAAAATTTTACAAACATAAAACTTCTTCTTCTATTTCCTTTGGAATGAAAAAACAAGAAAAAAAAACTTTTTTGAGGTTTATCTACAAAAAAAGCTTAGGAAATCATTGAATGCCGCGCTAAACCACGCATCATCACCCAAATAGCTATAAAAGAAAGTAGGATGAAAGCAGTAAAGACAATGTATGAGCTAAAATAAATATACAAGATGCTACCAAGTGCTGGAGCAATACATCCTCTAATACCTACCATCAAAACATTGATGCTACTAAATACAGCGCTATTTTCATTCTTTGCAAAAATAGGCCCTGAAAGGTTCCAACTCAAGTGACTACCTGCTTGAGCAATACCATAAATAAAAAATGCGGCATATAAAAAATAGATCTCGATCGACGACAAGACAATAAAAATTGCAAAGAGAATAAAGCAGATAATTACATAAACCATAAACTCGTAGATTGGGAGAGAGTTTAGCTTACGACTCCAAAATTTTGAAAAAATAACATAACCAATGCACATACAAACTAGCCTTGCAGTAGCAAACTCCCCTAGAGAAACATTCAATGTGTTTACGCAGTATAGGGGTAAAATTGCACTGCTCATCATCAAACCAAATCCACAAAAAAAGAAGCCCACTTGAAACCGTGTAAAATCGGGTCTCTTAGACATCAGACGATATGATTCTTTCCATGGAGTTACAATTTTATTTTTTAGAGAGAACTGACTTTTCTTAGTTTTCTCGGGCTTGAGTTTATAGTCATGTGGAACAACCCTATTTTGAACAAGAACTGAAGTCATTCCAATAATTGCAGCTATTGGAAAGCACCAACGCCAAGCCATTTCATCTTGCTTTAACCAAGGTATCACCCAAAGACAAATCACCAACCCCTCTGCATAACCCAGCGCTGAAGCAAAAGAATAAATCTTGCTCCTGTGAGGATCTGGAAGATTTAGTTTTATGACTTCCATCCAAGCCGGGTTACTTGCTCTATAAAAAAAGATATAAAACCCTGCACAACCAATAAATATCCATGGGTTTGTAACCCAAGGGAAAAATAGAAAAGGCATACGCGCAAGTATTCCTGACCATATCAAATTGCTGCTTAGCTTTTGAGGATTACAATGGATAGAGGTGCTCCAATACAAAACGAGCAGGCCAAGGCTGGGGTTAAGCATTGTTAAAAGAGAAATTTGTAGAGCCGTGCCATTCAAACTCTTACATAAAATAAATCCTACTAAACTAAATATAAGCAAAAGAGGTTCACTAAGAAGCTTATTTGCAAGCACAGCAGACTTTGTTCTCAAAGCAGTATGATCTAGTTTTATTTGTGTGCTTTCTGAAGGTTTCGTAGTCATCTTAATAAAGGACTTGATTTATCTCGTTAAAATGGGTTATCTTGTTTCACGTTTTCAATCAGGGGCAATAGCTCAGTCGGTTAGAGCAACGGACTCATAACCCGTCGGTCGTAGGTTCAAGTCCTACTTGCCCCATTTATTATCAAGCATGATACGTATCTATCCCATTAAACTAAAGAAAGCTTTTTTAAAGAAAAAAGCCACTATAATTGAAAATTTCCAATATTAAAAAAACTGTTAGATAAAATTTAGGTAGGAAGTGCTTAGAAATTAGTTATAAAATTTCTTTTTCTTATTTTTCTTTTTGCGCCAGAAAAACCATTTATTTTGCTCTTCTTCTTCAACAATTTCTAGCTCTTGATTTGCATTTCTGGCCATATCGACATAGGTATCTGGAAAGAGCTCTTTAGCATCGTCAGAGGATCCTTCAGCACCTGGAGCCGTTGCTTCATATTGATCGCGAATAGCGTATACAAGGGCTGCATCTTCTTCAACTTTTGCAGTTCCCTCCCATCCTTCACCTATTCTGACAACTTGACTTGTAAAACTCATAAGACCTTTGATTGTAATGATTTACTCTACAATCATTATAACACAAAATGAGTAAAAAGTCAAGGGAATACAATTACATAAACTACTTATAATAAGTATATTAAATTCTTAGAATTCCATATTAGGCTAGCAAGTGTTTATCCTAATAAAACCTAACAAGGAAAAGTGAAATAATAAGAATAACTATTGTAGGAAAAAGCGCTGCAGCAAAAAGATTTAGCGGTGCAACTCCATCTTCAAAGTGGTCTTTAAGTAAAAACTGACCCGCAGGGTTTGGAGCATTGGCAATTACCGTAAGCCCTCCACCTGCAACGGCTCCACTCATAACAGCATATTTAAGTGTAGGAGACAGATCGTTAATTAACGAGCTTAAGTATGTAATTAGAGCGTTATCGTTGAAACTTGTCAAAGCAGCTGAAGCAAGCATTAATGGTCCTGGGGCAAGCCTTGTAATGATAGGTTCAATCCACCACCCTTGTAGACTCCCATGAATAATAAGGCCAGCCAAGAATGTTCCAACTAGAAGTGGGCCTCGAAGAGCTAGTTGATCCTGGTGAGGGGCCGTTGCCTTTTGAAAGGCCAAGAAGAGGAAAAGTATCCCGATGAGTACGACAGGATAATGGGCAAAAAAAACAACTGCCGCCAAATAACAAATGTGGATCACGGTGATCCAAATAGGGACAATTTCATTATCTGCTTGAGTATGCGTTTCAGACTTTAAGGTTTTAAGCTCCTTTAAAAAGAAGCCAAAATAAACAAAGTTTGAAATTAAAATTGCAACAATGGACTTAATCCCGAAGTGAAAGAACATAAAGCTATTACTCCATGCCCATTTTTTTGCGACCATCAAAACAGGAGGCGCTGCAAAGTTTGTCAAAACCCCACCAATAGATATATTTACAAACAGTAGACCCAACGTTGCATAAGCTAGTTTTTTAGAAGGCCCTTTCTCATAGAATTGCCTCTTCAATAAAAGAGCCCCAAGAGTCATAGCTCCTGGCTCTGTAATAAATGATCCCAAAATAGGACAAAAAGTCAAAATTACAATCCACCAAGCGGCTACACTGCCTCCAAAAAGGCGCGCGATTAGTTGTAAGCACCACTCAGCTGACTTTAAAACAGGCTTAGTTGAAGCTAAAATCATAATAACAACAACAAAAAGAGGCTCATCAAAATTTACAGTATTTAAAAAATTTACTGCTACATGCCAGTCATTAAAGAAAGTTATTACTAATAAGAGTGGAATAACCCAAATTGCAAAGATAACCTCCACTTCACCCAAAAAGTGTAAAATTTCTATTTTAAAAGAGTGCTCATGCTTTCCCTCTGGATGCTCTTTTGCTTTTTTATTAGCCAATTTGTGCGCATACTGCGTAATTTGGTGAGCTAAAAGCGTGTGAATTATCGCTAAAGCAAAGATTATAAGTGAGTAAAGTAAAAAAGGGTGTTCTTGAATATTGGCTTTAAAAACGCTACCCAAAGAGGCATCATTACCCAAAAAAACTGATTTTGGGGGAAATTGCACAGGCTCCATAATTCTTGTCTCAATAATTGATTTTAAGCTTAAAATTTGGTATATTAGGTCATTAGTACAAAAAAGAAAAACCATTTTATGCTTTTGCAGCCTATTAAACAATATTTAGAGTCCCATGCTAGGCCCCTTTCTGAATCCCTACAAAAGATTCAAAAAGAAACTGGAAAGACTTTTGAGGGTTCTCACATGCTATGTGGAACTCAAGTTGCCTCTCTTTTGTCGATTCTAATAAAAGTTATGAGAGCCAAATATGTAGTTGACATTGGAACATATGTGGGGTTTTCTGCACTTGCAATGGCAGAGGCCCTTGAGCCTGATGGAAAAGTTATTAGTTGTGAACGAGATGCTTTGTATTTTAAAACTGCGACAAAAAATGTTAACGCCCACCCGGACGGTCATAAAGTAGAACTCTTTTATGGAAACGCTATAGATTGTATAGATCAAATTGAGCAGCCCTTAGACTTATCTTTTTTAGATGCTGATAAAACTCCATATTTAGAATACTACCAAAAGCTGGTCGAAAAAACTCGTCCAGGAGGTCTTATCATAATTGACGATGCACTATGGAAAGGAGAGGTTGTTGAAGCAACAACTCCTAGATTGCACCTTATGAATCAATTCAATGAATATGTTGAAAAAGATACAAAAGTAGAAAGTTTATTAATCCCTATAAGACATGGGATCAACTTAGTTTATAAATTATAATTTTAACAAAGAGATTTATTATGAAAATGTTCAAAAACTCATTATATGCAGTTCTAGTAGCGGGATCATTATTTGCATCTGCCTCTCTTTTAAAAGCAGATACAAGCCCTGTTCAACCCGCTCAACAAGAAGTAAACATAGGCAATAACACTGAATTAAACTCTACAATTCATGAGCTTGAAACACTGTTTGTTCTAATGCAAGAAAGATTGGCATTGATGCATGATTTAGCTCGCTACAAGTGGAACAACCAATTGAAAGATCAAACTCTTAAAGGAGAAACTCTTTCTGGACAAAAAGACTCTGAAGAAGTTCAATCTTTCTTAGCTGCTCAAAACAACGCTGCCCTTGAAGCACAAAAACAAGACTTTGAGCTTTTTGAAAAAGAAGGCATTGTTAAGTTTGAAAGTATTAAAGATTTCAAAACAGAGATTTTACCTCAGCTTGAGAGTTTGGATGAAAAAATTCTAGGATCAGCTCAAGAATTAATGAGTTTTACTCATAATGAATCTCTTCCAGAATTTTTAAGAGACGTTTCCTTTAATTCATTTAAACAAGAAGGTGTTGAAAGAAGCGTGTACGATATTGCAGTATCTCCACTCTTTAACGACTAATATCGCCAACTGTTGAGCTCTTTGAATCATAAGATGTTTTAAAGAGCTCTTCAGACTCTACTAAAGAAGCTCCTTTTTCTTTCATTTCTACGATCGCTTTTTCTTCGTCGCCTGGCTCGATGTTTACTCCTTTACACCCATCTACAATAATTGAAACTCGGTAACCTAAATCTAAGGCATGCAAAACAGTCTCTCTAACGCAGTAGTCTGTAGCAAGCCCTACAATAAACAGCTCAGATATCTGCTCAGTTTTAAGGTGTTCCTGGATTTTGCTCGCTGGATTTTTATTCTTATCAAAAAAAATACTGTAGCTATCTACATTGGGGTCGGTTCCTTTATAAAACTCTTTGCTAATCCATTTTTGATTTAATGAATCTGGAAATTGATAACCCCATTGATCTTTTATACAATGATCAGGCCAAAGAATTTGTTTGGAATCATTTATCATGGCGCTTTGACCAACCTCTTTATTCCACCTGCTTGCAAAACTAACATGATTTTCAGGGTGACAATCTTTAGTTGCATACACGTTTTCAAACAGAGGCATAAGTGCATTAATTAGTGGTATAATTTGATCTGAATTAGGAACAGCAAGCGCGCCTTGGGTTAAAAAGTCATTTTGAAGGTCTACAATTAAAAGTGCTCTACTCATTTAGATCGCCTAATTTTTTCAATTAATTGAGTTTTAATTTTATATAGACTTTGATCAAGACCAACTGGATATTGATGAGGAAATAAAAATCTTTTAAGCCCACTATGAAAGTAAGGAAGCTGCGAAATCATTTTACCTCGTATTTCTGTAAGAGATGGAGAGTCATAAACTCTTTTACCCTTTCTAAAGATAGGCTTAAGCATATCTTTAGAAGAAGCAGATAGAGGGAAGTTTTTTTTCTTAGTTGGGTCTAACGGGTCAATAATTGTCCATTCATCTTTTGGAGCATTTAATTCATCATAAATAACATCTCCCAAATACCTTTTATCCGAAGTAAAGCGCTTAACCTGCAAAATACCAGGGTTTGTCGTTTTTCTCATTTGCTCAGATATTTTTAAGCGATACTTCCAATCTCCACCTGGCGCTTTGATAGCTGCAATTTTGTAAACTCCATCTAAAGAAGATTGGCCTTTAGATGTAACTAAATTAGTCCCCACACCCCACACACATATTTTTGCCCCCTGCAAAGTAAGATCTCGAATTATCGTTTCATCAAGCTCATTACTAGCTAGTACAATCGCATCTTTAAAGCCAGCAGCATCCAGCATTTTTCTCGCTTCAATACTTAAATAAGCTAAATCTCCAGAATCTAATCGCACACCTAAAAACTTTTTACCTTTTTGAACTAACTTTTTACCCACTTCAATAGCGTGTTTAACTCCTTTCAACGTACTAAACGTATCTACAAGGAACAAGCAATTGTTTGGTTGCGTTTCAGCAAAGGTTTCAAAGGCCTCAAGTTCACTATCAAAAGCCAAAATCCAGCTATGTGCTTGAGTTCCTCGAATAGGTATATCAAAGAGCTTCCCAGCCATTACATTTGACGTTCCAACACACCCTCCAATATAAGCTGCTCTTGAAGCTGAAACAGCTCCATCAATCCCTTGAGCGCGCCTGAATCCAAATTCTACAATTGGGGCGCCTTCTGCAGCAATAAATATACGTGCAGCCTTTGTCGCAATAAGTGTTTGAAAATTTATGACATTGAGCATAAGGCTCTCTAGAAGCTGACACTGTAGAAGAGGGCCCCTAACTCGAACAAGTGGCTCGTAAGGAAATACCATCTCCCCTTCCTCAATAGCATCTACATCCCAGCAAAACTCTAGATCCCTTAAGTATTTTATAAACTCTTCACAGAAATGAGGTTCCCCTCTTTCATCCTTCATCTCCTGTAAAAAGGACAAATCTTCTTCAGAGAACTTATAATTTTCTAAAATTTGGATAATATTCTCAAGGCCAGCTGCTACAGCTAAACTTCCATTAAAAGGTGGCCTGCGAAAGTGCATATGAAAAACAGCTTCGTGCTGATCAATTTTAGCCTTCCAATAACCATAGGCCATTGTAAGCTGATAAAAATCTGTAAGTAAACTAGGTGAATATTGATGAACAATATAAGACATGTTTTATAGTTGAGCCTCTATCAGTCCCATTTTTCTAGACTCTAGCATATCAATTTGCTTTTGAAGTTCCAACACATTTTCTTTAGCTTCAGCTGCCATTTGATTAGACTTCTTAGAATCTTTGGGAGAACTATTCCTAAATAGAACTCTCTTACTATGAGCTTCGTAGCTTTTTTGTTTTTTGCGGTATTGATTTTGCCATTTCAATAAAGCGCTAATGCTTTTTTCAAGCTCTTGAATTTCTGTTTGACGATCAAGAGCTTCTGTATCTAAGCCCTCTGCATTTACAAGCTGTAAAGAAAAGGCAAAAAGTGAAAAGCTCATTACAAAAAGCAATATCTTCTTCATATTAATTTTTAGGAATGGGTTGGTTATGCTTTTTTAAAATTTCATTGCGTTGGTCTTCGAGTTTACCAATAATCACTTGAAGGTCCTGAGCTTTTTGAGTTGCATTTTCTGCAACCTTCCAAAGCCTTTTAGAATCAAGTAATTGATTTTCCTCAAACTGGAGTCTGTCAGCTTTAAATTGAGCTTGCTCCGCAGTCATTTTATAACCTTCTTGCCAACGTTTAAGTACCGCAATTTTTTCATCGAGTTCATGAACCTCCTGTTGCCAGTTAGGCTGATCTTGATCCTTCGCTGATAGCAAGGATTGGCCTGTGCAACCTATGCTTACGAAAGACAACATAAATAAGATGAAAAAAAACTGATAAAATTTTCTTGGTTGAACGCTCATATTTAATTAACTTTTTTATTTAAAGGTCAAATTATTACATATGACAATTCTATTTCTACTAAAATCATCGCAAAGACTTTAGGCTATCTCAAACTATTTTTTCAATTAGTAACTATAACTAGATTAGTTACGAGCCTTGCGCCAGCACTTTAAACTTTGTGGAAATTTCCTGAATTTTCATTGAAACACTCTAAATAAAATTTTAAGTTAACGCGTATTCAAATTTTTTTTAAGTTTTCAGCTTTATTCTCAATCCATAGTGAAAAAAAAACAACAAACCTATATAATTTCAGCTCTATTATGAAGGCGTACGCACACATTAAAAGTTTTATATTTTTTTCACTCATAGCTATTTGCTCTGTAAGTTTTTTGCAGGCAGATGGAATGACTCTTGCCGATTCGTTAAAACAAGCTAAAACGGGTGATTTTGTAGTAAGTTCTCAGGGTAAGAATCTTACTTTATTCCATATCTTTGATATCCGAGACTCAGTCATTATCATTGAAGAAATATCAGCTCCAATGAGTGAAAGAAAGAATATAACGTCTTGGCAGTCATGGGTTAGTAATGGGGCCCCTAAGCATCTATCCTGGGTAATGTACGAGCTAGATCTAGACACAAAAAAAATTGAAGACATGTACTCTTTCTCTCAGAAGAGCTGGCAAAAAATTTACGCACAAGAGCAGATATTTCCGACTCTCATTGGCTTAAGCTTCGAGCTTATTGAAAAGGATCAACGAAAAAAAGCTGGACCACGTCCTCCTCTCAATGTTCCAGATCAACGCTCAATTTGGAACCCTCCGGTTTATTCACAAGGAAAGAAAATTAAACGAGCCTATTGCCAAGCTTATCAAACACGCTGGCCAAATGACAATAGCGAGCTTGCGGGCAAAAAAATTGAAATATTCCTTCCACAAGATAATGAAGGAGTTCCGGGCTACTTTCCTTTCTGGATTCAAGCCTCTAACCAATTTGCACAAGCTAAAATGCGAGTCATTGATTCGGGTTCAAACTTAAAGTCCATTCACTCTAACTTCCCAATACCTCCTCTTGAACTTATCTCACACCAGTTTACTGTCGACGGAAGCATACAATTTGAACTAAAAACACATCCCATTTTTAAAAAATATACTATCTATGTAAGAGGAGCTGAAGACCAAAGCCGCCCTGAAGAGGTGCAGTTTGCTGCAATTTTCAATACTTCTCACCGCAAGGTGCGATTTACAATCTCAAATCAAGACTTAAATAATAAGCTGAGATCTGGTAGACTATGTTACTTTATTTTTGAACCTCATGAACATACACACATGAGTATAGAAACTTCTAAACCCATAGGGATGGCAAAGCCATATGCTCGTTAATAAGTTGATCAATAGCTATAAGTTCTCCCTAAGAAAGTCTAGAAGAACTTTCCACCATGCCCGTGAACTTTTAATTAAAAAGAAAAATCAAGTCCCTGAAAATATTTATCTCAATATTAAGCGTCTGCTTTCAGAGCTTAAAGTTGCTATTGATAAGAAAGATAGTAAGTTAGCTCAATCAATATCTACAGAGCTGCTTAAAGAGACCAAAGCACACTTCAAAAAATCTCCTTTTGATTACCTCAATGAATGGGTAATGGGATTAGGCTTTACGCTATTAACTGTTACACTAATTAACCAATTATGGTTTCAACACTACCAAATTCCATCCGGCTCAATGAGACCTACTCTTTTAGAAAAAGATCGTGTGATTGCCACAAAAACTTGCTTTGGAATTAATTTCCCCTTTAAACAATCACACTTATACTTTGACGCTGAAAACCTCAAACGCGGCAATATTGCAATCTTTACTGTAGACAACCTTCCTCCTGCAGAAAACAAAACTCGCTATTTGTTTCTGTTTAATACAAAGAAGCAAATGGTAAAACGTCTTATTGGAAAGCCAGGTGATACTATCTATTTTTATGGTGGAAAAATTTATGGATTAGATGGAAATCATAACAAAATTAATGAATTTCAAGACTCTGAAATTTTCCAAAATCTAGAACACGTTCCAATTAGCAGCTTTGAAGGAAAAGTCATAACTGATGAGAGTCCTGCCACAAAACAAGTGGCGTCACCTGTATATATTTCACAAATGGGGCAAGAGGTTGCAAAGCTCTACGTCACATCACAGGGAAGCCTTCATGGAAAGTTTTCAAATGGTCACAGATGGGTTGAAGAGTCCCCTCAACTTGAATACAAAGACCTTTGGGGTATTAAAAATTTTGCAATGACTCGAATGTTGAATCGCAAACAAGCCCTTGAAATGGGATTCGACTTAAAAGAATCAACGAGTAAGTTCTTTTTAGAATTCCACCATTCTCCTCATACAAACTATCCTCGCCCCCACCTAGGTGTAGACTTATTTGGTCGTTTTCGTCCTATGATTACTCCAGAGAAGTCCATTATCCCACTAACAGATACACATCTTAAAAAAATAAAAGATGCCATGCTCACAGCACGCTTTGTTGTAAAAAATGGTTATGCAGGCAACTACTCAATGCAAAGAGCATTTAAGCCACACCAATATAGCCCCGCATTTCCAGAACTAGCAGATGGCACTTATGAATTTATCGATGGCGTTGCATACCAAATACGCAGATCAGGTTCACAGAAAAAATTACCTGATAGTCATCCCCTCAATAGTCCTGACTCAAAAATGACTCAGAAGCTATTTAATCTTGGGATGGAAATGATCACACTGTATGAACCAGATAGATCTCTCCCCGACTTTATTCCTCACCGCTTTACTTATTTCCGTGATGGTGGCCTACACCTTTTAAACCACGAGATCTTCAGCAAAGACGATCCTATTTTAAAAGAGTTTGTAGCTCTAGAAAAAACAAAAGCTAGTGGCTTTGAAGATCACGGCAGCCCAATGGTAGATGGAAAGCTAAACAAAGAGCTCATTATTAATTATGGATTACACATCCCCAATGGGTACTATCTCTTTTTAGGAGATAACCATGCTGGAAGCCGTGATTGCAGAGACTTTGGGTTTATCCCAGAAAAAAATATTCAAGGTTCTCCTGCCATAATTATTTGGCCTTCAAGTTCACGTTTTGGCTTTCTAAACCAAACGTCATTGAAGTGGCTTAATTTGCCCAATTTAGTTGTATGGGGGGTGGCAATCCTTGCACTCACAGCGACAACGCTATACTCAAGAAAACATAAAAGAAGAGAACTCTAAAAGTATTCATAGTTCAAAGCTAGATTGCTTAGCTGGGAACTTTTATCTCTTTTGAAAGGTGAATAACACTGGCTTGGCCATTGATATCCCATTGAGTTCCTTGAACTTCCTGCACAAACTCAACTTGCGTAGCTAAAACTTCTTCTTGGATATAATCTTTAAATTGCTCAAAAGCTTCTTTCACTTTTGGAGTCGTCTCAATTTTTAGATTAATGCGATCCACTTTATCGAGCTTCGCCTCTCGCCTCATAGTTTGTATTTTGTTTACAAGCTCTCTTGCGATCCCTTCAATTAGTAGCTCTTCAGTCAAGTGCGTGTCTAAAGCAATGGTTATGTCACCAATATTTGCAGCAACCATTCCACCTTTTACTTCTCTTTGAATTTGAACATCTTCTCTCAAAAGTTCTATTTCTTGGTCATTGACTGTTATAAGTACAGGCTTGTCTTCAAAAAGATCTTGCATTGCTTTTTGATCTAATTCTTGAATTTTAGCTTGGGCAGCTTTCATTAAGCTTCCCACTTTCTTGCCTAGAATTCTAAAATTAGGGATAAGTTTCAAGACGACTAACTCACTTTCATCTTCATAAAAAATGACTTCTTTTACATTGAGCTCATCTCGAATAAGGTGCGCTTGGCTCTCAAGAAATTCTTTTTCATTTTCAGAACCTATTGCAATATGCATTTTTGAAAGAGGTTGTCGTACTTTCAATCTATTTTCTTTACGCAAACTATGCCCTAAACTCACAGCTGATTGCAGAGCTTTCATCTGTTTTTCGAGAGGCAGATTGCGCCAGTCAGTTCTATAGATGGAATAATCACAAAGGTGAATAGACTCTTGCTCCTTATCTGTATTGACAAGGTTTTTGTAAATTACGTCACTTAAAAAAGGCATAAACGGAGCAACAATTTTACATGTTTCAACTAAAACAGTGTATAGAGTAGAGAAAGCTTCATCTCGATTATCACCTGCCTCACTACTCCAAAAACGTCTTCTAGACCTTCTAATATACCAATTAGTTAACTCGTCCATAAATACAATTATTGGCTCTAAAGCAGCATTGAGATCATAGGTGTCCATCGCTTTTTCGATAGAATTTACAAGCTGGTTAAGTTTGGAAATCACCCACCTGTCTAAGAGTTTGCGAGGTTTTTTGAAATCTTTTTGTGGGTCCCATCCATAAATTTTAACATAGGTAATGAAAAAATTATGAGCATTCCAAAATGGAAGAATAGTTTGCCTAAAAGTTTGCTCAACTCCTCTCTGCTGGAAGCGCATATCTTCTCCTTTCACAACAGGAGTACTCAAAAGGTAAAGTCTTAAAGCATCAGCTCCATAAGAATTCAAAATCTTCATTGGGTCTGGATAGTTTTTAAGACGTTTAGACATTTTTTGCCCGTCTTCAGCTAGAATAATCCCATTTACAATAACATTTTTGAACGGATGGTGATCGAAGAGAGCTGCTCCTAAAACTGTCAGGGTGTAAAACCAACCTCTAGTTTGATCTAAGCCTTCAGCTATGAAGTCTGCTGGGAAAATTTTGTCTAACAGATTTTTGTTTTCAAAAGGATAGTGATTTTGAGCATATGGCATAGAGCCCGATTCAAACCAACAATCAAACACTCCATTTGTGCGTTTAAAAACTTTACCCTTTTTGTTTTTGAATTCTAAGTTATCAACAAAGTGACGATGCAAATCATCAACTTTTTCTCCAGTATACTTTTTGAGCTCATCAATGCTGCCAATAACAATGCGCTCTCCATCTTCTGCTTCCCAAATTGGTATCGGAGTCCCCCAATATCTATTGCGGCTTATTGCCCAATCACGTGCTCCTTCAAGCCACTTTCCAAACCGTCCATTTTTAATATGGCTGGGCATCCAATAAATGCTTTTATTAGCAGAGATAATTCTATCTTTTATTTTTTCAACTGCAACAAACCATGAGGTCGTTACCCTGTAGATAAGTGGAGTATCAGTTCTCCAACAAAATGGATATCTGTGGCGAATTGTACCTCGATAAAACAAACCCCCAGAAGCTTTAAGTCTAGCAATAATATCTTTATCAGCATCTTTGACAAATAACCCTTTATACTCAGAAATTTCTCCAGTAAATTTGCAGTTAGCGTCAATAGGACATACAGGATCTATTTGAGCTTCTTTACAAACATAAAAGTCATCCTCTCCAAATCCTGGAGCCATATGAACAATACCCGTTCCATTTTCTGTGTTTACAAAATCTGCAATTAGGACTTTGAATGCATCTTTGTCTTTAAAATAATCAAAAGGAGGTCTGTATTTGGCCCCAACGAGATCTTCTGCTTTAAGCTCTCCATCAAGGGTATATTCAGACTCTTCTTTGAAGTAGCTGCTAAGGCGAGACTTGGCGAGAATATAAGTACTTTCTGATTTGTGATGTTTAACTTTTACGTAGACAATGTCTTTACCAACACATGCTGCAAGGTTGGAGACCAATGTCCATGGTGTAGTTGTCCAAACAAGTAATTTAGTGTTCAGATCCTCTACAAGAGGAAATTCAACTACGATGGAGGGATCATCGACATCTTTATAGTTAAGGTTAGCCTCAAAATTTGACAGTGGGGTGCCTAGTTTTGCCGAATAAGGCATAACTTTGAAGCCTTGATAAACTAAATCTTGCTTGTATAGTTCAGAAAATACCCACCAAACGCTTTCCATAAAAGTTGCATCCATGGTGTGGTAGGTGTTGTCAAAATCTACCCATCTTCCAAGTCTTGAAATAATTCCTTGCCACTCTTCTGAGTATCTCATTACAATTTTGCGGCACTCTTCATTAAACTTACCAATGCCAAATTGTTCGATATCATGAGCTCCTTTAAGCTCATGAAGCTTTTCAATCTCATTCTCGACTGGAAGGCCATGACAGTCCCATCCAAAACGTCTTGGCACATAATAGCCTTGCATTGTTTTATAGCGAGCAACAACATCTTTGATGGTGCTGGCTAAGATATGGCCATAATGAGGCATTCCTGTAGCAAATGGCGGTCCATCAAAAAATGAAAATAGATGTTGTTTTTTGCGCATTTGAAGAGATTTTGAAAAAATTTTTTGATCTTTCCACTCTTTTAATACTTTTTCTTCAAGTTCAACAAGTGATTTGCCTTCGAGAGATTCAAACATAGAGAATATACGGGTTAATTAGAAAAGAGATGTTAACTTATTTTTCAGGTAAAAGTCCAGACCTTCTAGCTCACAAAAAACACTTATAAATTAAATTTTTAACTTTAATACCTTAGTTAAAAAAGTCTTTAAATTATCTTAATATTTAAGCTATATTATGTTACTATAAATAACATACATATCAAACCTAAGGGCAAAAAATGACTCGAGTTTATCCATATGGACTATATTCAAATAGCAACACATGTCCAGCTCCTAAAGACAAATCATCGTTTACAAGTGCGTCATCTAAAGAAGATACTCCATCGTTTACAAGTGCGTCATCTAAAGAAGACACTCCATCATTTACAAGTGCGTCATCTAAAGAAGATACTCCATCGCTTACCAAACCATTTGTTTTTGATTCATTTATAAACGGAAAATCACCGTTTAGCGCTTCAGGTGCAGCTGATTTTATTTCGAAAACCGCTGCTCAAGATAGCATCACATCGACTCATTCCTACAGCTTAATCCTAGGCCCGAGCTATCCAGGAGTAAAAACCTTTTACAAAGGGTGTTCTTCTCAAGATCTATCCAATCAACTATGTACAATAAAGCAGCTTGTGGAAGCTAAAATTGACTGCAAAAAAACTATTGAACCAGCATACATATTTGGGTCAGACAAGGCTGACAGCTGCACAGTTTCTGTAACTGATCAAGGAAAGACGGCTCAAGTTGAAACTTTTACAGCCAGCTCTCAAGACCCACTTGGCAAAGAAAAAATGAACTACTTCTTAGCAAAAAGATTTCCAAAAATTGGTGGCAAAGCTTTCTATGTTAGTGCTATTGACAAGGCCGCAGCAGATTTTGCTCGAGTTGCTCTAACTGAAAAAATAGGCGTAAAGTTCCAAGAAAACTACTCAGCCGTATCAAAAAAAGTTGCCAACGGTGCTCACGCTATTTTCAATCCTGAAGAACTTGGGGCCCCCAACTACTTTAGCGCAGAAAATATTGATCAAATTGATCAAGGGAAAACACTTACTATTAGCGCTGCCAGAGTAATTGAAAATAAGCAAGTAATAACTGACCATACCAAGTATTCCATCGAATCTAAAAACTGGGTAAATAAAATTACCTCAGGTTTTAAACCTAATACAGGAAATTATATTTGGGCATCACTGTCAGAAGCAACGCTAGGCAATTGGCAAAAAGTCTTAGATAAAGTTGGTTTTTCAACAAAAAGCTACCCAAGTCAACAAACTCTTGAATTTGGCACAGTGCAAGAAGACCAAGCACCAAAGAGCGGATATACGAGTCTGAAGCTATCTACAATTGAGCGCTCGGGCGATATTATGCTCCATAATTTGATCCCAGCTGGTATAGGCGCTCTAGTGGCGTTTCATGCCGGTAAATTTGCAAAAGAGTCTTACTTAGACCCTAAAAAAACTATAGGGCAAAGAGCTGCAGGAGCACTCGTTGGAGTGGCAGGAATAGCAGCAGGTCTTACGCTTGCATATGAACGCTTAAGTCATCTTAACTTAAGACCTCAAACAGCTTAAAACTCTAATTTCATACATAGATGAAATAAAAAACCTCGGCAACTCGCTGAGGTTTTTTATTGTCCCTATGACCCAGTCTTTTTACTTCGTAGAAAACTTGTTCAAGAAACAAACCCTAATGGAGTAAACAGATACTTTCACCTCTATGAAGAGCTCTATTTCTCAGATGTCTATATTAAGTGTAAAAAAATTATCTAAAACCAAAGTGTAGTCATTCATCTAGTTTTGACTCTTTAATCTCATCCATTGAAATGTTTTAAAGCTCCTTTTTTTTGAAGCTCTTTACGCCCCTTTGTCCACTCCCACCAGTTGGTGGGGTTGCCTGTTTTAGCTTCATGAATTATTGCAGCAAAAACATCCCAAACACAAAAATCATGTTTTTTACACGTTAGCTCTTCAAGTTTGTGAAATAAAAATGTCGGATCTTGGCACGCAAGCTCGTCAACACTTTTAATTCCTAAAACTGCTAGATCTTCTAGAGTGGCTTTCCCTACATTTTTTAGGTCGATTAGATTTTTCATAATGGCTCTGACTATTAGAAATATCACTAATTTTTATTTGACAAATTTTTTAAAAAGTATATCTACTTCTTAGAAAATTTTCCTCGATTTTCACTTTTAAACAAAAGTAACACTCTAAAATAGTGCGTTATTTTTGGCTTAAATTAGGGATTTAAAGACGATTGAAATCATCGCCTTCAGGAAACATAAGATTATGTATAAACACCATCATTATGAGATACCCACAGAGAGAAAAAGAAAGAACCTCTACTTGGATCTATCTTCAAGGTCTTGCCACCTAAGGTAGGCATCATCGATTTCTTTTTGTTTCTCCCCAAGATCTTTGCATGCTTTTAGAAGAGAGTCATTGTCACTTTGAATAGCAGGGTCTTCTACTATAGCCGAAAGGCGGTCGACTTCCTTGCTGAGCTCTGTAATGGTCTCTTCCATCTTAGCAAGTTCTTGTTTCTCATGATATGATAGCCTAGCTTTTTTGCTAGATACTTTTTTCTTACTGCTAGAAGACTCTTTTCTCTTCTCACGAGCTTGCTCCTTGCGATATTGCAGCCACGTTTCTGTATCATTGAAAGAGCGATAGCCTCCAACTCCATCTAGGGCAAGTAAAGTATCTGCAACACGATCTACAATAGCTCGATCATGTGAGATTAAAATCACACCACCAGGAAAATCATCCAGACTCTCCTCTAAAATCTCTAGAGTTTCAATATCTAAATCATTTGTAGGTTCATCAAGAAGCAATAGATCCACAGGCTGTGTCATCAAACGAGCAATTAAAATGCGGGCGCGCTCTCCGCCTGACATTAGCTTTATTGGAAGCTCCAAGCGGTTTTTATTAAATAAAAACTTCTCACACCATCTATTAACATGAATGCGATTACCTCTATATAACACTGTGTCACCGTTGGGAGACAATGCATCTTTCAAGCTAAGGTCTAAATCAAGACTCTCTCGATGTTGATCAAAATAAAAGATTTTCAAATTATCAGCATATTTTACAGTTCCACTGTCACTGGTAATTTTTTGACCTAATATTTTTAGCAATGTGGATTTACCGCTTCCGTTGCCTCCAACAATCCCCAATCGATCTCCACGCATTAGCCTAATGTCTAAACCCGAAAAAATATTTTCGCCTTCAAAATCTTTACTCAAATTCTTTGCTACAAGTAATTTTTTTGTTTGCCTACCCGTGTCACTAAAACCGATCTCTGTTTTACTTTCAGTATTTCGCAACTTAACTTTGGCAAGTTCATGTTGCAGCCTAGCCGCTTCTTGTATCCGAGCCCTTGCTTTTGTTGTGCGTGCTTTTGGTGATTGCTTTAACCATTCTTCTTCTCTAGACGTTTTTGATCGAAGCCCCTTTTCATATTGCAATTGACCCTGCAAAAAGGTTTCTCTCATATTTAGAAACTCAGCATACCCACCATCTACAGAAAAAACTCCCTTTGGATATCTATGGCTCAATTCCCAAACCTTATTGCAAATATTATCTAAAAAGACGCGGTCGTGACTTGTAACAATAAAAGTTTTAAAGGTTCTTTGAAGAAAGCCTTCGAGCCATAGGATAGTATCTAGATCTAAATGGTTAGTGGGTTCATCTAAAAGAAGAATGTTAGGTTCATTCACAAGGGCCTTAGCAATAGTCAATCTGCGAGCCCATCCGCCAGAGAGTTCACTAGCAAGTTGCTGGGAATCTACAAGCCCAACTTTTCCTAAAGTCTTTTGAATATGCCCTTCCCTATCATACTCTTCAATATGTGAATCATTGATTAAAGCATCTTCTAACACCTCTTGAAGTGTGCCATTATGTTTTTCAACATATTGGGGGACATAACCAACTGAGGCGCTTTTACTATAAACAATCTCCCCACTATCTGATTCATCCAATTTAGCAATTAGTTTTAAAAGAGTCGATTTACCAGCTCCATTGGGGCCTATAAGTCCTATTCTATCCCCTGGAGAGAAGTTTATAGAAAGATCACTAAAAAGATCACGCGTTGCATACGCTTTACTGATAGATTTACAACTGATAAGTGGCGCCAATGAACTTCCTATATTCTTTTTTGATCATTTTGTAGATGAGCGATAATATAGAGATTGCCAGAAGAAGAAAAGCTTTAAACTATTGGAGCTTGATAGGCGCGTTCTGAACTTTTGATACTGGAAATTACAAAATCTAATTTTAATTTCAGTGGAGAATGTTTTCTAGCCCCTGATTGTAAAAAAATGAAAATTTGGTTACTATCCTTTCTGATGAGGAACAATCTTTAATAAGAAGGATACATAATGAAACGATTGGTTTTTGCTCCCGGCAATGGTGGATGCACAACTAAAGAGCTTTGGTACCCAAGTGTACAACATAAGCTTGAGAGTCAAGGTGTTGAAGTTATTGCAGCAGAGTTTCCTGATCCTGAGCTTGCTCGTGCAAGCTATTGGTTGCCCTTTCTACGAGAAGAGTTAAAGGTAGATGAAAACACTGTGATTGTAGGCCATTCCTCTGGAGCTATTGCTGCTATGCGCTATGCGGAGCAATACCCCTTACTAGGATCAGTTCTAATTGGGGGTTACTATACGCATCTCAATATAGATGCAGAAAAGAAATCAGGATACTTTGATACACCCTGGCAATGGGATAGGATTCGAAAAAACCAGCAGTGGACAGTGATATTTGCTTCTCAGGATGACCCGTGGATTCCAATTGCTGAACCTCGCTTTATACATCAGCAACTTCAATGTGAATACCACGAGTTCTACAATCAAGGGCATTTTGGAGGAGACTATGATAAAAAGCTGTTCCCAGAATTGATCACAGTACTGCTGTCACATCTAATATAAAGAATTTTCAACTACTCTAGAGCCAATTGCTTTCGATGTTTGTGAAATGCATTCTTTAGAGCTATGCAGACAATATCAAGCGATTCAGTAGCCTGCTGTGAAGCTTTTGCTCCATCAGCTGCCAGATGATGAGCCCCCCACTGGCAGTAAATATTAACTGGAACACCGTGATTTTTAAGTTTCTCTGCAAAAGCTAAACCATCTTGATACAAATCATCATGCTCAGCAAGCATTACAATAGCAGGAGGGATATTTGAAAAATCTTCTGCAAGAATAGGAGAAACGTAAGAATTGTATACTTCCTCAGGACTTCTCACATACATCGAAGCTTGCCATCTAAGAATATCTAGCTTATCTCCTGTAGGCGCAATTGTTCCCTTACAAGTCAAATCAGGAGCAGGATTAATCAAAGCTTGGAAAGATATTTTTGGACCACTTCTGTCTCGTGTCATTAAGCAAAGCGCAGCGGCCATATTTCCACCTGCACTATCGCCCACAACAGCAACACAATCTTCAACGACTTGTAGCAGTTGATAATTTGCAGATACCCATAAGAGAGCATCATAACATTGTTCAAGAGGATAAGGGAATTTTCCTTCTGGAGAGTTTAGATAATCAACAGACACAACAACAGAATTAGTTTTTTTACAAAGATAGCGGGCAAGATTGTCATGTGTATCAAGACTGCCTGCGACCCAAGCTCCCCCATGTATAAAAAGTATGAGTGGAAATTCTCCCTCAGCAGATGGTTTGTAAATGCGCAGTGCAGTGCTGCGATCAACAGTAGGCTTTATTACAGTTTCTTCAACTGAATGAACAACATAAGTCATGGCATCTACAGCCATGCATTTTGAATTTATAAGATTTCTTATCTCATTAGGATCACTTTCAAAGGGTAACATAGCTCCTAACATTTGGCTTCCTCTAAAAAGGAGAACTACCACTAACAGTAATTTTTTTATCATGAATAAACTTTTTATAATTTTTCGGTGAACAAAGTATAACTTATAAAAAAATAAATGCTCCGAAAAAAATCAAATCATACTTTAAGGGAAACGTAAATTTCAAATCCAATAGACAATTAATACGTATACGTACTATATTACTCAGAAAAACAACAGGAAGAAATTATGCTAAACCCCACTTTAGGAATTACACTACTATTCGTCTCAAATCCACAAAAAAGCAGCCTCTTTTATCAAGAAATTTTTGATTTAAAGCCCATTGAAGAACACCCAACATTTGTAATGTTTGCTCTAAAAAATGGTGTTATGCTTGGGCTATGGTCAAAATACACCGCTGAACCTCATGTAGAAGTCGAAGCTGGAGGAGTTGAGATATGCTTCCCCACAGAAAACGTAGATGATCTTTATTTAGAATTAGGAAAAAAACATGTTACTGTAGCTCAGAAACCCACAAATATGGATTTTGGACAAACTTTTGTTATTCTTGATCCTGATGGACATAGGATTAGAATATATAAGCTCCATGAGGAAAAATAGTGAAAAAATATTGGATAGGTGTTGCATCTAAGGAGCATGTACAAAGAGGAGTCTTAGGAGGGTTTGCGCAAGTCTGCCATGGAAAGGCGGGTCCATTGAACCGGATGAAAGAAGGCGATTGGATTATTTACTACTCCCCAACTATCAAGTTTGGAGAAAAACAGCCTTGCCAATCCTTCACAGCCATTGGTAAAATTATGAGTGGCAATCCATACCTTTTTAAAATGAGTAAAGAGTTTACTCCCTGGAGACGAGACGTTACTTTTGTTGATTCAAAAGAGATTCCTATTCAAGAACTTTTAGAAAAGTTATCCTTTATAAAAGATAAAAAGAAATGGGGATTCCCATTCCGTAAAGGATGTTTTGAAATCCCTAAAGTCGACTTTCAAGTTATTGCTCAAGCAATGGGAACTTGCTCTTTATGAATAAATTAAATTTTAAAGAAATTAGTGTTCATGATAGCCCAAAACACAGCCCTGGATTTCTTTTGTGGCATATCAGCACAGCATGGCGCGGATACATTGAAAAGACACTTAAAACAATCAACCTTACTCATCCACAATTTGTTATTCTCGCAACACTAGGATGGCTAACTAGACAAGGAGATAAGGTAACTCAGGCCACGGTAGGGAAAATGGCCAGGCTTGACCCTAATACTGTGTCTCAAATTATTAGAGGCCTCGAGAAAAAAGAACTCATTCTACGAAAAAAATCGCCTGATGGAAGAGCAAAAAACCCCGTTTTGACTCATAAAGGCTCTGATATACTCAAACAATCCATGCCTGCTGTTGAAAAAAAAGATGCAGAGTTTTTTCAAAACCTCACAAAAGATGAGATTAAGTCTATGGTTAATATTTTTCAAAAACTAATAAAAAGAGCTCTGTGAAACTAGATTTATGATTACCATTATAGCTACAATATTCTTTGAAAAAAAGTTCTGGGTTGGCACTTTTGAAAGGACTGACAAGGAAGGATACGCTGTTGCGCGGCATATTTTTGGTGGTGAGCCAACAGATCCCGAAATTTATGAGTTTGTTCTGAGCAATTATCATGAGTTGAAATTTGGTGAGGCCAAAGAAATCAATATACAAATTCACCGAAAAAACCCTAAAAGAGTTCAACGCGAAGTACGCCGTGAAATGGAAAAGTTAAAACTAACAACCAAACCTTCAACTATTGCTCAAGACTACATGAGAGAAGAGCTTGAGAAGAAAAAAAAGGAAAAGAAAAGTATTTCCAGCGCTCAAAAGAAAGCTCGTAAAGATGAACAATTCGCAATTAAACAACAGAAAAAAAAGAACAAACATCAAGGTCATTAAATTAATTAACAAGTTTTTTTAGGAGAGTTATGAAAAATTTGAAAGACAAAACAATTATTGTTACCGGAGCAACTCGTGGGATTGGTCAGGCAATTGCTTTGGAACTCGCAAGTCATGGAGCAAATCTTGTCATATTGTCAAGAGATTCTAATGAGAATATTCAAAAAATGAGAGAACAACTCACTTCATTAGGGGCACATTCTATGGTCCTAAATATAGATATTTCTAAAACTCATGAAATAAAAGAAATTATTACAAAAGTTATCAATCAGTTTGGGGGTATTGACGGCTTGATTAACAATACAAGCGCCACCTGCTTTGAAGCTTCACTAGAGCTTCCTCCAGAGAAATTTGATCTAATGATTGCAACCAGTGTTAAGGCTGCATTTTTTCTTACTCAATCTTGTGTTCCTTATTTAAAACAGAGCTTGAGCCCTCACGTTATCAACATCTCACCCCCTTTAAATTTAGATGCTCACTGGTTTAAAAATTATTTAGGTTTTACTATATCTAAATATGCAATGAGTATGTGCACATTAGGGATGGCCGAGGAATTTAAAAAAGATAACATTGCAGTGAATTCTTTATGGCCAAAATCCACTATTGCAACACAAACCATTAAAGACCACTTTTCTTCCAAGGTTTATTCATCAAGTAGAAAACCTTCTATAATGGCAAACGCAGCTTTTCTACTTATTCAACGTGATTCGAGTCAATGTACTGGACAATTTTTTATAGATGAGGAACTTCTTCGACAAAATGGCCTAGATGATTTTTCACAATATGC
The DNA here is from genome assembly GCA_022601345.1 of Chlamydiota bacterium. Classification (GTDB taxonomy): domain Bacteria; phylum Chlamydiota; class Chlamydiia; order Chlamydiales; family JAAZZY01; genus JAAZZY01. Next base: position 97,361 of record JAJACU010000019.1, on the reverse strand, counting down.
TATAGATCCCAAAACTCCTTTAATGCAGGCTTTGTTTGTACCCGTCGATGAGAAGATGGTCCCAGTTTCACAAGACCTATTTCAGTAAGCCAAAAATTGAATATTTTTTCTTACTTTAGCCTTTCTCATAAAACGCAATATTAATAATGAAGGACTACAACATCATCAAAACAAATAGCTATTATTTATGATAGATTTACTTAGTTTTGGAATATTGATACTCAAATCTAAGTTTGTAAAAAAGAGTAACTAGCTAGCAACCTATTCAAAAAAACTTTATAGTAAGAAAGGAGAGTCCCAAATATTTGAAAATCCTCCCCTCCTTGCAGCATTCACTGGTTTTTAATAAAATTCTATGATAATATTCTTCTTAACTCTTTGTTAAATAAGAGCAGACAAGCTTATTTCAATCAAAGCGTTTAGCTGCTCGAATTGGGCTCTTTTATTAACACTTTGCCTAGATCGAATGATGGCATAACCCATCTTAAGAAGAATTCAGGAATATTTATTATGTTATTTAAAAATCTAGGCCTATCGGCTGAACTCGTTGATGCTGTCACTAAGCAAGGATACAGCTCTCCAACTCCTATACAAAGCCAAGCGATTCCCACTATCCTTAACGGAAAGGATATCTTAGCTAGTGCTCAAACAGGCACGGGAAAAACCGCAGGCTTCACATTACCGATGCTACATCTCCTCAGTAGGAACCCTAAAAGTAATAAGCCGCGACCTGTACGTGCATTAATTCTTGTACCCACACGAGAGCTTGCTGCACAAGTTAATGAAAGTATCGTAACTTATGGAAAAAATTTGTCGTTAAAATCTGCTGTAGTCTTCGGTGGAGTTAAGATTGAGCCACAAATTAGAATACTACGTCATGGTGTCGATATCCTAGTGGCTACACCAGGTCGTTTACTTGACCACGCCAGTCAAAAGACTGTTGATCTCTCTTCGGTCGAAATATTAGTTTTAGATGAAGCTGATCGCATGCTTGACATGGGGTTTATCCATGATGTTCGCAGAGTTTTGAAACTTTTACCTAAAAAACGTCAAAGTCTACTTTTCTCGGCAACTTTCTCAACTAAAATAAAAAACCTTGCTGACAGCATTTTAAATTCACCTGTGACTATTGAAGTTGCCCGCCGCAACACCCCGGCAGAACAGGTCGCACAAGTGATTTATAATGTCGATCGAAAGCGAAAGGCAGAGCTGTTATCGCATCTAATTACATCACAAAACTGGCAACAGGTATTAGTATTTACACGCACAAAACATGGAGCGAACCGCTTAGCCGAAAAACTTGATAAAGATGGAATCAAAGCAAGTGCAATGCATGGTAATAAGAGCCAGTCTGCGCGCACTAAAGCATTGGCCAATTTTAAAGATGCAAGCATACGCGTACTTGTTGCAACAGATATTGCTGCGCGTGGAATTGATATTGACCAGCTTCCACATGTGGTCAACTTTGAGCTCCCTAATGTCCCCGAAGATTATGTTCATCGCATCGGAAGAACAGCTCGTGCAGGCCGCGAAGGTGAAGCTGCTTCTCTTGTATGTGTGGATGAACACAAGCTTTTACATGACATAGAGCGCCTTATTAAAAAAGATATCTCTAAAAAAGTGGTTCCAGGCTTTGAACCCGACCCATCTATCAAACCAGAACCAATACGAAAACCTCGTGGACCCCGCCCAGAGAGGAAGGCCACTTTTGAAAAAACTAAAAGTAGTAAACCTCAGCGGCGCCCTCAACGTTCAAAAAAGTTAGGGACACAGAAAAATCAAAAAACCAGATCGGAAAGAAAACGTAGGCAATCAAAATAAGAGCAATCAGCCAACAAACCTAACTACGAACTGTAGGAAAAAAGAAGCCTGAGTTGGTGATGGGTAAAGTTTCTTTGCTCTCTTCAGAGCCTTGGCAATAAATATCTAGGAAAAATGAATATTTATGGCTAGAAAACAGGTCAAATTAGCCTTAAGCATTGGGGTAAATTAATTTTTATCTGAGATAATGTTCATAATTATTTGCTTCTATATGTATTAGCAAGTACAATATATCACCTATGCTAAAGAGCATGGGCCCGTGACTATATCTTGAAAAGATATCGCGGGTGTTTTTTTATCCCTAAAAGAGAGAAATCCAAGTGGAAAAATCCAAAGGTACAGTAAAGTTTTTCAACACTCAAAAAGGTTTCGGATTCATTACACCTGACTCAGGTGGAAAGGATCTGTTCGTTCATCTCAACAGTCTTGCTGGAGACACACAAACTCTAAGCGAAGGACAAAAAGTTGAATACAACGAAGAAGAAGGACGAAAAGGTCCCGAAGCTAAAGAAGTTGAAGCTCTATAAATAAGATCTCAGGATCAACATTAGTTATCCGAGAAGACAAAAAAAGCAGTATCATTTGGTCCTGCTTTTTTTGGGTTTATTTTCTTCTCAATTTTTTTCCTACATCTTTTGCAGGGTTGAGATAGTTATTGCTGATCTGCCTTAAAAAAAGATCGGCATCTTTTTGCCTTCTGAAAATTAGAAAATCAGTCTGAGGATATTTCCTTTTGAGTTCCTCAATTCTGGATCTTTTTTCTTTATCAAAGTTCCATGTGTATTTCAAAATTTCCCAGTTAATTACTCGTAAGCCACCAAAGCTTTTTTTATAGTTAAACAACCTTTTGAAAAGTCTCCAAAAACAAACAAGTCGAGAAAAGTGGAAGTATATTAAAACATCAGACCTGTTGAATCTCATTTCAAATGTCGAAAATGAACAGCCTTCAACTATCCAGGATTTTTCGTTAAGTATAGACTTTTGAATTTCTATAAATTCCTGCTTATCCCTTTTCAGCCCACCAGGCTCGAACCTATGTCTATCCAGGTGGTAAGCCGGAATGTCTAAGATCTCACCAAGTTTTGAGGCAAATGTAGACTTTCCGCTTCCAGGAAGACCAATTAATGCAACTTTTTTTGGGCAAATTTTCATAGATAGATGGGCTTAATTTCTTTTCCTAGTGAGTTGATAACGCTTCAATTGTCCCGAAAACGTATCGCTAAAAAAAGACTTCACTCAAAAAAGTGAAGCCTAAATAAAATGGAGGTGGAGAGAATCGAACTCTCGTCCTAAGCGAGCTCCATATCGACCTCTACATGCTTAGCATCTCAATATTACGACTTGCTCCAATGTGAGATGCATCATCAAAAACAAACCGACTTTTTTATTTCTTAAACCTGCTTATAAAAAATAAAACTCAGCAAGCTCACACCAAGAAAACGACGACAATGCTAAAGCCCCTGGTCCAGCCTTAACTTGTCGGGCATTATAAGCGGTTAAGCTTAAGCTGCCATCTCAAGAGTTACAGGAGAAAAATCCCCAGCTTCTACTTTTGATTTTTTTGTTTTAGCAATTATGCTTGTGCCAGATGATTTAGGAGGCCAACTGACGTCCTCCGCATGCAATCAATACTTCGAACCTTAGTCGAAGCCATTACACCCCCGAAAACATTGTACCATAAAATGACATTTATGACAAATTTTTCCTTTAATTGTCATTTACTAGCTATTTAAAGATCAAAGTCTTACCATACGCAGCAACAACCTAATGGGATTAAATGCAATTCTAATGAATAAATCTTTTTTTCTAAAGCAGTTTTTCAAAAATTTCAAACATACAGGAGCTATTTGCCCCAGCTCTAAATCCTTAACCTCTAAAATGCTAAAAGGCATTGATTTTTCAAAACCCCTCAGAATTGTCGAACTTGGACCTGGAACAGGCTGCATGACAGAATCTATTCTAGCTCAGATGCACCCCGATTCAGAGCTTATTTGCATAGAAATTAACCCTACTTTTTGTGAACAATTAAAGAAATTTGAGACAGATAAAAAGTTCAATCTTTATCAAGCATCAGCTCTAGACTTTACTTCCCGATTAAATGAGCGAAAAATTGATTATGTTATTTCTGGATTGCCGCTAGCTAATTTCAAAAAACATGAAATTAAGAGCATATTTCAAGAAATAGAACGTGCTTTAACACCTAAAGGAAAGTATATCCAGTTTCAATACACACTAAAACTTAAGCAGCTTTTCAAAGCTAATTTCACAAAAGTGTCTAAATCTTTTACTCCCTTTAATATGCCACCTGCATTTGTATTTAGGTGTTCATTCTAAAGCACCATTGCAGCTAGCGAAGACAGCTCCGACCTTTCAGTAACTTCAAAAGTCATGTGACCAAAAATTTTGTTATTGCAAAACTTTGAAATTGCAAAAGTTAACCCATTTGTATCTTCATCTAAATAAGGGTTGTCAATTTGAGTTGAATCACCGGCCAAAATTACCTTAGTCCCCTCTCCTGCTCGAGAAATAACTGTTTTAATTTCGTGGGGTGTTAAGTTTTGCGCTTCGTCTATAATAATAAACATATTTGGAAGAGTTCGCCCACGAATATAAGTAACAGCTTCTAACTCTATTTTTTGACTCTCTTTGATCCACCTTAGGCTTTCTTGAGTTTCTTGCTCTCCGCCAGATGATTGACAAAGATATTCTAAATTATCGTAAATGGGTTGCATCCAGTGATACAGTTTCTCCTCTTTAGTCCCAGGTAAAAAGCCAATATCTTTACCAAGAGGCATGATGGGTCTACTCACCAAAATTTTAGAGTATTGCGCATCATCAAAAACTTTTCTTAAAGCACAAGCTAGTGCAAGTAAAGTCTTTCCAGTTCCTGCCTGCCCCACTAAAGTAACAAGCTTCACATCATCTTTAAGTAAAAGATCTAAAGCGCACCGTTGTTGTATGTTTCTTGGCTTTATTCCCCATAAATCTTGAGGAAGCGCTTTTAATGAAACAAGCTTCTTTTGTTGTGCATCATAGCGGCCAACTATTTGAGTTTGATCTTTAGAATTAAGAACACAGTATTCATTTGTATACATTTGAGGATCTTCGTAATCCATAGCTCCATTTTTTAAGAAAAGGTCTATCTGTTGCTTAGAAACCTCTACACTTTTAACTCCTGTATACACATCTTTGTGTGAAATTGATGTATTCTTATAATCCTGGGCTTGAATGCCCGCCATCTGAGCCTTGAGCCTTACTGCAAAATCTTTAGTTATTAAAGTTAAATTTGGATAATCTTTTGCAAGCATCTGCGCTGCATGTAAAATTTGATCTTTAACTAAAGACTTATCAAATCCAAGTTGAGCGCTAATATCACTTTTATATTTTGAATAGATGCGTAAAGTTGAGCCATTGTTAAGCTGAGCACCATTAACTAAGTCCATTCTAGAGCTGGAACTTACAACACTTTCTGAAACATTACTTTCACAGCTTTCATCTTCAACGCTTGAACCATTGGCCACAAGGTCCATCTGGCTACACATTTTTTTAATTCGGTCAAAAGAGCGCATTACTAGCCTTGCATTTCTACCAAGATCGTTTGGAAGCCTCTTCATGTTGTCCAACTCTTCAATAACTGCCAGGGGAATAATCAGGTCACAATTTTCGAAACCTTCTAAAGCTTTTGGGTCATACAACAATACATTGGTATCTAAAACAAACGTTCTTCGGTTCATGGAGCATCCTTTTATAAACTCAATAAAAATTTTAACTTAGAAGATCTATCCTTTACTGCCAAGCAAAAAAACACAGTTAAAATGTTTCATAAAACACTTAAAAAGAGCTTGTTGCGTCCATATATTGCAAACAAGCCTCTTATGTGCTAATTATATTGAATCTAATATTTAAATCCTTTATAATAATGGTAAGAAAATATTAGAATACGCTCCAGATTTTTAGTGAAGCTAATTATCAATAAACAGAGGGTCAAAAAATGCAATTCGTAATCAATGAGAAAATTTTAAGTATCCCCCCACATATATCGACAACTTGGGAGAGTGTAGCTTCATTACATATGAGCCCTCCACCTCAAGGAAACATTTTAATTATTTCACTGCATAACGGAACAACCATTCAGATACCGGATCTTGGGCAAGATATTCTAACTAAAATTTTTCAAACACACTCAGAATTCATAAGCTCTAAAACAAAGCAGAAACCAGCTGTTGACCCCTCGCAAATCTTTAACATGGACAACATGGCTAATATAGGCTTCCCTATGCGTTTTGGAGGTGCTCTAGAAGGCTTAGGTGCTGCTATGCAACATAACTCAGAGCAATCGAATGCTCCAGATCTTCCTAAAGAAGTCTTAGAAAAGATTTCAGCAGTGGCTAAAATTATGGACAACGACAAAAGCTTAGAGCAATCATTAAAGGCTGAACCTCACTGTAATTGCATGCACTGCCAAATTGCTCGCGCAATTAATGGGCAAGAGCAAATCACAGAAACAGAAGAAACAGAAGAAGAAGTTTCAGATGATGATCTAAAGTTTCGAACATGGGACATTGCGCAAACAGGCGATAAACTCTATTGTGTGTCCAATCCCCTCAATAAAGAAGAGCAATATAGCGTGTATCTTGGTGAACCTTTAGGCTGTACTTGTGGGCAAAAAAACTGCGAACATATCAAAGCCGTCCTCGACACGTAAAAAGATCATTGTTAAAAAATTCCAAAAGTCATAAATTGTGTCTGAATTACAACAATTTCGACTTTTAGGAGTTTTCAGATTATGAAACGTCTACTGTTTCTTATTTTAGCAACTACATTTACATTATCAACTGCACTATGGGCAAAGCCTCAACAAAAAGAGCCGAGCTTTCAACCATTTACTGGTAAAGTTATTGGCAGCAAAGTCCGCTTACGTCTAACGCCTAACTTGGATGGACACATCATTCGAGAGATCAATCGTGGTGAAATTTTTGCCGTGATGAAAGAGGAAAGTGAATATTTCGCTGTGGCCCCAACTCAAGATTTAAAAGCATATATATTTAGAACACATGTACTAGAGAATTCAATTGAAGGCGATCGTGTTAATGTACGACTAGCCCCAGATTTAGAAGCTCCAGTTATTACACAGTTAAATTCCGGCGATGCAATCCACGTAGACCAAAAAGGATCAAAAGGCAAGTGGCTTCAAATTGAAATTCCTAAAAACGTACATTTATGGATTGCTAAGGACTATGTAGAGAAAGTCGGCCCCGTTGAGTATGCTGGCAAATACAGAGAACGCATAGCCGAAGCATCACAGTTACTAGCAACTGCAAATCTAATTAGCGAAGCCGAGTTTAGAAAGTCATTCCAAGAAATTGACTTAAACCGTATTACTCGTAACTACGAGCGAGTTTTAAGCGACTACAACGATATCAGTGATGTAAATAAGCTTGCTAAAACAGCTATACAGACGCTGCAAAAAGAATATTGCGATCGCAAGATTAATTTTCTTGAAAATAAAGCAGGTAAAGCTGCTTTAGAAGTTAAATCGCTAAATGCAAAATTGTCGAACTTAAATCCTCCTGAGATGATTGAGAGTAAAGTTCAAAGTGTTGAAAGCCCATTTGCAGCTATTATCAATAGCAACAACCAGGCTACAGATAAAATGAACATCTGGAAGCCTCTTGAATATGCTCTATTTCAAAGTTGGGCAATTGATCATGAAAAAACAGATGCTTCTCTTCAAGACTTTTACCAAGATGAATTGCTTGGTGCATCTTTAGTTGAAGGGATTATTGACACATTTAGTAAAATCGTAAAAAACAAACCCGGTGATTACGCTCTTGTAAACGATCAGCAAACAACTGCTTACCTTTACAGCACTCATATTAATCTAAATGAATACATCGGAAAAAGAGTCAGCTTAAAAGTTACAGAACGAGACAACCATAGTTTTGCATTCCCTGCTTACTATGTTTTAGATGTCAAAGAACAATAAGCCTAAAAGTATATTAAAGACCTATTGAGGCTTCTCAATAGGTTCTTTTTTTCTCAATTAAAGTTGCAAGTTGCAATAAGCCTTTCACAAATTAAGCCTCACCAAGAACAAAACTAGCTAAAAGTGACTAAACCCGTGTCTACATGCTCAATAAAACCTTCAGAGTATCTTAAAAGGCTCCTAGAGCCAAAGCTTAACACACATCTTTAAACGACTGTTATAAAAGCCAAGAAAGGGCTTCAGACGATTTTTTCATAAAGTCAGTAGTTGGAGAGTTTATTAAATCACTTAAGCTACCTCTAGCGACAATCTGTGCATTGTCAACTATAATAGCTTCATCAAAAAACTTTGTGAGTAAACTCAAATCATGAGAAATAAAAATTAAGGCAAAGGCTGATTTTTTTTGGTATTTGATAAGTAGATTTAAAACCTCTTCTTGTAAAGGCTGATCTAACGCTGAAAGTATTTCATCGCACACTAAAATTTCAGGTTCAGCTAGTAGAGCTCGTATCAAAGCAACTCGTTGTTTCTCCCCGCCACTTAATTCATGTGGATATTTATTAAGTTGAGCAGGCGTTATACGAAGTTCTTTAGAAAGAGATGAGAGCTTCATTAAAGCGTCTGTTTTAGATAAACCCTTATAGCTGCATAAGAACTCTACAATTGAGCTAGAAACTATGCGCTGTGGTGTAAGAGATTGATCAGGGTCTTGGAATACAAGTTGGATTTTTGTATTTGTTAATAACTGTGATGAACTAGCTACTTTATTATCTTTAAATAAGACACTACCTGATGTTGGGGAAATGTACCCTTTAATAATTTTTGCAAGAGAAGTTTTACCGCTTCCAGATGCTCCAATAACAGCCAGCTTCTTGTTAGAGTAAATATCTAAAGAAATGTTGTTCAAGATTACTCTCCTACCCTTTGAAGAAGGAGCTGTCTTTGTAATTTGATTCAATTTTAACAATGCCATTGACGTCCAAATCAGTTATTTAAAAACCAGTTTAGAGTTTAGAATTAATTTGGTAAAGGTAGGATTACCTACAAAGCTCCTAGAGAGTTACAATAAGAACTGAATCTAATTGTTTATTATGTATAGAACTAAAAAAAAAGTTTTAGTAACAATAAATATTACTAAAACTAATTTTTTTTGAGAACAGTTGTTGTAAGTCTATTCTGGTAAATACTCAATATAACAAAGAGGTGCATTATCACCGACTCTGCGTCTATGTTTAATGATACGAGTATAGCCACCATTTCTTGAACTGAAACGTTCAGCAAGTTGACCAAAAAGCTTTGTTATCACTTTTCTATCTTCATTATATGCAAAAGTCTTACCTCCCTTTGCTGCACGTTGCTCTTTTGGTGTAAGAGTATTGTAACGTACCATAAGTTTTCCAATAGCATGACGCTTTGAAGCTAAACTTTGCTTCTTAGCAATTGTTATCAATCTTTCAGCATGTCTTCTAAGCTCTTTAGCTTTTGCTACTGTAGTTTCAATTCTTTCATTAACAACTAAGGATTTAAGTAAGTTTGCTACTAAGCATCTTCTATGAGAGCTGTCTCTACCTAGTTTGAATGTATCTTTTCTATGTCTCATAACTCTTTACCTTAAATAAGTTTTTCTTCCTTTTCATAATTACTAAGAATGTCTTTAACATTGTCCTTAGTAATGGAATAGCGTGATAAGTCCATTCCTAATGAAAGGCCCATTTCGTTTAGTTTGTCTTTAATTTCATTAAGCGATTTTTTACCAAAATTACGGTACTTCAACATTTCAGATTCGTGGTTAACTACTAACTCACCAATCGTCTGAATCTGCGCTGAGTTCAAGCAATTAGTGGAACGAACTGAAAGTTCGATTTCGTTAATTTTAAGACCTAATTTTTGTAAAATTTCATCTCGATCAGAATCTTCAGACTCAACTTCTTCTTGGAACTTCAACGCATATGTATTTAGGTTTAAAAACACTTCTAAATGCTTAATGCCAATTTGAGCTGAAAAAGATAACGCTTCTTTTGGGCTTATTCTTCCGTCAGTTGTAATTTCAAGAATTAGCTTGTCATAGTCTGTATCTTGACCAACACGAGTATTCTCAACATAATAATTTACGAGCTCAACGGGTGAAAAAGTTGAATCAATAACAATTTCGCTTGTTGTTTTATCATTAATTACATGTCTCTCAGATGGCACATATCCACGTCCATAAGCTATTCTAAAAGCGACCTTTTTTTTCATCGGTTTTGTTGCGGTGAAAATTTCATGGTCAGGATTGATCACTTCAAACATTTCAGTACTAAGTATGTCTTTAACTTTAACAACGACCTGGCCGTTGTTCTCAGCAATGTCCTTTTCAGTAATTTCTAAATCTTTAGATAACTTTTGATGTTTGCTTATTCTGTCTTCATTCTCTTCAGTAGGAACTCTACGTAACTTAATATCTTTAATATTAAGAATAATAGTTGTCATGTCTTCAAGGATGCCTTCTACAGCCATGTATTCATGCGGTACACCCTCTATAGCTACAGAAATAATAGCTGGTGCCTCAATAGATGTAAGAAGCATACGTCTTAGTGAATTACCAATAGTGTGTCCAAAACCTCTTTCAAAAGGTTCTGTAATGAACTTACCATAATTATCGGTAGCTTCTTCGATTGTTATTTTCTCAGGCATTTCAAATTTATTGTAAAGCGCTGCCATGAAGGAATCTCCTTTAGATCATATAATTTTGTTTATTTACTTAAACTCTTCTTCTTTTACGCGGACGACATCCGTTGTGAGCTACTGGAGTTTTGTCTCTAATAATTGTAATAAGTAATCCAGAGCTCTGTAGACCACGAACTGCTGATTCTCTACCAGCTCCAGGGCCTTTTAAGTTAACTTCAACCTCTTTCATCCCTCTAGTCATTGCAGTTTTAGCTGCGCTTTGTGCGGCAATTGTAGCTGCAAAAGCCGAAGACTTTCTAGAACCTGAAAAGTTTACTTTACCAGCAGATGCCCAAGAAATTACATTTCCTAGGGGATCACAAATCGAAACGATAGTATTGTTGAATGTAGCTTTAACATGCGCCACACCAGACGGAACTGATTTTAGAATTTTTTTCTTAACTTTCTTTTTTTGTGTTTTTTGCTGTTGCTTTGCCACAACATACTCCTTTAAATATTGTTATTTAGGTCCAGGTGCTCTTTTCTTGCCTGCCATAGTCTTTTTCTTACCTTTACGAGTTCTCGCATTAGTACCCGTTTTCTGTCCTCTAACAGGGAGACCTGTACGATGGCGAACACCTCTGTAACAGTTGATGCTAATTAATCTTTTGATGTTGTTTTGAACTTGTCTACGCAAGTCCCCTTCAACAATGTACTCTTTCTGAAGTAAAGTGGTAATATTAGCGACATCTTCAGACTTAAGCCTATGTGTTCTTATATTTGGATCAAGATTCAATTTCTCGATGATCTCTTTTGCCTTAATGTTTCCAATGCCGTAAATGTACGTCAAACTAATCTCTAGTCTCTTATTATCAGGTATGTCTACACCTAAAATACGTGTCATTTTCTCTCCAATCTTTCGATAGTATTTAAAATTTAAAAAAAGCTAAACTATATTAACACAACTGTTCATTTGTGAAAATTGTTATCTTATCCTTGATCGACTTCTTTTCATAAGTCCATCGTATTTCTTCATAAGCAACTGAGAATCAATCTGTTGCATGGTATCCAAGATTACTCCTATTAAAATAAGCAGTGAAGTTCCTCCAAAGAAGTGACTTATTGTCATATCAACATTTAAAATTTTACTAATTATTGTTGGTAAAACTGCAATTAGAGCTAAGAAAATAGCTCCAATGAAGGTAATCTTATTCATTGTTGATTCTAAATAATCCTGTGTGGGCTTCCCTTGTCTAACACCAGGTATAAACGCTCCATTCTTTTTCATATCAGAGGCTATTTGGTCAGGGTGAAACTGCGTTGAAGTCCAAAAGTAAGTAAAGAAGAGGATCAATAAAACGTATAGGCCGGTATAAACAGTAGTTCCAGGTGCTAGATTACTAGCTACAACTGATAACCACTTATTTGAAGTTGAGCCTATCATTTGAAAAACAGTTGCTGGAAGCATTAACAATGATGAGGCAAAAATAATAGGTATGACTCCAGCATAGTTAATTTTAAGTGGAATGTATGGTGCTTCTGACCTGCTCTCTTGATGACTTGAGATTCTTCTCGCATACTGCAAAGGAACTTTTCTTTGTCCCTGAATGATAAGTATTGTGGCAATTATAACTGCAACAAACACGACTAAGAGAACCACTAGTGAGCTAAGGCTCATTTGCCCAGCTTGTTGCGAGTGTAAGTTCAAGTGCTTAATAATTAATCCAATTGCGCTAGGAATATGAGATATAATTCCTATTGCAATGATCAAACTAATTCCATTTCCAATGCCTTTATCTGAAATTTGCTCTCCTATCCAAATCAAAAAGAGCGTTCCCGTTGTCATAGTCAAAATAACAATTGTATAAAACAAAAGTGGAATCCCAAACATTTGGACTTTAAATAACTCGTAAACAACAATTCCAGGATATGATTGGTTCATCTGAAGTGCGTATCTTGCTAAAACTGCTGCTTGAAACACTGAAAGTAAGGTAGCAAAAAGTCTAGTCCATCGACCGATCTTCTTTTTGCCCGCTTCTTGGTTTTCTTTCATTTCTCTTTGAAGACTAGGTAAAAGTGCGACCAAGAGTTGTATAACAATTGAAGCAGTAATATATGGCATGATGCTTAAAGCAACTACTGTCATCTGACCAAACGCTCCACCCGAGAAAATATCTAGAAGTTGGAATAAATTTTGGCCACCACGTGTTACAAATTTAAAGTAGTTAACAGCAAGTTCACCATTAATACCTGGAACAGGTACATATGAACCGACTCTTACTACAATGATCATAAGTGCTGTGAAAATAATTTTTTTCTTAAGATCAGCAATTGAAAAAATTCGTTTGATTCCTTGAAGCATCAGATCGCTCTATTTACTTTACAGTTTTAAATTGGATCTTTGCCGCTTCTAATTTCTCAATAGCAGCTTTTGAAAACGCAGATAACTCAATAGTTACTTTCTTTGAAAGTTCGCCATGAGCCAAAAGTTTTACACCATATGTAGGGCCTGAAAAAAAGCCTCTTTGCTTCAATGTTTCAATAGTCACTGCTTCACCATCACTAAAAGCATCATCAATTTGCTTCAAGTTGATTGAGTCCAATTTCTTACGAAACCTTGCATTAGAAAAACCACGAGTTGGTAGCTTTAGGAAAAATCTAACCCCACCACCTTCATAAGTTAATCGTCTTTTATGTCCTGAACGAGCTCCAGCACCTTTTTGTCCGCGGCCGGATGTTTTACCAAGTCCACTACCAGGTCCACGTCCAACTCTGTTTCTTTTGTTCTTAAGTTTTTCTAATAATGTATTTAGTTTCATTCTAAGCAACGCCTCTCATTTGCAAACAATCTTCTTTCGAACGAAGTTCTCTTAATGCCTTAAATGTTGCATGTACTAAGTTGATTGGGTTATTACAACCTAAGCTTTTAGCTACAATATCTTTAATTCCAGCTAACTCTAAAATTGCTCTAACTTTAGATCCTGCAATAATTCCTGTTCCTTCAGGAGCTGGTTTAAGCAGCAGTACTGCACCATCCCAACGAACAACAATTTCATGAGGAATTGTTGAGTTTTTCATTTTTACAGTTAAGATATCACGCTTAGCTGATTCTGCACCCTTTCTAATTGAGTCGGCTAATTCGTTCGCTTTAGCAAATCCATAACCAATATGTCCCTCATTATCACCTACTAAGATAAGTGCTGAAAAACTAAATTTACGTCCACCTTTTAGAACTTTTGCACAACGATTGATGAAGAGTACTTTCTCTTCAAATTCAGTAGAAAAATCTTCAACAGATTGTTTATTTTTCTTTTTATTATTCATAATACTCTTCTTTTAGTTTTATATTTGCACACCGTTCTCACGCATTACATCAGCAAGTGATGCTATTTGCCCGTGATACTTATTTCCACGTCTATCTAAAATTGCTTGCTTAATTCCTGCTTCACTACACTTCGCAGCAATTATTTCACCTAATTTTTTTGAAGAATCAACATTAGAAACATTCTTGTGAGTTTTTTTAATTTCTTTATTCAAACTGCTCATGCTAACTAAAGTTAAACTATTGACATCATCTATAAGCTGAACAAATAGCTGAGTATTAGTTTTAGTTACACAAATTCTTGGACGTTCTGAAGTCCCAACAATTTTCTTTTTAATGCGTAAAACTCTTTTCTTTTTTCGCTTTAGAGCTTTTAGTTTACTAGATTCCATAAAACTATATTCCTAATTATTTTTTCGCAGCGGATTTACCCGCTTTACGTCTTACATATTGACCAACATAGTGAACTCCCTTACCTTTATAAGGTTCAGGCTTTCTCAAATGATGCAATTCAGCTGCAAACTGGCCAACTAATTGTTTATCAATTCCTGAAATAGTTACTAAAACGTTGTTTTCAACTTTTACTTGTAACCCTTCAGGGATATTTTTTACTGTTGGATGTGAAAAACCTAGTTGCAAATTAACAGCACTACCTTGAACAGCAGCTCTATAACCCACACCTTTTAACTCTAGTTGTTTCGAAAATCCCTCTGTAACACCTAAAACCATATTGTTGATTAGCGTTCTGTACAATCCATGGAATTTAGACGGACATTCTTTGTCATCTTCAATAACTAATGTCACTTGCTCAGGGTCTTGAACAAACTTAATCTTTTTTACGACATTAAGTGAAAGTTGTCCTTTAGGTCCTTTGATGTTAACAACCATATTGTCTATTTTGCATTCAACACCTTTGGGTAATAAAACGGGTTGTTTACCTAGTTTTGACATTTTCAGTTCTCCTATCCTTTACCATGCAAAGCAGAGAAGTTCTCCGCCAATATTTTTGTTTTTAGCTTCAACACCATCCATGATACCTTGAGATGTTGAGACTATACTAATGCCTATTCCACCAAGGATTGTAGGAATTTCACCAGCCTTTACATATACACGTTGTCCAGGTGTTGAATTTCTTGCAATTTTTTGAATTAGTGGTCTTCTGTTATCATCATATTTCAGTGAAATTTTCAAAAGAGTTTTAGGGCCATCCTTTACCATCTTAAAGTTTCCGATAAAACCTTTAGACTGAAGAATTTTTAAGATTTGTTCTTTAACTTTTGAATGAGGTGCAACCGTATACTTTTTTTGCGCTTGGCTTGCATTTCTAATTCGTGTTAATAGGTCTGCTATTGGATCACTCATGCGTATATTTTCCTAACTTTTATCCTTTTTAAAGGGTATTCCCAATTCTTTTAATAACTCAAAACACTCAGCATCTGTCTGAGCAGATGTTACAAAAGTAATGTGCATTCCCTGAGATCTTTTAACTTTATCTAAATTAATTTCAGGAAAAATCTGTTGGTCATCAACTCCTAAAGAATAATTTCCATGACCATCACACTTTGCTTTGAAACCTCTAAAGTCACGAATTCTTGGTGCAATGACATGCACGAAACGATAAATAAAATCGTACATTCTTTGGCCTCTGATTGTAACTTTAAGACCAACACCTTGACCTTCACGCAACTTGAAGTTCGATATTGATTTTGACGCTTTTGTAACTATTGGCTTTTGACCTGAAATTAAAGTTAACTCACTAATGCAATCTTGGACAGCATTCTTATCTTTGAGAGCATCTGCAATTCCCATGTTGATGATGACTTTGCTCACCTTGGGTACTTGCATAATGTTTGTGTAACTAAACTTCTTTTTAAGTTTATCTACTATTTGATTCTTATATGTGTCTGCTAAAGTTGTCATAACCCTTTATCTACTTCTTTTTAGTCTTACTTTGCTTTAAAATATTTCTGTAAACTTTTGTCTTGCCACCCTGAGAGTAAACAAGTTCTTTGTCACCTTTCTCACTAACCTTAAGCTTAACTTTAACTTTAGGGTCACCTTCAACACAAAGTTTAACATTTGAAATATGAATTGGTTTTTCAATTTCAAGTATTTGCCCAACTTTGTTTTGGCCTTGAGGTTTCATGTGTTTCTTTCTAACATTAATGCCTTTAATCAAGATTCTATCTTTTGCTTTAGAAATCACTTCACCAGTTTTACCTTTGTCATTTCCTGCTGTAACAACTATTGTGTCACCTGATCTTATCCATTTGCTCATCGATATTCCTCTCTTATATGACTTCGGGTGCTAGTGAACTAATTTTCAAATATCCTTTGTCTCTAACTTCTCTAGCCACTGGGCCAAAGATTCTAGTTCCTTTAGGATTGCCTTTATCGTCTATTATTACACAGCTATTTGTATCAAATCTTAATTTTGAACCATCTTTACGCTTAATGTAACTTTTTGATCTGACAACTACAGCTTTTACAACGCTTCCTTTTTTAGCAGATGCTCCTGGTTGAGACTCTTTTACTGAACAAATGATTATATCACCTACTCCAGCATATCTTCTCTTAGATCCACCAAGCACTTTAAAGCACTTCACACGTTTTGCACCTGTATTATCAGCGACTTTTAATTCTGATTCTTGCTGCAGCATTCTAGTTCTTCCCTTCTAATTTTTTTACAACACACCATCTTTTACTCTTCGAGTAAGGTCTACATTCTTTAATCACGACTTTATCACCAACTACTAGAGCATTAGATTCATCATGTACGTAGTATTTACGACCTCGAGTCACGACTTTCTTATATTTAGGATGAGAAAATGTTCTATTAACGTTTACTACAACTGTCTTCTCCATCTTATCGGATAGCACTGTTCCTTCTTTTTCTCTCGTCTTTTAGCACGAGTTACATCAGCTTGATTTTGCATCCTTTAAGACCCTTCTTTTGTTTCTGATTTTTTCATATTAATAACAGTGAGAGCACGAGCCATATCCTTACGATATTTTGTAAGCAAGTGAGGCTTATCTAGCTTTCGGTTAAGTTTAAATTCATTTCTTAATTCAAACAATTTTTTAGAAGCTTCGTTATATTGTAGTTTTAACTCTTCAGTTGTACACTCAGAAGCTTTTTTTTCAGTTTTTTTAGCCATATATCCTCGTTTATACCCGCTCTACACGTTCAACAAATCTTGTTCTAACACCTAGTTTAGCAGATGCTCGACCTAGCGCTTGTTGAGCTATTTCTCTTGATACGTTTGCAACTTCGAAAAGTATTCTTCCAGGTCTAACAACTGCAACCCATTTGTCAGGAGAGCCTTTACCCTTACCCATACGAACTTCTGCTGGTTTTTTAGTAACTGGCTTGTCTGGAAAAATGCGGATCCAAACTTTACCTCTTCTTTGGAAGAAACGGTTAATTGCAATTCTGCATGCTTCAATTTGAGTATTCGTTATATGTCCTCTGTCAAGAACTTGAATACCAAAGTCACCAAAATCTACAAAGTTACCACCTTTACTTAGGCCCGTCTTCTTTCCTTTTTGCTGCTTTCTATATTTAGTTTTCTTTGGGAGTAAGGCCATTTTACGCTCCTGTCTTTTCTAGTAGAATTTCTTCGCCACGATTAACCCAAACCTTAATTCCAATTGTACCGTAGGTTGTCTCAGCTCTTGCAGTTGAATAGTCAATATCAGCTTTAATAGTATGAAGAGGAATACTTCCTTCTTTATACCATTCGCTTCTTGCTATTTCAGCTCCGCCGAGTCGTCCTGAAATCTGTATTTTAATTCCATGGCAACCTGCGTCTTTAGAAGTTTGAATAGCTTTCTTTAAAGCTTTTCTAAATGCAACTCGTCTTTCAATTTGTTTAGCAATACCTTGAGCTACTAAATGAGCATCTAAGTCAGGTCTCTTAATTTCTTCAACTTCTAACCAAACATCTTTACTAGTCAATTTGCTCAATTGTTTCTTTAAAAGATCAATCTCAGCACCTTTTTTACCAATAACTAGACCAGGTCTTGCTGTATGAATAGTAACTTCAATTTTACCACTCATTCTTTTAATTATTATTTTAGAAGCACCTTCACAGCTGCTTTTCTTCTTAAGAAATTCTCTTATCTTAAAATCCTCAATGAGGAGATCTCCGTACTCTTGCTTATTTGCAAACCAAGTTGAACGCCATTTTTTGTTGCGAACTAATCTAAATCCTATCGGACAGACTTTCTGACCCATTATTACTCCTTACCGGTTCCTACAACGATCGTAAAGTGGCTCATCCTTTTAAGGATAGGAGCACGACCGCCTTTATTTCTTGCCTTGGCTCTCTTCAGTCTTGGACCTTCATCAACTCTGACTTCAAGAATTTTCATGTCTTCTCTTTTAGTATCGTGTTGCATTTCCATGTTTGCAACAGCACTATCTAAAGTTTTTTTAAACATCCTTCCAGCTTTTAAACCGCCATACTCAAGTTGAGCTTTGGCTTCAATTACAGGAAGGCCGCGAATAACATTAGCTACAAGTCTTGCTTTAAGCGGACTAATTCTAAGATATTTTGATATTGCTTGTGCGTTCTGCATTTTTATTCTCTCTTAATTACTTTTTTTGGTGTCCTTTAAAAAGGCGCGTTGGAGAAAACTCCCCTAGTCTGTGACCTACCATATTTTCAGATACAAAAACTGATAGAAACTTTTTCCCGTTATGCACTTCAAAAGTGTGCCCAATCATTTCAGGTAAAATCATAGATCGTCTAGACCAAGTCTTAATAGTTTTTTTTGTCCCACTTTGGTTTTGATCTTGCACTTTCTTAATGAGGTGGTGATCAACGAATGGGCCTTTTTTTAGAGATCTTGCCATTTATAATTCCTATTTTTTTCTACGATCTTTAACAATTAATCTGTTTGATTTCTTTTTAGAACGAGTTTTGTACCCTTTAGCTTGAACACCCCATGGAGACCTTGGAATATAACTATTCTGTCTTCCTTCTCCACCACCGTGTGGGTGATCGATAGGGTTCATCGCTGTACCTCTAACTGTTGGTCTAATTCCTTTCCAACGATTACGTCCTGCTTTACCTTCAATGCGAAGGAAATGTTCTGCATTTGATATAGCACCTAAAGTTGCTTTACACTTTACAGGAACCATTCTAACTTCACCTGATGGCATTTTTAAAGTTGCATACTCTGAAGTAGTAGCCATTAGTTGTGCTGAAGAACCCGCTGAACGAATAAGCTGTCCACCTTTTCCTGGTCTCATCTCAACATTGTGAACTGTTGAACCTAATGGGATATGTCTAAGTTCTAAACAACATCCAACATTGTATGGTCCTTCAGTCTGTGTTGCAACAGTAGCTCCAACTTTTAATCCTTGAGGAGCTAATATATACCTTTTTTCACCATCTACATAGTTTAATAGAGCGATGTGTGCAGATCTATTTGGGTCGTACTCAATTGAAGCAACTTTTGCTGGAATGTTTTCTTTGTCTCTTTTGAAGTCTACAATACGGTACTGTCTTTTATGGCCTCCACCTTTATGGCGGCAAGTAATATGACCGTTATTGTTTCTACCGTTCATTCTTCTTTTAGAAGATAGTAATTTTTTTGTAGGCTTAACCAAAGCTTTCTTAGAAGGATCTCTACGAGTTAATTCATCATTACTCGGTAGAATAAGTCTTCTTTGTCCAGGTGTTATTGGTCGAAATTTCTTAGGCATATTAAGTTTCCTTTATTCTATGATATCTCCTACCTCAAGAGATACGATTGCTTTCTTTATTGAGGCAGTTTTTCCATATTTCATCATTCCGCGAACACGTTTAGCTTTAGGCTTAATTGTGATTGTATTCACACTTTTAACTTTAACTTTCTTATCAGCATAGATTTGCTCTATTGCTGCTGCGATTTGAGTTTTTGTTGCCTTTTGATGCACTAAAAACACGTATTTCGGTGTCTGACACTTCTTAGAACAGGCATTGCTATCACTTCTATGAAGCTCTTGCAACATCATTGTTTTTTCAGTAATGTGACGAGATTTTACAATCTGAAAGGGATTTTTTTCACCAAGATATTTGCCCATTATTTACATAGCTCCAAGAATTGTTTTAATCCAGCTTCAGTAATGATCAATTGTTGAGCAATCATAAGTTGATATCCATTTACTGAATCTAAACAACTAAACTCTGTTCTTTCTAAATTGCGGATACTAAGCTGGAAATTGTAATGCTTTCTGTTTGATAGATCTTCTTTTTTCTCTAGAAGAGATTTAGCTGTTGCTTCAGCTTTTTCACCAATGATTAATCTTCTTGGCTTTTCTGTACATTCGCTCATAAACTTAGCTAAAGCCTTTGTTTTTGGAGCTTTCATATCAGTATCACTAAGAATAATACATTCATTCTGTTTAATTTTTTGTGAGATCAAATATTTGATTATTGCTTGTTTTTCCTTTCGGTTAATCTTAGCAAACTGGTCAAATTTAGGTTTTGGACCAAAAACAACTCCACCACCTTTATATTGAGGGGCAGCAAGAGTCCCTTGACGGGCCTTACCTGTACCCTTCTGACGGTGAGGTTTTTTGTTGGAGTGATTGACTTCACTACGACCTTTTGTATTTGCTGACCATTGACGCTGATTTTTTCTCAAAGCAACAATATAATCTTTAATCATTTGGCAATTAACTTCACTAGCAAGCTTTGCCTCGTCGACTTCAACGTCTTTTAACTTTTTTGCATCTAGGTTGTATTTCAATAACTTAATCATTAGTTAACCAATTTTAAGACTTTTTTATCGATTTGTTTATCACAACAAGAGAACCTTTTGTTCCAGGTATTGAGCCCTTTACAATAATAAGATTCTTTTCCTTATCAACAGTGACAACAGGAAGACTCTGAACTGTTTTATATTCTCCACCCATGCGTGAAGCTCTTGGGCCACCTGGAAGACATCTACCTGGAGTCGAGCGCATACCTGTTGAACCTGCATGACGATGAAATCCTGAACCGTGGGCAGCAGGCCCCCCTTTAAAGTTGTATTTCTTCATCACACCTTGATACCCTTTACCTTTTGAGACACCCTGAACATCAACGAACTTCATTCCTTCGAAAATAGTGACGTCTAGCTCTTGTCCAATCTGGTATTCACTTGTTGCAACTCTGCTCTCTTTTAAATGACGTCTTGCTTCAACATTAGCCTTTTTAAAATGCCCAAAAGGACCCTTTTTCACTTTGCTTTCAATTTTTTTAACATTCTTAGCTACTACTTTATCATAACCAATTTGGATTGCATCATATCCATCTATTTCTTCTGATTTCACTTGTGTAACAACGTTCGGTTCCATAGATATTACTGTACAAGGAATAATGGCCCCACTTTCATTAAATACAGTGGTCATTCCTAGTTTTTTACCCATTAGTTTTAAGGTATGTCTTTGCTTCATTTATCTTCCTATACTGCTCAGTGAAGAGTTGATATTGCTTTAAAATAAATCCAACGAGAATTGGAAACGAAAAATTTAACAAAAGTAGCATTTTTTATACAACTAAAATTAATATTCTTTACGTCTAGTTATTTTTTAAAATTTATATTTTCACCTCAAACACCAATTTAAATTTTAATTTGGCAATCTGAATTCAATATTTTAGGTAGCTATATTACTGGCTAAAAAAATGAATGTAAATATTTATTCTTATCTCATAGACTTTATTTTTATAATTTTTATTCAGCGAAGGTTGGTTTCACATGAAAAAAATGATTTTTTCTTTCAAGACAAAGTTATTAAAAAAAATTATCGTTACACTGTCAGCGGTTTTTATTTTAGGCTTTGCACTTGTTGCAACAAGTATCCTCAAGACTTCAAAGCAAAAAACCCCCTCGATAAATCACATTTCAGTTTTTGATTGGTCTAAAGATGAGCCAATTGCATCTTCGGTTCAAGCAATTGGACCTAATGGAGCTTTTTCATTTAAAAATCTGTTTTTCTTTAAAAACAATTATTTAATTTCAGGTTCAGAAAACAAGCAAACCTTTGATTCAAATAAAGTTTTACACAAAAGCGCTGAATACTCCTATAGATTTAAGAACTGCCCCTCTAAGCAAATTGCTAACTATAATACATCAAATAGCAGTAAAAAAATTTCTGGGACTACACTTATTTTCTCAGCTTCTAAACACTTTAGAAGAATGCAAGATCACTACTTCCATTTTTGCGAAGAACTCATTGTTGCTCTCAGCGCTTTAAAACAGTCAGAGGAACATTCTTCTGTGACAACAATAGTATTCCCTAATAAAGAACATTGGGAGGGAAGATATAGACAAATTAATGCTCAAATAATTAATTCATTTTTCCCCAATGCCCAAGTTATTAATGCATCACAATTCAAAGCTCTTTCAAAAAAACATTTGTTAAAATTTGATGATGTTATTTTTGTTGATAGACATGCCTGTCATCAAACAGACGTGGTACAAAAATATAATAAAATGGTTATAGGCCATCACGACCTCATTAAGAAAGAGTACATCCATGAGCTCAGAGATAGTCTGTATAAGACTTTAAAGACCTATCAGCGTCCAACTAACAGACCCTACATAACATACGTTCAGCGCTCTACATGGCGCTATCTTGAGCCTAAGTTTGAAAAAGAACTGCTTGATTCTATAGCTGCTCAATTCCCTCAGTATAAACTTAAAGCTGTTAAACTAGAAAATTACACATTTGCAGAACAAATTCAATTATTTCGTAACACGAAAGTATTAATAGGAGCTCACGGCAATGGCCTAACTCACGAGCTTTTTTTACCTGATGATTCTTTAGTTATAGAAATTTTTCCAACAGGTGCATTTTCTATGGATTACCAATATTTTGCTGAGCTCTCAGGACATCAATATTATGCTGTAACTCCAGAAGAGGGAGTAATTTCGCAAGTTGGCAATAATATGCCCTTTAGAGGTTCTGTAAATCAGGTAATTACTAAGTTTGATACAAATTGGATTACAAATCTAATTGAGGACTACAGCTCTTCTCACAAGGCTTGTATGTTAAATGAAACGTCTTTAGATGAATAACCTTTAATAAATTCGGAGGAACAAACAGCTTTTTTTCCTTCGATCTGAAGCCTTTTGATCTTTATTGACCCATCAGCACATGCTAGGGCTATTCCATCTTCATCGTAAGACAGAATTTCTCCTGGCTTTCCTTTCAATGGACAAAGTATTATTTCAATCAGCTTAATGCGCGTTTTTTTTCCTCTAATTTCACAAAAACACCAAGCTCCTGGCTTGGGGGTAACTCCCCTGTATTGGTTATAAACATCTATTGATGAAAAATCCCAAGAAATTTCTGCGTCTTTTTGAGTTATTTTTTTTGCGTATGTAACTAGCTCATCATTTTGAGCAATTGGATGAATTTTGCCCTCATTAAGCTTCAAAAGCGTTGGGTATAAAATATCTTTGGAGCTTTTACATAGCTCAATAGTTAGATCTTGAGCGTTCATTTCGGGCAAGATTTCTACTTTTTTAGTAGCAAGAACGTCTCCTGCATCTAATGCTTTCACCATATACATAACACTAACGCCTGTTACAGCTTCACCATCTATTAGGCAGCGTTCTATCGGTGCGGCTCCACGATACTTTGGCAGCAAACTTGTGTGCACGTTAACGCAGCCCAGGCGCGGCATTTCTAATAATTTAACAGGAAATATTTGACCAAAAGCGACGACAACAAACAAATCTGCATTAAAGAGCTCTATTTGCTCATAAAATTGTTGAGTGCTTATTTTTTCGGGTTGAATAATTGGAACGCAAGGGGCAACAAGCTTTGCCATCTTCTTAACAGCTGGCTCTTGAAGCTTTAAATGTCGCCCCTGAAGTTTATCAGGCTGAGTAACAACTGCTACTATATCCAGCCCTTTTCCAATCAAATCTTTTAAAATTTCAGCAGAAAAAATGGGAGTTCCAAAGAATACTACTTTCATTTTTTAGGTAAGGGCTTGAAAACCCATAATTCCTCTTTTAGAAGGAGCTTTGCAGAATTCCAGCCAGTTTTCCACTTCTGGAAGACTTTCACAAATTTCTTCTGCCTGCTCTATTGCTTGGTCAATTTTCAATTCTGAGCGGTAAAATATCTTGTAAAGTCTGCTCAAGGTGTTGCGCACATCCATTGCTACGCCACGCCTTTTCAACCCGACAATGTTAATCCCGCCTACTCTGTAAGGGATTCCTGCTCCGATTGTAAAGGGAGGGATGTCGTGTCCTACACGGCTCATTCCACCTACCATTGCATAATCACCTATTCGAACATTTTGGTGTACAGGTGCAAAACCGCCAACTATAGCACCTTCGCCGATAGTTACGTGCCCTGCAAGGGTTGCACAATTACTCATGACAACTTGATTGCCAATTTTGCTGTTATGAGCAATATGACAATAGGCCATAATCAAACACTCATCACCAATCTCAACTGTTGAGTCTCTAACTGTTGATGAATTGACTGTAACAAATTCTCGAATATGACAATTCTTACCAATTTTTACGTATGTTCTCTCACCTTGAAATTTTAAGTCTTGAGTTTGAGTACCAATACTTGCTGAAGGCCAAATAACTGTGCCCTCTCCAATGGATGTATATCCATCAATATACGCGTGTGCTTTTATTGTAACATTGTCACTAAGGATCACATTCTTTTTAATAATCGCGTATGGCTCAATGGTAACGTTTTCACCGATTTGAGCCCCATCTTCTATTATAGCTGTTGGGTGTATATCAGACATATTATTATTGGGGGTTAAATTTGGTTTTTATCGCATAATGCAAATGACAATTCTGCTTCAAAGGCAACTTTATCACCTATCATACCACGACCTTTAATACGTCCGCCTTTACTCGAAACATATACTCCTTCTGCGTGTATCATCAAAACATCGCCGGGTTTTACCGAATTTCTGAACTTAGCATTGCTCACATTTAGAATTACAGCACTTTTATCTTTGTATCCCTTTTGGTGTACTAAAATTCCACCTGTTTGAGCTAAAGCTTCAAGCATAAGAACTCCAGGCATAATTGGAGCACCAGGGAAGTGCCCTTGGAAAAATTCCTCGTTAAAAGACACATTTTTTTGAGCTAATATTGTGCTAGCTTCTAAATCAATTGAAACAACCTTATCAACAAGCAAAAAGGGATATCTATGTGGTAGAATATCCAAAATCTCTTTTACACCGATAACGGGTTCCATCTTTGGACTACTTAAAGTATCTTCCATTAATTTTTCTCCATCGTAAGTTCATTTAATAATTTTTTTGCTAAGGCCACATTTGTAGCATGTCCTGAGCAAACTGAAATAATGTGAGCATTAAAACTAAAGCCCACTAAAGACAAGTCTCCGACAACGTCCAAAATTTTATGGCGAACCATCTCATTTGGGAATCTAAGTCCTTCCTTGCTAAAAACCGCATCATCATGGACAACTACTGCGTTGTCTAAGCTTCCACCTTTTATTAGGCCAGCATCCATTAACATTTTAAGTTCTTGATAAAGAGCGAAAGTCCTGCAATTAGAAAGTTCATTTCTAAAATTTTCTTGGTTAACCACCAAAGAGTGGTACTGTGAACCTATCGATTTTATCTGTGGGTAGTGTAGTGTATAACTAATTCTAAATTCATCTGAAGGTACGGCAACCATGTGAATGCTGCCTTTCGAAAGATATACTGGCTGCTTCAGTGTTAGCACAGGCTTTTGAGCTGACTGCTGCTCAATTCCCACTGAATCGATCATCGCTAAAAAAACCGAAGAGCTGCCGTCTCCAACAGGTGGCTCTGGTGCGTCTACTTGAATGACAACGTTATCAACTTTTGAAGCACTTAGAGCCGCTAGGACATGTTCAATAGTGTGAACTTTAGCATCGCCTATTCCAATAGTTGTGGCTCTTGAAGTGTCTTGGACATACTCAACAGTAGCAGGGATGATTGGCTTTGAGGGCAGGTCTGTGCGCTGAAAGACAATTCCAGTGCCATTTTCAGCTGGGCAAAACTTTAGATTGACTTCGTTTCCAGTATGAATACCAATACCAGAAAATGAAACACTTTCTTTCAAAGTATTTTGGTATCGGGCCTTCACATCTACTTCAGAACTAAAATCTACAGCTAGTTGATTCATTAATTTTCTAAGTTAAAAACGTTTAATTTTAATATATCAAGCATAGCTAAGTAAAGGTTTTTATTCAATTAAATAAGATGTAAATTTATATAAGTTAATTATTTATTGAGTAATTTTTGTCTCTCTTACAGGATTTAAAGTTAAAAGTTTAATCCGAAATGAACGTAAAATTAAATTTAGAATTAATGCAAAACTAAGGCTTAAAACCAAACCATCTCCTACCAAACTATACAGTGTTGTATAATGATAATTTGAAACTTCAGAGAACAAAGCTCCTCTAGACCACTCGAGAGCATCTCTCTTGCTTTGAAAGACACCAGCTACATCACCTAGCGAGTTAACTGCTGCAGTCACCCCTGTATTACAAGACCTCAATACGGGCACCCCATTTTCAAGTGCTCGAATCACGCCGTGGTCATAGTGCTGCTTGGGCAACTTTGAGTTCGGATACCACGCATCATTTGTAATATTCAAAAAAAGATTACATCCTGATAAGCGCCCCCCTCTTACAACATAACTATACATCTCCTCCATGCATATCGATGGAGATATTTTTAGAGCTCCGTTAAACACCACAGCCTTTTTTCCTGGCTCGTACCACCCCTCAATATTATACCTTTTAGCAAGCTTCTTACACCAATTGAAAGGTATATATTCAACCAAAGGAAGCAAGACCCTTTTGTTATATATTTGAGGAGGATAATCAGGAGAGAAACAGTAGGCTGATGCATTTGCTAAGAAATCTCTTTGGCCTTTTTTTTCTACATACTCCAAACCAACTACGACTTGGGCTTGAAAAATATTTGCCAAAGTTTGTGAAAGATACATGTTATCTACATATTCTTGCCCCTCGCTAAGCTTAGGCATAAAATCTACACCTTTTTGCCCAAAATAGTAAGCAGCCATTGAATGAACATCTTTTGCTGGATAAAAAGGGGTGTTATGCGATAGGGGCACGCTACGCTCAGGAAGGCCAATAATATCTATATCAAATCTTTGATGACTTGCTAAATACTCATAGATCATGCCCCACTGATCTATAGGAGGAAGCATCCTATGAAAGCCTCTAAAACCTGTCTTTTCAGTTGGATTTAGACCCGTCTGAACAAGTAAGGATTTGATAGAAGCACCTTCTTTAAGCTGCATTTTTTTATGATGAAAACTATAGTGTAGCCCTCCGTACAGGTAAGGGCTCACAATCAACACGATATAAATAAATAAAACTTTTTGATCTAAAAGATTTGAGATCCACTTGTAACCAACTAAATTAGTCAACATGACCCAAAAAGAAAGCCCATACACTCCTGCTATAGAGGCATTTTGAATTCCTAAAATAGTAGAAGATAATGACAAACCTACAGGGTTAAATGGGAACCCGCAAATAAAGAACAATCTTGACCATTCCATGACAACCCAAAAGCCAACAAGAAATCCTATTCTAGACCAAGATAACTCTCGTCCATTTTTAACAAAGTAACTTAGAGCTCCAAATTGCAACCCAAGCAAAAAAAGCATGGAGAAATAGACAAAATAGATATAATTTCCTTGAAATTCTGTTGAAGTCATCCACGATAAATGAACAGATTCTACAGCCATAAACCACACAAGCGCAGTCCAAAATCTATATTTTTGACTTGAGAAGCTACTGAGCCCTTTCCAGAAAAGAGCAAACCCTAAAACACTTGAAAGAACCCCTAACACTGAACTCCATGCGGGTTGGCCAAAACCCACAATCGCCCAAGACACTAGAAAATATACTGCTGGTAATATTCTATATTTTGTACTATAATTTATATTTTTAAAAACTATCAAACCACTAACTATTATTTAATTAAATGTTACCTTTTAGAGAGTATCACTTACTGCAATTATTAGACCAGCTCGATCCAAGAGCTCCGTTTGACTTGTCAATCAGTCAGTACTTTAGACAGAACAAATCATTAGGAAGCAAAGATCGTAAATTTGTGGCTGAAACAGGCTACTCAATGATACGCTGGCTTGGTTTAATTGATTTCTTTGTAGGCAAATTTAAAACATGGGAAAATCGGTTGAATTGTTTTCAAAACCTAGATTTTGAAAAACAGCTTAAAGATACAAGTATACCTCTACATATCCGAGCCAGTTTCCCAAAGTTTTTATTTTCAAAATTTGTTGAAAACTTTTGGTGAAGAGGATGCTCTTAAGTTTGCCCACAAAAGCAACCG
The DNA here is from genome assembly GCA_022601345.1 of Chlamydiota bacterium. Taxonomy (GTDB): domain Bacteria; phylum Chlamydiota; class Chlamydiia; order Chlamydiales; family JAAZZY01; genus JAAZZY01. Next base: position 69,244 of record JAJACU010000019.1, on the reverse strand, counting down.
GCGCGCACCGTTAACAATTAGAGTTAACGCTCATAAAATTTCTCGAGATAAATTCATAGAAGCTATGAAAGAAAAATTTCCGATGGAATGTTGTGAACAGTCTTCAGTCGGCATTCGACTTAGAGAACATGTTAATTTATTTCAAACTGAAGAATTTAAAAACGGTTGGTTTGAAGTTCAAGATGAAGCCAGTCAGCTGGCAGCCTTTTTAGTAGAAGTGCAACCCAAACAAAAGATTCTTGATTACTGCGCAGGCTCTGGCGGAAAAAGTTTAGCTTTAGCTCCCCTTATGAATCAAACTGGCTGCATTTATTTACATGATATTCGATCAAGAATCCTGCAACAGGCTAAAAAGAGATTTAAAAGAGCAGGCATTTTCAATTATCAAATTATGCAACCAGCATCTAAGCCTTTGAATGGATTACGCTCAAATATGGACTGGGTTTTGGTTGACGCTCCGTGCACAGGGACTGGAACATACCGCAGGAATCCGGATTTAAAATGGAAGTTTGATGAGAACATGTTACAAGAAACTGTTGAACTACAACGCAAAATTTTTGAAGATGCCCTCAAGTATCTTAAACCGAAAGGACGCATTGTTTATTTAACATGCAGTATGCTTAAAGATGAGAATGAAAAGCAGGTTGAGTATTTCATTCAAAAGCATGGTTTAAAATTAGTAAATAAGCCATTGAATTCTGCTTTGGATTTTGATAGGATGGACGGTTTTTACGGGGCAGTACTTACTCGAACGTAAATTAGTACTATTAATTAACTTGTTTAGGAAACTCATGAAACGTCTACTTCTTAGTCTTTTTATCCCTACTTCCCTACTAATTGCTCAAGGTGTTGGAGTGAATCCGTTTTCTCCTATGCAAATGGAACAGTCACAAAAACTAAATCGAATTTTGGTTGAAAACAGAGTTTTAACAAACGTCAACAATACTCCCATTTCAGTTGTTGATGTAATGAAAAAAATGGACACAGAATTTTTCGTTGAATATCCACATCTTATGGATTCAGATGTTGCCCGTTACCAGTTCTACAAAGCTAGATGGCGACATGAGTTTGATCGCATGGTGGAGAGCGAACTTATTATCTCTGACGCAAAGGCACACAAACTTGAACTGACTGAAGGAGATATTCGACAAGAACTCGAAAAACGCTTTGGACCTGAAGTTATTATTAACATTGACCAGATTGGACTAACCTATGATGAGGCTTACGATTTGGTAAAAAAAGATATTTTGACTCAAAGAATGTCCCAGGGTTTTTTATACCTTAAAGGAGTCTTCAACATTTCTCCAGATGATTTGTTAACTGCATATCGCGAATATATCAAAGTTAACAAAAAACCTGACCATTGGAAATACCACATGATCTCGTTTAGAGGACCTAATGCCTTAGAAGATTCACAAATGGCTAAGCTAAGCTTAGAAAGATTATCCAGTGAAACAAAAAGCTTCAATGCCCTATGCATGCGCTTTAAGGATAAAACTGATGATTTTGAAAACAAACAAATATCAATCTCAAAAGAATTTGATTTGGAAAGTGACCAAATACAAGAATCGCATCGCGACATCTTATCCAACCTAACGCCTCATTCTTTTAGCGAACCTATTAAAGAACACAGTCGCATAAAGAATCAGCCCGTATATAGAATTTTTCACCTTAATTCATACGAAGCTGGAGGAAAAATAAAACTAGCTGAAGTTGAAGAAAAGCTAATTTACCAGCACAAGCAGGAAAAGTATGAACAAGAATATATTAATTACGTAACGAACCTTAGGGAACGCTCAGGATTGACCAAAGACTCAATCAATGCCGGTATACCTGAAGGTTTTGAACCTTTCAGGATTAAATGACGACAAACCCTTCTTCTTTGCATAAATTCTTAAATGAAACTCAGAAGAAGCCTAGTCGCATGCTTTCTCAAAACTTTTTGATCGATAAAAACATTATTCATAAATTTGTAAGTATTGCCAACCTCTCGAGCGATAGCGTTGTTTTAGAAATTGGGCCAGGATCTGGAGCTATTACTCGTGCTATTCTAGATACTGGAGCTTGTGTTATTGCCGTTGAGAAGGATAAGACCCTCGCAAAAGAATTACCGACACAACTTCCAAGCTCTAAGCTACAAGTTATTGAAGGTGACATCTTAGATCTAGACTTAGACACCATTTTACCTAAAGATAAAAAAATTAAAGTCATATCCAATCTCCCCTTCAAAATCACGAGTCCTATTTTTGGAAAATTTTTCCCACTACATCATAAAGTGGAAACTTTAACTGTTATCATACAAAAAGATGTTGCCCAGCGTGTTCAGGCAAAACACAATACAAAAGCTTTTTCTTCCCTCACTGTATTTACACATTTCTACACAAATATCTTAAAGAGCTTTGACATCAGTTCAAACTGTTACTTTCCTAAACCCGATGTAAAAACCTGCGCCATCCAGTTTGAACTTAAAAAGCCTCCTTTAGAAAACTCCGCCTCTTTTTTTGAGATTGTAAGAAGCTCTTTTAAACATCGACGCAAAATGATTTCTTCTAGCCTAGATTTGCCAACTCAAATGGTTAGAGATAAACTCTCTGCATTAGGCCTACCTGCCCTTGCTCGACCTGAAAATTTAAATTTAGACAATTGGTTAGATTTCTATTCTTCTCTTGAAGAAGGGCTAAATGCGTAGTTTCCTACAATAAAAAGAAGAGTCACACAAAAGATCAAGAATACATAGAAAGCAAAGCGTTTGACTTTTGACTTGAGAGCTATCTTATGGCTAGCTTGCAGGCTAACTTCTTTTAAAAGCATGCCATCCTCGTCCTTTAGAGTTAAAGTTGCCACAGTATCTCCCTTCGAGATTGGCAAGTTATTATCTAACCAAAAAATTTCACCTTTGACATTGGGTTTTTCTGACGGAAAATAGGATAGCTTAAGGTCTTCATGAAGAAATGTTTTCAGATTTTTTTTCCCTTCTGCAACGTATTGGCTAAAGGGTTGTTGACCCTGAGCCAGGTAAACTTCTTCAACTTCATCTTCGGAAAAAGCTGTATCAAAAAGAATTCTAGCATCTTCAAATGAGCTTGATGTCGTAGGGCTTTGGATAAGCACAGCAACAAGGTTTCTTCCTTTATGACTTGCAACAGCTACTAGACTTCTTTTGGCTTCTGTATGATTTCCTGTTTTTCCCCCCAATGCATAAGGGTAAAAATACTTTTGACCTGGGCGAACTAGCAGATTGGAATTAAAAATAGTTGCACTTTTACCTTTGTCCAAACTGGGTCTTGAGTATTTGTCGGTTGCAATAATTTTCCTAAAGAGCGGATGCTTCATTGCCTCACATGTAATAAGCCCCATATCAAGAGCTGTTGTGTAGTGTTTTGGAAGATGCAAACCGTGAGGGTTTCTAAAATGTGTATTACTACATCCTATGCTTTCTAAATAGTCATTGAGATCTGCCATAAACTGTGAAATTGATCCTCCCACATATTTGGCTATCATGTTTGCTGCGTCGTTTGCCGAGACTAACATTAATCCATAAAGAAGCTCTTCCAACGATGGCTCTTCTCCTTTTTTAATACTCATGTGAGTCCCACCAATAACCAACCAGTGGGGAGGGTGTTTATATTCCATTGATTTTTGCATTTCTGCTGTTATTGAACCAATGCAATCTTGGTCCGCTTTTACTTTAACTTTGACGTCATCACCAACCTCATTAAGCGTGTAGAGAGCTGTTGCAACTTTAGTAATCGAGGCAGGAGCTGTTATCTGATCTGCATTTTTTTGATATAAAATGCGACGCGTATCCATATTCATCAAAAGCGCTATTTCAGATTCAAGCTCTACGTTAGTTAGCTCTGCAAAGAGCAGATTGAAAGGGGAAAATACAGTTATAAAAAAAATTACGGTTTGCTTCATTTACTTTAAACTACTAAAACCATGCTCAAAGAGTTTGATGGCATCTTCATATTTTTTATTTTTGTTGGGGCACTGCAGAACTACTACTACAAGGGTCTTATCTCCCTTCTTAGCTGCAGCCACCAGTGTATTTTTAGAACTATTATGAAAACCTGTTTTCCCAATTATAGCATAGGGGTAATAATAAACGCTTTTCTTAGAGAGCAATTTATTGCGATTGATAATAGTTCTAGCTTCTTTCTTATTAGTTGCAGGAATCCTATGTCTTTGCGTCTTCATTATTTGCCGCAGCACAGGCTCTTTGGCAGCAGCACAGGCCACTAAAGCCATATCATAGGCTGTTGTCATGTGCTTTGGAAAATGTAGTCCATGTGGATTTGCAAAATATGTATTTTTACATCCAATATTTTTCAAGTACTCATTCATCTCTTTCGTGAAAGCTGAAACAGACCCACTAACGTGCTTAGCTACAATATTTGAAGCATCATTTGCTGATTCTAAAAGCATTCCATACATCAGATCATTAAAGCTTATTTTTTCTCCTACATGAATCTGAATGTGCGTTCCTCCTAGGACAAGCCAGTGAGGAGGGTACTTGTAGTTATTCTCGATGCTGTATTTCTTGGTTATAGAGCCTGTAGTGTCTCTATCAGCAATAGCTATTGATGAAAGAGCCTTAGAACCTTTTTTAAGAGCGTAGAGTGCTGCTGGAAGCTTTGTGATACTTGCGGGGTAGTACGCTTTATGAGCATTCTTCTGAAAAATAATCTTTTTAGAATCTAACTCCATGACAATAGCTGCCTTAGAGTGAATAAAAGGCTCAGCTGGGTTTGAATATATGTTTATTGGGGCACTAACTAAAACAGTTACTAAAATTGAAAAAAGAGCTCTTCTCATAGTGTGATTCTCTCTAACTGCTTATAACCATGCTTTTACACTTTGGTCTTTTATCAGTACAATAAAAAAATAATTCGTAATCAATAACATATGTTTTTTTTTCATTCCAGGTCAAACTTAGCTGGACAGAAAAAAAAAAGTACAATACAGGATGGAACTGAGAGACCAAGGTAGGCTTTGGGATCCCGATGAGGAGAAAGAGATGATAAACCCATCTAAACTAGATGAATTTTACAAAAAGTACACTGAAGATTTAGCTAAGTGGGCCCCAGATGGTATTGTAAAAATAGACCTTTCATTTTTGCAGTCCCTAGACCTGCTTCACTGTAGTGAACTTGAGATGGAAGATGCTGAGCAAGAACTGACTCAGATGTTTAACATCATTGAATCTCCAGACAAAATTACCCTCTATAACAATGACTTTGTTATTTGGATTGTTCCTGACCTCGTAGAAAATGTTCCAGTAACATTTGCATTAGTAGCTCAAATACATGAAGAAGAATTGCAACTAGAAATGGTTCTATCAATCGGAGGACCTTACAATACTCCGAGACTCGTTTTAAAAATCCTTCAAAAACTTCTCCAAGACATACAAGATAACGACAAAGCTATTAATCGCTTAAAATGATGAAAGGGCGCCTCAAGCGCCCTTTTACTATTCTAGTAAATCCGGCCTAAAATCGAGCTAATTAAACCTTATTAGATTGTGTTTCAATGGGTATTGAAAAAGATTTAGGTTCTATAGTGCTCTCTTTGCCTTTAGAATCAAATGAAACCTTGAGTTGGCCATTGTTGCAAGTTACTGTATGTGCATCTAAATCTACATCTTCTGGAAGATAAAGAGCGTAGCTACACTTTGACTCTCCTCTAAGATAGAAAGTTTTTCCATTAACCTCCTCTTTTTTTTCTTCTTCTTTTTTTGATTTAACGCTTAAAAGCCCTGTTTCTTTATTCACATCTACATGAATATCATTCATATCTACGTTACTAGGAACACAGCAAACAACTACAAATTTTCCATCTTCATGAAGTATTTCGTAGTTTTCCTTAAGAAAATTGAATTTCTCAATACCTTTAATTGAGAATTCCATCATCTCAAAAGGGTCTTTAAGAAATATAGGGTCAAAAAGTTTAGGTAACACGATTGCCATAATAAACCTCCTGAGGGTTATGATTGTTAAGATCTACAAACAATTTAAATTCATTTCAAAATAAAATCAAGCACTCTAAATCATAGGTTACTAAAAGCTTATCAAAAACTGCTGAAATAAAATATAGAGAACTACCAGCAATTAATTAGATAATCTACAATAGTTTTTGCGATATCTTCATTTAGTGGTTTATGAGCTGAGCGCTGGGCATTTTCTACAAAATTATACTGGGCTAAGGAAAATCCAACCAAATTGTCTTCATTAAATTCTGGATCAAAGTCGAATTTAACAGAGGTAGAAAGCTTTTTAGGGCCCAAAACAACTTTTTGAGTCTTCATATCAATAACAGTGACTTCTGATAAAATGCTTAATAAGCGTTCGTTAGGTACCATCCAGCGTTCAACTTGGTTATCAGATCCAAAAAAACGGTTGTAACCTACATCTTCAGCTTTCGTACCTAAAATTTTAACTTTCAAGATGAGCTCAGCGTCAAAAGTTTGATATTTCCAGGCACCGGACTGGCTAAGAGATTGAATAACCTGGCTTGTGATTTGACCTTCAGCGTCCCCTTCTACATAGGGGACAGTGATTGTCTTATAGGAGCTTAAGGCATTATGATAAGCCGTAGATCGATAGCCACATCCTTGGCAAAAGAAAACAATAGCAAGTAGAGGTACTGACCTACTTAATGATTTCTTGAGATACTTGCAAAACATCGAGCTCACTTTCTAAATTTTGGAGCCTTTCTTTACACAAGCCCGTTGAAGTCGACTCAGGAAACTTCTCAATTGCTGTGACATAGTATATTACTGAAGCCTTAGGCTTGCTTGTCCTTTCGTAGAACATCCCTATCTCGTAAAGGCCTTTTGCATGAATCTCTTTCATTTCTCTGTAATATTCATTTGCCTTTTCTAGCTTTTCATTCCGTGGAAAGTTTTGAGAAAACTTTTTCAAGTTTATTTGAGCCATTTCTAAAAGATCAGTGTTTCTATATTCTGAATGGCTTTGCTCGTAATAAGCTTGATTCACAGCAAGGTAACTATCAGGCGTTAAAGGGTGTTTTGGAAACCTTTTTATGAGAGTATGAAAACTCTCTAAGGCAATTTTATAGTCTTGCATTTTTTGAAGAAGAGAGCCTTTTTCAAATAAAGCTTGAGCTGCAAGATCATGGGAGGGCACCATGGCAATAATATCATCATAAATATCAAGGGCGTCTTCTTTAGCTGGAATCCATCGAGGGAACTTGTCTGAGTCAAACATGTGTTTTTTTGCTCCGTCTTTGAATTTATTAGCTATTTCTAGCTTATATTGAAGAGCATCTTCAAAAAACTTTAGCTTGTACTTACTTTCGAGGTATTGCGACAATTCTCGATTTGCAACATCGTAGTCCATGAGATGGTAGTTACAGACAGCTTGAAAATAAAGAGCATCATCATAAACCTGTGACTCTGGGAAGTATTGGCGAATAGAGCCAAAGTGGTTAAGAGCGCCTCTCCAGCTTTGACCTTCCATTTCTGAAATAGCCGAGTTGAAATGCTCCATATCTGATAAACGCACAGTTTTTTGTTCTGCTATTGTAGATGTTTCAGTTACTGCTGGGCCTGCAAATACTTGAGCCCCTATAAACGCTGCGCACAATAGATAAATATTTCGTTTCATTATTTAACCTCTTTATATCCTAGGTATTTTTTCAATGGTATGATGATTTTGAACATCACCTGTATTTACAACGTCATTTGGTTCAATTATTAAAACATAAGCTTCATTTTCAGCAACAGGGCAATGACGCATTTTTCTCGGAATGACGATCATTTCTCCCTGGTTGATAAGAACTGGCTTATCTTGATTCTCAACAAATAATTTAAGTGAACCTTGCACAACTAAGAACATCTCATCAACATCATGCTGATGCCAAGTGAATTCGCCTTTAAACTTTGCGCACTTCACCTGGTGTGAATTTAAATCTGCAATAATTTTTGGAGACCAATAATCATCAAAAAGTGAAAATTTTTCTTTTAAGTTAATTGCCTTCATTTAAATGCTTCAAATAATTCTTAAACAACAGACGCGTGATTATATACTGAGCAGTGATTAGATTTGAACTTTAAATGCATCAGATGATTGAGAAATCAATCTTTTTAGTGTCTCATTGGGTTCAATTCCCCATTGAGCTTCTATTTGAAGATAGCCAACTGAACCTTTTTGATTATGAAATTCGATCTCAACAGGAACCTCGCCTGGAAATTTTCTAAAACTATTTTTAAGTTCCAAAATTTCACTAAGTCGTATTTTTTGCATATCGACTTTCATTTTAAAAGGAGCTAGTTTTTTGGGAGCTTTTTCAGTTTTATTCTTTGCCATTTGTGCTGCTTTTTTTCTTCTTTCAATGAGTAGTTTAGTCTGATCGTAGGCTTGATCGCAAGTAGTCATTAGCGTTGAAACTTCTTCCATAAGAGTTTCTAGCCAATGCGAATGAATGCGCCGCACCCCCTCTTTATCCTCAACCCTTATAATAGCACATATAAGCTGATTCTCAACAATTAAGTGCTGAGATTTTTCAAACAAATCGTTCCATACGGGAAGTTCAAATTGTCCTTCACCATCACTTACTAATAATATAGCGAATTTCTTTTGTGAAGTGCTGTTGACTCTGATTTTGACAGATTCGATGATAAAACATGTTCTTATCACTTGCCCTGAATCAAGCTCACTTATTTTTTTTAATGGAACAAGATTAAGAGCTTTGATTTTTTGTTTATAAAACTCTAAAGGGTGTTGAGTTAAAAAGAATCCTAAAAGCTGTTTCTCTAAAAACAACTGCTCAATTTGAGAGGTGGGTCTCTCTACTTTTGGAGGCTTTGAAAAAGTTTCGCCTTGACCTTCTTCCATGATAGAGAAAAAGTTCAAAATACCCTGTTCTTTTTCTTTTTGATCTGAGAGGGCTGTTTCATACATTGAGTCTACACTTAGAAGGATCTCATCTCTTGTCCAAGAACAAAAATCAAAGCACCCTGCTTTTGCGAGTAGTTCTACATTTTTTTTGCCAATTTTTTTAAGATTGATTCTTTGGAAAAATTGATAGAGTGATTCGAAAGGCCCATTTTTTTCTCTTTCATTTAAAATAGTCTCAACAATGCCATCACCGACACCCTTAATAGCAGACATTGCAAATCGAATTCCTGCGGGTGCTGGCCAAAATTCCTTACCAGCCTCATTAATATCTGGCGATAAAATAGGTATATTTAAGTTCTTACACTCTTGGATAAATTTTGCTACTTTTGAGATGTCATCGCTGTCACAAGTCATAAGAGCAGACATCCACTCTTTTGTATAGTTGGCTTTCAAATAAGCTGTAACATAGCTCAGATAAGCATAAGCTGCCGCATGCGACTTGTTAAATCCATAGGCTGCAAACCTCTCCATTTTATCAAAAATGCTTGTTGAAATCTCTTCATTAATACCATTTGCAAGAGCACCCGACTTAAATTTTTCACGTTGCTGAGCCATTTGCGCAGCATCTTTTTTACCCATGGCTCTTCGCAAAACATCCCCTTCTCCAAGAGAATAGTTTGCAAGCTTGCTAGCAATTTGCATGACCTGTTCTTGATAGACCATAACTCCATAGGTCTCTTTTAGAATATCTTCCATCCAAGGGTGGTCTATTTCTATTTTCTCTTTACCATGCTTCCTATTGATGAAAGATGGGATCATGCTCATAGGGCCAGGTCTATAAAGTGCAATAGCAGCTATAACCTCTTCAAATTTATCAAGGTGCAATTTGATTGCTAGGTCTGCCATACCTGCCGATTCTAGCTGGAAAACTCCAAGAGTTTTTCCTTGATTAAGCAACTTGAAAGTAGCCATATCATCGAGGGGAAGGTTTTCCCAATCAATTTTTACATTTTGAGTCTTAGCAATAATATCAACAGCTTTTTTAATACATGTGAGAGTCTTAAGACCCAAGAAATCCATTTTCAACATTCCAACTTGCTCAGTCGGTTTCATCGAAAATTGCGTTACAGCAAGTTCTGAATCTTTAGCGTTGCAGACTGGAATGTGCTTGGTTAGTTCATCCCCACTAATAACAACACCTGCGGCATGTACTCCAGTATTTCTGACGCACCCTTCAAGGGTTTTAGCCATATCAATAATTCGGCGAGTCTCATCATCATCTAAATAAGCCTTACTCAAATCAGGGTCAATTTCCAGGGCTTTATCAATTGTAATGTTAAGCTCATCTGGAACAAGTTTTGCAATTTGATTAACTTTAGGCAAAGGAACATTGAGAACTCTTCCTACATCTTTGATGGCCATTTTAGCTTTCATGGTACCAAAGGTTATTATCTGAGCTACATTATCTTTCCCATATTTATTAAGAGTATAGTCAATGACATCACCTCTCCTGTCCATGCAAATATCGACATCAATATCTGGATACGAAATACGTTCAGGATTTATGAATCGCTCAAAAAAGAGATTAAAACGCAAAGGCTCTATATCTGTAATACCAATAAGGTATAGAATAATAGACCCTGCCCCTGAACCTCGCCCTGGACCAACAGGAATTGCATTTTCTTTTGCCCAGTAAATGAAATCATACACAATAAGTAAGTAATCACACATACCCTTACTCAAAATGATATTTAGCTCCATTTCAAGACGTTCATGGATAAGATCCATTGGCTCTTTTCCAGGATAGTTTTCTTTTAAAACTTCTAATTTTTCACTTGAGTACCTTTTAGATATATTTTGATGACAAAGGTCTTTAAGGAAATTTTCACTTGCAACAATTCGGTTTTGTTCATCTGCTCCTGCTTCCAATGTAGGAGGGTAAAAAACAGGATAGTGCTTTACTGAAAAGTCCATCTCATAGTGGCACTTTTCTGCTATTTTTACAGTATTGTCTATGGCTTCAGGAAGGTCAGCAAATAGCTCTGCCATTTGCTCAGGTGACTTAAAGTAGCATTCGTGACTTCCATAGACTCGTCTTTTAGGATTAGGAATTTTTTGTTTCAGGTTTCCAAGTGAATCTTTTTCCCAAATTTCGCAAGGTTCACCAGACTGAACGTTGATGAGGATTTCATGAGCCTTCCAATCATTTCTCTCAATATAATGTGAATCATTTGTAGCAACAATGGGTATGGAGTATTTCTTAGCAGCCTTGAGCAGAATACTATTAACTTTCTCTTGCCTATCCATTTGCTCTCGATAATTTTGAAGAAGCCAACTTTCTTGGGTCATCTTGTCTTCTTCTAACTTATCTTCCTGTCCATGTCTTTGGAGCTCAATGTAAAAATCGTCTTTAAAAACATCATGAAACCATTCAATTTCCTCAAAACACCGCTCTTCTGATTCATTTGAAGCTGTCTGTGAGATAATACTATTTAGGCAACCCGATAAACAAATCAATCCTTTAGAGTGCTTCTTTAGAAGCTCTTTATCAATACGAGGAAAATAATAGAATCCCTCTGTGAATCCTAATGAAGAAAGTTTTACAAGGTTATGATACCCTTGCTCATTCTTTGCGAGCAACGTTTGATGATAGGCTGCCTTTTTGCCTGATTGACGACTTTTTTCTAGTCTTGATCCAGGAGCTATGTAGACTTCGCAACCAATAATAGGTTTGATTTTCTGGGCTACACATGCTTTGTAAAATTCAACCGCTCCAAAGAGGTTGCCATGATCAGTAAGGGCAACAGCGGGCATTTGAAACTCTTTAGCTTTATTTACAATCGCAGGAATAGACGCAATGGCGTCTAATATTGAGTATTGAGAATGTACATGTAGTGGAATCCAGTTCATTAAGATGAAGTTTGGGCGTTTATATCTTCGTCCTTACTTCGTTCCAATTTCTTAGCTCCTGCTGACCATAAGGGCAAGAATGATACTGCCGATAAGAAGCCACAAGATACAATCATAACAAAGAACCCTTGCCATCCAAATTTTTCGATAGCAACACCTAGTGGATAACCGGCAACCGCGGCTCCAAGATAAGCAAACCAGCCAGCAAAACCTGTTGCTGTACCTGTTGCATTTTTATGAGATAGTTCAGCTGCAGCCAAACCTATTAACATCTGGGGCCCAAATAAGAAAAAACCTATTGAGGCTACAATAATTCCGTTTAACACAAGTGAGGTGTTGGGAAGATACCAAAATACAGCAAGTGATGCAAACATCCCTACAGAGAAGAAAAAATTCGCTGGACCTCTTCTTCCTTTCCAAACTTTATCAGAAAGCCAGCCTGCTGTAAGCATACCAGCAGCCCCTCCTATTTCAAACCACGCAACACAAGAACTTGCTGAAGAATATGAAAAATTCCTGGCTTCCATAAGAAAAATTGGAGTCCAATCATTTAAAGCATTCCTAATTACATAAATGAAAATTGAGCTCATTGCCAGTAGCCAAATGTAACCATTGTTCAAAACATATTTAAGCAATATTTCTTTGAACGACAGTTGCTTTTCCATATGCACTGTTTCTTGCTCTGTAATAGACTCTTCATTTCTGTGCTTTTCTATGTTAGGCAACCCAAGAGACTGTGGTGTGTCTCTCAACCTATTTAACAAAAATAATCCTGCTAAGATACAAATGACACCTGGCACATACATGGTGTATCTCCAGCCGAAGAGCTTAGCACTCCAAACGGCAATAAATGGGAGAGGAAGAGCCCACACATTATGAGAAGTGCTCCAGAAACTCCACCACCTTCCACGCTCAGACTTTGAATACCAGTGTGACAGTAATTTAGAGCAAGGAGGCCATCCAAAACCTTGAAACCATCCATTGAGCCCCCAGAAGATTGCAAACCAAAGTACCGATGAAGACATTCCAAAAAATATGTTTAGCCCACCTGTGACAATCAAACCTAGCGCCATAAAAAATCGAGGATTTGACTTATCTGAAAAAACCCCACTAACGAACTTACTTAAACCATAAGTAATTGCCCAAGAACTTGTTAAAATTCCAAGTTGAGCCTTATTCATATCCAAATTTTGAATCATAAGAGGCATTGCAAAAACAAGGCTTTTCCGGCTAAAGTAGTAAAAAACATACCCCAGGTACATCGCATAAAAAATGCGAATTCTCCAGTAGCGATATTGCTTTTTTACAAGCGCTGGGTCATTTATTTCTTTGACGGGCTGCGCTGGCTTAATAAAATCTAGTATCGAACTCATGTAAGTCTATCCTTGATATAAGGGGCAAAACCTTAACTTGAAAGTATAAAATAATATCTTAATATTTATTAAATCGCAATAATATTTGCAATCTTAATTAAAATTTGAACTCCTATTTGAAATATAAAAAAACCTGCTTCATTTTTTATTAAAACATTTTTTTTACCACTTTAGAGACTGTATATAAATAAGTTACGCTTAACTTTTATTCTTGTTATTTTTTTTAATTAAAATATTTTTTGAATAAATTAAAAAAAAAATTCACTTTTCATAGAGCAATGGCTTTCTTTTTACAATTATATACTACCAACGCACCATTTGGTTTATTATTGCATTAAAAAGTCTATAAAACTAAGATCCTAATTATTGATTAACAGACTACAATTTCTCTTATGAGCAATATATCATACCAGTCTTCTACTAAGGTTATGTTTTCAGATAAAGGAAGCACTTTCTTCGGCATCTTTTTAATTTTTTTAATGGTAACTTTAAGCTCTACTTTTTTTGTTTTACGCATTCAAAAAAAGACTCCTACTCGATATAGGGAATTGAAAACAAAAAGAATCCTACAAAGACACGCATTTACAAAACGTCATCGTTTTTCGCTAACAAAGCTCAAATCAAAACATTTCTTGTTGCTCCATTACCCTCAAAAGCTGTCTAGTAAAAATATTAAACATGTAAAGTTGCAAGAAACCGCAATGTAAGCTTTCTAGCAACTCCACTGTTTATTTTTATATCTTCTTTTTATATGATAACAGCCTTTTAAATTTTAAAAAATTCATCATATGAGCTATTCAACTCCAAAAGGCGTTTTTGACATATTACCTACTGAAGAAAAGCCAGAAAACAAGTGGAAAGAGTCGCACCGCTGGGATTACCTATTTGAGCAACTCAAAGAGTTGTCAAAAGCTTATGGCTTTGAAGAAATTTCAACTCCAATTTTTGAAAAGTCAGAACTTTTTTCGCGCAGCATTGGAAAAGAAACAGATATCGTGAATAAGGAGATGTACACTTTTGAAGATAAAGGTGGTCGATCGCTCTCACTTAGACCTGAGGGAACAGCTCCTGTAATGAGAGCATTCATCGAAAAACAAATGGCTCAAGCCTCCTACTGCCATAAACTTTTCTATACTGGACCGATGTTTAGGTACGAAAGGCAGCAAGCTGGAAGATATCGGCAGTTTTATCAATTTGGAGCTGAAATTGTGGGGCTACCCTCTCCTCAGCTTGACGTAGAACTCATTGACTTTGTCTACACTCTCTTTCAAAGGTTAGGCCTGCAGAACCTAACAATTCATATCAACTCGATTGGGAACAAAGAATGTAGAGCAGCGTACCGCAAAGCCCTTGTTGAATATTTAACCCCGCATAAAAACTCGTTATCAGAAGATAGCCAAAGCAGATTAGAAAAAAACCCTTTAAGGATTTTAGATTCCAAAAGTCCAGCTGACCAGAAAATTACAGCAAACGCACCTATCCTTACCGACTATCTTGAAGAAAGTTCTAAGCAACATTTTGAAGAAGTCAAGAAATGGCTACGAATTTTAAAAATACCTTTTGTTGTTTCCGACAAGCTTGTTCGAGGCCTAGACTACTATAACCGCACTGTTTTTGAGGTTGTCTCAGGTGATTTGGGGGCCCACAATACTATTGCTGCTGGAGGACGCTATGATTATCTTTTAAAAGATTTAAATGGACCGGACTTACCTGCTGTTGGCTTTGCAGTAGGACTTGAGAGAATTTTGCAAGCAATGGATACTCAAAAATGCTCTTTTCCTCATAAACCTGTTCCTCTTCTACTTATGATTCCTTTGGGCGAGCCTGCAACACAAGTTTGTTTTCAACTACTCAAAGAGCTGAGACTCCACAATATTCCTTCTGAAGTTGACTACAGCGAGAAAAAGTTAAAAAATATTATGCGCTACGCCGACAAAAAGAGTATTCCTTATGTAATGATTGTTGGAGAAGAAGAACTCGAGGAAGAAAATCTCAAACTCAAACATATGAGTACAGGTGAGACTGAACCTGTAAAATTAGATCAACTTATATTAACAATGAAAAACAAGTTACATGATGCCAAACTATCTTAGATCCCACCATTGTGGGGAACTCCGAATTGACCACTTAGACCAAAAAGTATCTTTATCAGGCTGGGTGCACAGACGAAGGGATCACGGTGGCCTAATTTTTATTGACCTTAGAGATCACAATGGGTTAACGCAGCTTGTCTTTGACCCCAAAGATAATTTAGAATGTCACAAAAAAGCACATCAGCTCAGATCTGAGTGGGTTATTACCATTAAAGGAGTTGTTATTCCAAGAACAGAAGGAATGGCAAATCCTAATATGGATACTGGTGCAATAGAAATTGAAGTTGAAGAACTAGATATCCTGTCTGAGGCCGACACTCCCCCATTCTCGATTTGCGAAGAAGTTGAAGAAGTAAAAGAAGACCTTAGACTCAAATACAGATACTTAGACATGAGAAGAGGTAAGCTTCAACGTAACCTTCATATGCGACACCAGGTAATGCTAGAAGTTAGAAATTATCTAAGTCAAAGCGGTTTCTTTGAAGTTTCAACTCCAATACTGTGTAAAGCTACTCCTGAAGGAGCACGTGACTATTTGGTTCCTTCTCGTATATATCCCGGTAGCTTCTATGCTCTTCCTCAATCTCCACAAATCTTCAAACAACTTTTGATGATTGGTGGCCTTGATAAGTACTTTCAAATTTGTCCATGCTTTAGAGATGAGGACTTACGCTCCGACAGACAGCCCGAATTTTCTCAAATTGATATTGAAATGAGTTTTGAGCACATTGAAACGCTTTTCAAGCTTACTGAAAAGATGTTCTCGTCACTTTATAAAAAATGTTTGCAGAAAGATTTAGAGACTCCATTTCAGCGTTTAACTTACCAACAATGTTTGGATGATTATGGGACAGATAAACCCGATTTAAGAATTCCAATGCGCTTACATAATCTAAATGACATTGCTCAAAAATCGACGTTCTCTATTTTCCTGCAAGCCCTTGAAAACGACAATACGATTAAAGCTATGAAAGTTCCTCAAGGGAGCGATATCTCTAGGCGTATGATTGACCAATATACAAACTTTGTAGCACAATTTGGAGTTAAGGGGCTTGCGTGGTTCAAAGTGCAAGAAAACAAGCTTCAATCTAGTATTGCGAAGTTCTTTGATGATACTCTCCAACAAGAAATCATCAAACGCTGCGACTTAAAAGATGGAGATTTACTTTTCATCGTTGCAGACAAAAAAAATGTAACAAACCAAGCCCTTGATCATCTAAGGCGACATATCGCTAAAGAGCGCAACCTCATCGACACTTCCAAAGATGCTTTTTTATGGGTTACTGACTTCCCACTTTTTGAGCATGATGATAATCTTGAGCTACAATCTAGCCATCACCCTTTTACTGCACCTCATCCAGATGATGTTCATTTGCTTGACACAGAACCTGTCAAAGTTCGCTCACAAAGCTATGACTTAGTCTTAAATGGCTATGAGATTGCATCTGGATCACAAAGGATTCATAACCCCAAAACGCAAGAGAAAATCTTTTCATTGTTAAGGTTAACACCTGAAGAAATTCAAGTTAAGTTTGGCTTCTTTGTTAAAGCTTTAACCTATGGCACTCCTCCTCACCTCGGAATAGCTTTAGGTCTTGATAGAATGATGATGATCTTTTTGAATACAGAAAATATTCGTGATGTGGTAGCTTTCCCAAAAACGCAAAAAGCGAGTGACCTAATGCTTGAAGCTCCTGCAAAAGTTGGAGAAGAACAGTTGCGTGAATTAAAAATAGACATAGATTCTAAGGAGATACTATGAAAAAGCCCTTATCCATATTTACATTGGTTTGTACCCTATGCAGCTCGCTGTTATTTTGTGACCCCTTAGATGACAATGAACTTATGCAACCGGAAACAGTATCCAAAGCTTTAGGGCATACTTTTGCAAAAAATTTAATGGAAACCCCAGGTTTTAGCTTTGATATCCCTTCAGTTGTAGAAGGTATGCAAGACGCTCTTGAAGGCAGACCTTCGCCTTTAAGTGATGCTGAATATGAGCGAGCTTTTGATGTTATACAACAAAAATATCTAGATGAACTCTCGACAGCAAACCTTACTCAAGCGGATGTTTTTTTAAATAATAATATAAAAGAAAACAACGTTGAAGAGCTCGTACCCGGAAAGCTCCAGGTCTCGGTCATCAAAGAAGGAGAAGGTGAAGCTACAATTAACAATAGCAATAACCCTGTTGTTGTATATACAGGAAAGTATTTAGACGAAACTCAAATTGAGTCTGCAGATAATGAGCCCGTTACCATTCAGATGCAGCAGGCCATTCCAGGCCTTCAAAAAGGCTTAGTTGGGGCAAAGAAAGGCGAACAGCGCAGACTTTATATTCACCCTGAGCTTTGTCATTCCCCCACTGATCAAGCCCCTATTTCTGACCCTTTAATGATCTTAGATGTAACAGTTCTTGAGACAGACAGCCAAATAACAGACGAATGAAAATAGTTTTATTTGAGCCTCAAATCCCTCAAAACACTGGAAATATTGTTAGAACCTGCTCAATTACAGGAGCAGGTTTAGTCCTTGTACGACCGTTAGGATTTAGAATCAGCGACAAGACTCTTAAAAGAGCCGGTCTCGACTATTGGGATGAAGTTGATATTGAATATATAGACGATTTGGAGAAATATCTAGAGCAGTCAAGCTCCCCATTTTATTTTTTCTCATCAAAAGCTAGCCGCCCCTACACAGACATCTCTTTTGGGGACCAAGATATACTTATTTTTGGTTCAGAAACAGCCGGTTTACCACAGGCAATCCATGATAAGTGGGCAAATCAATTTTATACGATTCCGATGAAATCAGATAAGAGGTCTTTAAACCTATCTAATACAGCAGCTATTGTATCTTATGAAGCACTCAGGCAACAAGCTTTTGAACCTCTCTTAAATTAAGTTTCGCATTTCAGCTTGCATCAGTGCAAAAGACAAGTTGGCATCGTTAACTGCTACCTTTTGAACTTTATTATGAATTTTCAAATTTAGATGTCCTACTAAAAGGGCTTCTTTAAGCTCTTTTTTTGACAAAATCAAGAAACCTAGAATGGCTCTGTCATCAGTATTTTCAGGCTCAACATGGTCTTTAACATGGCTTAGAAAAATAGGGGTTAGTGTGTTAAAATTCGAACTAGAAGCAGCCACTGACCCTAAAAAAAGCTGGCTTTTAGCTATAAATCCAGTTTCATTCCTAAGTTCTCTTTTAGAAGCCTCTACAGCTGATTCACCAAAATGTCTACGGCCTCTTGGCAGCTCTATTTGCCATGAGCGCATCGCATGCTTATACTTTAAGCAAACAACAATATTTCTATTTTTCAGGATGGCAAGTGTTGCAACTCCCTGCGGCCCATCAAGTGAAGTTTTCCAGTTTAATCTACCTTTAATAGTTCTACGCCCTGAAGGTAATATCACAGCATCTCTAATCCATATCCAGTTTGCATCCCCTTCAATAATCCCGACTTGGCTCCAACTTTCAGCTTCTTCTTGAGAAAGCCCTCTTTTAAGAAGACTTTTTTGATGCTCATTTTGAATAGCTCGTATTTTATCTATATCTTTAACTATTTCAATCTCACCCTTAGTATGATCTCCAGCTGGGCCCAATGAATCTGAATAGACTTCAATGAAATTTAGATATTCTTCAACTTTGGATAGTTGAGTGGTGTCATGATCAACAGTGTGTAGACACACAGAAAAGGTCAAACATATTAATATTTTTACAAATTTTTCTTTTAAGTTCATATTTTTAAACCACACCTGCTTAAAATATAAAAATGCTAAATAGCTACCGAGACAATAATAATGCCATGCTCATTTGCAAGTGCAATTACCTCATCATCTATAATTAATGTTTTTTCAGCTTCGATTGCAATTGCTGCTGCTTTAATTTTAATCAGCTTTTCAATCGTATTTTTTCCTATTACAGGCACATCAAAACGAGTGTCTTGTTGAGGTTTTGAAAGCTTAACGACAACACAGTTTTCTCCTGCAATATCGCCTGAGCGCTGTAGACACTGATCAGTCCCTTCCATTGCTTCAAGAGCAACCACAGATTTATTTTTTATAACAACACATTGGCCGATGTCTAGCCTGCCTAATTCTTTAGCAAGCTTTAAGCCAAATTGAATGTCTTCTAGAATTTTTTTTGATGGCTTCTTGTGAGTTAAAACTCCACTCGAAGCCAAGTAACGCTTTAGGATACGAGTTGTTGGCAAAAATGAAATCCCTTTATTTTGAAAGACTTCTACAATCTTTGAACATATTGTATCCGCTCTCAAATCGGCCAAACTCATAAAAGCTTTCATAGTTACTAGATCCATGTTTAGCAAAGAGAGGGAAAAAACATTATTATGTTTAATTAACCCACCCATCACTATTTCTTTAACATTGTTTTTCTTGCAAACTGAGCGAGCTTTTCCTAAACGTGTAATTCCACCCCATACCACTTTATCAACTTTTTCAGTTAAGTTTTGAGGTGTAAGTCCTTTAATGCCTAAAAGGAGAACTTTTTCACCTTTAGCTTGCAACTCCTCAATGATCTTAATTGGCATAGCACCTTGGCCAGCTATTAAAGCAACATATGTCATAAGTTAAACGTAATCTGAAATCAACTCTTTCAAGGCATCAGCATCTTTAAGACCTACTGTGCGATTGACTTCTTTGCCATCTTTAAACAAAATCAAAGTAGGCACTGAAGTCACTTGGAGTTCAGAAATAACGTCTTGAGCTTGATCAATATCAATTTTGCAAAGTTTTATCTTGTCTTGCATCTGCTGAGCAATTTCTTCCAAGATAGGGACCAACATTCTACACGGAGCACACCACTCTGCAAAGAAATCCACAAGTGTAACCCCTTGCTCGATTGTTGATTTAAAATCATTACTACTTAATTTTTTAATAAGTCCACCTGGCATATCCTTTCCTCAGTTTAACAAACGAATTTTGTTAGTTTAGAGAGGTGCGATATTAAAATCACTTTTTTTTCATGGGGGGCTACCTTTTGCTCCCGCAACATACCAACTTTTTAAGTTTTCCATAGACTTTAGCCAAGCTTTGCCCATTTCTTCTTGCGCTTGTTTGCGGTCAACCCCTTCAAATTTATCCCAAGTTAAAGGTGTTCCAAAAACACAGGCTAATTGACCACTTAGTTTTGGTTTCTTCCTATAGCAATTCCAAACATCATATGCCCCATGGATGTAAGCTGGAATAATAGGGCAATTATTTTTTTGAGCAATCATTGTAAACCCCAGCTTCATATCTGTAATTCTGTCTTCTTTTGATCGAGTGCCTTCTGGAAAAATTACAACTTTGCAACCTTTTTTTAAAAATGCCGAAAGAAGTTTTAAGGCTCCTAAGGCTCCTTTGGATGACAGTGGGTGTACGTTATACGACCTTAAAAGGAAACCTAGCACAGGCTTATCAAAAAGTGATGGTCTTGCAAAATAGTGGATAACTTCAGGCCAAGCAACACCCACAAGAGGAGGGTCGAAATAAGAGACATGATTTCCAGCAATCAGAGCTTTTCCATCAATAAAGTGCTCTTTTTCACCATATACTTTGGCTTTATAAAAAAGTTTAAAGAAGATCTCCACAAGTTTTCTAGAAAACTTATAAAATAAAAACGTCTTTTTTCCTGAACTCATAACTTCTTCTCGTCAATATGTGCTTTTAGTTTTTCAAAAACTTGATTTACATCTAAGCAAGAGACATCAATTGAAATAGCATCACCGGCCTGTTTTAGTGGGGAATGTTCACGCGTTGAATCGTATTCATCTCTCTTAAGAAGTTCCTTTAGAACTCTGTCTTTCTCAAATTTTTTCAGAGGAAAGTTAGCTTTCATTTGTTCAAATCTTCTTACTGCTCGAATATTTGGGTCTGCAAAGAGAAAGAACTTAATATCTGCGTTTGGAAAGACTACTGTCCCCATATCCCTTCCTTCAAAAATTCCGCTTCTGCTCTCACCTAATTTCCTTTGAATGCTCACAAGATATTCTCGTACAAATAAATATGCAGAAACCTTTGAAACATTCCTAGTCACTTCTTCATTTCTGATCTTCATTGAAATATCTGTGCCATTGACAATATAGTGCTGCTCATTGCCTATCGTTTGGATTTCAAACTTCATCTCATTAAGAAGCTGTTTTATTTTTTCTTGATCATCTAAAGAAACTTCACGGTTAATTAAAAACCAACAAAATGAGCGATACATTGCTCCCGTATCAAAGTAAGGTATGTTAAGCTGCTTTGAAAGCATTTTGGCCAGGGTACTTTTTCCAGAACCCGAAGGGCCATCAATGACTATAATCATATAAAATTCCCATAGCATAAAAAGAGGTAGAACGTAGGAGCGGTAAAGATTAAGGAATCAAACATATCCAGAAAACCACCAAACCCTTTTAGCTTATTACTATCCTTGACATCAGCGTCTCTCTTTATAAGTGATTCTGCCAGGTCACCAAGCAGGCCTATTATTGCTAAAGAAAACCCTAAAGCTAATGCATATGCCCATGCTGGATGAAAAAGAACTTTCGCTTGAGGAGTTAAATAGATAAGAGCAAAACTCACTCCTACTGAACAAACAATACCCGCAAAAAGGCCTTCATAAGTTTTTTTTGGGCTAATTGAAGGGGCTAAATAGTGCTTTCCAAGCATCTTTCCGATAAAGTAAGCTCCAACGTCAGCAGCCTTTGTTACGAATATCAAGAAAACAATCCACCATCTTCCCGAAAAGACACCTTGGTCAGGAATAAATGTGATCTTTAATAAAAAACTTAGAGGGACAATGATATAAAAAATACCCATTAAACTAATGGCTATGCTGCTAATAGGTTTGTTGTTTTTAAAAAAATGCTCTAAAAAAAGCAGAAAAACAATTGCGCCTAAGATGACTCCGCTCACAAATTTCCAGTGAGGGTTAAATGAGGTAATCAATACAGCTGTAAGCAAACATGGAGCAGCTAAATAGCTGACAAACTGTCCATTAAAATCTTTGTTGGCTGTCATTTGATAAAATTCCCACTGTGTTAAAAGTAAGAATCCAGTAAAAATGGCTGTTAAAACTATTTTAATAACCAAATTATCTAAATAAAAAACAAGCAGCCCTAAGCCAACAACAATTATAATTGAAGTCCAAAAACGAGTTTTTAAGTCTTCCAGTTTAAATACCACGGCGTCTCTCTCTATTTACATAATTTTTAACGACAGAAAGTAGATGCTCTGCCTTAAAATCAGGCCAAAAATCTTTAAGGACACTTACTTCTGTATAAGCTAGTTGCCAAATTAAAAAATTGCTTAACCTAAATTCGCCCGATGTCCTAATTAAGAGGTCTGGGTCTTCGAAATTTGCAGTATCTAAATACTGGCCTATTAAAGTCTCCGATACATCTGAAGGTTGTAATTTTTTATCTACACAATCTTGTGCAATGCGTGTTAGTGCACGCCTAATATCGTCTCTGCCACCATAATTTAATGCCAAAACTAAATTCAATTTAGTCCCGGCGCTGGTAGCTTTCTGAGTATCTATTATAACTTCTCTTAAATCTTCATTGAAAGCTGAAGCATTGCCCATTACTGTTAGACACACCCCATGTTTTACCATGTCGTCGCGCTCAGTAATTAAATACTCTTTAAAAAGATTTAGTAGGGTTTCAACCTCTTCTTTAGGTCTCTTCCAATTCTCGGTTGAGAACCCATAAACTGTGAGGGTCAAGATATTTAACTCAATTGCCGCTTGCACAATTTCTTTAAGCCGAGCTGCACCTTTTACATAACCGAACTCAAAGGGTAAACCATTTTGATTTGCCCAACGCCTGTTCCCATCCATAATAATAGCAACATGTTTTGGAGTTAAATCAAAGTTAACTCCTTCAAGCTGCTCTTCATTAAAGATCTGATGGCCTTTATCTTTTTTTTCTTGTGTGCTTTGAAGCATTTGATGATATTCTTTACCTTGTGAACTAAAATTTTGTTTTACTTTACGAGGCTTAAGCAATTTGATATAGTTCGCCTAAAAGTTAGGAACTCTCTTTCAACCTGCAAAATTGCCATCTATAAAAAAAGCAAAATAACTGAATAGTATATACCATATATATATTGGTTGGATAGTATTTTTTTTATAGACTTTATTAAAATAAAATTAGGTTTTGAATAATTAACACTATGACAAAGTACCCTTTACACCTTAATTCCATTATTGATTTTTTTAAAATGCTTCCGGGAGTGGGCCAACGAAGCGCAGAGCGCTATGCATTTCAGATTTTAGATTGGCCTCAAAAAAACCTTCAAAATTTTGGGGAAGCTTTGAAAAAAATCCCTACAGAGATCCAGTTCTGTAATAAGTGCCACGCTATGGCTCCAAAAACAAGCTGCTTTTATTGTGATGATCCTAAAAGGTCAAAAGAACAAATATGTATTGTTGCAACTCCGAAAGATATTTTTTCTATCGAAGATTCGTTGACCTACAGCGGGCAATACCATGTCCTCGGAGGACTCCTCTCTCCAATGTCAGGATTCAACAGTGACAAACTTAATATAAGTTCACTGAAGTCAAGACTTGGCGAGCTGAAAATATGCGAAGTTATTTTAGCATTTGATTCAACAGTTGAAGGAGATGCAACAACCCTATTTTTAAAAAGAGAACTTTCAAGCGATCAGATCAAAGTTTCACGACTTGCATTTGGGATTCCAGTAGGGAGCTCTTTGGACTACATTGACAGCAGTACTCTTTCACGAGCCTTCTCGGGCCGTCAGGGATTTTAACTTGTAATAATAGCCTTAATTATTTAGCATACCTCACTCAAATATCAAACATATACAGAAGTGATTTATGACTAAAAAGCTACTATTACTCCCATTACTTTTACTTGCATTAACAAGTCCATTAAAAGCAGACGAAGGTCAATTCGAGAATAAGCCCGTAAAAAATATTGTCATTGAAGCTGAAGGACTTCCAAGAGGTTCTACATTTCAACCTAAGTCATCAGAAAATAAACTACGAACAAAAGTTGGAGAACGCTTCACACAATCTGTTTTTGATCAAGACCTCAAGCGACTTTCAAAAGAGTATGATCGAGTAGACCCTACAATTAAAATCCATCAAAACGAAGTCTACATAACCTTAAAAGTATGGCTACGACCATTAATTAAAGACATAACCTTTAGCGGCAACTACCACTTTAATACAAATAAGTTAAAGAAAGAACTTGGGGTTGACCCATACACGCTCTTCAACCGTCACTCGTTCATTAAAGGTGTTCACAAGCTCAGAGAATACTACATGAAAAAAGGTTATTTTGAAGCCGAGCTAGACTACAAACTAGTCAAAGAACCCAACAATAATGAAGTAACAATTGATATAAATGTAGAAAGAGGAAGATCAGGCTACATTGACAGTGTTAGTTTTGAGGGTTTCTCTAAAGAAGAAATTTCTAAGTTAAAAGAAAGCACGTATATAACAAAATTCAATCCCTTTCTCTCTTGGGTGACTCGTAAAGGTCTTTACAATGAAGATATTATTGAATATGAAAAAGTAAAAATTCTCGAGTTCATTCGAGATGAAGGTTATGCAAATGCTAAAATTGAGATTGCTGTAACTGAATCTGAAAGAAATGACCGCATTGGCATTCTAATAAAAGCAGATAAAGGAGAGTTCTTCACAATAGGAAAAGTAACTTTTTCTGGGAATGAAGACTTTGCTAATGAAATTGTTCAGAAAAAGCTTATGGTTTCTGAAACAACCCCGTACTCACCCAAGAAAATTCAAGATTCAGCTAATAGTTTGAGTGAATTTTATGGTAAGAAAGGTTACATCGATGCCTCTATTTCATATGAGCCTCATTTAATTGAAGGAGAAAACTCATACGATCTTCATTTCAAAATTGATGAAGGCGCAGCCTTTAAAGTTGGACTAATTAAAATTATTGGAAATAACAGAACTTTTCCAAAAGTTATTCTTAGAGAAACTCACCTAGAGCCTGGAAACACTTTCGACACAAAAATGCTCGAGACGACACGTAAAAGACTTGAAAATGTAGGCTATTACAAACATGTTAATGTCTACCCTTCTTCAACAGCATCAACACAAAGCATCAAAGCCCCTCTTAGAGATGTCAACATCCAAGTAGTAGAAACATCTACAGGCAGCCTATCAATGAACGTCGGTTTCAGCACAGTAGATAGTGTTTATGGTGGCATTGAAATAGCAGAGAAAAACTTTAATATAGCAGGCATTACTGAAATACCATCAAGAGGTTTTGGAGCACTGCGAGGTGGCGGTGAATATTTAAAAATTCAAACTAGCATTGGTATAAAAATTACTGACTATAGCTTGCAGTGGGTCAAGCCATACTTTCTAGATTCTTCTTGGAGTGTTGGAGTCAACTTAGATAAAAACTTTAGTAAAGTTCAATCTAATAGCTATAGTATTGAGTCGTTTACAACAACGGTAAACTCATATTATCCATTAAATATATTTGTAGATTTTAACGCTTTCTATCGCTTGAAAAATACTAGCTTACATGTGAACGGGGGCGCCCCAGCAGCACTTAGACAGCAAAAAAGTAATGACGGTATTATTTCATCTGTGGGAGTAGGTCTACAATATGAAACAAGGAACAATTTTCATAGACCAACACAAGGGTTATCTTCAGCCTTAACCTGTGAATATGCTGGAGTGGGTGGAGATTTCTTCTACTTTAATTACGGATACAATAACTCCCTCTATGTCCCTGTTGGCCCCTTTGTCTTTAAAACAAAGGCAAACTTTAATTTCATCCAACCTATATCAAAAACAAAGTCAGGCGATGTTCCTATTGGAGAGCGCTTTTTCTTAGCTGCAGATATATCAGAAATCAGAGGATATCGTCCTTTTGCGATTGGACCGACCTTCCCTAATGGTGAGCCTCGAGGAGGAACTACATCAGCAGTTTTATCTCAAGAAGTTATGCTAGGTTTAATTCCAAAATTTATCGACATTTTTGCATTTGCCGATGCAGGAACACTTACTGGGAAAACATTTAGAATCGACACATTCAGAGCTTCAGTTGGTTTTGGAGCCCGTGTCGTCGCAGCTCCAAATCTACCATTGATGGTAGGTTGGGGTTACCCTCTTAACCCTAGAACAAGGCAGGACAGACAAGGGTTCTTTCTGTCACTTAGTGGAAAGTTTTAATAATGAATTTAATTTTTTGCAAAGAAATGCAGAGTTCTATAAAAGGATTAGTCACAAATTTTAGTTATTTATTGAAGGAGTTTTTTATATGAAGGCTACAAATTTTTTTAAAAGTGCGTTATTTTTAGCACTTTTCGTTGCAATGTTCGGATCAGCAGATGAAAGCCCTAGATTCGGTGTAGTAAATTTTGCAACTTGTATTGAAAAGTCATACCTAGGACAACATGAAAATGCCAAGCTAGAGTCCCTTAGAGGGGAAATGGTTGCTATGTTAGAGTCTAAGCAAAAAGACTTTCAAGAAGTTGCTGAAAAGCTAAATGACCCTGATTTTATGGAAGCAATCAATGCTGAAGCTGAAAAAGAATTAGAATCTAAAGCAAGAGCTCTTTCAGAAGAGCTTCAATTAATGGGCAACCAAACAGACCAAGCTCTTCAACAAGCTTATAGCAAAATGTTCCAAAACGTAAAAAAAGAAATTGATAATGCGTGTGAATATATTGCTCGTGAAAAAAATTATGAATACATTTTTAATAAAGAAAGCTGTTTCTACTTTAAGAGACCAACTGACATTACTCAGCTAGTCATTCAAGAGTTAGATAGACACTATAAACCAGAAGCTGAAAGTCTCTCTCAAAAAGGAGAGTAATTTTCAAATGGAAGAGCAAAAAACTTGTT
Organism: Chlamydiota bacterium; assembly: GCA_022601345.1. GTDB lineage: Bacteria > Chlamydiota > Chlamydiia > Chlamydiales > JAAZZY01 > JAAZZY01. The sequence continues at coordinate 42,166 of JAJACU010000019.1, read as the reverse complement.
ACACTATTGCAGAACTGGCTCAGATAACATCCTCAGAAATTGTTGGAAATCCTAACCACCAAATCTTTGGAATAGATGATCTAGAGAGTGCAACAAGTAATGACGCAAGTTTTTTGGCTAACTCCATTTATGTAAAAGCACTTAAAAAGTCGAATGCTGGGGTTGTTTTTGTAAATCAGCCCCTCTCCGACAACCCAGTCAACCAACTAATCAACCCTTCTCCCTCTAAAGCATTTCAACAAATCATTGACCTTTTTCACAGCCACAAGCTTTTAGAGTCGGGTTTTAAAGGCGTACACCCAAGCGCTACTATTCACCCCTCTGCCAAAATTGCATCTAATGTAACAATTGGACCCAATGTAACAATTGATCAGAACGCTACAATTGGAAGCAACACTATTATTAACCCTAATGCTTGTATTGGTCCCAATGTAATAATTGGGAAAAACTGTATTATTCACTCACAAGTTACTATTCGAGAACATTGCCAGCTCGGAGACTTTGTGATTGTCCAACCAGGAGCTGTTATTGGAGCCTGTGGCTTTGGCTATCTAACAGATCAAAAAGGGCACCATAAAAAAATACAGCACACAGGAACAGTTATTCTTGAAGACTATGTTGAAATTGGAGCATGTACTTGTATAGATCGAGGCCGCTTCAAAGAAACTATAGTTGAAAAAGGAGCTAAAATTGACAACCTAGTTCAAATTGCGCACGGCGTTAAAATTGGCGCGGGAAGCATGGTTATCTCACAATCTGGCATTGCAGGTTCAACAATACTTGGAAAATACAATATTATTGCTGGACAAGTTGGCATTATTGGACACCTCAAATTTGCAGATCATGTAACTGTAGCAGCTCGAGGTGCTGTAACAAAAAGTCTTACTAAGCCAGGCCGTTATGGTGGAAACCCAGCAGTACCTGCTGAGAAATATCATGAAAAGCAAATGCACCAAAGAAGGCTCTACATGTACGCCAATAAAATCAAGATCCTAGAAAAAAAGCTTGAAGAACTGGAAAAGCGACTAGATCAATAACTTGAACTTCACTAAATCACTACAATTTACTTTAAAACCTATAAAGGAGACTTCATCCTTAAGCTAAGTAGCAAGTTTGATTAGCAAGCGACATTAACCAACAAGTGCTGTTGTAGTCTGAATAAGGAGGCGTATATACAGGCTCTGAACTTGCAGCATCAAAATAAGGTCTAAAAAATCCCTCTGCAACACTAAGTATGCCTCTGCTAACCCGTGTTTCCTCTGAAAAAACATGAGCTCCAAATGAACTTGTAACTTCTACATCACTATTTTGTCTACTTCGAGGTTTTTCTTCTGTAAACGCAGTTTCCAATACACCCTTTGAAGACTTTTCAAAATTAGTTTCTTGAATAGTAGAAGGTTCTTCGCTTCTTACAAGCTCAGCTACCCGGTTTGTAAGAGAAAAAAAACTGCTTTCCATAAAAGAATATAAAGCTCCAGCTGACTTAAGCCACTTAGTGATTGGGTCTCTTATTAGACTTCTACTAAACCTGCTAATATAGTTTCTAATCCCCTGCTGTGCTTGCTGAGTATGACTGTGTGTTTTTTCTTTGTTGGAATTTTGTTTGGTATCAGAAAAAGCATCAAACCTAGGCGCAGGACGCCTTTTATGTGATGTTCGAGGGTCTTCCTGTCTGTGTAAATGAAGGCTTTGTGAACCTTGAGCTTGAGCTTGCATCTGTACTGGCATATCAATACCCCCTAAATGTTTGATACTTACAATTCTATAATTTAATAAATCCTATCACTAAGTTAGGCATAATTATAACACGAACTTAACAGCAACATCAATACTAGATTTCTTAAAAACCCAGTTGCTTTATTTGAACCTTATGAGACTGTAAAGCAACTATTTTACCAATCAAATTTTAAAAAAATTTCTTTAAAGTCTTATTTTTGTAAGCATTGAGCTTTTAGATAGGAAATGCTATAATTTAAACTTAACTTATTTAACATATGAGAAGGTTTCAATATGGTTAAACTTAATTTGAAAGGAAAGAGAGCTTTTGTTGCTGGAATTGGTGATGATCAAGGCTATGGATGGGCAATTGCAAAAGAGCTCGCTGAAGCGGGTGCAGAAATTATTATTGGCACTTGGCCTCCAGTTTATAAGATTTTCAACATGAGCTTAAACAATGGAAAGTTTGATGAGTCTCTAAAATTTGAAGATGGTGGAAGCATGAAAATTGCTAAAGTCTACCCTTTAGACGCAGCATTTGACTCACCAGAAGAAGTTCCGCAAGAAATTTCGGAAAACAAACGTTATCAAAACCTTGGTCCTTACACCATTTCAGAAATTGCAAAACAAGTAGAGCAAGACTTTGGTAAAATAGATATTTTGGTTCACTCGCTTGCCAATAGTCCTGAAATCAAAAATTCTTTACTAAACACTTCAAGAAAAGGTTACTTAGCAGCCCTTTCAGCGTCTTCTTACTCACTTGTGAGCATGATCCGCAACTTTGGCCCTATGATGAATAAAGGTGGATCTGTGATCTCTATGACCTTTATGGCATCTGAGAGAGCGTTCCCAGGTTACGGAGGTGGAATGAGCTCAGCAAAAGCTGCTCTTGAGAGTGATACTCGCTCACTTGCTTTTGAAGCAGGTCGTGAGTGGGATATTAGAATCAACACTATTTCTGCTGGCCCATTGAGAAGTAGAGCAGCTCGTGCTATTGGCGATAAGGGAGCTAGCTTCATTGACAAAATGATTGATTACTCTCATGCAAATGCACCTCTTCAAAAAGACTTATGTGCTCAAGAAGTAGGACAAACGGCCCTATTCTTATGCTCTGCAATGTCTTCTGCTATAACCGGAGTTACGCTATATGTTGACAACGGACTACATGCTATGGGTTTTGCTATGGATAGCCAGGCCATGAATCCACAAACTGCAGAAGTAGTTTGCGAAAGCAAATAATTCTAGCTAGATGTCAAAAGCAATGAGCTTGTGAAAGCAACTTACTCTTTTGGCATCTATTTTTTTTGCCTCTAGATAATGCTCTTTAGCTTCTTTCTCTTCCCCTTTCTGATAAAAAAGTAATGCAAGGCCAAGATGTGCGTCAAATGACTTTTCATCTTCATTGAGCATAGCCCCAAAAATTTTATGGGCTTTGTCCCAATCACTTTCTTTAATAGCTAAAAAACCTTCATGCCAAAGTTCATCAAAAGCCACAACGCTCTGCTTGCTATGCTGGACCTGATCAAAATAGCTTTTGATTGTATTTAAACCTGAAGAATTTACTGATAGGTTTTCATCATTATCTGTTCTATTTGATTCTATCTCTAAATCAGGGTCGTTAAAGTACTCTTTTAATTCTAAGAAATTTATAGGTCTTTTTTCAGGGTTTACATTCAGGCATTGTTTAAGAAAAACTCTCCAGCCTTTGGGAACGAGCTCCCAATTAATTTCTTCGACTGAGCTAAATTGTTGCTGCGTAAAAAGGAAGACAGAGAGTGCTGCAAATGAGTAGAAATCTGTAGCAGAAGTAATTGAAGCACCTTTTGTTTTTTGCTCAGGGGAAAATATAAACTCATGATTTATAATATGCATTTTTACCATTGAGTCTAAAATATATTTGCCTTGAAAGAGATCAGAAAGCCAGCTTTGAAAAGTTTTTTCTCCTAGGGCAAATGCACATCCAAAGTCTGACAAATAGATATTTGTAATTTTTTTCACAAGGTTGATTGAAAAGTAAAACGAAGAAGGTAGTAAGAACCCATGGTATAAAGATTCTCCTGATTCTGTTTTGACTTGATGTAAGGCTTCCAACATGTAGGCAACATCAACTAGAAAATGCTCTTTTTCTGCATCAGAGAGTGTTTCATCTAATGAGTACTGAGCAAAGTTAATTAAAGTTTCGCCATTAGCTTGTACAAATTGCGTTTCTATATTCACAAGTTGGTTGTTTTCAAAATAAACTCTGTTATTTGGAAAGCAAGGCAACCCTACTTTTTGAAGCAAAGTGTGAAAATCTTGAAAACGCCGGTTAGTATCAGAAAGGGACAATTCAGGGTAAAAAATAAGGCTTTGTCCATATTGCCCATTTGCCATTGAAACAATTTGTTTCTTTCCAAAAAATTCACTTGTTGCCAATCCTTTAAACTCTACATCTCTCATTAATTTTTCTGTTCGACTAAACAAAAGATGGTGGCATTTTGTTAAGTCTTTTTGACGTGCAAACCTAAACCAGAAGTAAAGGTAAAAACAAAAAACAACGGCTAAACTAATAGTTAAAAAGATAAGCATATCACCTACTGGAGTAGCAAGTGCTTGTTTAAGGGGGAAAAGTAAATTCATAGATACTCAAAAGGTTTAAATATAATTCACATGATAAACAGTTTTTAGCTATTTTTCAATGAATTAGCGTAACCTTAAACGATAAGTTCCAATTGAATTTGAAAAGGAGCTTTATCGCCACTCTTAGTTTTTCTAAAATAGAGGTGCCAGTCGTAAGTATGGTTGAATGATTTTACCATTTGAGACCTGCGATTATCTCTAAGCAGCTGACCATGAATGCCTCTATTTGGCTCCAAATTTGGGAACGTCATCAAGACTTTTAAATTCTCATATTTGAACTCCAGCGGAGAAGAAAGGTCAAACATTGCTGCTTTATTGTTATTAGAAACAATTTCAACACCTGAAGATAGATTCCCAAAAAATGATATATCTAACTCTTGCAATGGATCATTCTCAAAAGTAAGTAGCAATTTACCCTTACTTATTTGATTAACTGTTGCAAAACTACCCATTTGAAGAACAAAAGTATCACACGCATTCGAAGCTCTATTAAACATAAGTTTAAAAGGATAAAAACCACCTCTTTTTTCCCACTGACTTTTATCTAAATTAAAAAAGCTATAACTATAAGAATTTTCCTGGTGTTGATGAATTTCAAAAGGAGTGAGTGTATAGGACAAACTAGTTTGTTGCTCAAAACTACTTTCGATGTCGATATGAGGAATTAAAATAGCTTCCATAAAATCTGCATCAAAAAGCTGCGCCTTTTTATCCATAAAATAATGATAAATTGTAGCTTCTTGAGAACTTTGATAGTAATGTTCATTCAGCCCAGGGCCAGTATAAGCACTGAGATTTTTGTGCCAGCTCTGCTTCAAAAAGTTCCAAAAAGATTCTAAATACATAGAATTGCTTTTTTGAGAAAATAAGCTCAAGTAAAGAACCATTTTAGAAAGATGTCTAACTGACCCCCAACCTTTATCGGATCCACTAGATAAAGCTTTATTTAAACCTTGCTGCCCAATGTTTTGCCACTCCTGATCTTGAAAAATATCTCCAAATGCTTTTAGAAGACTGTAAATCTGAATTCTAAGTAAATAAGAGTAATCAGTCTCTTGTATAAGATTTATAAGATATGAAACAGCTTGTTGAATGGCCCCTACGAGTTTTGATTTCAGTTCTTTAGGTAAAATAATCGAGAAGTCTTTGTATATCCAGTACATTGCAAGTAGCGAATCTACAACTTCAAATCTTCTCTCACAATAGGGATATTCATGGATATATCTAGGAAAGTTTCCTGAATTATCCCCTTCTAGAATTTGAAAATGTAGCAAGCGCTCTATAAGCTGCATTGCATCTTCCATTTTACTTCTTTGCTTAGTCCGCAGTAGAATCAATGCATATAAAAAGTTATGATAAATAGGTGCGCTGTCTGAGCGAGCAAAAGGCCTCTTTTCATAAGAGAGGTGAATAAGTTGTGTTTGACTACTATAAAATTTTTGAGCGTACTCTAAAATCTTATGCTGTTGATTTTTCAATTCAATCATTGCTTTCCCTCAACTAGTTTAACAGCAAGCTCGAGAGCTGAAAGGATCCCCATTTCTTCAACAGGAGGTGCAACAAGTGTTGCTTGGTCCAATAAGCAAGCAGGCGAGCCACTCATTGCTATTTTAACATCAGCGATTTGTAAAAGGGATTCATCATTATTGTCATTACCCGCTGAAATGATTGGGCTTGGCAAAGACTCTTGACCCATAATATCCAAAACGGCTCTGCCCTTATCTACATCACCTTTCATAATTTGAAGAATACTAAACGATGGATTAACACTATCTTCAACCAAATGAACCTTAACTGAGCTCACTTTTTTTAAAACTTGCAAGATCTTGTATAAAGATTCTCTTTCACCATAGATTTTTCCGTAGGGTACTTCTTTAAATGGAAGCTCTGCTAAACTATCAAATGTTTTCCAAGAGCCCGCAAGTGAAGTCAGTTTGTTCTCAAAATATTCTTTCGTTTTCTCCATGAGTCTCTCAGGTCTATAGAAAACTTCTTCTCCTTGATCAAACCCTCCAAAGAACACAAAATCATGTTGTATGCCTTGAATAAGTTTTTCCAGCTCGTAAAAGACTTCAATAGATACATAATTTTTTGTTAACATTTTTTTGCTTGGCATAGAGAAGCTACTTGCTCCATTTTGTGGAACAAGAAAGTACGGAATATCAAGCTCTGCCAATGGGGCATGTGCCAAAGAGAAAGTTCTACCTGTGACAAAAACAATCTGCCAACCACAGTGATGCAACTCTTTCAAATAATCTAATACAGGCTCTGGAATAGTCAAAATATCAGCAGTAATTGTCCCGTCAATATCTAGGCAAATCCATCCTTTTTTTTCTAGTTTCGTCATATATGCAAAAAATCAATTTATTAAAAAATTATCGACCTCTATGATAACCTTTTTCACATTATTTTACCTTATTGTTTATTATGGCCTTGTCACATAAATTTTTTAATGCCCCTAGAATAGCCCTGTATATTGCTCTGACTTTTGCATTTAGCTCATTTGCATATGCCCAAGTAGATTCCTTTCAGACCTCTCCTAATAGGGCTATTGAAGAAGTTTCTCTAGATGAAGCACCAGATATGGCGCCAGCAGCTGCGATCTTTGATGATGAGCCAATCAAAGAGCTGAGCTATTGGAAAGAATTTTTTAGAATGATGTTTATACTCGGTATTATTCTAGGTGTTGTACTTGTTTTAGCGTGGTTCTTACGAGGATTTTTAAATAAACGCGTCAAACAAGTTAACCAAAATAATATTATTAAAGTTATTGAAAGGCGTAACCTTTCACAAAAATCTATGCTCTACTTAGTAGAGGTCAATAAAAAACAGTTTTTAATAGGTGACTCTGCAGCAGGTGGGGTCGAGTACTTAAAAGAATGCACTCCTGAGCATCCCACAGTTTCTGAAGCTAACACTGAAGACTTTGAGAATAAAGTTTCCAAAGCGTCCTTTATGGAGATACTCCAAAAGAAATTAACACAAAAAAACTCAAACTTATTCAAACAGAAAAAATGATTAAAAAAATTAAATTTACAGTTTTGTTTTCACTATTAATTTTATTATCCTCCTGCCTCTATAAAATGCCAGGAGAGGATAGTTATAGCCTAATTCCTAAAACAAATAACACTCACTTTATTGGTGAAGAACAAACAGCAACGCCTAACCAAGCAACCTTTTAGCATGAATAAGAGATTTATCTATTTTGATACAGAGACAACAGGAATAAGCATTGAAAATGACTTCATTATAGAGCTGGCAGCCTATGACCCAGCCCTTGATAAAACATTTGATGAACTTATTAATCCGGGTTCACCTATTCCAGCAGAAGCAACAGCTATCCACCATATCACTGATGAAATGGTTCAAGATAAACCGGACTTTAAAACTGTAGCCAAAAAGTTTATCGAATACTGCAAGGGAGATGTTATCCTAATTGCCCATAACAACGATCGATTTGATCAACCTTTTTTAAAACGTGAATTTGAAAAAAATGGACTCGAATTTCCAGACTGGGCTTTTTTAGACAGTTTAAAGTGGGCACGTCGATATCGCCCAGACCTTCCAAGACACACCCTACAACATTTAAGAGAGACCTATGGTTTCCCAGAAAACAATGCTCACAGAGCCTTAGACGACGTTGTTACGCTCCAAAGAGTCTTTGAAGCCATGATAGATGATTTATCGCCCGATTGTGTTTATAAGCTTCTTAATCAAGAACGAGCTATACTAACAATGCCTTTTGGGAAATATAGGGGAAAACCTTTAGCGCTTGTACCACCTGATTATATTCAATGGCTTTCTAAAAATGGGGCTTTGGATAAAAAAGAAAACGAATCTCTTAGAAAAAGTTTTGAAAAACTAGAGCTAGTGAAAAAATAACTACTCAGTGATGGCAAGTGCCTCTTCGCTCTTCTCTTCTCTTTCTCTTTTAAACATCATGTCCCACATAGCTTTGAAGCCCTGACAATTTGCATAGAGCTCATCACGAGTTCCTTCAGCTACAACTGTGCCAAATTCTAAGTAAATAATCTTATCTGCATCTTCAATAGTCGACAACCTGTGAGCAATGATAATCTGAGTCATTTGACCTTTTAATGAAGCTATTGCTTGCTTAATTTTATCTTCGCTCAATGAATCTAATGAAGATGTAGCTTCGTCCATAATGAGGATTGGAGCTTTTTTGACTAGAGCTCTAGCAATTGCGAGCCTTTGCTGCTGTCCACCCGATAGACTCTTACCCATTTCTGCAAGCACCGTGTCGTACTTTTGAGGTAGGCACTTAATAAATTCGTCAGCGTGTGCTCGCTCTGCAGCAAGCTCAACTTCTTTGCCAGTAAATTCTCTACCGTAACATATATTATTTTTAATTGTGTCGTAGAACAAAAAGGGTTTCTGCATAACTGTTGACATCATTTCACGTAGAGACTTTTGCTTGTAGCTTTCAACTGGAACGCCATCAATAAGCACTTTTCCTTTGTTAACATCATATAGTCGTGGAAGCAACTGAACAATTGTTGATTTTCCCGCTCCTGTAGGACCTACCAGGGCTACGGTTTGACCTTTCTTTATTGTAAAGTTTAGCTTTTTAAGAACCCACTGTTCATCATATTTGAACCAAACATCTTCAAATTTGATTTCTTCTTTGAATTCAATAAACTCTTTAGCATTTGGCTTATCTTTAATTGAAGAGTCAATATTTAAAACACTAAACATTCTCTCTGCAGCAACCAAGCCTCGTTGAATGTTGACATTTTCTTCTCCAAATTTCTTAATTGGATCATAAAATAGATGTAATAATCCTACGTAAACGACTAGATCAGAAATATGCATTTTCACATAAAACAAACCATAAACTATAACGCACCCTAAAAATAGAGTTCCCATCATATGAAGAATTGGTTTTGCTATATAGCTGTAGAGTGAAATTTTTTGCTCGATGCCTGCTATTCTGTCATTCATCTCGATGTATTTTTTCCCAGCAAACTTCTCCATATTAAAAAGTTTGATCGTTTGGATCCCTGCTAAATAATCGATAAGTAGGTGTGCAAATGACTCCGCAATCCCTAACATTCTTCTCTGAGATTTTTTAGTTTTCTTAGCTAAGAAGACAATTGGAAGTGCCATTAAAGGTAACCCAATGAAAATAACCAATGACAACTCTACTGAGATCATAAAAAGTCCAAACAAACAACTGGCTATTACAAAAGGTACTTGGATGTAATTTGTCAAAATTGAAATAATAGCCCCTGAAACAATACCAGCATCTCCTGTTACCCGTGAAGATAAGGTCCCTATATTAAACTTCTGAAAAAAGCTCATGGGGAGGGTTTGAATGTGGTTAAAATATTTCTCTCTTAAAGACTTTCCCATTCGTATTCCTACTAATGTGGAGAAATATCGACTAAGAAATGTACAAGTGACTTTGAAAAGTCCAACCATAGCCAATATTGTTAAGAGCAAAATGACATTATTACCTAGATTGAATTTTTCCTTTCCAATGATCATTAGTCTAGTTAGAACATTTCTACTCTGAGTGCGGTGCATGTAATCTGATGCATCACCTTTGGTAATATAACCTTTTTGGTCTTTGTCAATTTCAGGCCACTTTTTTTGAACATCTTCAAGGCTGATCTGATCTAAGCTTTTCTTTCTAGAAGATAGCTTTTTCTTATATACTGTGCTCGAGCATTTAATTTGATCTTTAAGGTCAAACTTTCCACTTTTATCTACCTTTTTCTCAATCTTGCGACTCGGAGAAAATAATGCAAAAAAGTCGGGTCCATTATTGGTTAGCAGGCCAAGAGAATACATTTCTGTCATTGCAGAAATTTGCATGAGCCAGGAAAAAATTACAGTAAAAACAAGTAAAAATAAATGTCTTTTATTTTCTAACGCCAGCTTCGCAAGGTTCTTCATTCTTTTCTGTTATCTCCTGTTTGTTAGAGACACGGCCAATTTTTCTATATTTGCAGTATCTCGATTCCAGGAGCATATCAGAAGAAATGTTTTTTAGTCTTTTTAATTCTTCTACTATAAATTTTTGAACCCCATCATAGATGTATTGGGGATCGTGGTGAGCGCCACCAAGTGGCTCTTTGATAATAGAATCAACGATATTAAATTCTAATAAATTTTCTGAGTTCATTTTTAGAGTCGTTGCGGCTTCAGCATTTTTCTGAGCATCTTTCCATAAAATTGATGCACAACCTTCTGGAGAGATTACTGAATAATACGCGTGTTCTAGCATCCCAACAACATCACCAACAGCCATTGCTAAAGCTCCACCAGAGCAGCCTTCTCCAATAATGAGAACAATAATTGGTGTCTTAATTTGTGACATTTCATAAATATTTTCTGCAATAACAAGGCCCTGTCCCCTTTCTTCTGCAGCAAGGCCACAAAAAGCTCCGGGAGTATCTATTAAAGACACAATTGGAAGGTTAAATTTCTCGGCCATTTTCATTAATCTTAAAGCTTTCTTAAACCCTTCAGGATGGACCATTCCGAAGTTTCGGTATATCCTACTATCAGTATCGTTACCTTTTTCTTGACCAATTAGCATTACCTTCTTTCCAGCTATAGTGGCCAGCCCTCCGATAACAGCATGGTCATCTCCAAAGCTTCTATCTCCGCAAAGCTCAACAAAGTCTTCACACATATTTTTTATATAATCAATAGTATGCGGCCTAGAAGGGTGACGACAAATTGCAACTCGCTCCCAAGGGCTCAAGTCTGAATAAACTTTTTTCTTAAGAAGTTCTAATTTCTTTCCAAGTCTTTGGAGCTCATTTTCTGACCATAGGCTATGCTTTGACTGACTCTGCTTTTTTAGTTGCAGGATCATTTTTTCATAATCTTTAATTTGTCTTTCATGCGGCAAAGTACTCATATTAAACCTCTTTAGGATTAATCAAATTTTTTATCTTCTCCAGGAAGCTTCGCTTCGTGGAAATCTTTTACAAGCTCTACAACTGTAGGTCTTGATACTATAATAGCAAAAAGTTCTTCCATTTCATGCTGTTTTACACGAACGCATCCATCACTTTCAAACTTTCCAACTTCTGAGATATCCTCAGTATAGTCTCCATTGGGATTTTTTATTAGTCGTGTGCCATGCAAGCCAAAACCTTTTGCAGGCGCAGTGCAACCTTCTATTTCTTCACCAAATGGAATCCATCTAGTTCCAAAGATCTGAACCATTTCAACTTTTTCATTATTAAAGTGCCCCATTACACCTGGCTTATACACAGCAATTTTCTCGCCCAACGTGTATTTCCCAATTGGGGTTAAAGAACCTGAAGCTTTTGTATCATCCAAACGTCCCAATCCAACAGTGTATGTCTTAACAAGCGTTCGTTGGTTCAAATCTTTATCTACATAATAGAACCACATTTTACTACGAGATGTATCAATGAGAAGGTAAAAGTAAAAGTCTTTGTCAGTTCTTAAGACATTGAGGCGATCGCCGTTCTTAACATTTTGAGTAAAATAGTCAGCTTTCTTGTTCAAGCTGCGCGCTATAAAATGTTTAGATGTTTTGTAATGCGAAGCATAGTCAGAGACCCATGCAAATTTCCCCTTTAGCCATGGCACGCGCCTTGAGTAAGTTATAGTTTCAACAATAGGTAACTTTAAGGCTGCAGGATCAAAGAAGCTCCCAATGTAGTTGGCTTCTGGAAGTTGCTCACTTGATGGTGGGGCCATTGAGGCAGTCAGTGCCTTTTCTTTACTCAGTTTTTTTTGAGTAGCTTTACTTGAAGCTTTACGTTCCTTTTTTGAAGGAACTTGTGCAGTGATCTTCGAATCGTTGTTTTTAAACTCTATTTCTTGCACAGCAGTTGTGCTAACTGGAATAGAGTGTTTTTCTTTTCCCTTTTTCATCCATCCCATAAGCCCAATAACCATAAAAAGGCCTACAGTGGAAAATAAAAAAAATCTTGGTAAAGACATATGTCCCTCATATAATGATTTTAATATTATCTAATAGTCTAGTGTTTATTTCAAGCTCCTTATTAAAGCTTAAGATACTTAAAATTAACACCTTACCTAAAACTGCTCGTAACTTTCCAATCAAAAGCGGTGAAATTATTTTTTAAAGGGTAGGCAACTAGGTAATTTGCCCCCCAAAAGCTACTTTCTCCCTCTAAAGGGATAATTTTCATATCAGAGCACCCAGCACTTGGCTCTATTGTGATAAGCTTAGACTTATCTAAAAAGGCTATATTACTCGCAGGACCTTGAAATTGATCAAGGGAATTGTTTAAAAACTTTTTTTGACCTTTGATTAGACATTGGTCAGCTATAATATAAAAAACAAAGTACAGGCTATCTGGTGGTTCAATAGGTTTAATGTGAATGTCTAGCTGCTTTTTCTGATACAAAAACTTTACCTCAAGCCATCCAGCTGGATGCTGCCATGATTTAAGGTGGCCTACCTCTGGATTATTTAGAGGAAGCCCGACCAATCCTTTAATGCAAGAGTGGCGCCCATCTTCATAAACTTCAAACGATTCACTTGAAGGTTTTTGAGCAATAGAACCAAAAAATTTACCATCACCCAATTCTCCAACTTGGGGACCAAATGCTGCAATTTCAATATCGCCAAATCTCAAGCTTCCCATTGAAGAATTGCAGCCCGATAGAGTTGTGATAATATCCATCTCAGTTGATCGAACGCCTATTAAGGGCAAATTTTTGCACTCCATCTTAGCTTCAAGAGTAGGTTCAATCGGCGTCAACTGTTGAGGAAAAAGAAAGTCAGTCCAACGCATGAGCAGAAGAATATCTAGTGGGGTTTCTTTAAGCTTATTATCGCTTTGGTTTAAGAGGTAACTAAAGTGTGCTTTTGCAACATAGGCCATTTCAGGGTCTTCCATTGCAAGTGCAGCCAGATACAAAAACGATGCTTGTCTACTCACAAGATTAGGGTAGTTACAAAATTGATAATTTGAAAAGAAACCTTTAAAAGGAAGAAAGTCACTTCCCAGACTATTAAAATGCCATTTAGCTGCTAGATAACCTTGGTTAACAAGCTTGGGCTGCTGGGTCAACTTACCAATTAGAATAAGTACTGTAGCAAGTTCTGCATGCAAGTGAATAAACGGAAATTTTAATAAGTTCCAATAGTTCTTTTTACTAAGAGGAATTATTCCATTTTTTAATTGATTTACATGGAAATTTCCAGTGTAGGCTATCCCTAACATATGTGCTGTTAAAATGAGATAGGCTTCAGCTAATTGTGAATCTGCACTTCTATTACTAGCGAGCTCATGCCAACGTTCTATTAAAGTTGAATTCGTACATTTCTCAAAAAATACAATTAAGGAAGCTTTAAAAAGAGCCCTAAAGTTATCAAGTTCGCACAACGCATCACTATCGACTGTAATTTTGAGGTCAAGAGTTAAGGGATTTACTTTTTTTTTGAGCAAGTAGGAGATAATTTTTTGATCAAGACCTGTCTGATCGTTAATTACTTCTAAATTTAGCTTACAGATTTGTTCAACCAGCTGACCGTGCATACTGTCTATTTCGCTTCTTTGTATAAATAAAGCTATGGCAGCACCGTGTAACAAATGTTAAAGGGAGCTGCCTAAGCAGGGTTGAGTAAAAGCTAAAAGCTTTTATAAATCTGTTGAGCCTGTTTCTACGTCATTTTCAATGACATGCTTCATTTTTTTTCCCGGAGTGAATTTAACAGCTCTTCTAGCTGGTATCACAATCGGAACTGATGCATTTTTAGGATTACGGCCTATTTTTTGGCGTCTTTGAACAACTTCAAATACTCCAAAATCTCTGAACTCAAGGCGATCACCATCAGCGAGTCGTTCAGTCATCTTATCCAAGAAGGCTTGGATTACGCTTCTCACATCATTAGGATGAATCCCTTTTTCTTGCGAGATGCTATTAATCAGGTTTTTTTTAGTTATGGTCTTTTTTTTGTTACTAGCCATCGTGGTCATATCCCTCGAGACTCCCTCTAAGTTAATGATAATGTAGTTTATATTCTAAAAGTTTTATGATTCTGCTAAACTTTTTACATTTCAATCAAGTGTTTTATTTGCTTCTACACAAAAACACTTAAATGAAAAGAACAGTGCTCATCATAAACAATTTGTGTTTCGTTTCAAGACTTATTTTAAAATAAATTTTATCTCTCAATGAAAATAACAATCTTTTTCTTTTTGCCAAGGGCAAGGAGTAGGCATTCTTCCTCAATAAGATGTTCTTGATGTAAGGTAAACTTATCATCATCAACTTTTTCATTATTAAGATAAAGTCCACCGTTTTGGATGAGGCGTCTAGCCTCACCTTTACTATTTAAAAGTTGGGCACTTATAATTACATCAATTATTTTATGCTCAACAACATTATTAACATCTAGCTTTACATGCGGAAGCTCATTTGCCATTTCTTTAAGAGTTGCCAAATCAAGCTTTGTCTTAGCTCCCGGGCGCATACTCTCAGTGACTTTTACAGCTGTTATAAGCTCCTCTTTGCCATGAACAATTTCTGTAACTTCTTTAGCTAAAATTTTCTGAGCAGCATTAGCTTGGTAATTTGGCTCAGACATTGAAGCTTCAATAGCGTTAATCTCTTGTATGTCTAGATACGTTAACATTTTTAATAATTTGATTACATCTTGATCTGCAGTTCTATAGAGATACTGGTAAAAGTCATATGGAGAAAGTTTGTCTTTAGAGAGCCAAATGGCACCTTGCTCCGATTTTCCAAATTTTTTGCCATCGCTTTTAGTAAGCAGAGGAAAAGTTAAACCATAGGCTTCTTTTTGACAAACTTTCTTGATCAAATTCATGCCTGAAGTAATGTTTGTCCACTGATCACTCCCTCCTAATTGCAAGGTGGCATCTTCTTTTCTAAAAAGATGCAAAAAATCATAAGCTTGAAGTAAGGGGTAGCTAAATTCTTTAAAACTCATCCCCTCTTGGGTCTTTAATCTTTCCTTAACTGTTTCGCGAGCAAGAAGTGTGCTGATTCGAAAGTGCTGGGCAACATCTCTTAGAAAGTCTAGGTAGCTAAGCTTACAGTGCCAGTCATAATTGTTCAGCAACTCTACAGGGTTATCAGGGTTAAACTTTAAAATGTTTTCTAAGTCTTTTTGAATGCCCTTTAGATTTTTTTTCAATGTTTGAGCATCTAAGTAAGATCTTTCACTGTTCTTACCCGTTGGATCACCAATAAACCCAGTAGCACCTCCTGCAAGAGCAATAGGTTTGTGTCCAAATTTTTGAAACCATCCCAGAGCAATTATTCCAACTAGGTTCCCTAGGTGCAGGCTGTCAGCTGTAGGGTCAAAACCAATGTAAACACTAATTTTTTTACTACACACCTGGGCTAATTCATCAGATGTTGTGTTATCTATGAAGCCTCTTGCTTGTAAGACTTCTATTATATTTGACTTTGTACTAATGAGTCGACCTTTTCCACTTTTAACGCGGTGCTATAAAACAAGTTAAGATAGTACCAGTTTGCAAAGTAAAAAAATATATTTTTTTTCTAATTTATCCTATTTAAAAAAACTTTTAAAAATGCTATACAGGCGCGTTATTATTATTAGGAGAGTCTACATGACAATTGCCCAACTACAGATAAATGAAAAGAGTCTACCTCAAGTAGTTTTTACTGAGAAAAAAATGCAACGCTTGAAAGAGCAGGTGTATGCCCCATTAGAACCTAAAACTCTAAAAATTTTAAACCGACTTAAAAAAAGATTAAACCACTTAGACAAGCAGATTACAGAAGCACGCTTAGAAGACTCTAGACTAAAGATACAACATAGAATCCACCGACATAGCGCTCAACGAGTTCAAATTAACAAAAAAGATTTTAAGCTTTTTAGTGAAGGTAAAGACTCTGCAAAAATGAGCCGTCGAGTAGAAGGACTTAGAGAGAGACTAAGAAATGGATTTTATGTATCTGCATTGCCCACTCAAAATTTAAAAGGGAGAATAACAAAAGCTTAAATGGAAACACCATTACAAGTTCACATTATCCCTGTTTTAAAAGACAATTACGTTTATGCAATCTGTGATGATCAAACCTCAGAGTGTGCCATAGTTGACCCCGGCAAAGCTCAACCTGTTATTGACTTTCTTTCTAAGCACGATCTTAAACTCAAAGAGATTTGGATAACACACCACCATAGCGATCACATTGGCGGGCTTGCCCAGCTTAAGGAAAGCTACAATTGCCATGTCCTAGGTCCATCTAAGCAAAAAGACAAAATTCCTCAAATAGATCAGGAAGTCACAGATTTAGACTTACTCTCTTTTAATGGCCATCCTTTTAAAGTTTTTGAACTCCCAGGACACACATTGGATCATGTGGGCTATTGGCTTTTTAAAGATAAGTTACTTTTTTGCGGCGACACTCTTTTTAGCTTAGGCTGCGGCTACCTCTTTGAGAGAGACTACAAGCAAATGTGGAACTCTCTTTGCAAGATAAGGGCTCTTCCTGAAGATACATTGATCTACTGCGGTCATGAATACACTCAGGAAAATGCTAAATTTGCTCTCTCAATTGATCCAGAAAATGAAAACCTTATTAAATATAGCCAAGAGATTGATCAAAAAAGAGAGAGGGGCACACCCACTCTTCCTACACTTCTAAAAACAGAAATGTATACCAACCCATTTTTAAGAGCAGATTTACCCTTTTGGGAAAAAAAACTTAAAATGATCGACGCTTCTGACGTTGAAATTTTCAAGACCTTGCGTGAGAAAAAAAATAAATTCAAGGCTTGAGGTTAGTGCTGCTCATCATTAAAAGATTCTGCGGCTTCTTCAGAAGTAATCCAGCGTCCCTCTTTCATCAGAGTGTCTAGCTGTATTTCTATAAGCTTTTCATCAATTTTCTTTGAAGCTCTTGCCTGCACGGCAGTGTAGTGAAAACCTTGGAAAGCAATCTGATATTTTGCACACAAGCTTTCAACAGACCTTAGATTATCCATTCTATCATCAATAAAAATAACTTCTTTAGGCTTATTAGGAAGAAGTTTGAAAGCTTCTTCTAAAACCTTCCCTTTATCAATCTCAGCAGTGAAGATAACTCCATTTTTAATGCTTGGAGATCCCACGGTCCCTTCAAGATTTTTAAGTGATCCTTCTGACACAAATGGAGATGTTTGATTAAAATTTATACCTAGATCATTTAGCTCTGAGATTCTCCAATCTTCCATCTTCTCAATCGTTCCAAATTGGCCCGTTCTCGTATGAGTTAAAGCTATAGTTTTTACATTTCTATGTGACAATTCATTTAATAAGTCATAAATTTTTTGATCTATGATCTCTACTTCACGAGACTTTAATGCGATGCTAAAAAGTCGTGCATATTCATCCATAGGCATTGTCTGAGCCAAAGTCTGACAAACTTTGTCTAGGCTCTCTTTATTAACCTCTTGAAGAGTGGGATCAGAACACGTTATAAGAACATCATCAACGTCAAATATAACTAGACAATCATTTTTAGCTTCATCTAGGGCCTGTTCAAACGGCGCTAGAGACGTAGACTCAGTAATTTCAGCTTTTAAATGCATTGTAAAACATAAAAATACGGAAAGCAGTGCGACAATTATAGACTTCATATTTCACCTCATAAACACAAACCGCATTTTATAACAAATTGGGGAAAAGGATCTAGCACAAAAAAAACCTCTCACATCAAACATGTGAGAGGTTTTAGAATTACTAAATCAAATTAATTTTAGTAGCCCATACCACCTGGCATTGCTGGCATTGCAGGAGCATCTGAATCCTGAGCAATATCAACAACAGTAGCTTCTGTTGTAAGTAGCATACCTGCAATTGAAGCCGCATTTTCTAGCGCACATCTAGATACTTTCATAGGATCAAGCACTCCAGCTTTGATCATATCCATATACTCGCCTGTTAAAGCATTGTAGCCTTCATTAGCAGAAAGCTCTTTAACATGTTGAAGAACAATAACGCCTTCTTTCCCTGCATTCTCTGCAATCTGCTTAAGAGGATATGCAAGAGAATGAGCTACGATCATTGCGCCTGTACGTTGATCACCGTCTAAAGCAAGTGAAAGCTTCTCAACAGGTTCAATGCAGCGAATGTAGGCTGTTCCCCCACCAGGAAGAATACCTTCTTCTACAGCTGCAGCAGTTGCATGTTGAGCATCGTCAACGCGATCTTTTTTCTCTTTCATCTCAACTTCTGTAGCCGCTCCAACGCGAATTACTGCAACACCCCCTGCAAGTTTTGCAAGACGCTCTTGAAGCTTTTCTTTATCATAGTCTGAAGTCGACTCTTCAATTTGCTTCTTAATTTGGGTTATGCGAGCTTGAACTTGGTCTTTGTCTCCTGCACCTTCAACAATTGTAGTTTCTTCTTTTTTAACTACAATTTTCTTAGCTTGACCAAGCATATCAATTGTGACTGTATCAAGCTTCATTCCAAGCTCTTCACTAATGACTTGTCCGCCAGTCAATGTTGCAATGTCTTCTAAGATAGACTTGCGGCGATCTCCAAATCCTGGAGCTTTCACAGCGCATACTTTTAGACCTGCACGAATACGGTTCACTACAAGTGTTGCTAACGCTTCGCCATCTACATCTTCAGCGATAATTAAAAGAGGTTTAGATGTCTCAACAACAGACTGCAAAAGAGGTAGAAAATCTTTCATTGCAGAAATCTTCTTCTCAAAAATCAAGATATAAGCGTCTTCTAAAACAGCTTCTTGGTTCTCAGGATTAGTTGCAAAATAAGCTGAAAGGTATCCACGATCAAAGTTCATCCCTTTAACCACATCTAAAGTCGTTTCAAAGCCTTTAGCTTCTTCAATGGTAACAGTTCCATCACGACCAACTTTTTCCATTGCATCGGCAATCATTTGACCAATCTCTGGATCGTTGTTAGCAGAAATTGTTGCAACTTGAGCAACTTCTTTCTGATCTTTAACAGGAGAGCAAATTTCTTTTAGCTGTGCTACAGCAGCTTTAACAGCTAAATCAATCCCTCTTTTGAGGTCCATTGGGTTTGCACCTGCGGCAATATTTTTCAATCCCTCTGAGTAAATAGCTTCGGCTAAAACAGTTGCTGTAGTCGTGCCATCACCTGCCTTATCAGCAGTTTTGCTTGCAACTTCTTTAACCATTTGAGCGCCCATATTCTCGTGCTTGTCTTCGAGCTCAACTTCTTTAGCTACTGAAACTCCGTCTTTAGTTACTTGAGGTACACCAAACGACTTGTCAATAATTACATTACGCCCTTTAGGACCTAGGGTCACTTTTACAGCAGCCGCTAACGTTTGAACACCTGTTAGGATCTTTTTCCTAGCATGCTCTCTATATTTAATATCTTTTGCAGCCATGATGCTACTCCTTAATTTTTAACTTTTTATTCTACAATAATTGCAATTAGATCATCTGAACGAAGAATGTGGTACTGCTCGCCATCAAGTTCTATTTCTTGACCTGCATATTTATCCATAAGTACTACATCGCCTTCTTTTACAGGCATTGGAACAAGTTTACCATCAGAGTCTTTTTGCCCAGGACCTACTGCAATAACTTTTGCAGATTCTTGTTGTTTCTTTGCGGAATCTGGTAAAATAATTCCACCTGATACTGTATTGTCAGCTTCTAGACGCTGAACTAGGACACGATTTAAAAGAGGTTTAATTTTAACACTTTTTTTAACAGTCATGTCATCTCCTTTTCAATTTAAAATTTTTAAGTTGATATTGTTTGCGATAAAATTCTGCTTCATTATAGATTAACAATCTAATTTTTAGCAACGAGAAAATAGCAATCAACGTTTTGAACTGCTAATTTTAAAATCCTATCCACAAACACTAATATTGAAGGTCTTATGAAATCAGTTGGGTCAAGAAAAAATTTAAAAATTGAAGATCAATGGGATCTAACCTCTCTTTTTGAAGATGAAAAAAAATTTGAAACCGAAATAAACTCGTTTCTCAAACTTTCTTCAGATAAGCGATGGGAAAAGCTTGTTCAACTCAAAGATAAGATTACTGAAAACGTAGAGAATGTTAAAAACGCCCTTGACCTTTACTTTAGTGTTGATAATCAACTTGCTCGACTCTACACCTATGCTTCTCTAAAACATGATGAAGACCTCAATAATGATATTTGGAAAAATTTTCACCAGCAGGTTACTTTTGTTTATCAAGACTTCTTTCAAAATTCAGCATGGATTGAGCCCATGCTTTTATCAATAGAACAGAAAAAACTAGAGCAGTTTATTGGTCATGAGACTTTAGAAAAATATGACTTTTACCTTCAAACTCTCTTAAACAAAAAAAAATACACTCTCTCTGCTGAAAAAGAAGAGCTTATTTCTTTGACAGCTTTGCCTATGGCAGCTCCTCAAAAAACTTTTGGCCTGCTCAATGGGGTAGATCTTGATTTTGAAAACGTGTTAGACTCAGAAGGTAAAGAGCATGAGTTGACCCACGGCACATATCGTTTATTCCAAAGAGGGCATGATCGCTCGCTTCGTCAAAACTCTTTTATCAATTTGCATAACAAATTTTTCAAATTTCAAAATACCTTTGCTGAACTTCTCATGGGGCATGTCCAGCAGCATATCTTTGATGTCAAAGCAAGAGGATATGAAAGCTCTTTAATGGCAGCCTTGCATCCAAAAAACATCTCTACTGAAGTCTATCACAATTTGATCAAAACAGTTAAAGACAAAGCTTCTGTAATGCATGACTATATACTTGCTCGAAAAAATCTACTGGGCTTGGAAAAAATCCATGTATATGACCTTCAAATACCTCCTTGCCAAACCCAACAATCAGAAATACCCTATGACCAAGCCGTGGAATGGATTATAGAGTCAGTTGCCCCTCTCGGTGAAGAATATCAATGTACACTTGCAAAAGGGCTTAAAGAGCAGCGCTGGGTTGATCGCTATGAAAATTTGAATAAGCGCTCGGGAGCATATTCATCTGGATGTTATGATGCCCACCCCTATATCCTTATGAACTACAAAGGAACTATTAATGATGTGTTTACACTCGCTCATGAAGCTGGCCACAGTATGCACACGTTTTTAAGTAACAAAAATCAACCTTACTGCTACTCGAGATACCCCATTTTTGTAGCAGAAGTGGCTTCTACTTTCAACGAGTCACTGCTCATGGATTACCTGCTAAAGAAAGATCAAGACGATAACTTCCAGCTAATGCTTCTACATGAGCGAATTGAAGAGCTTAGAGCAACTCTTTTTAGACAGACTATGTTTGCAGAGTTTGAATGGTTTATGCACAACTCACTTGAGCTGGAAAAGCCTCTTACAGCAGCAGCAATTAACGACTACTATTTTCAGCTCAACCGTGATTATTATGGCCCTCATATTGAGCTTGATAAAGAAGTTTCGATTGAATGGGCAAGAGTGCCTCACTTTTACTCTAATTTTTATGTTTATCAGTATGCTACAGGTATCTCAGCGGCCTTGACGCTTGCTAAACGTGTCCTAAATAAGGAGCAAGGAGCAAAAGACTCCTACCTAAACTTCTTACAACATGGTGGGCATGCTTATCCAATAGACCTTTTAAAAATTGCAGGTATTGATATGGCTTCGAGTGAGCCTATTGAAACAGCTTTAGAAGTTTTTAAAGGGCTTGTTGAAAAACTCAAAGGAATAAAATCTGAACCTGCAACATCTAATGACTAGGTAAATTTCAGGTATTTAATAATTTAGATCTTCAAAACTGCCAAACAATGCTACCTTGAGCATTATAGTCTCGGTAAGGAAGAGTTGTATAAAACAAATGCCCCGCTCCTTCAATAAAGAGCTTATCCTTAAACGGTAGCCAGTTTTCAGAATAATTTTCTCAGATTGCAATCTTTGCTTTTCTGCTTGGAAATTAAAAAGACCAATCGGCTGATTTAGTCCCATATTAAACTCCCATCGATGCTGATAAATTCCTTCAATATAAAGCTTAGAAAAAAGGTCAAATCGAATTATCCCTCCAAGGGTATTTCTAATTTGATAATTAAAAGTAAAATAATTCTCTGTCGTTTCTTTAAAATTTGAGTGCTCAAATCGATACTCAAATTTTAATATATTTCTAATTATATTAAATCGAGCCCAAACATTGGTTGTGTTTCTACGATTATTAATAGAATCATGGTAAAAAACTTCATCAAAAGTAACTCTTAGCAAAGGTTGAAGCCACATGTTTGGATGGATTGCATAACTTGCATGTAGGTAAGATGTTCTCATCAACTGGGACTCAATGACATCAAAGTTTTTGAAAATAAAAGACTCCACATGCGCATTTAAAACAACATCTTGCAATGAGTCAGAGTAGATAACTGAAGAACCAGGCTCAAAACGAATTGTACTGCAAAAAGGAAAAATAACATTATTATTGAAGCCTCGAGCGCCTAAAGTTCTAAGCACCACATCCCATTTAAAACGCTTTAAAAATAATACCTCTGAAACTAGCTGACCTCCGTTTACATAGGCATTATAGTTCGTTCCAAAAGGAAAAAAAATGTCCATTTCTTTTTGATGAAAGTATATCTGTTTAAGATCAACTCTCCAGCAGTCTATTAGTGGAATATTTACGTAGTATGCACCATAAGTATAATAATCCGTTACAACAGGAGATCCAATATCTGGATCCGTTTCTTTGGACTTTGTGTAACCACCTTCAAAAAGTAAATTCACATTTGTATGTGAGCGAACTCCCATATATTCTACCCAATTTTGGGCATTCTTTGGTTCTAACTCCACAAGTTTAGTATATTCTGCTTTCGATGCCTTGTACTTCCTCTGAGCACTATATGAACGAGCAAGTCCCCTTAGAGAAAGAGTATCTCTCGGGTTTTGATCTGTAAATTCTTTGTACAAATTTTCAGCTTCTAAATAATTTTTAGATTGATATGCAAGGGCTGCTCTATCTTGATTCGCTCCATCTAAATGCGGGTATTTTATTAGTAAACACTTAGCTTCATCAAATTTTCTTGCACGAATATAAACTTTTATTAGCAAAGAAATCGCATCTAAATAATTGGGCTTAACAGCTAAAGCTTTTGTTAGATAGGCAATAGCTTTTTTTTCTTTTCCTAGGTTTGAGTATGTTCTTGCTGTGTTGAAAAGAGTTTCAACATTATTGGGCCTACATTTACAGACCACACAATAGATGTGTAGAACTTTGCGCTGGAAACCTTTTTGAGACTCCCACGTTTTAGCAATTTTCAAGAGACCATCTAAGGCAACATCATCACAGGGGTTTTCTCGAAGTTCTTTTAAAAAGTGTTTGTAGGCGCGCACCATATTTCCATTCTGCATCGCAGACTGACCTTTAGACAGTTTAGGAGCTTCAATAGCCTCTAAACTTTCTTTTTGCTGGTCATCGGGAACCCTTATCTCTTTGCGTTCATATGCGCTATCTGGCTCTTCTGCGTAGGCAGAAAAGCACACAAAGAAAGATAAAAATAAGAATTTAATTTTCATAAAATATTTTTTTTTATCAAAAAACTTTTAATTTTGAATATATGCTAACATTATTTAACTCTCAAATTTTTATTTTAAAAAACCTTCTAAGGTTAAATTTATTACCTTAAAACAAACTGATTTATAAATTAATTTTACTAATCATAAAATTATTTAAGAGTAATTGAGAACTAATATTTCATTGTAAAAAACGTTTAAATAGGATATCTAATTACTATAACTTTCGAGGATTATGGTATGTTACAGTGTGATCAACGTTTTTCTAAAGATAGTAAAGACAGCTCTACGATATTTGAAGGATTCTTTGTTGTTCAAAACGACAAAGGCCTGCATACACGCCCGTCTACTGAGCTTGTTAAGTGTAGCTGCAAATTTAGCTCAAAGATCAATTTAATTTTAGATGACACTGTTGTTAATGCAAAATCTATCTTAGGTATTCTAATGCTTGCTGCCTGTAAGGGAACAAAAATTCTTATTGAAGCCAAAGGTGAAGACGCTAAGGAAGCTGTTGAGGCTATTCAACAACTGTCAAACCAGAAATTCCACATCGAATATTAAACTTCTTCTTCAACATCCACGTAAGGGATTGTTTGCTCAAGTACATCTCTGGAGCAAAAGATTGGTGCATGGTGGCGCAGAGCTAGAACAAGTGCATCAGAAGGGCGAGCATCAACCTCAATCAGGTGAGTCATGCCTCCTATTTCTTGCTCATACAAAATCTTTGAAAAGTATGTTGTTTCTTTAAGATCATAAATTAAGACTCTTAAAACCTTTATGTTGAGCCCTAAAAAAGTGCGATCTAAAAAGTCAAATGTCTGCGGACGTTCTGGTTTTTCATTAGAAAAGAACTCTTGAGCAATTTGACCTACATGAGGCTCCATGTAAATAGAGAACTTCTTCTCTTCATTCCCTATAATGATCATCGTATAGGTCCTGGTCTGTAAAATCTTATTTAGTGAAAGCTCTACAAGATCATTCATAGTGCACCTTTGATTTCTGCTCGCCCATCGTTATAACCAATCACAACGCGTCCAGCAAGATTCCAAAATAACCCTGTTTCAATAACGCCTGGAATTTTTATAATCTTTGTGTCAAGTTCTCTAAAATCACCAGAATAATTTTTCATATTTGCATCTAATATCAAATTTCCATTGTCAGTTACATAAAACTTCTCTTTATCTTTTCTAATTTCACCCACAACATCTAAACGTCTAAGCTTTTCTATTATGGATGGATAACCATAAGATGTTATTTCAATAGGAAGAGCATGCTCTCCAAGTTTTTCAACGATTTTATCTTCACTAACAATCACTATCATTTCTCTAGCAGAGCAAGCAATAATTTTCTCTCGAAATAGAGCTCCTCCGCCGCCTTTGATCATTTGCTTTTGAAGATTAATTTCATCAGCTCCATCGACATCAATGTCTAGATATTCTAGTTGGTCACAAGGTATTAGTTTGATACCCCCTGCCTTTGCTTGATCAGATGATTTTTTAGATGTAGCTATCGCTTCGATTTTCAATCCCGATTTGCAACGCTCAATAAGTTTTTCGATAAAGAAGTATGCTGTAGATCCTGTTCCTAGCCCTACTTTCATTCCATCTTCAACAAGCTCAGCAGCTTTGTATCCTGCAGCTTGTTTTGCTTTATCATTAGACATAATTCTTTCCTACAGGTTATATTTGCGTTTAATCTATTAGAGAAAAAAACTCAATCGCAATCATGACCGATTTATATGAATTCATCAAATATTTAGATGATGAATTAGAAGTATCAACAATTGATGATTTTTGTCCAAATGGTCTTCAAGTCGAAGGCCTAAACCAACCTATAAAATCTATTGCCACAGCTGTTTCAGCAAGCCTAGCTACTATTGAAAAAGCTATAGAGCTCAAACCTCAGGTACTGATTGTACACCATGGCCTTTTTTGGAAAAAAGACAGCTATCGAATCACAGGAATAAAGAAAGAAAAATTACTCAAGCTTTTAGATCATGGAATTACACTGCTTGCCTACCACTTACCTCTTGATTGTCATAGAGAATGGGGTAATAATTGGAAGGCAGCAAAAGATATGGGCTGGAAAAACTTACAAGGGTTTGGCAGTAAGTGCGGGAATTCTCATATCGGTGTTGTCGGCACATTAGATAACGTTGCTGTAGAAGACTTTCAAAAGCATCTAGAACAATTCTATCAACATTCAGCACATTGCGCTTTAGGTGGACCTAAAACAATTAAAAGAGCTGCCCTGATTTCAGGTGGGGCTCATAGAGAAATACATAAAGCTGTTGATGAAAAAATTGATGCTTACATCACAGGATCTTTTGACGAGCCTATATGGCACGTTGCTTTTGAAGAAAAAATTAATTTTTTTGCTATGGGCCACTCTAATACTGAAACTGTAGGACCTAAAGCATTAGGCCAACACTTGGCAGCAAAATTTAACTTAGAACATCAGTTTATTGATATTGAAAACCCCTTTTAAAAATGTTTGGTTTTTTTAGAACACTTATATACATGGTCCTTATTATTGTAGCTGGCCTTGCTTTTTTTGCATGGCACTACCGTGTTCCAACCACACGTTACTTACTCTCCACAGTACTTAATAACCCTGTGTCTATTGGCGATCTGGATATCTCCTTGTCTCTTTCTCGCGTCAATGGGAAAAATGTTGGTATTGTCAATCCCCCACGCTCTAGAGAAGACAAACGATTTGTTATCGAAGCTCGGTTTGTAGACTTTAGAGCTAAGCTAATTAACTGGTTTAAGAAAACCTTAGTTATTGAAGAAATTAGTTTAGATCGAGTGGATTTTTTTGTTGATATGTACAACATTGTTGGGACCCATAGTAATGTTAAAACTGTTATAGGTAACATTAAAGCTAGAGCCGAAGAGCGACACCCTGAAGGTAAAAAGCACAAACGCCCAGTTATTATTAATAAAATCCTTTTGCAAGACATCAACTTTTCATATCGCAACCCATTTTTAACTGCAGGGATAACAAAATTAGAGCCTGTCTCAAGAATTGAAATCAACAATGTTGGAACTGGGCACCCTGTATCAACTGGACAAATCGCTTCATTAATAACTACAACTCTTTTAAAGCATTTTGCCTCGCTCTCAGGGTTCAAACACATGGTTGAGTCCTTACCAAAACTTCCAGTTTTTTGGTTCAAAAATATTTTCATTAAACATGGATCTGCAGATGCCGTTTCATTAGAAGCTTTTCTGGATCTTCCTTCGCATCAGAAAGGCCAGGCTGCAGGTTTTTTCAAAAAAATATTCGCCACTCCTCGAAGGCAAGAGGATGAAACAGAGTAAAATCAATTGCAAAATATTCAACGCTTGGCTAGTATTAACGCACATTTTTGATCCGGATTAGCTCAGCGGTAGAGCAGTTGACTGTTAATCAATTGGTCGCTGGTTCGAATCCAGCATCCGGAGCATCAGCAAAGGCTTTTGGGAAACCAAGAGCCTTTTTTATTTAAAGTCTCATTGAAAAAATGAGCACTTTCATACTACAATCTTTTCTCTTCTAAATACTTTTAATCAGCAATTAAGAGCATTTAGTTGCATTTCCAATTATTAGCTTTAACTATAAAAAAATGTTTATGGCAGAGTTCTCTATCAGCGACCCTCAAGCCCCTACTAGTGGTTATTGTGATGCTATGCACTATATTGGAAACTCTTTTGAAATGGGAGGATTTGCTCTGGCTATGACCTCCTCTTTTGCTTTGGGTGCACAGACAATGTTTATAGGAAGATTCATTAAAACTGTAGATAATGTCGTTTGCCGAGGATCAGGTTGGTTAGATGCGGTATGGGGTTCTCCAAAAGAATTAGCAATAGATTTAGCTAAAGCTGTTACAATATGGGGACACTATCACTCAAGCAGGTGGGTTCATAGAAAGGCTAAATATATTAGATCCGCAGTTGAGCATAACATTAAGCTTACAAACACCTGCCTTAGAAACTCGCAAATAAAACTCTCAGAAATAAATCAATATAGCCTGAAGTCTTACTCGGGAGGAACTACCAATTTTCTATCTAGATTCTTTGCCAAAACTCTGCAAGAGAGCGATGCATCGAAGTTTAGGTTTCAATTTGTAGAAAAAATTACTAAAGCAACATCAGAGCTCGAGGCTCTGCAAAAACTTTTGGTTCATATTCAAAAATTTGATGGATCATATAACTCAATAATAACAAGTTTTAACACAGGTTTTTTTACTGCAGCTGCGATCCAGGCTCAAAACAAAGCAAAACTAGCGCGTTTTGAAAATTTATATAATAACACTTTTAAACAGGCTAAAGCTCTAAATTTAAGTCTAAGCAAAAATGCAACCTTAGATGACTTAGCTTCCTTAACAAATAATCAAATATTTATTCAAATTTCCAAGCTGATTTTCTTGGCTTCAAACATCAGCCAAAAATTAGCTGATCTCATTGTAGATCCCAACTTAGACTTAAATGAAGAATTAAATGGTTATGAAAAAGAGTTAAGGTTTCAATTTGGAATAAAAGGACCGATCAAAAAGCGCTCAAATATTTTGCTTAGATGCTATGATAATTTTTCGGTAAATAATACAACAAAACCCTTACAGGATCTAATGCAAATCACCCACTCGATTTCAAGAAATTTTTATCCCGGTGGATTTAAAGGGTTGCAAAGTAGTTTCTATTTAAAACACAAAAGTAGACTCTTAGAAGAGTCCCTATTCAGCATTTATGCTTTAGCTACGGAAGTTTCTTTATTGAAAACAAGCAATGAAAATTTAATGGACATTCAGCAGGCGCGCCATTTACATCGAAAATTGATGAATGAAACCGTAGTACTCACAAGCTTGAATGTGGAGTATTACAAGGCAACTGATAAATAGAAAGCCACTAATATTTAGAACAATTTCATTGAATAATTAACACCAACCATCTATCATTTTTCGCTTTTATCATTCTACAATAGAATTATTTAGAATATTTATTGTGTTTCAAAATAAATTTAATAGTATTCTAAAGCAATAATCTCTGAGGAAATTAAACTATGACATCGATTAGCATCCCCTATCCTACAGTTCCCACAGACAGTGTCTGCATAGCACTTGACACTTTCGCAAACACTCTAGAAGCAGTAGGATATTACGCCACTGCAATTTTTTTTCCTCAAATAGGGATTCCTGCTTCCTTGGCAGGGAAAGCTATTAAAGTTACAAGCAACCTCCATTGTCGCGACAGTTCAAGTTTGTATGAAACAATATGGAACTCACCACTTGAACTTGCCGTTGATGCTATACAAACAATTTCAACTCTCTACACGTATTATCAAAGGTGTTTCAAAACTCGCAATAGTCTCTTAACAAGACCCTCAGTTCCTATTGTTAACATAGAGTTACAAAACCTTAGAAAAAAACTCAATGAGATGGGCCCTATTCAAACTAGATTCGCAGGAGCAACAGCTAAAGAGGTGAATAAAAATAAAAGATTAATGAATGCAGCAAATGCAGCCAGAAAAGTTCTAATGAATAAAATAACTAATCTTGAACTACAAAATGAACCTACAAAGCAAGTTAGTAAGACCGTACATCTATCTTCAATAATTTGGGAAAGACTAAAGGCATTTTCGGTTGCTTTTAGCGGAGCTGTTGTAAAAGCAAGTAATCAAAAAACATTAGATAATGAGTTTTTCAAAAAAGGCTTCGATTCCTTATTAAGGCATGCCAAGTTGCTTGGATTTGATCTAAGCCAAGAAACAAGCCTAAATGAATTAGCTCAAATAGCAAGTACTCGAGCCTCAGATGCTATTGATAAGCTCCATGGACTATCAAAAAACGTTATTGACATATCCTGGAGAGCCTTCCAAAATCCTCACAAAAAAATAAATTCAGAAGCAGAATTTGATGAATATCATCAACACCTTAGAGTGCAATATGGAATAGGCGAGACAACGATTTCCACTATAGAATTTTTAGAACAAACTTCCGATAAACATAAAGTGCAAACGATACTGGAAGCTTTCGACAAAAGGCTTTTTCTCTTCAAACTTATGCAAATTATTTCTGAAGCTTTACAGCTTTCTTTAGGATTCAGAGAGGGAACTAAAATAAAAGACCAATTATCTTTATTAGGAGTTGAGCTGCATCAAAATATGGCAGATGTTTACAAACTTATTTTAAGACTCAGAGAATGTGAAGCTGCAGCAATTGATTTAGAGGACAAATCTGAAGATTTTAAAAATAATCCTGGATTTGTTAAAGACTTAAAGAGAATGAAAGATTTAGCTCTGAGTGCAACTAATGAGTTAGCTATCAAATTGAGTTCGATTAAGATACTTCGATCACAAATGAGTAACTTGTTAGCAGGCTCAATAAAATCTGAGAGGCCCCATAAAGTTGATGTAACAAAGCTCACTTTTCCTATACCAACTCAAACGTCACTTCCCATACTTACCGAAGTAAAAAATATACTTGATGAAATAGATCGTAAGTTTGCCTACAAACTACCAAATACAGAAACTTTTCAGTTCTCTTCTAAGCAAGCCTCACTATTACCTGATGATGAATCAAGCAGTTAGAGTTTGCAGTCACAAAAGATAAGCGCTATAGACCTTTCTCAGGTTCTTCTTGTGAAAGATCTTCTAGCAACCCTTTTACTGCCTCTTGAACTTCAGCAATAGGTTCTTTTTCTTTTTCAAGACCTAGGCTTTTTAGCTCACCACCATTTTTTTCAAAAAACTTCTCAAGAGATTCAATCAAGCCGGGTTGATTATCTGGTCCATGAATTTGCTCTTCTGCAAAGAGAAAACTTGATGCTACAAGTAGAGTAAATATAAAAAATTTTCGCATATTTATTTTCCTAAAAGTCTTTAATAAAAAGTTAAGGGCTCAAATATAAAAAGAAAAGCCCAAAATTAAAACGATAATTGCAGCCCAATATAAGGAATTACAGAATAGAACTTGTTTTCCCAAGACCAACTATTACACCTACAGCCAGCTGTCGCTGAAATGAGTCTTGTTCCAAGAGCTATTCCAATGTCAGCTAAATAAACCACTCTTTTAAGGTTCACAACATTTTTAACATCTACCCAACCTTGACCTGCTCCTACTGCTAAATATGGGTATAGTGTAAAAATGGTCCAACGAAGAGGATGCTTTGGAGCTGAAATAAATTTAACTGCTAATAATTGAATATTAACGTTTGTTTTAACTTTGTAATCATACTTCAATGGGCCACCAGCAATGTAGGCCTCTCCTTTTAAGTTCATATCAAATTCTGCTCTTTGGTACTGGTATGCGGCAGCAACTTTAAAAAAGTTCCCTAAGTGGTAGCCTAACATAGCTTCATAAGTAGGTAAGCTTACGCGATTTTTTGTTCCTTCAAAGAGAAAGCCTATTCCTGTATTTGTAGAAATCAAAGTCCCACTTTTTTCTTTCCGCAATTCTTTGGGCAACATGTAGGGAGGGTCTTGCAGTCGATATGGGTTGTCTGTTGCAAAGTCACTTGGAGCAATTCGCCTCTCTTCAAGCGCTTCCACATAATGAAACCCTAGCATTAGTAATACTAGTAAAGATGCGCAAGCCCATTTCATCTTCTTAGAAGACATACTTAAACCTTTATTTTATAGCCTATTATAGAAAAGGTTACTTTTAAATTTCCTTTTTGATCAATTAAAATAGATTCAAAGTTTGTGTTTCTAGAAATGAAGTCTCTAGACCATAATGTTTTTTTTTAACCCAAAAGGTAAGTTAAGCTTGTGGAGCAACTTGTAGGCTATGTAGAGCGCATTACTTTTCAAAACCCTGAAAATAGCTTTACGGTAGCAAAACTAAAAACAGCTAAAGTTTCAAAGCCAATTGCTATAATTGGAACTTTGACTGATATTCAACCTGGCGAATCCTTAGAGTGCCAAGGAAGCTGGAAAAGTGATCCCAAGCATGGTCAACAATTTATTGTGGAGAGCTTTCGAAAAAAAGCTCCATCAACGCTGCTTGGAATTCAAAAGTACCTATCCTCTGGATTGATTAAGGGAATAGGACCCAAGTTTGCTGAAAAAATCATTGAAAAGTTTGGCCTTCAAACTTTAGAGATCATCAGCGAGTCTCCTCGCAAACTCTTGACAGTTGAAGGCCTTGGAAAAAAGAAACTCAATCAAATTGTTTCTTGTATGGAGGCGCACAAAACTATTCAAGAAGTCATGGTGTTTCTTCAGTCACATCATATTACGCCAGCTTATGCTCAAAAAATATATAAACGCTACGGGCATGAATGCATTAACATCATACAACAAAACCCCTACAGACTTGCTCAAGATATTATGGGGATAGGCTTTAAAATTGCAGATAAGATTGCAGAGAGTTTAGATATTGAAAAAAACTCTCCAGCACGCATAGCTGCTGGAGTTGAATATTTACTTGGGGAGCTCGCCTCTCAAGGGCATGTTTGCTATCCTAAAATAGAACTCATTGAACACTCTTGCGAGCTCTTAGAAGTTGAGGCTGAAAAAGTAGAGTCTGTTATTACTAACCTCAATAGCGAAAAACGCCTAATGGTTGATTTCATAAACGATAAGGTGTTTGTATGGCTCAAGCCTCTGCATATTGCAGAGCTAGGCATTGTCGGAGAAGTTTATCGATTAAGAGATCACCCATGCTTTTTTAGAGAGGTAAATGCAAAAGCTGCTCTTGACTGGGTTCAAAACCTCATAAAAATTAAATTTGCCAAAGCTCAAAAAGAAGCTATTACTGCAGCTCTTACAGAAAAAATGCTTGTAATTACAGGCGGACCTGGAACAGGTAAAAGTACGATTACAAAAGCAATCCTAAGAATCTTAGAAAAACTCTCTTCTCGCATTATTTTAGCAGCGCCAACAGGAAAAGCAGCTAAGAGAATGACAGAGATCACCTATAGACAAGCTTCTACAATTCACGGCCTTTTAGAATTTGATTTTAAAACGAGAAAATTCCGCCGCAACCATGATAACCCCCTACTTGCAGATCTCATAATTATTGATGAAGCTAGCATGATTGACACTTACTTGATGTTTCAGCTTCTTAAAGCAATTCCAGACTCATGCCGCGTTATTTTTATTGGAGATATAGATCAGCTTCCAAGTGTTGGACCTGGTAACACTCTAAGAGATTTAATAGACTCTGAAGTGATTACCACGCAAATGCTCAAGTTTATTTTCAGACAGCAAAAAGGATCTAAAATTATTTCAAGCGCTCACTCTATTAATGATGGTTTCTTTCCAAAACTCACCTCTGAGCCCGATGATGATTTCTTTTTCCTAGAGGCAACAGAGCCTCAAGAAGTTTTAGAGACCCTAGTTAACGTTGTATCTAAAAGGCTTCCTTTAAAATATAACTTCGATCCAAAAATAGATATCCAAGTACTAGCTCCAATGCGCAAGGGGCTAATTGGAACAGAGAGTTTAAACTTTAAGCTTCAGGAAGTATTAAATCCAAATAAAGACTACCTTTCATGGTATGGCAAACGCTACGCTGTGGGAGATAAAGTTATGCAACTCAAAAACAATTATCAAAAAGAAGTTTCTAATGGAGATGTAGGCATTATTTCGTCAGTTTCAAAAGAGTCCCAGCAACTACAAGTCAATTTTGATGGCAAAGAAGTTGTTTATGAATTTTCAGAGTGTGATGAAATTAATTTAGCCTATGCAGTCTCTGTCCACAAATATCAAGGAAGTGAGTCTCCGTGCATTGTCATGCCAATCCACACCCACCACTTCAAACTTTTATGTCGCAATCTACTTTATACTGGCGTTACTCGAGGAAAAAAATTAGTGATACTTATTGGCACAAAAAAAGCGCTTGCTATTGCCATTAACAATAATGAAATAGAAAAGCGCTACACGGCTCTAAAATACCTGCTTCAACAAAAAACGAATTTATTGTCCTAGCGTGGCATATGCCTTAAAGCAAAATTAGTACCTGTAACAAACTCAGCAGTCTTTTGAACTTTAACGCGGCCCTTTAGTGATCCATTGCCACTTCTAGGGGCGACTTGCATTCCCATATTTAAATGTTGATTTACCATGGAAACAGTTCGACCTCTAAGCTTTCCAGATCTTGGATTTAATGGAGAACCTCCATCTGATGAACCACCAACGGGAGGTTGATTACCAATCCTGTTCATAATATGTACCTTATCTTTGTTTTCTCAACTTATTTTTGTGATATCTTGCTCTTGGTTTATATTCAACTGTTATGTGCACTTTTTTACTTGCTTTTGGGACTTATAATCTGCCAAAATCAACACTAATTCTTCTAGAGACAACCATGACATTTGATCTAAATACAGCAACCCCAATGATGGTGCAGTGGCATCAGTGTAGAAAAAAGGCAAATGGAGCTCTTTTGCTCTTTCGTATGGGTGATTTTTATGAAGCCTTTTATGAAGATGCCGTCATCTTAGCAAAAGCACTAGACTTGACATTGACTAAAAGGCAAGACATTCCAATGAGTGGGATCCCCTACCATGCTTTTCAAAACTATATTGACAGAATTCTAGATCAAGGACTTAAGGTAGCTGTTGCCGAACAAACAGAAGATCCTAAGAAAGCAAAAGGGCTTGTAAAAAGAGATGTCGTGCGCATTATTACACCCGGCACACTAATTGATTCTAACCTACTCAAAGCTAAAGCCAATAACTATATAGCCTCTGTATGCCAAATTGGTGCGCAGTACGGCATTGCCTTTCTAGATATTACTACAGCTGATTTCAAGGTTTTAGAGTGCTCCTCTCCAAAGAGCATGGCAGAAGCCATTTATAGCGCGCGCCCCACTGAAATTGTGATTCCTAAAAAGTTTCTAAGCCACAACCAAGATGTATTTGAAGAGCTTCAGCTTTCGTTTAAATGCACAATTACATCTGTGGATGATTGGCAGTTTGATCCAGCTCTTTCTGTTGAGTTTCTGGTGCGCCACTTTAAAGTTCATTCTCTAGATGGATTTGGCCTTAAAGGTATGAATGCAGCAACAAACAGCGCCGGTGCTCTGCTCAACCATATTACAGATTATTTATGCTTGCCCATAGATCATATTACGGCTCTAAAAAAGATTGAAGAGCAAGATTATCTTCTTTTAGACCATATCACTTTAGATCACCTAGAAATTACAGAGCCTCAGCATAGTCAAAGCAAAGATCATACTCTTTTACACCATGTTGACAAAACAAGCACAGCAATGGGCGCTCGCCTCATGAGGCAGTGGGTACAAAAACCTCTATTAAATCTTGAAAAAATTCTTGCGCGCCAAGACGCTATCGAAAACCTTTTGGATGAGCCTTACTGTTTAAATCACCTTAAAAAGCATTTAAGTGCTATTTATGACATTGAAAGACTCATCATGAAGATTTCTACCAACTACGCAGCAGCGCGCGATTTCAATGCCCTTAAACGTTCATTAAAGGTAATCCCTGCAATTAAAGAAGAGCTTCTAACGCTTAAAGCTTCTTTACACACATCTCTCTTTAAAAAACTACAACCCCTCGATGAGCTTGTTGGATGCATAGAAAAAGCTCTTGTTGAAGAACCCCCTGCAAAGCTTGGTGATGGCTCAACTTTCAAAGAAAATTACCATGAGCAATTAGATGAATACCGATCTATTAATAAAACTTCCAAAGGTTGGCTTGCTCAGTATCAAAGTGATCTTCGTGAATCTACACAGATAAAGACTTTAAAAGTCGGCTACAACAGAGTCTTTGGCTATTATATTGAAGTGAGCAAAGGTCAAGCACATCTTATGCCTGAGACGTTCCACCGCAGGCAAACGCTAACAAACAACGAGCGCTTCATCTCAGAGGAGCTCAAAACATTTGAAACAAAAGCTCTCTCTGCTGAGGAAAAAATTTCATCGATTGAAAATCAACTCTTTGAAGAGCTCAGGCTAAAAGTTCTTACCTATCAAAAGCCTGTAATGGAAGTTGCAAGTATTATAGCTCAGCTAGATTGCATTGCCTCTTTGACACTACTTGCCGAGCAAAACCACTACATAAAACCTCTTATTGATCAAAGCTCAGTATTGAAAATTAATCATGGACGCCATCCAATACTAGATAGGCTCTGCAAGTTTATTCCCAATAATACATCCCTTGATGATGAGAATAATCAACTCGCTTTAATTACTGGACCTAACATGGCAGGAAAGTCGACTTATATCAGGCAAGTGGCCCTGCTAGTAATACTTGCGCAAATGGGCTCATACATACCTGCAGAAAGCGCCCATATTGGCATCGTAGACAAAATATTTTCTCGCATTGGAGCATCTGATGACCTTGCACGTGGACAATCTACTTTTATGGTTGAGATGGTAGAGACTGCAAATATCTTAAATAACTTGTCAGATAAATCACTTGTAATACTAGACGAAATTGGACGAGGAACAAGCACCTATGATGGAATTGCAATTGCCCAATCAACAGCAGAATTTTTGTTAAAGACAAAAACAAAAACTCTTTTTGCAACTCACTATTCTGAACTTACAAAATTAACAGAGAAAAACAATGGCGTTGTGAATTACACTGTTGCTGTACATGAAGATAACAACAAAATTACTTTCCTATATAAGATTATACCTGGATGCACTGATAAGAGCTACGGTGTCCATGTAGCTGAACTTGCAGGCTTGCCCTTTAAGCTTATAAGCCGAGCAAAAGAGATTCTAGAGGATTTAGAACGAAATAAAAAACAACCTCAGAAAAAAGTTAATAAATCTCAGCAGCTTTCATTTCTGCCTGCTGCTCAAGAAACTCCACACCCTCTTATTGACGCACTAAAAAAAATAAATCCTGAGCATCTAACGCCTATCGAGGCCTTAACAACCCTTCAAAAAATTAAAGAAGACTTTAGCTAAATGAATCATGCAATAGAAATTAAAAACTTTTCTAAATTTTACGGCGATCAAAGTGCTGTGTCTAACCTCAGCTTCAATATAGAAGATGGAGAGGTTTTTGGTCTTTTAGGACCTAATGGCGCGGGTAAAAGTTCAACAATTAACTCTATTTGTGGAATTAGCAACTTCCAAGAAGGAGAAATCCTTGTTTACGGCAATAGTATAAAAAAAGATCCTATCAAGGCAAAAAAACTCATTGGCATCTCGCCTCAAGATTACAACGTAGACATTTTTCTACCCATTTATACAATACTTATGTATTGCGGGGGCTATTATGGCATCCCTAAAAAAGAGAGAAAAAGGCGCATTGCTGAAGTCTTAAAATTATTAAATTTGAGCCAGCATGCCCATAAAAAATTCCAACAACTCTCCGGTGGAATGAAAAGAAGAGCTATGCTTGCTAGAGCTTTGATTTGTAATCCAAAACTCTTGATTCTAGATGAACCTACAGCAGGTCTTGATGTTGAATTGCGCTATGAGCTTTGGGACTTAATAAAAAAATTAAATTCTCAAGGAAAAACGATAATCTTAACATCGCATTATATCGAAGAAGTAGAGCAATTATGTGAACGTATTGCCATTATCAACCACGGCAGGCTGCTCTTTATTGGACACAAAAGCGAATT
Organism: Chlamydiota bacterium; assembly: GCA_022601345.1. GTDB lineage: Bacteria > Chlamydiota > Chlamydiia > Chlamydiales > JAAZZY01 > JAAZZY01. The sequence continues at coordinate 4,829 of JAJACU010000019.1, read as the reverse complement.
ATTAAAAAACCACACCTCTTTAGAAGAGGCATTTATTCAGGCAATAAAAAACGATGAACATTAATTTAATTGGTATTTGGACAATCATTGTACGTGAAGTGCAGCGCACCCTACGCATGTCTATTCAATCTTTAATTGCGCCTTGGATAAGCGCACTTTTGTATATAACAATTTTTGGTCAAATTATTGGCTCAAGAGTTACTTTTTTCAATGGGAAGCTTAGCTATCTCGAGTTTGTTTTTCCGGGCATTTTAACTCTCAACTTGATAATGGCTTGTTTTACTCACTCATCTTTTTCTATTTATTACCAACGTTTTTCCAGGCATATTGAAGAGTCTTTAGCAGCTCCCCTCTCAAATTTTGAGCTGATTGCAGGCTTTGTTATTGGGGCAATATTTAGGGGGATCCTACTTTGTCTTGGGATTTATGCTATTGCAGTTGCTTTTGGAATTGCAAATGTCTCACATTTTTGGCAGTTGCTTTTCTATGTGTTATCTATTGCTATTTTATTTGCTCTATTAGGAATTGTTGGTGGATTATGGGCAGAAGGTTGGGAGCAAGTTACTTCTTTTGAAGTATTCATAATAACACCTTTGACCTTCTTAGGTGGCATGTTCACTTCTTTAGATATGATTTCCTTACGCTTTCAAACTGTTTTTAAACTTAATCCCTTCTTTTATTTTATCGACGGGATTCGCTACTCTATGATAGATGTTCAAGAATCAAACCCCTGGACTCGATTTATTTTAGTAATTAGCTTAATTATAGTGATCGCAACTTGGGTAGGAATACTCTTCAAACGAGGCTATAAACTTAAAACCTAACTCATTCTCAAAGATGACTGTAGATTTCAAAAAATTCCCTACTAAGCCTGGCGTCTACCTTATGAAAGATGTTAAGGGAAAAGTTATCTACGTGGGTAAAGCAAATCACCTTCAAAAAAGACTTAAGCAATATTTTGCACCAGGTAGAGACACGCGTCCACAAATCCCTCTGCTTGTTGCAAAAATTAATGACATAGAAACTATTGTTGTCTCGTCTGAAAAAGAGGCCTTGCTACTTGAGCACTCTCTAATAAAAAAATATAGCCCTCGCTATAATTTTTTGCTTAAGGATGATAAGAGTTTCATATGCATACAAATTTCAAAAGGAAGTTGGCCAGCTCTAAAACTTGTTAGGAGTAAAGACATAGAGGCTCAAAAAGATGTTTTTGGACCTTACACTAGCGGATATGCAGCGCGCAAAACGCTCAATCTACTGCAAAGAATTTTTCCCATTAGGGAGTGCTCTGACTTTGTTTTAAGAAATAGAACGCGCCCTTGCATCCTGCATCAAATAGGCCGGTGCGTAGCTCCTTGCGTAGACAAATGCTCCAAAGAAGAATATGCAAGTTATGTAGAGCAAATACGAAATTTCTTGAAAGGTCAAGACCAAACAATAGTTAAAGACTTGCAACAAAAAATGAAAGAAGCTTCTTCAAACATGGAATATGAAAAAGCTCAACATTACTTAGAAACTATTAAACATATTGAGTCTCTACTTGAAAAACAAAACGTCATTACGCAATCCAAAATCAATATTGATATCATAGGGTTATACCGCGAAGGCGGATTTATTACTCTCTCACTGCTTTCCTTTCAGAAAGGGCGTCTCATGGATTCTCAGACTTTTCCTATGTTTGATGACTTTCAAGAGGACGAAGACTTGTTGTCTTCTTTTATCACTCAGTACTATTTGAAGAAAACAGAACTTCCCCATGAAATTTTAGTTCCTAGGCCTCCTGCATCAGAAAAAGCATTAATTAATTTACTCAGTGATAAAAGCACTCATAAAATAAAGATTTTATGTCCAATGAAAGGAAATAAACTAGATCTTTTGAAGATGGCTTTTGAAAATGCTCAGACTAACTTTAAAAAAGAACAAAAGCAAACACTCCATCGAGAAGAACTGCTATTAGATTTGAAAGATAAACTCAAGCTTACTAACTACCCAGAAGTAATTGAATGCTATGACAATTCTCATATTGCAGGTTCTTCTCCAGTATCTGTTATGATTTCATTTAAAAATGGTGTTTACGATAAAACTAGGCAGCGAAAATACCATTTAAATGCTGATCAAGTATTTGATGATCTAAAAGGGTTTGAAGAAACTCTTCTTCGTCGCTTTCGCAGCCAAGATTTAGAATTACCAAATCTGATTATAGTTGATGGGGGTAAAACACAGCTAAGAGTTGCACAACAGGTTTTAAAGTCACTTCATATCGTCAATGTTGATCTTATTGCCCTAACAAAGGAAAAAGGTCGTCACGACTTTGGCATGAGCCAAGAGAGGGTTTATCTCCCTGAAAAAGAAGATCCCATTGTACTTTCAAGAAAGTCCAACCTACTTTTTCTACTACAATCTATACGTGATCAGTCGCATAAATCAGCTATTGGTTTTCACAGAAGAAGCCGAAAAAAAAGCATTATTAAAAGCTCCATAGACCAAATTTCTGGAATAGGTCCTAAAAAGAAAAAGGCTTTAATTGCTCATTTTGGGAGCCCCAAAAAGATTAAAGAAGCAACAACTGAAGAATTGTCTCAAATCAAACTACTTTCTAGTAAAGATGTAGAGAAAATTAAAAACTTCTTTAGCTCTCAATAAGTTAAATCTAATTAAAAACTTAAATATATACATCAACTGTTTCTAAATTAAAAACGTCTCCTAATAATTGCATAGGTTTTGCATCAAAAAAGAATTCTCTTAAAATTGATCCATGTATTGTGAACTAAGCTTTCAAGCTAGCTATAGATAATGTGAACTTTTTAGGCTGACCATAAGTTTTACTCATAAGCTCAGACAATTTAGGTTCTAAACCATTCAAAAGATCTTCATGCTTCTCAAAAGAGACACGTGAAAAGTCAGCTATAATTTCCAAATTCTGCCCATAAATATTTAAAGAAAATGGAATCTTTTGTTGAGGTACTATTTCTTCTATTAGCATTGAAATGCTTTTATGAATCATTTTTTCATCTATTGAGGCACTTAAAGTGGGCTCTATTTCAACATGGTAGTAGCTCTTTCTTCCAATAAAATAGAAAAAAAGAAGTAAAAACCCACCTGCTCCAATTAGATACTTTCCAATGCTCAATAAAAAAGTCGGGTTATTTAGGAGAAGTTCAGAAAACTGATAACTCAACTTTGGGTTCATAGGGACAAGGCACAAGCCCAACCCTACGAAAATCATACTAAAAATAAAGAGAAGGCTAACAAAAGCATGAAAAAAATGGCTTTTCATTGAAATTACTTTGTTTCTTCTTCTAGCATGCCAAACTCTGACTTATTAAGGTCTTGAACTTGAGTTTCTTCCAATTTTGGCTCATCAATGTAAACATTTTTGAAAATTACATGCACTGTAGACACATGTAACCCAGTAAGGTTATTGATTTCTTCAGAAATTTTTTGTTGAATCTCTTTTGCTTTTTCAGGAATAGAAGTCCCATAAAGAACATTCACTTCAACTTTAATTTTTATTGTTGGGCTCTTAGCTTCCTGCTCAACAAAGATACCTTTGATACGCTCAACACTTCCACGGTGTAAAATAGCATCTATAAGGTTTCCTTCAATCAAATTAATGTCTTTAACTTTGATCAAAACTTGTAGAATTATGGCTTGAAACACTCTATTTTCAATGTCTCGAATAAAAGTTGTTTCTGCAACTTCAAGCTCTTGAGTATCTACATTTTCATCCATATTTTCCCCCTAGGAGTAGTGAATTATTCGCTGCTATTATATTAGATTTTAAATTTGCCCACAATCTTTTAATCTGCCTGCTTTGCTACGAGCTTCAACCAAATTTAATTCAAATTAATCTAATTATAGGTTACAATGAACTTAATAAACCTAAAAACAAAGAAAAATTTATGGCTCAATTTACACCTATGCAATATTTAATAGCTCTTATCTCTGGGCTTATTTGGGGAACCATTTGCCTACTAGTTGCAAAAATAAAAGGTCGAGACCCTAGAGGCTGGTTTTTTCTAGGGCTATTATTCTCATTTTTTGCTCTGATCGCACTTCTTTTTATCCCTTCACAAAAAGCAATGTTACTTGCAGCTGAAGCCAAGGCTATTAAAGAAAAAGAAGAGGCCGAGCAACTAGAGCTTCAAGAAGCTCCAACTAATCCAAAAGCTACTACACTTGAAAAAAGAAGTTGGTATTATCTAGATAAAGCAAATAGTCAGGTTGGACCTATTGATTTAGATTCTTTGAAAAAGGAAAAATCTGAAGGTAATATTCACACAAAAACTTATCTGTGGTCTGAAGGAATGATGGATTGGAAGATTTTAGATGAGCTCAATTATTTGAAAACTGAGCTCGAATAACTAGATTTACCAGCTGGCTTTAACAACACCTGGAACGAGCCCAGTATTTGCCATCTCTCTAAAACAAATTCTAGAAAGTTTAAACTTACGAAGGTATCCACGAGGACGCCCAGTTAGTTGGCATCTATTTCTAGAGCGAACTCTAGATGAATCTCTAGGCAGCTTATTAAGTGCATTAATAGCTTCAAGGCGATCTTCTTCGTTTGTTTCAACGTTAGAAATAATAGCTTTTAGCTTTTGTCTACGCTCCCAATATTTTGAGACCATTTTTGCTCTTTTAAGTTGCTTTTGAACCATTGATTGTTTTGCCATAGAAACTGAAATCCTTTATTTTTTTCTTGCAGGGCCTTTTTGTCTTTGCTTTCTGTTTGGGTCTTTTTTGTTGATAACATAAAGACGACCTTTTCTTTTAACAATGACATCGCCCTTTGACGGGTCTGCTTTTACTGATGCTCTTACTTTCAT
>JAJACU010000018.1 GCA_022601345.1 Chlamydiota bacterium | reverse complement strand
ATATATATTTAAAGATAACAAATATGCTAAACTAATTCGATTAAATTACAAAAAATGCGGTTTATAATGGCTTTTAATAAATTATGTTTAGATCCCCAAATAGTGAAGGCAGTGACGGGAGCTGGCTATACTGTACCCACAGAAATTCAAGCGCAAGCTATTCCTGAAATTCTAAGTGGTGTAGACGTCAGAGCATCTGCTCAAACAGGAACGGGGAAGACCGCAGCATTTTTGTTGCCAACACTTAACCGTCTCGTTACTTCAGAAGGTTCATCGGGAAGAAGAGGACCTCGAATTCTTATTGTTGCACCTACAAGAGAACTTGCAATGCAACTTACGCAACAAACAGAAAAGTACAGTAAATTTTTAAAAGGTGTAAAAGCTGTTTGCATCAGTGGTGGAGTTTCGTATCAACTACAAGGGCGCAAATTATCTAAACCTTATGACGTGCTCATTGCAACACCTGGACGTCTAATTGACTACCTAGATCAAGGAAAAATTGACTTGTCAGGCGTCGAAATGCTAGTACTTGACGAGGCAGATCGCATGTTAGACATGGGTTTTCAAGAGCCGATGGAGCAGATTGTTGAGGCCACTCCTGAGAGTCGTCAAACACTGTTATTTTCAGCAACATTGCAGGGTAACATATTAAAGCTATCTAATCGCCTTATGAACAACCCCGTTGATGTTGTTGTGCACGCAGAGAAAGCTAGGCATGAGAACATTGAGCAAAGACTACACTATGTAGATAGCCTAACTCATAAAAATCAAATTTTAGAAAATGTATTAAATTCTGATGAAGCTAAGTACACCATTATTTTCACGTCTACAAAAAGGCATGCTGATCAACTCGTTCGTGAGTTAAATGAAGGAGGCCATTTAGTGGCTGCTCTTCACGGAGACATGAACCAAGGGCAACGAACTCGCACCGTTAAAAAGTTGAAAGAAGGTAAAATTAACATTTTAGTAGCTACTGATGTAGCTGCACGTGGACTAGACGTTCAATCTATTAACTTAGTTGTCAATTTTGATCTTCCTCGATGCATTGAAGACTATGTTCACCGTATAGGACGTACAGGTCGTGCAGGAGCAAATGGAGTAGCTATTTCTTTTGCAGCAGAAAGAGACATGAGCTTAGTAAGAAGAATTGAGCAATTTACTGGCCAAAAGATCGCTATTAAAGAGATCGAGGGGTTAGAGCCGCGTAGGAAAAGATCATCGTCTGCAGGAAATCCTAAATCTCGTAACAGATCGAACCAATCAAACTCACGCTTTAGTTCTAGGTCAGGCGGTGGAGGCTTTAGATCAGGCAACTCATCTAGAGGGCGTTTTGCTAGAAAGTCAAATAGTTCATTTGAACCATTTGGTGGCAAATCAGAAGGTGGCTTTAGATCGGGCAATTCTTCAGGGAATCGCTTTGCGGGTAAATCAGATCGTTTTGGCGGTAAATCAGAAGGAGGCTTTAGATCAGGCAATTCTTCAGGGAATCGCTTTGCGAGTAAATCTGATCGTTTTGGTGGCAAATCAGAAGGTGGCTTTAGATCAGGCAATTCTTCTGGAAGTCGTTTTTCTGGTAAATCTGATCGCTCATTTGGCGGTAAATCAGGTGGTGGCTTTAGATCGGGCAACTCTTCAGGAAGTCGTTTTGGAAGTAAGCCGGGTAAATCATCTGGCAACCGTTTTGGAAGCAAACCTGGAGGAAGATCAGGTGGAAATAAAGGTGGTGGGCGCTCTTTTGGCTCAAGGCCTAAAGCTTTCTCATAAAAATTTTCAAACTTAGCTACATAGAAGTAAAAAAAAACTCAAACTTAAAAGGTTTGAGTTTTTTTATAGTTCAATGTCTTTGTTTCTATGAGTCAAAATATAGATGACGCTCCAATTTTTCTTAATGTAAAGGCATATTGTAACTAAGACTTAGGTAAGCCAGCTTAGCAGCTGTTCGTCCATCCAAAATGGATTTTTATAAGAGCTTTTTAGAAAACCCATATGGCCACCATAACGGGTTTTCATAAGATTGACCCTTTGAGGGAGCTTAATTTCATTAATTTTTGAACAATCAATGAGAGGATCGTCTTGTGCAAATAAAATATTACATGGAGAAGTAATGTTTTCAATAAATTGAAGGCAGCTACATTCTTGGTAGTAGTGCTCTGCATTGTCAAAGCCAGATGCTGGCGCTGTAAAGAGATTGTCAATTTCTTGCAAGGTTCTGCATTTAGAGAGAGGTTTTGTAGGTTTATATGAAAATTTGCTTTGAGGGGACTCTACAATTCTAATAATCGTCTTGACGATAGATTGCTGGTAGATTCTATTTTGGAGTCTTGTAAGCCGCTGAGAGCTGTCTAGCAGGCTTAATGGGGGGCATACTGCAATTATTTTCTTAAGGTATTTAGAAAGTTCATTTTCTCCAGCAAGTTTTAAAAGTATATTTCCTCCCAAAGAAAAACCAATAACACTAAGTGGTGAGCTAGGAAAGTCTTTATGAAGAGCTTTTATAACGTGTAAGAGCTCATCGCTAGCTCCTCCATGCGATATTTTTTTTGCGTGGCCCATCCCGCTTCCAATACCTCTGAAATTAAGTCTTATTGCTTGAATATTGTTTTCTAAAAGTCTGTTTGCCATGCGCACCAAGTAGGGAGATTGATGAGAGCCAGCAGTGCCAGGCAACATTAAAACTGTTGGGTCAGTGGGTTTCCAGCCTTTTGGGGTGGACATTTCTAGGGCTAATAGATCTTGATCGGGAAGTTCAATAAGTCGTGTGTTAGATTGAGGCTCAGCTTCTCGTTTTAAAACGTAGCTAAGCAGCGTTTGAAGGTGAGGGTTTCTAAGAGCAATACTGGGTTTAAATAGGTCGGTCAAAATACTAGGTTATTTATCTTTGAGTTCTTCAATTCTATTTGCAAGCTTCAGCATCGTGCCATCTTCTATAGCACACTCCATTGTTCCTTCAGCAAATCGATCAGCTCTTTGGAATGCTAGAGCTATTTTTAACACATCTTCTTCTGGTAGCAAATCTACAATGGAGTTGTCTGCAAAGTAGTCATTAAGGGTACTCCAGTTCATCCAATCAAAGGGTTTAACAAAGCTTGTTTTGAGGAATAAATTTTTAATCTTAATTTGCTCATCAGAAAGATTTTGATCCGGGATCGAAGATAAATTCCACCAACTTATTGTTGAAGAAGGGTCTGAATTTTTTACTCTCATGCTTAAACTTTGTTTTCTAACTTTAGCTTAGTTAAAGCAATTTCTACAAATTTTTTGTGTGAGGCATAAAGGCTGTTGAGTAGTTTTTCATCAACCTCTTGCCATTTAACGTCGACAGCATCATCATCCGCTTTGAGTTTAACAGCTAGGCTCTCCTCATAGCTAAGGTGCTTGTGAGCTACAGTAGTCTCCATCCAAGCATTGTCTGTGTTACGTCTATCATCAACATAACCTTGGTAAAGGATGTCTTTTGCTTTAAAGTTTAGGTCGGCGTGCGTCTCCTCTTTCAATTCTCTTGCAATTGCATCGACTGGATCTTCCCCTTTATCAACCATACCACCTGGTAGGGCCCATTGAAGGCAGTCTCCTCTTTTAATCACAACCAGTTCAACCTTTTGAGAGAGAGCATTAACGCGAGTTACAATTGGATCGCCTGCAAAGTTTGGTCCCCATTTTCCTAATAGTCCGCGACCACAAATCCCTGTTCTTCCCATAGGGTTAACAGGCCTTTGAAATGAGTCAAACTGAATCTCACTGATGAAGCTAGTAATTTTATTTGCAACTTTAGAAACATCTTGAGGGTCTGCCCAACCTTTATCGCCGTGTACGTTATATTGGTTTATAACAATGTCTGAGGTGTATTCAGTGGGCTTATAATCAATGCACTGCGTGTTCCATTCAACTTTAGTGGGGTCAAGCGGGAATCTTTCGGGGTACTGGGCAGGTTTTTCTGTAACAGCTTTAATATGCATATTAGCCTCACTATAGCAGTAAATTTGCCCCAAGTGTAACAGATTTATTTAATAAAGAAAATAGTACTATTTTTTTTAATCTAGGCGATGCTTATTGCAAAAAATGCGTTGTTTTTAAGGCCATTTACAAGTTTTAGCTGCTCTTTTCTTCACTTTTTTGCTTGTGCAATGCAGAAATTTTGCTAAAAGATTCTGAGGTAAATGCTATTGTAGCAGCAAGCATAATGGTCATCCAAATAATGGCCGTAAAGACGTTTGCCGTGTTAACAAACTGAGCTAATGTGGAGAGGGGAGTAATTGGGGAGTTTCCTCCAGTAGTCATTGTGTCTAGCGAGTAGAGCAAAATATCCAAAAACTTTAGCTGTTCATTTGGAACTAAAAGAGACTCGGTGTTGCTTATATAAATCAGATTGTTAATACCAGAGTAGATAAGAGCTATTAGCAAGTAGCCCAAGAAAAACACAAAAAATGGTTTTGCTAAAATAGCTATATAGTCTGCAACTCCCTGGAAAACCTCGAGGCTATGTTTCATATACCAGATAAATGCATAAGTTCCTATTGACGCAGTAAAAACTCCAATTAGAGCTCCTAGAGCTAATGTAAACCAAAGAGCTTCGCGATCTAATACAAAAATCAAGAGAAGAATAAATGCTGCAATGACTAGGGAATTAACCAACAAAAGAATTACTTTTTTTAAAAAAGTGTCTTTTGAGAAAAAAATTGTTATAGCAACTAGTGTGAAAAATGCAAAAAATGCGGCAATGAAATAAAGGTCACTTCGAAGGTGTATAAAGTAGTCTATATACGATAGAATCCAAAATGAAATGGAGAAAAAGGAGCCAAACATTGTTGAAGCGATAATAGCTGATGAAATTTTCTTGTTTTTATTGAAATTAAGGAAATATGCAGTTGTAACAACTAGAGAAATAAACACAGCAAAATACCAGTGGCTGCTTGCTAGAGCTAGTGGGAATATAAGAGCAACGCTTAAACACAGCCCTAAAGAGGTCTTTATCTTTTCAATCATACAAATTCCAAATTATTTTTATAATTTTTCACCTTATCAAAAAAAAATAAAAAGTCAAAAAACAATTTAAAAGGGTTTTTTGTAGAAAAAATATTTTAAATTAACCAAAATCATGTGTGATTTAGAGGTCTCTTCATCTCCCAACTTCCAACCTGTAGAGTAGAGATTCTTAATGAATTCTTAATCTCAAAACGGTATAATTTTCTCTTTTGATAGAGGATTAAAACTAATATGGATTTGTCTGTAAATAGAGTCCCATCCCAGTTTAAAATGGGTAAAAAAGGGGATGTGAGTTCACCTATAAAAAAAGAAGTTGGAGTATGGGCAGGCTTTGCAGTGAAAGCATTAGCCTCAGTGGCAGTTGTAAGTACTATAACCCATATTTTGTATCAGAATTTTTATTCCCCTAGTCGTTCTACAAACGATCCATCTCAAAGTCTTTTCAATTCAATTTATTCAAAACATGTAACAAGCTGTGATGACACAAGCTTTAAAGTTTTACAGAACTTTTTTAGAATCTTTGAAACTCAATCATCAGTCAGTAATTTGTTTGGCTTGGCCATGAATGAGCCCTTTGGTGATTTGAAAGCGTTTATTCTTGATCAGAATTTTGAAGGGCTTGAGTGTGCCTATTCATCTTATTCAGATGATCAAGTTAACCTGCAAATGAAAAACAAACTACTAAGCTACGTCATGAAGCGAATGGAAAATCACTATGAAGGCTTTGAAAAGTATGTTGAATGGCTTGTTAAAATAGGTGCTGACCCAAATTTAGTTGTCGGCAAAACAACGCCTTTGATGTTGGCTTATAGGATGCTTGATGCCAATTTATTTGATTTCTTAATTTCTAAGGGTGCAAACCCAGACTTGCGAATCCTATCAGAGAGTCTTGGTGGATCTTATCAGATGCAACCGACTTTAAAAATAATTACTGATGAACTTGGAGGAGGTCCTCTTACTTCTTTGCCCGAAGGAGTTTTGAAGGCAAAAACAACCAAAAGAAGAGTCAATAACCAGCACTGCAATCTCTACAAGAGAATTATCGATTCAGCAATTGAAGCGCACGTCATGCAGCTCCATTCGTTTCCAAACCTTGAAAAAGATGAGCTAACAAAAGAAATTTATAGAACAATAAGCAAGAATACATGCCCAAGAGTTTTTAAAGTCGCTAAAAAACATGTTGATGATCAGGATCCTGTAAAGAGCAATTTCTTTGAAGATGTAATATCTTGGACTAGTGACAAACTCAAGGAGGCTCGAAGACATTATGAAGCTTTCAGAAGAGCTCAAGAAGAGTTTTTTAAAGCTATTCCAAAAGAAGACCGAGATGATGCTTATAAGATTTTAGGGTTAGACAAAGAAGAGCTCTCTTCGATGAGCCCTTCAGATTTCAAAAAAGCAATGAGTAAAGCCTGCCGAGAAAAGCTTCGAATCAATCATCCGGATAAAGGTGGAAAGAAGGAGCTGTATTATAAAGTCTCAGAAGCTTGTGATGATTTGAAAAAAAAGAATGCGAGGGGAAAGTAAAATGAGAGTAAATAATATTGGTCATGTTGTTATCCAAAAGCATACAAAAGAGGCTCCTCAAAAATCTAAGTCGTGGTGGGGCTTTTTTACTAAAACAGGATTATCTCTGACAGCTCTCGGTGTTGTGTCTCAATTGATATATAATCGCCAGTTTAGCCCAAGCTCTACAAGTTATAGTATAGACACAAGCCCCTACAAAGCACTGTTGAATCAATCTGAAGTTGACTGTGATAGTTCAGCTTTTAAAGCAGTGGAAACCTTTTTTAACATTTTTGAAAATTCAGGAAGCCTATACATGAACTTAGGCTTATCTATGAGCGAGCCTCCTGGATCGCTACAGGCATTTGCTGTAGACCAATATACAGAAGCTTTTGAGTGTGCTTTTGACTCTTATCAGGATGATAAAATTACGACTGCAATGAAAAATAAATTGCTTGGACGTATTTTGGGGCATATTCGAGTAAACCACAGATCACTTGTGCCTTCTGCCCAAAAATTGATAGCTAAAGGAGCCAACCCAAATCATCAAGAGAAAATGTCATATAGAGATTCCAAAGGGTTTGAAGAGACAACTTTCAGTCCATTAATGACAGCATATAAGAATTTAGATGCTGAATTTTATGATTACCTCATAGAGCATGGCGCAAGTCCTGGCATGCAAATCCATTTCAAAAATAAAGCTCCCCAAACTATTATTGAATCAATTATTGATGACATGATAAGCAATCCTCCTATCAATGAAGGGGCTCAAAAACGACTTCATGAAGCTTACTTGTGCCCCATATATAGAAAGATTATAGATGCGTCCATTGGGTCGTTAATCAACTCTAAAGGCAGTTTTTCAGATGATGAAAAAACGGAGCTTAGAGTGAAAACTTATATGGAAATTCAACCTCATATTTGTAAGCAGTTTTTTGAGTGTTCCGAAAAAGAAGCTGATGAGTACGAAGTTAAGAAACTCAAAGATGCTTATCTTAATAAAATGGGTGCTACTCAAAACTTATTTGAAGATTTTAAAGGCGCCTTTAAAAATTCTGAATATTACACAGAAGCTGAAAAAGAATTTGCTAAACCTTTTGAAGAGGATTCTGAAATCATTGTCACTCAAAAAGAAAGCTCAGGCATTATTGGAGAGGCATTCAACTCAGTCTACGAAACAGCTCAAGAGGCTTGGGATGCAGAAATAATGAGAAAAACTAGAGGTGTAGTTGCAGACATGGGAGCTGGAGCTATTGATACCGTTAAAGGTGGCGTGGATCTAATTTCTGACAGAGCGTTAAAAGCGACGTCTATTGCTTCTGATGTTTTACAAAGTGAAAGGTTAGCTCGCATAGGATCAACTGCAAAAGATTTAGCTGAAAGTGGGGCCGATCTAGCAATCGGAGCTGTTAAAGGTGGAGTGGGTTTGGTAGGAAGTGCAGCTGAGTCTATTGCTTCTGGAGCATCAAGGGCCTACAACAGTGAAGTTGTTAAAAATATTGGCAGCTCAGCTAAAAATCTTGTTGAAGAAGGAGGAAGCTTTGCTGTAAATACAGCTAAAAGTGGAGCTAGTTTAGCAGGGAATGTGGTTGGAGCTGTTGCCACTGGAGCCTCAGATGCTTATCATAGTGAAATTGTGAAAGCTACTGGTGAAGCTGTAAAAGATTTAGCCAAAGGTGGAGCCAGCTTAACTGTGGGAGCTGCTAAAAGAGGAGCTAGTTTAGCAGGAGATGTCGTCGAAGCTGTTGCCTCAGGAGCCTCACAGGCTTATCATAGTGAAATCGTGAAAGCTACTGGTGAAGCTGTAAAAGATTTAGCCGAAGGGGGAGCCAGCTTAACTGTGGGAGCTGCTAAAAGAGGAGCTAGTTTAGCAGGAGATGCCGTCGAAGCTGTTGCTTCAGGAGCCTCAAGTGTTTACCACAGCGAAGCATTAGAGGCTGTCAGTGGCGCTGCAAGCGGTGGAGCAACTCTAGTAGCTGATGGAATGGCTGGAACTGCAGAACTTACTGGAAGCGCTGCAGGAGCATTTGCAGAGGGGCTTTCTAAAACAAAAGACGTTGTCGTTGAAGCAACGCTTGGTACTATTGAAATTGCGCAGGAAATAATAACAGGCACAGACTCAACTGAAGTCTCTAAATAGGAATCAAGCATTATATGCTTATGCTTTAAGCCGACCTATTTGTTTCGATAAAAAAAATCAGCAGAGATGCAGAAATAATAGAAAATTTTTCTTTTGATCTAATTAACTTTGTTTTTGGATGATTTTTACTTTTCAAGAGGTTCAATTTTCTTGACCATTTGAAGGAAAAAGTCTTTAGACCAAAGCTCTAGTTGAGAAGAGTCTTTTATAAAGTTTACAATGTCATCTTTGGCAGATTTTATATCCAAGCTTTCAATTTTCTTTTCAAAAAGAGTGATCATATCAGCTTGAGTAAGCTTTAGCTTTGAAGTCCAATAGCCGCTTTGTCTCATTCTTTGCTCGAGATAGTTTAGGTTGAGTTTAACTTTGCGCGATATAAACCATATTAGATCATACCAATCTCTGCCCTTAACTCTACCTTTCCACTCTCGGCAAAGTGTAGCGTGGGCCTTTCCTGCAAATAAATCTTCAAGCCTAAGAGTTCTAACTGTGAAAGGAAAAGGCAACATTAAAAGTTTATTTTCGGTTGTAGCCTCATCCGGCGGCGGGTTTGTGTCGACTTCAATTCTAATTTTCAGAAGCTCTTCTCTATGAATGTTTGAATTGAGGTTCGTAGGAATGTTAATTAACAGTAAATGTTCAAGAGTGTTTATTTTGATGAATGCTGAATTTACAGGGCTTGTATTAGATTTTACTCTCTCTTCAACACTTGCTGTGAACCCCAGGCTATTGAGTTCATCTTGAATTGCTTTTTCATATTGCTTTAAACTAAAGCTAGAAGAAGGCTTTAGTAGAGTGAAATCCAGATCTTCAGAGAATCGATCTAGTTGATGTAGAATTCGCAGAGCTGTACCTCCGTAAAAGGCAGCCTTCTCAAAAAATTTAGATCTCCATAAACCTAGAAGAGCTATTTCTTGAATAACTTCTTTAAGGGCATTCTTGTGGCTTTGAAGACTGTTTAGTTCGTAGCGTTTCAACATCTGAAGCACAGCTTCAGGTATTTTTATTTTTTTAATATTTTCCATAATAAATTAATGTTTGGGTTGCGAGAGTCTTCACTAATTTCTTCGATAATTTTAAAATCAAGGCTCAAAATATTCGTTTTTTCTATTCGCATACCTTCAACTAGATACTGCATAAGATCTTCTTGAGTTGAAAAGGGTTTAAGATGAGTTAAATAGTCTGTAAGAGCCTTTTCTTTCAAAGCAATTAGAAAAGAAGTTTCATCGTTAATATTTTTTCTTGTAATGCCTATTGGAAAGGTTTTTTTTGTCACTGTTTTGTATACAAAATCTCCAATGGGGGTTTCAAAGAGTTTGCTTTTTTTGTAGGAGGCGCAGGTTAGTTTAGTCACTGATTCAGGAATCAGTCCATAATATTGAAGGGCGTACTCAAAAGACACATAGGAGGGTCCATAAATTAGGTTTGAAAGTAGCTCTGTGCTAAAGGGTCGTAGCCTATACTTGTTACCAAAAATATATATTCCCTTTTTTACTCTAATGATGCTTTTGCTCTTCAAAAGTTTTGTTATTTTGTCTCTTGGACGTTTGTATGAAGATAAGCATTCTAACAAGAGAAGGTAGTCAAATTCTTCGGTTTTGATCTCGTGCCTTATCTGCTGCATTATATCCATAAAAATACATTCTCCAGTATGTCTACATAGTGTCGACATACTGGTTATTTGTCAAGTTTTCAGCTTCCAGTATGTCTACAATTGGTCGACATACTGGAATGTATATCTTAAAATATTAATTATTATGTCGTTACGTATTTTTGTTGGATGCTCGGAGAACTTAAAATAGTAAATAAATTTTTAAAATTCATCTTTATCCAAATTAAGAGCTCAAGTATGAAGAAGAAATGAAGAAAAAATTATTTGCATTTCTACTTATATTAACATCATTAACTTTTTCACCGCTCTATGCCGGAAAAGATAAGGCTCGAGTCATTGTCGATACAGATTGTGATATGGACGACATGATGGCAATCTTATTTCTTTTGAAAAGAAAGAATGTGAAACTACTGGCCGTTACGACAACGGGGACGGGGATGACTACTTGGAAGCACACTGCACCAAATATCTTGAGTCTACTCAAGCTTGCTCACCATCCACGTATTCCTGTGGCTTATGGAGCCAAAAAATCACTGAGTCCATACTCTAGTTTTCCGTCAAGTTGGAGAAAAGGAATTGATGATATTTATGATATCCCTATGCCAAAAAGTAGAGTTAAGCCTTCAAAACTATCTTCTTGGGAGCTATTAGCAAAAACAGTCCATATGTCTGATGAAAAAGTAACGCTTCTTTGTTTAGCCCCTATGACAAATATTGCACTAGCTTTAAAAAATGATCCATCGATTAAAGAGAATATTGAAAGAATAATTATTTCAGGTGGGGCTATTAAGGCTAATGGAAATATTGTGGGAAAAGTTAAAGGGGTGACTAATCATTGCGCAGAATACAATGTTTTTTTAGATGCAAAAGCAGCTCAAACAGTCATATCGTCTGGAATACCCATTACGCTAGTACCTTTAGACTCTACCGAAAAAGCTCCTATTAGCAAAAATTTTTATGAAGCTTTTGCAAACACTAAGAGAAATTCTTCGGCCAATTTTGTTTTTGAAGTTATTAAACCCTTTGTTAAAGCGCAGCCTAAAACATCTGTTTATTTATGGGACCCCGTTGCGGCTGCAGTGTTATCAGACCCAGAAATTGGAAGTTATGAGAAAATGAATATTGTTGTTTCTCAAAAGGATGGAGAATGCTACGGCTGCACAGAGCGATCCGAATTAGGTACGCCAATAGATGTGTGTACAACAATTGACACCGTTGACTTTTACTCTCTATTTTTTAAGACCATCACAAGAGGCAATTAAACGATGTATTTGCCTCAAAGCTATCTCGTAGCAGTAGTTTTAATGTTTATTACTATGCTGTGCTGGGGATCGTGGGCAAATACAGCTAAGATGGACAAAAGTTGGCGTTTTGAACTTTTTTACTGGGATTACTCAATTGGAGTTTTCTTAGGAGCTTTGGTATTTGCTTGGACTCTAGGAAGTTTGGGGGATTCTGGCCCTTCTTTTTGGGCCAATTTGAAAAGCATTAATTTTATTGATCTATTAAAAGCTTTGATTAGCGGGATCATCTTCAATATTGCTAATATTTTATTAGTTGCAGCAATCACCATTGCGGGAATGTCTGTAGCCTTTCCCATAGGAATTGGAATAGCTCTTGTTGTCGGAACGTTTCTTAGCTATTTAATCTCTGCAAAAGGGAATCCATTTTTTCTATTTTTGGGAATATTGCTTGTTCTGGTTGCAATTATCTTGACTGCTTTAGCTTATAAGAAAAAAGAGAAGCAAGAAAAGAGCGGGGTGAGCTCAACAAAAAAAGGATTAACTCTCTCTATCTTTAGCGGAATCTTAATGAGTTTTTTTTACCCAATTCTCGCTGATTCTATACAGGCAAGTTCTTCCCTAACCCCATATTCAGGAATTTTCTTTTTTGCAGTAGGTTTGTTAATTTGCAATCTAGTGGTCAACTACACCTTAATGAAAAAGCCTTTCTCAGGGGCTCCATTAGATAAAAGTGCGTATTTTTCAGGAAGTGTAAAGCAGCACTCTATAGGCGTATTTGGAGGTTTGATATGGTGCACTGGCCTTTCTTTAAATATTATTGCCTCAACAAATGCAGGGCCAGCTATAGCCTATGCATTTGGACAAGGCGCAACACTCATAGCAGCAATTTGGGGTGTTTTTGTTTGGAAAGAGTTCTGGCAGGTTAAAAGAGTTTTTCTTCTTTTGCTGCTGATGTTTCTCTGCTATTTATCAGGATTAGTTTCAATAGGTCTAGCAAATCTTATTTAGGTAAAATATGGTTACAAAAATTATAAATTATGGCTCGTTGAATATTGACTATGTATACACAGTTTCTCATTTTGTAAGGCCTGGAGAGACATTGTCAAGTGCTTCTTTAGAGACTTTTTCAGGAGGAAAAGGTGCAAATCAAACAACTGCTCTTGCTAGAGCAGGAGCCCTTGTATCTCATGCGGGAAAAATTGGAGCTGAGGGACTTTGGCTTAAAGAACTACTTGATAAAGAAAATGTTGATACTTCTTATATTCATAAAAGCTCTAAGAGTAACGGCCATGCTTGCATTCAAGTTGATGAAAAAGGTCAAAACGCAATTATTCTATTTGCGGGAGCTAACAAAGAAATTACAAAAGACGAGATTAACGCAACTCTAAAGCATTTTAAAAAAGGTGATTACCTGCTTTTACAAAATGAAATAAACAATGTGGACTATCTTATTGAGCAGGGACACAAAAAGGGGCTAATTGTTTGCTTAAACCCTGCACCTATGGGCAAAGAAATTCTCTCATACCCGCTAGAGCTCGTAGATGTCTTGATTGTAAATGAAACTGAGGCAAAAGCCTTAGCCATGAAAAAAGATTATGAAAGTGCTCTTGAGGAATTAGAGAAGCTCTATCCAAACACAGAGCTTATTTTAACAATAGGGCAGCAGGGTGTCATATACAGCTTCAAAGGTAAGCAAGTAAAGGTTCCTGCAATTAAAGTAGAGGTTGTCGATACTACAGGAGCAGGAGACACCTTCATAGGATACTATTTAGCCGCAAAAGTTGAAGGGCTAAGTGTAGAAGATTGTCTACAGCTTGCAACTCAAGCTTCATCGCTCTGTGTTTCTAGGCGGGGGGCTCAAAATTCAATTCCATCTCGCTCTGAAATTCAATGAGTAAGCCCAAGAATTTTAAACGCGCTACTTTGCTAAACTAGATTCTAAAATTTCTGTAAAGTTAGCTTCAAGTGCGTTATCAGACCATGCAATATGCCAGTCTGGTCGGATCAAAGTGTAAGCAGGGTAGATACCTGCTCGTTGCTTTTCAGTTAATTTTAGAATATTTAAAGGAACTTCTGCTTGATCTGCAGTAGCTTCTAATTGCTCTAGAGTTGCTTTGTCAATAGTATCTGGCACCAATAGGGTGAAGGTAAAGCCTAGCTTTTCATATATGGAAAGCTTTTCTTTAAGCCAAATATGAGGAGCAAAATAACCAGCCTGTGCGAGAGGTGTATAATCCTTCTTCTGAAATAGTTTGGTTTTATTCTTAACCTTGATAATTGCTGAATCTTGGTATCGATAGCCAAATTCATTCTCTAAATTACTTCTTGTTTCAGCTTCAATGCTATGTGGAAGCTTTGGCATTTGACTCTCAAGGTGTGTGTCAGAAATTTTTAAAGTTCTTCTCATGTTGATAGAAGAAGCAAGCATATTTTGCTCTGCAATAGGTCTTCTTTCTGTTTCATAAGTTTTTAAAAGGTTGCTACCAGAAGTTCCGCGAAGAACAGAGGCTAGTTTCCATGCTATATTTTGAGCATCTTGGAAGCCAGTGTTCATGCCCAGCCCACCTGTTGGGTACATAATGTGAGCTGCATCGCCAACGAGGAAAACATTACCTTTTTGGTAGGTTTCACAAATTTCAGATTTCATTTGCCAAATGTAAGCATTAACAATTGTGCAGTCAAACTCAAGCCCAGTCAACTTTTTAATTTTTTGCTTAACCTCATGAAAAGAAATATTTTCATTCTCAGGGAAGAAAAACTGAGCATACCAAAGACCCTCTTGGTCAATGGGCCCTGTTGCAGCAGGAGTTCCTTGTCCTAGTAAGTAGTAGAGGCAAGCCTTTTTTAATTGGATTTGTTCTTGAAGAAGTTCAGATTTGTAGACCACGTTGAGCATAGGAATTTCCATGTCTATAGGTTGCATTTGAATTTCCATCAACTCGCGCGTTTTACTATTAGCTCCATCACATCCTAGGACATATCTCGCTTTGATGATTAAAGGTTCGTGGGATTTATCTTTAAATGCAGTGACTTTTACATGGCTTCCAAAATCTTCAATATCTACGGCTTCATAACCCTTAAAATAGTTAGAGTATTTCGAATTTTCTAAATTCTTTCTTAAGAGGGCTTCTGTCTTCCATAGTGGAATACGCAGCTCTCCTTCAGGAGATATATTTGAAAATGATTTGTTTAAAGCGGCATCAAAAGGAAATTCTCTTAGAGCTTCATTTGTAGCAAGGCTATCGGCCATGAGAACACCCATGTAATATTCATCTGAAAGGTATGCTTCTTTTCTTAGAGGCTCGCTCAAGTTATGTCTGGCAAGCATTTGCATAGATCTTGCATTAATGGATTGAGCTCTTGGATGAAAGTCTAGGATTTCAGTGTGTTTTTCTAAGACGATATTTGGAATTTTAAGGGCGCCTAGTTCATTTGAGGCAAAGGTTCCTACTGGGCCTCCTCCAATAACTAAGACGTCTGTTTCAATAATATTATCAACTGTAGCAAAAAGTGTTATAGGAATTAGAAGTAAGGCTAAGAAAAGAGATTTAAACATAAATCGAGTTGGTTATTGATTTTAAAAAGAAAATTCTAGCAAAAAATATCAATTGATCTCAACTCAATAATTAACAATTATCTAGAAAAATCGCTTATGCACATAGGAGTATTTAGTGTTTTTTTTGCTTTATAAATAATAGAGACAAAACACCTAGTGCAAAAACAATAATGCCGCTTAAATGTAGGGAAAAAGCAACGCTTCGATAGTGGTCCGCAGATTTTTTACCTTCGCTAATTTTTTTTCGAATGGGGTGTGTAAATATTTTTCCAATTTGGTGAGCATAAGGGTTGATTTTTGTTATGTTGCAAGTTTGGTTGACTCCTGCTTCAGCTTTACTTATTTTTTGTTCTCCTTGCTTTACCTGGTGTGAAACATAGCTCCCAAAAATATAAAGGATAATTCCAATAATAACCAAAACTGGACTTAAAAATTTTGCAACTCTCATAACAAGCCTTTCTTTGAAGAAGTTGAAGACTTTTTAATATCAACTTTAGCCTAATGGGGCAAATAAAAAGTTGAGTTGAAGAACTAAAAGATGAAAAAATAGAGGCTTATAAGACGACTGAAACCTGTGGAAATCAAAGATGTGCTGACATCCTTCAGCAAGGCAAGTTTATAGAAACATCAATTAGACTTGCAACCGATGTAATCTAAAATTAGCTCTAAGTTCTTTTCAAGGTCATCTTCGGTGTTAATAGATAAATAGTTTAATTCCTTTAACTCTTCCTCATACAGCTTTGTTGTTTGAGAAAAATGTTGTTCAAAGTTTTTGAGCTGATCCAAGTTGCGACTTTCACCTCTAGCTAGCAGTCTTTCTTTGTTTTCTTGTGAAGAGCAATGGAAATAGATAATTCTTTTTTCAAAGCTTGGGTCATCTAAAAATTTTTTTATACCTTCGTTGTTTAATTTTCCTGCAAACTGTGCATCTAGAACAACAAGTTTGGATGAGGTTTCTAGATTGGCGTAGGCAAGGTTAAGTATGACATCATAGCCCTGGAAGCGCACATAGGTGTTGTAGTAGTCTGAAAAATATTTCTGATCGCCCAAAAGGGCGTCATTGACTAAGTCTTTATTTAAATAAACATAATTTGAAACTCTTTTTGAGAGCTCTTTAAAGATTGTTGTTTTCCCAACACCTGGCATACCTATGCTTATGATCGCCACTTTTTTTGGAATATATACAGGTTCATTAGGCCAGGCTACAAGAGATGCACTAGAAAAAAATAAGATAAAAGTAAAAATTAATTTTGTCATGTACTTCCTACACTCTCTTGTAAAGGGACTTAATTTAGGGGATAATTAGATTAACTTAAAATAAAAAAATATTATAAACTAATTAGTATTAATCCCTCAGTATTCTGCTCTTTCAAAGCTTTTAGGTGTAAAAGGACCTACTAGAGAGTGGTCTTGATAAGAACAGCAGCGTTTAGTACGATTTTTTACATCTGTTAAAGAAGGAGAGCTATATGGCTACATTATCCATGCTGACAGGGGTTGATTTTTTTCAAGCTGCAATGACTGGTGACACAACAAATCTAGAGAAACTTGATGTGCTCACTCTTAGAACCGTTTTAATGTGCTCGGACGCAAATGGACGCACACCCTTACATTATGCAGCTATGAAAAATCAACTGCCATTTTTTAAACTGGCTCAAGAGCGACTCGATCGTGAAAGTTTAAAAGCAGTGCTTTTAGTAAGAGAGCATTTTGAAGGAAACACTCCAGCTCACAGCCTGCCCACATTATCTTTAGCAAGGTTTGAGTTCGACACTTGTCCGACTGAAAATCCTATTTTTACAATCTATAAAGAAGTAGGCCTTGAATGTGTCGAAAATTATGTTAAGAGAACTGGCTGTGGCCCATTTGCTAAAGAAAGCCCTTATGATACAGCTGCAAGACACCATTTAGAAAAAATTAGAGAAATTTTCCAAGAAAGTGATCGATCTCTCGAGGAGTCGGGAGTCTTTATTTTGCACGACCGTGAATAAAACGAGGAGCTGTAAAAAAATATGTTTATATAGCTCTTGGTCGTTTTTTGATTCAATATTCATTGATTTTACCTTTTAAGGTTATAGTCAGATAATGGTTAACTCTCTGTTCTTTTTCTGCATGTTTTGTTACACTCTCTTGTTTTAATTAACTAAACAGATGTTTAATGAACAATTTTAAGAGTTTAAAATTAAAAATCAGTGCTGTATTACTCTTCACTTGTCTTTTTTGTAGCTATTTAGCCGCTGCTAAAGAGAATAATCCTAAATCTCTTAGTGAGCGAAAAGAAGCCGTTGAGCGTACAAGAAAAGTGCTCAACACTCCCGTTGATGAGTCCAATGTATTCGATGTAGAATTTAATAAAGTTTTCAAAGAAAAGGGTCTTGATGTGCAGCTAGGAAAAATTCTAGACCATGAGACTTTTTATGTTCAAATTGATGAAATATACGAAAAGTTAAAGATAATGAAGAGCTTGTTATCTGAAACTTCTAAACTTTTTATAAGGGTTGATAGCAAAGTAAAGTGAGCCTTAACTCTGGCCTATAAGGCAAAGAGCCCAATAAAAAGAAATTTTTCAAAGAAACTTATTAAACACAAGCTAGATCTTCCTAAAGAAGAAAAACTTTTACTAGAGAGCAAGAAAAGGCTGATTCTCTTGTCAAAAGATGTTTCTCAAATAAAAACTGCAGTAAGTAAAGTTGAAGCTCCCACCCTTGATCTGGAAAAAAATCAGGAGGCTCTAAAGGCTGTGCAGCAGGCTGTTGCGCTGTATGTGTGGATGGTTAAAGAACAAATGGAAACCGTTGACTTTTTGATTAAAGCCTTGCCATATCAAAACGAAATAGTGACCAAGCTGATTTCTGCTACAGCTCTTAATAATGAGGACATTTCTGGAGTAGACTACTCAATAGAGAGATCTAAAATTTTAGTTGTTCAATATAACAAAGTTTTGGATGAAATAATGAGAGACTGCCTTCACCATTGTGAGGAGAGCTAGCCTAGTATTTTCTTCTTTAAAAAAAAATCTTTTGATAGTCTCTCAATTTTATTTTAAAGAGCATGACTATGAATACTATAGCCTTGAATGAGTCGCGGCTTGCGAAATTTTTTGACTCTAATTCTTCACAAGTAGCTAAAGCTTTAGCTGCTTTTTTAGAGGCTTCTGCTGGAAATGTTTCCTCTTTTACCAACAGTTTTTTTAAAAAATTTGGACCTTTTGAGCAACAGGGCATTCTAGAAGCAATCAGTCCTTTTGCTAACAAGCCCAAAGTCCAGTTAAATCAAGGGTCTAAATGCTTTGATTTGCCGCTAAAGTCCTATCAGATTGATTCGTTTGCAACCTATTTAGAGAGACAAAAAGATCCTAATCAAAAAGATATTTCGAATTTTACAATTACATCAGCAACAGCAGATTTGGTCACAGGGTTTGTCACACCTAGTAAAATGAATAAAACGTATCCTTTTAATGCTAGCTGCAAAGCTATTACTTATAAAGGTTTCCCAGAGGTTAAGATCATTATCAATGCGCCATCAGAGTCGAGAATTAACAATTGTTCGGGGATTTATAATTTTAAGAGTCCAGGCTCTCCAGCAGTTGCCTCGTTTTTTGTGGGCGCTTCATCTCTTGCCAGTGGTGATCCCAGATTTAACCCTTGTGAAGGAGGGTGTTACGGGGTTTTTTATTAAAACAAGCTGCTCTTTAAACACCTAAAATTATTATTTTAAATTGTGTTAGATGTTTATTAAACAATAGAAACATTTTCTATATTATTGACTAATTTATTCTTCAATTTTGTTATACTCACTCTAAATTTAAATTAGGAGAGACCCATTTTAGCTTTATATATTTTACGTCTGAAAAAAAACTGGCTTAGCAATGTTAAGAATGACTTACTCTCTGGAATTCTAGTTGCACTAGCACTGATCCCTGAAGCTATAGCATTTTCTATTATAGCGGGCGTTGACCCGAAAACAGGTCTTTACGCCTCTTTTTGTATAGCTGTTGTGA
The DNA here is from genome assembly GCA_022601345.1 of Chlamydiota bacterium. Lineage (GTDB taxonomy): Bacteria > Chlamydiota > Chlamydiia > Chlamydiales > JAAZZY01 > JAAZZY01. Next base: position 3,507 of record JAJACU010000018.1, on the reverse strand, counting down.
TTTCTTTTACAGGAGGTCGCCCAGGCATGATTTCAGCTGCAACCGGTGCTATGGCACTAGTTATGGTAACTTTGGTGAAAAACCACGGCCTTCAATATTTATTTGCGACAACTATTCTAACCGGCATTCTTCAGCTTTTGGCGGGCTTTTTGAAATTTGGGAGTTTAATGAGTTTTGTTTCAAAGTCAGTCGTTACTGGGTTTGTAAACTCTCTAGCCATTCTGATTTTTATGGCTCAATTGCCTGAGTTTAGAAATGTTGGTTTTGAGTTCTATGCAATGGTTGCACTAGGGCTTGGCATTATTTACATCCTTCCGCGGTTTGTTAAAGCTCTGCCTTCACCATTGGTTTGCATTATTGTGCTAACAATAATTAGCGTCTTGTTTAAATTTAATTTAAGAACAGTAGGCGATATGGGAGACCTGCCAAGCTCTTTGCCAATTTTTTTGATGCCAAATATACCGTTTAGTTTAGAAACTCTACTTATCATCTTGCCCTATGCCCTATCTTTGACAGCAGTAGGCTTGCTAGAATCTTTAATGACGGCAACAATTGTTGATGATCTAACAAATACAACAAGTGATAAGAACAAGGAGTGTAGAGGGCAGGGTATTGCGAATATCCTTTCTGGTTTTATTGGAGGTATGGCTGGTTGTGGAATGATTGGTCAAACAATCATCAATGTGAAGGCAGGGGCGCGAACTAGGCTTTCTACATTTTGCGCCGGAGCCTTTTTATTATTTTTTATTTTAGTCATGGGTAAGTGGGTTCGTCAAATTCCAATGGCAGCTCTTGTATCTGTAATGATTATGGTTTCAATTGGAACTTTTAATTGGTCATCCCTCAAAAATATAAGAACGCATTCAAAGAGTTCGAGCTTCATTATGATGACAACTGTATCAGCGGTTATTTTAACACACAACCTAGCTATTGGCGTTTTTATTGGAATCATGCTTAGCTGTTTATTTTTCTCACTTAAAGCAGCAAAAGTTTTAACAGTTAGCTCTGCTTTATCTAATGATTCTCAAACCCGAACCTATGCAATATCTGGGCATGTTTTTTTTGCATCGAAAGAAAAGTTTGTTGAGTTGTTTAACTACAAAGAGAGTGTGAAAAATATAGCTCTTGATATGTCAGATGCACACTTTTGGGATGCGTGTGCAGCAGACGCCGTAAGCATTGTTCTTTCAAGGTTCAAAAATGAAGGGACTAGAGTTGAGTTAAAAGGTATAAACAAGAGTAGTAAACAAGCCTTTAACAAAGTAGATCATCTTACTAGAGAAAGCCTTGTAAACGCTAGTTAGTGGCACCGCTTTCATCATCATCTAACTTATCAATGGCCATTAGAGATCAATCTGACGATTTCGATGTTCATTAATTTAGTTTAAGTATACATGTTGAAAGAAGGAATTTCTTCAGAGGAAGATTTGGTGTAATGTATAGCCCAGCAGCGCAAGATGTTAACAGGTTTTTGATTCAAACACTGTCTGCAAAATTTGATCTTTTTCTCCTTGAGCAAGACAAGGGGAAAGACTCTCAAAGAGACAGAGAAGATGTTGAGAAAACCAACCATAAAGTAAGAGAGATCTTTGAAACCACAAAATTAACTTTTTCGAAAGCAAGTGTTGCTTTAAAAGATCTAAGCGATAGTGATATAGATCGATTAACTGCGTTTGAAAAAGAAACAATGATAACCCCGCTGCTTAAACTTACAGATGAGGTGGCTGGTTCTACCAAAGAAGATGTCGAGCAAATTTTAAAGCCTACTTTTGATAAGATTCATCGTTTTTTAAAGTGTCAAATGAGATTTGAAGCAGAGGGGATTTTACCTTTTTTAGATCAAGATTGGGCTAGAGATTTTTTTATTGATAAAGTTGAAAGCGGAGACAAAGGGGCTTTACAGTTTCTATTTGAAATTTCTCGAGACTCTTCAACTACAGGAAATTTAGTAAAACTGGTTAAACAGATTATTTGTGCAAATGAGGGAAAAAACTTTTCAGCTTTGTTGCAGGCTCTTTTAACCCTTGCAGGATCTTCTGAAAAAGACTGTCTTTTAGTAAGGCCTGCTGTCATAGAGGTTTTAGCAAATTTTATGCCTCCTAAGTATTTAGAGTCACCCGAGCCCTCTTTTGTGAAGCTGCTTGCAGAGTCTGAGTGGGTATTGGATCCTCTTTTGGAAGGATCCAGAAATAAAGAAAACTGGTCTTTAGGTCTTTTGGGCTGCATGATGAATAGCTTGCCGAGGGAAAATGCCTTAACCTTTTTTAAATTATTGAAAAAAAGGGGATGTGATGGAGATGTTCATTGCCAGCATTTATGCGTGGCATTTGCAGCGCACGACCAGCTAGCGCAATTCGTCGACTTTCGTAATGCTACAGAGTATAAAGGAACTTTTACAAAATATTTAGAGACAATTGATGTTGTTGCTGAACGAATAGCTGAAAGTAAAACTTTAGAAAAGGGAGCGTCTTACCTTTGGATGAGTCTATACTTTTCTGCAAAAAAAACAGCTTATAAAGATCCAGAAAGCTGCACGGCTAAAGATTGGCTTATGTACGCAGATGAGATAGTTTTAGGTCTATGCCCGATACTTTACGGAAGGTTCTTAAACACAAAAAAGGGAGATAGCGTTTCGTTTTCACTCTACTACAGGCTTCTTGCTGTCGAGAGTGAATTTTCTTTTATAGATTATTTTTTGAGGCAAGAAGTTGCTACGGTTGAACCCTCGCCGGTTACTCCTGATTTTTTTCCTACTGCCGAAACCGTTTTTGTGGGTAGTTTACAAGATGACATTGCAGATGAAATGGCCTCCTTTTTTCAACCCCATGGCATTGATGTATGCAAGCCCCAACCCCATTCATTGCTTAGAACTGATAAAAAAAGTTCGCATGTAAAAGATCTGTATCAAGAGTGTCCAAATTTTTCAGAACGCTGGGTTCGTGATTATGTCAGTTTTGGGGTTGATTCAAAAGGTCATGTAAAACTAAAGCTTCCTAATACTAACTTTTCCTATAATCACTGCTCAAAGTTTTTCAGGGCTGCAAGGGAAAAACGCTTTAAGGAAAAGGTCGGAACTTCTGAATCTTCTCATCCAATGGGCTATCAGTTAGGAGCCCTAATAACGTCTGAACAAAAAATGGTCGCGTCCTTATTTTTTGAAATGGGCTATGCAAAAGACATTTCAATGAATTTCTCTAGTGCCGAGCAGGGAAATATGCGTTTTGGGAAAAACGAAGATGGCTCTCCGTTTCTAATAGTAGGGCATGATACTGTTGAAATATCTAGGTACATCATACAAGAAAAACTTGAGCGATACTCTATTCAATATAAAGATGGAAAATGGTTGATAACTTCAAGGCACAGAAAAGCTCGAAGTCATGATAAAGATAGTGTAGTTCACGTTGATGATCAGGTTGTTCTTCGCGTGTTTGAAAGAGACTACGGCATACCCTGTGAATCTATTTATTTAGTAGAACAACCAGGATCCTTCCACCTGGACATGGGACT
>JAJACU010000017.1 GCA_022601345.1 Chlamydiota bacterium | reverse complement strand
TCGTCCCACTGAAGTGTAAGAATTTTTCCTTCAAATAAAAGACCAGAGGTCAAATAAGTCTTAGCATTGTTATCTTTATAGATGTCTACTAAAGGAAGGCCTGCTTGAACAGCAACGCGGCTTTCTAAAGTTCTAGTACTGCTTACATGTTCAATCTTTTTTTCACTTTTTTCTGGAGTTTTTGGTTTAAAAAAGACGTTAGTAACAAGTAGCGAGATTGAAAGTATAAATAAAAATACTAATGATTTTTTTTGCATAATATATATCTTTTATTTGATTAAATATAACCTGGTTAAAGTAAAGTATACAAAATATATTAAATAAAACCAAGGGAATACAACGAATAATAAAAACTTTTTTTAAGTAATGAGCACAACACTCTATTTAGAGAGTGTATTTATGTAAAATAAAAATTTTATTACTATGTTTTGTATATATATAATTTTTTAATTAAGTGGACCGAGATAAATTGAATTATATTATTGAGATATCTACTATCGCTTAGTTGATTATATTTTTAAAATGCTGTATGTAAAGCAAAATGAAAAAACATAAAAGCTAGAAAAGAGGAACACTATGACACGTCGCCATTTGGGAGATTACACCATTTTGAAACAAATTGGTCAGGGATCGCTTGGAAATGTCTATTTAGCAGAGCACCGTTTTATGAAGAGGCAGTACGCTATTAAAGAGCTGCCAGAAGAACTAGCCCAAGACAAAAACTTTATTAGTAGATTTGAAGAAGAAGTTGGAAGAATCGCCGCTTTGAACCATGACCACATTATAAGTATACACAATATTTCTTATGCTGACGGCTGTTATTTTTTAGTTATGGACTGCATTGTTGACGAACTTGGTGAGACCACAAATTTTGCTCAATATATGGCAGGTCAAAAAAATCCACTTGCTGAGGAAGATCTTATTGACTGGATGATGCAAATTGCTCAAGCTTTGGATTATGCACACTCCAGGCCGGGTGGACAGGCAATGATTCACCGAGGTTTAAAGCTAAACAATCTATTAGTTGGGCGCAATGATCTAGGTAAGCAGGGGCTATATATTGCAGACTTTGGTCTTTCAAGAATAATTGGAATGGGAACTGTTTTGAGCCGCATTTACCAGTCGTTAATGAGATCTTTAGAGATTGGAAAAACTTCTGAAACTTCTTCAAATACAGAGCTGGAAGTTGATAAATTGCAGAGAGTCCACAATTCATTTTTGCAAAGCTATGCCTTTTTAGCGCCTGAGCAGAAAAATCTTGGAGATTCTCTCGATGCTCAAAATAAAGTGGACACTTATGCATTTGGTATACTTGTATATTATGCGATTACCAAAAAATTTCCTGAAGGTATCTTTGATATGCCATGCTACTTAGTTCCACACTATAGAAAGAATTGGGATTTATTAATTTCAAAATGTCTTCAAGCTGACCCAGCTAAAAGACCTGAGTCACTCGTTGATGCCATGAATCAATTGTTAGAGGATAAAAAGGCTCCTCAGACACTGGTTCAAAGTATGACTCAAATTAATGAAAAGAATCTAGAGCTCGATCCTAAAGTGGAAAAAGAAGAAGAGGCTAAAGAAAAGGTAGAGGCTGTGGCTGCTGTAACTAAGCCTAAATTTAAAGACGTGACCTTATTAAAGCCTGCTGAGGCTACTGCTTTACTTGCTCCTAAAGTCACCGTCCCAAAACCTGTTTTGCAACAAGGTGAGATAAAGAGACCTACTTATGATCCCGATCCAGGGGCTATCTTTAAGATGGAGACAAAGGTTACTCATTACCAGCCAAAAGTGGATACTGAAGTTAAAATTATTGAGCCTATTCATACTGAAATGACTGTTATAAAAGAAGGGTCGTTTCTGCGCGGAAGCAAAGATGGCAATCGAGATGAGATGCCTCAACATAAAGTTCATTTAAAAAGTTTTGCAATTGATATTCATCCCATTACCAACGAGCAGTTCGCACGATTTTTAGATGCTATGGGTGGCGAGAAAGATTCTCAAAACAATGATATCATTCGCTTGAAAGAATCTCGTATAAAGCGCAGTGGTGGAAAGTTGAGCATAGAATCAGGTTATGCGAAGCATCCAGTTGTTGGAGTCAGTTGGTATGGAGCTATTGCTTATGTCAAGTGGGTCGGTAAAAGACTACCAACTGAAGCAGAGTGGGAAGCGGCATGTAAAGGTGGTGAAGATTTGCACATTTACCCAACAGGTAATGAAATTGAAAAGCATCAAGCAAACTTCTTTAGCTCAGACACAACATCAGTTATGAGTTACCCTGCCAATGGGTACGGCTTGTATGATATGGTGGGTAATGTCTACGAATGGTGCCAGGACTGGTATGGCTATAATTATTATGAAGCTTCTATGCAAGAACCTCACCAGCCTAAAGGGCCTCATCAAGGGGTTTACCGTGTTTTACGAGGAGGCTGTTGGAAAAGCTTGAGAGAAGATCTACGATGTTCTCATCGCCATCGTAACAATCCTGGCTGTGAAAATAGAACCTATGGATTTAGGTGCGCAACTGATGCTGAATAGAACTGAAGCGTAATAAGCAAAACTTGACTAAAAAAATTTAAAGATAGACTTTAACTCTTTATAGACTTTAACTCTTTTAAGATAGGTTGACAGGGCAAAAGTTACAGTTTGCTGCGTCAGGAGCTCTTGAGGGAGACCTATATTGAAATTTTTTTTTTGAAACTCTTTTTTTTGTAGCATCGAATAATTTTCGATGCTAAAATGCTGGAAATCTAAAATGTAAAGGATTTCAAATGAGGCTTTTACTCTCTAGCCCTAGAGGTTTTTGTGCAGGTGTTGAGCGCGCTATTGAAATAGTTGAGCGTGCTATAAGCATTTGGGGAGCACCCATTTATGTGAAGCATGAAATTGTTCATAACCGCCATGTTGTAGATAGGCTTAGAAGTTTAGGGGCCGTGTTTATTGAAGAATTAAGTGATGTGCCTAAAGGCGCTCGGTTAATTTACTCAGCGCACGGGATTTCACCAATAGTGCGGCAGGAGGCTAAAGATAGAAGCCTTATGGAAATCGACGCGACTTGCCCACTTGTTACAAAACTCCATTCAGCCTCCAAGCGATATGCTTCAAGAGATTACCAAATAGTTCTTATTGGCCACAAAAACCATGTTGAAGTCGTCGGTACTATGGGGGAAGCTCCAGAAGCCACAACAGTAGTTGAAAGCCCAGAAGATGTTGCTAAGTTGAATTTCGCTAAAGATCAAAAGATTTTTTATTTGATGCAAACAACCCTAAGTATGGATGAAGTAAAAGGCATTTTAAAAGCTCTTAAAGAAAAATACCCCCATGCTGAGACTCTGCCAAGTTCAACAATCTGTTTTGCCACAACTAATCGCCAGTCAGCTCTTAAAGAAATTGCAAAGGATGCCGATCTTATTTTAGTAGTTGGTGATCAACAAAGTTCTAATTCTAACCGATTAAAAGAGGTGGGGTCTAATCGAGGCATTCCATCTTATTTGATTAATCATGCTGATGAAATTGATCACAAGTGGCTTGAAAATGTTAAGGTAATTGGCATGACGGCTGGTGCCTCAACTCCAGATGAAGCCGTAAAAAATTGTATCGAGCGCCTTAAAGTAATGGGTGTAACTGACATTGAAGAGGTTGTTCATACGGTAGAAGATGTTCACTTTGAAGTTCCCAAAGAAATATTACTAGCTGAGCAAGTATGAATAAAAAATACAAAGTTGCTACGCTTGGCTGTCGTACAAATCAGTATGAATCTTTAGCTTATCAAAACCAGTTGAAAGCTGCAGGATATGTTGAGGCAAAAGATGGTCAAGAAGCTGATCTTTGTATAGTCAACACCTGCACGGTGACGCAATCAGCAGACAGCCATAGTCGCAACAAGATACGCAAGTTGAGAAAGCAAAATCCTAAAGCTAAAATTGCTGTTACCGGTTGCATGGTTGAAGAGAGCAAGAATAAATTGATGAAAATCAAAGAAGCTGATTTTGTTGTTTCAAATAAAAGCAAAGACCAGCTTCTCTCGCAAATTTTTCCAGAGGAAAAATTTGCTGAATTTGCACTCAATGAAGTGGATAGCCAAACTAGAGCTTTTATAAAAATTCAAGATGGCTGCAATTCATTTTGTTCGTATTGCATTATCCCATATGTAAGAGGGAAATCTCGCTCAAAAACAGTAGATGAAATAGTTAGGGAAGTTACAAATGTTGTAGCATCAGGTACAAAAGAAATAGTTCTAACAGGAATTAATATAGGAGATTTTGATGGGGGAGACTCCAAAAATCCAGTACGCTTGTCGGAGCTTATTGCAAAAATTGAACCCATTGATGGATTAGAACGTATTAGAATCTCTTCAATTGACCCAGATGAAGTCGATGATGATTTAATTTGGGCTATTAACAATTGTTCCAAACTTTGTCCATCCATGCATATTGTGCTTCAGTCGGGATCCAACTTTATGTTAAAGCGTATGAATCGTAAATATACTCGTCAGATGTTTTACGATACCATTGATAGACTTAGAGGTATTTCTAAAGACTTTACTTTTACAACAGACATTATTGTAGGTTTCCCAGGGGAGAGACCGTCTGATTTTGAAGAAACATTAGCGGTTATGAAAGAAGTTAAATTCGTTAAGGTTCATATGTTTCCCTACAGTAGAAGAGCGCGCACAAAAGCTGCAGATTTTACAGATCAAATTTCAGATGAAGTTAAAAGCTTTAGAAAAAATGAAGTGCTTAGGCTCAGTGAAAAGTACAGTTATGAATACAGAGATAAATGCGTTGGAGAACGTTATAGTGTACTTACAGAGAGCTCTCAAGAGGACAAAATTACATTTGGTCATACACCTAATTTTATAAAAGTTAAAATTCCTGGAGCTAAACATGCTCCAAACCAAATTCTACATGTTGAAATAACGGCAAATGAGCCTGATGGGCTTGTTGGAAAGGTTGTGAATGAAACCCATTGAAATCACTACAAAATTTAAGCCCTTTTCACAGCAACCTGGAGTTTCAGTACCATTTCCCATGTTGCAGTTGGTTTTTATTATTTATCCTTCAAAAATAAAAATAGTAGATTGGAAGGCAGATCAAAAAGTTTTAATGACTTTGAAGTTTAAGTACAAGACGCCTTGCAAGAAATTTATAGCGTTTTACGACCTTCTCAAGAACAAAATTGAAGTGCAAAGTCACTTAGAAGACAATTTTGTACAGTTTTCTATGTGCTACGATGAAAAGAAGAAGCATTTTACTTTGTCACTAGATAGATATAAGGAAGAAAATTTAAGCTTTGAAGTTAAAAGGCCAAATAAAACCAACGTTATTCGTCGAAGGCTTACTAAAAAGAAACCTCTAGTTTTGTTCAAAGACTTAGAAGTTAAGCTTCCTAAACATACAGAAGTTCTTTCTTTGGGTTGTCACAAAAAACAAGAGATAGAAAAAATTTTTGCGCGCAAAGACCTCAGAGAGTTTTTACCCTTGTGGTTTTTATGGGGGCAGACAAGCCCGGTTAAATCAGCTCGTGCTCAAAAAGAAGGAACGCTTGTTTTCTTAAGCCATCTTCAAGAAAAAGTTAATAATAAAGAACACGACGCCCTAAGTCCCTACTTAAAAAATATTATTTCATCTAGCTTTTCTTCAATGATGGTTCCATACTTAGAAGACTTTAAACATTGGGGATTTCATTTGCCTCGTTTGACCTCTTCTAGAGTTTCACCATGGATTATTCTAACAGAGCTATATAAGATTATAAGACAGTTTTTTATTAGTTCTCAAAACAGTGATATTCATATTCTACCGCACCTTCCAACAGAGCTGCATTGTGGAAAACTCGTTCGAATTAAAGAAGGCCATCTAACATTTCATTTGGAGTGGACAAAAAAGCTTATCCGTAGAATGATCGTCTTTGCTTCAAAAAACACTACTGTGTTCTTGCATTTCCAAAATAGTGTGAAGCGATTTAGAGTCAGAACTTCGCGCAATGGTTCTGGAAAAATGTATGAAAACAATAGTGAGTTGGTTTTGAAGAAAAACAAAAATTACTTTTTTGACCGTTTTGAAAAATGACGCGTGACGAATATATTCAGCTTTGCCATGAGCTTTGGCAACACAATAAAAGATACTATATAGATTGTTCTCCAACAATTTCAGACTATGAGTTTGATGTTTTAATGCAAAGACTTATTGAAGTTGAAAAGCAGCACCCTCACTGGATAGAAAAATTTTCTCCTACTCAAAGAGTGGGGGAGTCATTAACCGATGGCTTTCAAAGTGCGACTCATAAAGTCCCAATGCTTTCTCTACCCAACACCTACTCTGATGAAGAAATTGTAGACTTTATAAAAAGAGTTGAAAAAAACCTAGATGGTAAAAAGCCTGAGTACTGCCTAGAACTCAAAATGGATGGAACAGCTATAACAGTTGTATATGAGAAAGGTGTATTTGCATATGCAGCGACTCGTGGGAACGGTTTGATGGGCGACAATGTTTCACAAAATATTAAGACGATAAATGAACTTCCGCTTAAATTAGATACCAACAATCCTCCTGATATTTTAGAAGTTCGAGGAGAAGTCTTTTTAGAGCTTAAGCAGTTTGAAAAACTAAATCAAAATCGCGATGAAGATGGTTTGCCTGTGTGGGCTAACCCTCGTAATGCAGCTGCTGGTTCTTTAAAGCTTTTAAACCCTAAAGAAGCCGCTTCAAGGCGCCTAAGAGTTGTTTTCTATGCCATGGCGCAAGGCCCGTTTGAAAAAATTCTAACTCAGTATGAGGTCCATGAGTATTTGAAATCTTTAGGCCTACCTGTTCTCACTGAGATAGCCTTGTGTAAAGAAGAAGTGCAAATCTGGTCTTTTCGTGATCGCATTCACAAGTTAAGAGAGAAGCTTGCTTTTGAAATTGATGGGGTGGTCATTAAAGTTAATAATTTGAAGAGCCAAGAGCAAATAGGAGCTACATCTAAGATACCTCGTTGGGCAACAGCTTATAAATTTGCTCCCGAACAAGGAATGACTAAAATTAATGATATTATAGTGAATGTAGGGCGAACCGGGGCAATTACTCCAGTGGCAATTTTGGAGCCTGTAAGTGTTGCTGGAAGTACTATTGCACGGGTCACCCTGCATAATCAGGATGAAATTGAACGCAAAGATATCTGCATTGGTGATACAGTGATCATTGAAAAGGGGGGAGATGTTATCCCAAAAGTTGTAAGCGTTGTTTTAAAAGAGCGCCCCTCATATGCAAAGGCCTGGAAAATGCCTACTCAGTGCCCAAGCTGCAAGAAAGATGTTGTTAAGCTTGAAGGTGAAGTTGCTTTTCGCTGTCTCAACGAGCAGTGCCCAGAAAAAACATATCGTCATTTAACTTTCTTTGTAAGTAAAGAGGCTATGGATATTGACCATCTGGGTGTGAAAGTTATGAAACAATTGATTGAAAAGGGCTATATTCAAAAACCATCAGATATTTATAACCTTACTAAAGAGAAACTACTTGCACTTGATGGATTTAAATCTAAGTCAGCTAGTAAGCTTTTAGAAAGTATTGAAAAGTCTAAAGATGTGAGTCTTTCTAGATTTATTATGGCCTTAGATATCCGGTATGTAGGTAAAACAACTGCAGACGATTTAGCTTTTCATGTTAATGATATTTGGGATTTGTCAAAAAAGTCTGTAGATCAACTGGTTGCAATTGAAGGAATTGGTGAAAAAGTTGCCGTTGCTATTTTTGAATATTTCAAAGATGAAGGCAATCTTTCAGAAATTACTGCAATGCTAGAGTTAGGCTTAAATGTTCAAAAATCTCAAAAAACTTTAGATCACATGTTTGGTGGTAAAGTTTTTGTTCTTACTGGATCTCTAAATAAATTTACGAGGGATGAGGCGGCTTCTCTAATAAAAGAGAGAGGTGGCAAGGTAAGCTCAAGCGTTGGTAAAAAAACAGACTTTTTGTTAGCCGGAGAGTCTCCTGGTTCAAAGTATGATAAAGCCCAAAAGCTAAATATTGAGATTTTTACTGAAGAGAAATTTATTGAAAGTCTTTAAATTCATATGTTTATAAAACAATTGGCGAAAATGCAGTTATCTATTAGAAGAATCTTTAGGAGATGCTTGAAACTAGATAGCTTGTAAGATGAAGTCGACTCATAGAAAAAAATATACAAATCCATATAAAAAAGAAGATCACCGAAAATTTCTTAACTGGCTTGGTTTTTGTATGGGGTTATATGAAGACTCGCACCCGCGCCCTGAAATACCCAACAACTTCAGCTACCCTCAAAAAAACTTACAGGCAAAAGAACATCTTCCAAAGGTAACCTGGATCAATCACTCAACTTTTTTATTAGAGATTGATGGTCTTAGGATGTTGACAGATCCTATTTGGAGTGAGCGCTGTTCTCCTATTCCTTTTATTGGACCTAAACGACATCATGCTCCAGGAAAGAGCATCAGCGAATTGCCCAGAGTCGACTTTGTATTTATTAGTCATGATCACTATGACCATTTAGATCGGGCATCTATAAGAGAGCTCCATAAAAAGTTCCCCAAAATCACTTGGAAAATCCCCAAAGGATTAAAAAAGTGGTTCAAAAGAATGAATATTGAAAATGTTATTGAATTCGACTGGTGGGATGCACATAAGCTTGATAAAAATAACATGACTGTAACAGCTGTGCCTTCACAACACTTTTCAGGCAGGCACCCTTTTGGGGTCAACAAAACTCCTTGGAATGGGTATGTTATTGAGTTTCATAATATGGGTAAAAAACTCTATTTTGCAGGCGATACTGGATACAACAATATTCATTTTAATGAGATAGGAAGTGCATTTGGTCAAATGGATTTAAGTCTTATTCCAATTGGAGCATATAGTCCTAAAAAATTTATGCAGACTGTTCACGTCTCTCCAGATGAAGCCGTTCATATTCATAGAGAGGTAAATTCAAAGCTAAGTGTGGGCTCTCATCACTCGACTTTCTTACTCTCAAAAGAAAAAAGACATCAGCCGCCATTTGATCTTTATTGTGCAATGGAGGAAGCAGAGCTTGATCATAACACTTTCCGTGTGCTAAAACCTGGCCAGACAATTAACTGGTAAACGCATTTTGTTCTGGCCCAGCCTAATTTTTCTTAACCTCAAACTTAGTTTTTTGAGAATTGCGCAACAACTTTTTATTATCCCGCTGTACTTTAAATATTCACTTTTTAAAGTCGATTGGAATTATTTTTGTAATTACTGGAACAAAAATCCTTATAGAATTTGCAAAAAATATTTTCTAAAAAATGAAAACAAAGAAGTTTTGTACGGAGATACCTGGCCTCTTAGCGCTTATTTATTTGTTAAAGCCTTGCCTATTCATGAGAATGACACAGTATATGAAATAGGAAGTGGAATAGGGCGAATTAGTTTTTGGCTTCAAAAAATAAGCAACTGCCAAGTTGTCGGGATAGAAAAAGTTCCCTTATTTATAAAAATTGCTAGGAAAATTCAAGAGAAACTTAATCTAAAAAAAGTGGAATTTATTGAACAAGATCTACTCGATGTGGATTATTCAAAGGCTACTTTGATCTATTTTTACAGCTCTAGTTTTTCTGATAAGGTTATTTTAGAGCTTATAGAAAAATGGAAAAGTTTAGCTGTTGGAACTCGCATTATTACCACAAGCTTTTCCTTATCTGAGTATGGCACTTCAGATTACAGGGTGATTAAAGCCTTTAATGTATCTTTTCCCTGGGGAAAGTGTGAAGTATATTTACAGCAGAAAATTGCTCAATAATTTGATCTAAAGTTTTTATCTTTAGAAGCAGGAGAGTGATTGTCTGTATCATTTATAAGGGCGAAAGGAGAACGCAGGTCTCAACATGAGTTGTTTGTGGAAACATGTCAAAGGGCTGTATAGACTTCGCCTTAAAGCCATTTTGGCATAAATAATGAAGATCTCTTGCCAGCGTTGCAGGGTCGCATGAGATATAAATAAGTTTTTGAGGCTTTCTCTTAGCAAGGGCTTCAAGTACTGCTGCTTCACAGCCTTTCCTAGGGGGGTTGATAAAAACAACATCAAGATCTTTGATCTCGTTTATTTTTTCTTCAACTAAACCTTGTATGAAGTTGCAGTTTGAAATTTTGTTATCTTGAGCATTCTTTGTAGCGTCTATAACTGCGCTTTCTACAACCTCAATACCAATAACTTCTTTTGCATGATCTGCAGCTAGAAGTGAAAGGGTGCCAATTCCACAGTAAGCATCCAATACAACTTGATCAGGTTTCAAATCTGCAAACTCTATAGCTTTTTTATAAAGTTGCTCAGCTTGGCTGGGATTAACTTGAAAAAAGGAGTGGGCTGAAATTTTAAAGGTTTTTCCTAAAAGTTTTTCATAAATATAAGGTCTTCCAGTAAGGGTATGATATTCATCACCAGCAATGGTGTTAAAGCGCTTCCTATTGATATTTAAAACAACACCTTTAACTTCAGGAAGTAGCTCTACTAACTTCTCACCTAGGTCTTTTATTTGAGGGAGGCATTTTTTTGATGTTGCGATGAAAACAACAAGTGATTCTTTTGTTTTAATACCTGTCTTTATTAAAAGGTGTCTAAGCTCACCGGACTTAGTTTTTTCATCAAACCCTTTTAGGGCACTATCTTTCAAAAGGTTTTGCAAAGTTTTAAAGACCTTTTCTCCAAGTTCACAATGAATGTAGCACTGGTCTACACCAATAGGCGTGTTGGTACCTTTTTTGTAGAGACCTAATTTGAGATTGTTTTTTTCATTAAAAAAGGGAAGTTGGATTTTATTCCTATAAGAGAGTTCAAGTGGAGATGCTATGCATGGATTTGGCTTTAAATCTATCTGGCCAATGCGTGAAAGGGCATCTTTAACCTTGTTTGTTTTGAAATCAAGTTGAAGCGCATAGCTCATATGCATGATTTGACAACCCCCACATCTTGTAAAAAGTGGGCACACAGGTTCTGCTCTAAATTGTGAGGTTGTTTCAATTTTAAGAAGCTTAGCTACTGCATACTTCTTCTTTTTCTGAGTCACTTGAGCTGTTACTCTTTCGCCGGGCAAAACATAATCAATAAATATTTTGAGCCCATCTATTGAGCAAATGCCCTGAGCTTGTGAGGTAAGCGTTGAAACTTCTTCAGTAAAATTTTTATTATTCATTTGCAGAGAAAAAGAATTAATATGAGATTTAAACGAGTAATTTTACTAAGATATATTCTTTATTTACTATCCTTTTGTGAGAAAAATAAATAGTTTTTCATCTAACTCTGGTAATTAATCATTAGTTTTAATTAAAATTTTGGGCTAATTTTTAATAAGTTTGAAGATGGCAAGAGTAACCTGGAAATCAAAAATAGGCTTTATATTTGCAGCTGCAGGGTCAGCTGTTGGACTTGCCAATATCTGGAGATTTCCCTATATCGTTGGTAAATATGGTGGGGCAGCTTTCATCTGTGTTTATTTGGCTTGCCTGCTGCTTATTGGTCTTCCAGTATTTATCTCAGAAGTCCTAATAGGACGCACTGCGCAGAAAAATCCGAGATCGGCTTTTAAAGAGCTTGGAAAAAATAAGTTTTGGGCAGGTAGCGGAACCTTTACAATTATTACAGGTTTTCTAATAAGCTCTTTTTATAGTGTTGTTGCAGGTTGGGTACTCGGTTATTTGGTCTCAGCTATTTTTGGACAAATTTCTCATTTTACATCCGCAGATCAAGCTCAGAACTTTTTCATTAACCTAGTTTCAAATCCCGTTTGGGCTGTAGGTTTTCACCTATTTTTTATGTGCCTATGTTTTTTTCTACTGGTTGCAGGGGTGCGCAAAGGATTAGAAAGAGGTTCAGAGATTATGGTGCCTTTTTTACTATTTATTTTAATTGCTCTAGTTATTTGCGGCGTCACGATGCCGGGCTCACATGTTGGGCTTAGCTTTTATTTGAAACCTGATTGGAGTCTTATTACTCCAACGACATTTTTATTCGCTCTTGGACACGCATTTTTTACCCTTAGTCTAGGTCAAGGTACCATGGTCACCTATGGTAGCTATCTAGGAAAAAAAGACAGTATTTTAAATAATTGTCTTCCTGTAGCTTTTATCGATACGCTCATTGCTTTGCTTGCTGGGCTTGCTATTTTCCCTATTGTATTTGCTGTAGGTTTAAAGCCCGATGCAGGAGAGCCTCTTGTGTTTTACACATTGCCTCTTGTATTTAGTCAGCTTAAAGGGGGGTATATTTTAGCTCTTCTCTTCTTCCTCTTATTAACACTTGCAGCTTTGACCTCTCAAATTAGTGCTATGGAGCCTTTGATTGCGTACTTAATAGACGAAAAGAAGTGGAAAAGAAGTACTTCTGTAATAACTGTTGCTATGGGAGCATTTTTATTTGGAGTTCCAGCTGCCTTTTCAAATTCAATTGATCCTCGATTTACTCTGTTTGGAATGAACTTCTTTGATCTTATTTCGTATGTGGTCTTAGAAATAATGGTGCCACTAGGAGGCTTCCTAGCAATTATTTTACTTGCTTGGAAGTGGGGGATGAAAAAAGCATACAAAGCTATTAAAGCAGGTCCGAGTAATTTTTGGGTTGATAACGCCTTTATGAAGGGCTACCTTTGGGTTACAATTAAGTATGTCGCTCCTATCTTAATTGGAATTATATTTTTACAATCCTTTATAAGGCGTTAGAAAAAATCTTGAGTTTAATTTCCATTTAAATCAGAATAGTGCACGTTTTTAGCAAATGTTGATATGAGAAAGCTTTTACCAATACTTCTAATGATGTTTTGTCCCATATATTTAACGGCTCATTGCCAGTTACCTTGTGGGATATATCATGATGATTTGAGGTTTGCATCTCTAGAAGAAGACATTCAAACGCTTAATAAAGCAATTGCGGAAATTAAAAAAAATAATGGCAGTAGTGCAGAAGAAAAGAATCAGCTTGTTCGATCTGTTAATTTAAAAGATCAATACGCAGATAAAATTGCTCATACAATGACATTTTATTTTCTTCAGCAGAGGTTAAAGCCAGAGCAAAAGAATTTAACCTCATTATTAAATAGTGCATTTAATATTTTGCAACTAGCAGTCAAGGTAAAAGCATCAGTTGATAGCAACCTTGTCAGTTCTCTTAACGAAGAAATTGCAAACTTTAAAGCATTATATAGTTCGACAGAATAAGCCCAGGTGGTGAAATTGGTAGACACGCCAGACTTAGGATCTGGTGCCGCAAGGTGTGTAGGTTCGAGTCCTATCCTGGGCATTCCCATCAAACAAGGACTGTGTTATGAGTTCTATATCTTCTAATAATTTTCCAGTAAACAATCAGTTGATTTCACATGGAAAGAAGTGTGCTTCATTTAGTGAAAATTATCAACAGCTAGAGCAAAAGATTCGAGCGCGTGGAAATCTTCCTTATGCTTCTGTTGAGCAGCAAATGGATATACTAAATGACCTTCAACAGTTTGCTTTAGGTCGGTTTTTAATTGAAAATAGAGGGCTTAATGGATATTGGACTGAATATGTTCTTAGGCATCCAGAAAATGGTCGATTAACAAATTTGAATTCTAATGGTGAAGTTATCAGCCAGACGGAGTCATTTTTACTTAATAAAGCGCCTACTGTACTTGCAACTCAGGAGCGGTTTAAAATTTTTCATACTGAGATTCAAAAGAGAATTGAAGAAGGTAAACAAAGCTTGTTTCGGTTCCTTGTGGAACTATGGATGAGCTTATTTCTCTAGACTATTCAAATAGTTCATCTCACTCTTTATGCGGAGTCGATATAGATACAAACACTATTGAGTATGTACAAACTCTTCTTGGTGCACATTCTCAAAAAGATCATGTGACTCTTATCAATGATGATGCTTGGGACTTTAAGATGGCTATGCCAGCTGATTTGATCGTAAGTAATGGTCTTAATATCTACGTAAAAGATGATCAAAAAGTAACAGAGCTATATCAACATTTTTATGATCAACTAAAGCCTGGTGGAGAACTTATTACAAGTTTCCTTACACACCCTCCAGTAATTTCACCGCAAACGGAGTGGAATCTATCTGAAGTCAATCAAGAAGATGCCTTGCGTCAAAAAATTATAATGGCAGATGTTTTAGGTGTCTCTTGGCAATTCTATAGGTCAATTGAGCAAACAACTGAGCAACTTCAGCTCGTTGGTTTTGAAGCTATTCAAATTATTTCAGACAGGGCTAATATTTTCCCTACGGTAATTGCGAAAAAGCCAAGAAGTTAAACTTTTAACGTTTTCAACTTCAAAGCGTTCTTTCTATACCATGCTTGGTAAACACCAGCTGATAGAAGAATTACTATGCAGCCAAACGTAAAAGGGACTCCAATTCCTAAAAAGGAAATCCATCCACCAAAAGCTGGAGCAACAGCGCTAACGAGCGCAAATCCGCCCATCCAAGAGCCGTAAAGCTTTCCCTGCATGGTTTCAGGCAGTAGATGAGAAAATAGCGCTGTGAAGGCGCTATAGCTTGTTGCAAAACAAATATTAGCTACTGCTACTGCCCAGAAAATAAAGCTAGGCGAAGGGTCTATTGCATAGATTAAAACAAAAATAGCGGCAAGAACTGTTGTGATGGTTATAAATGTAGAGGGTCTCTTGAATTTGAAAATAAACATAGAGAAAAGTCCTCCTATTAACCACCAAACAGACATATAGGCAAAAGCGTATCCTACTTTTTGCGTATTAAAACTAAATTTTTCCATTAAAAAAGGTGAGAAGAAATCTTGAACTACCATCCAGCCTAACATTGAAATTAATGAAGCTGCAAAAGGAACGATAATTATACGTTCGTGAAAGATTGTTGAAAGATTTTTAAAACACTGCACTATCGATAGCCTTTCTCGCTCTTTTTTAATGTTTATGTTTTGGTATGAAACCATAAAAAGTCCCCAGCACAGCAAGAAAATGAAGCCTAAAAACCAAAATGGGGTGTCGAGCCCAAACCATGGAACTATTTTAGAATTCGAAAGGATTGTTCCTAAAAATGGGCCAATGATCCAAGAAAGACCCCCAGCTACAGCGAACAGAGCCATAGCTCTAGAGCGATTTTGTTTAGATACAATATTTGAAACGCTTGCTTGTGCAAGAGATGCATTACCAGCAAAAAAACCTCCTGCGAGTCTACTTAGAAAAAGTAGAGGTAAATTTAGATAAAGAATACTCGAGGCTGTTAAAAAAAAAGCAGCAACAGTTCCAAGCGTAGAAACGTTAATTATTATTTTGCGTCCCAATCTATCAGAGAGCTCTCCTAAAATAGGAGCTCCTAAAAATTGTGTTGCAGGATAGGCTGCATATAAGAACCCTAAGTATATGTTCCTAGTATGAATAGATGTAGAAGGTGCAATCATTTGACTATTGGGATCAATTAACAGAGCTGAAAATAAAACGAGAACAACAACAATAGCCGCTATGTCGAACATGTAAATGAGGTACAGGGTTAAAATGGAGATGCTTTTCAATATGGGGTGTTGGGTATGTGACATTGACTATCCTTTTAAACTGACCCTATCACAAACAAAAAAAAAGGCCAAAAACTAAAAGTTTTCAGCCTATGTGTTACACTACATTCGAATGAGATGTTAAAAATTCCATTGCATTCCTATATAAGGAACAAATGAATACAACATTTTTGCACGAAATGGTTTGGCTAACCCAAAATTCCAGCGTCCTTGCTGATCTAATTGACCTACATTGCGAATTTGTCCCCAACTACTAAATCTACATCCAAGGAGGAATGAGATGTTAGAATTTGGTGTTGCCATTTTTGATCTAATACCTGAATCAATTTGCCAGAAAGCACTAGCGGGGTATTTCTGATTAAGAGTATTTACAAAAGATGTCTGTAAAGACGCAGCTGTATATTGATCAAAGACACGGACATCTGTCCAGCTCTGCCAACATGGGCCAACTCCAGCACTGAGATAGAGAGCATTTAACCAATTTTTCCAAATCATTGGCCAAGGCAATTCAAACGTCAACTTAGGGAAAATAGCGTTCAAACCTAAGCTAGCTCTAAATTGAGCCGTAGGTACAGTTGCATTAGAAACTCTACCCGTTAGGGCAATTCCTGGAAGTGCATCTGTTTGAATGTTAACACCATTTTGATGTTCTAGAGCAAGTGAAACCTTAAACCAGTTATAGATACGATAGCCTACGCTATACTGAAAAACTGGTGTACGGTTGTAGTTAATGTCACCTTTGAAAGGAATAAAAGTGTTTGCATTAACTCCGTTCACTAAAGTAGGAATGGTGTTGAAGTTTCCTCGTACTTTTGAAAAGTAAAGGAATCCAACCCCAACATTAAACTGTGTAAACATTGTCATGTTTTGATCCTGAACATTTCCTATCCATGTAAAATAGGGTGTCCATGAATTAACAGCCTGATAATCAGTTGAACTTTTTCCAGAACGTTTGTTTTTGTTTGAATAAGCAAGCAATGCATTTTCATTGTCTGTTACGTTAGCCGAAACAGGCGTTGAAAAAACAAAGCTAGCTACTAGCATTGCCATTAGGCACTTTGCTGTATTAATTAATAAACGTTTGTTTATCAACATATGCATTTCTCACCTCGTGATAAGTTTAAAAAAAGATGCTTTAACGAATTAAAACATCAAAATTACACAAATTAAAAAAGGAATATCCTTATGGAGTTCCCTGTTTAGCTCGTCCAATTTCGCGAAAATAATAGATGCTTATGTAGTTTTTTTTACAGAAGTTTTTAATCTTTTTTAAACACTCTGCAATCACTTTTTGTTAAACATTGTAATTGCAGTGTGATACTAAATTGATCTTATCTTTTAGAAGTTCCATTGAACACCGATGTAGGGTGCAAATGAATAAAGCATGCGAGCAGAGTAAGGTTTTCTAAATGAAAATCCCCAAGCACCTTGTTGATCTGCTGCTCCTATATTTGGAATTTTTCCCCAACTATTAAATTTGCAACCTAGCACAAATGAAATTGTAGAGTCTAAACCCGCTGACTTAGCTCTAAATCCTGCATCAAGTTGCCATAGAGCACTTGCACCATACTTTTGATGCAGAGTGTTTACAAAGGTAGTTTCCAAATTGTTTGCAGTGTATTGAATGTATTGTCGAATGTCAGTCCAACTCTGCCAGCAAGGTCCAACCCCTGCGTTAAAATAGAGGCCGTACATCCAACTTTTTAATACCATAATCCAAGGCAAGTCGAACATAACTTTTAAGTATACTGCATTGAGTGCGATGTTTGCTCTAAACTGACTTTCAGGAAGCGATGCAGCTGATGAGCGGGTTTGGTCTGATGGGACAAGCGTTGGGGCAAAGCGAGATTGGAAGTGAATGTTGTTTTGGTTTTGCAATGCTAAAGCCGCTTTTATCCAATCGGCTATTCGATAGCCAATCATAAGGTCATAAATAGGAGTTCTATTATAACTAAACCCCCCAACTTTTTTTGTGTTGGTACCTGTTGTGATGCTTTGTGCAG
The DNA here is from genome assembly GCA_022601345.1 of Chlamydiota bacterium. Classification (GTDB taxonomy): domain Bacteria; phylum Chlamydiota; class Chlamydiia; order Chlamydiales; family JAAZZY01; genus JAAZZY01. The sequence continues at coordinate 6,544 of JAJACU010000017.1, read as the reverse complement.
GGGATGGGTTTAAACTGGTGTCTCCTTTGACGTGAGAAAAATAAATAAAACCAATACCAGCTGTAGCTTGCACAAAAGTGCGATCGTCGTCGTTTTGTACATTACTTATATGTGTAAAGTAAGGCTTCCATGAATTAACACCTTCATAATTTCCTGAACGCGAAGTATGTTTTTTTGAGTTATGTGAATACGCTGCAACTGCAGGAGCTTCGAGAAAAGGCTCGTGGGCGTAAACATTTTGGCTTACAATTATTAGTATTGATAAAAAAATAAACCGCTTAATATTTTTCATATTTAGCCTCCAAGCCTTAAATGAAATCATTAGCGGTTTATATCGATTTTACAATTTTTGTAAAAAGAATTTTTATCTAAAAAGGTTAAAAGTCAAATCTAAATCCTATGTAAGGGGCCCATGAGTAAATAGTTTTAACTCTGAAAGGCTTAAAATAACTAGATTTAACTCTTGCTGTCGAGAAGTTAGTTGAAGCTGGGTCATTGACAACAGCTGCATTGTCACTTCTAAAAATGTCATTTTGATCTTTTTGATCTCCTAGACCACGAGCTGATCCCCAACTAATAAACTTACAACCAAATCGGATTGCCATTTTTGCTGTAGGACTTGTGGGTTTAAAAATAAAGCCGGCGTCTCCTGTATAAGACAAGTTTGCATAGTATTGATTTCTAAAAGAAATATTTGAGCTAGTTATGTTATCAGCAACGTCTCCAACATTGTTGAAGTATGTTTGAATAGCTTTTACATTTGTCCAGCTTTGCCATGCTCCACCTGCAGATCCTCCAAAAAATAAGTTCATAGACCAATTACCCCACTTTGCCATTTTGGCCCATTGGAACATCAACTTTCCTCCAATGGAATATAAGTCTAAGCTAGACTCAAAGTTATTGGTAATTAAATTAGTGGTCTCTTCTGGGTTTGCATTATTTCTAAGATAAGAAAATTGGAAGGGTTTTGTTCTTATAAAAATTCCTTGTTGTGCTTGCATGGTACAACCGAAGTCAACCCATTTGCCTAGCTTCCAGCCAAAATCAACCGTATAAACAGGAGTTCTATTGTATTGTATTTTTCCTCGAACAGTTTGAGGAAACGCTATTCCTGAGGCTCTGTTTGTACCAGTGACATCTTTGTAAATTCTATTAGGTTCAGCGATTAAATTACCTTTAACACCTGCAAAATATAAAAAGCCTAGACCAACTTGGCCTTCAGAGTACATGCATGAGTTGTCAGGCATCGGTGGAGGAGGTGCAGGGCGAGTCGTTGATCTTGCACTCATTTGTTGAAGGGGCAAATTTGCAGCTACATTTTGAGTGCTTTGAGTTGCCACTGGAGCTGTTGTTGGAGTTGTCGTTGGAGTCATAAAGACGCCAGGGGATGCTTGAGCTGTTGTTGCATCTTTGTCTGCTAAAGAACCTATTAAAAAAGCTGCGAAACATTTGAGGTCATCGCTTTGCTTTACATCTCCAATCCAAACAAATTTTGGCACCCAAGTATTTGCAGGGGACCCATCAACAGACTGAGGGGCAGCTGGCATATTCATAGATCCAAAATTAGCTTGTAAGTTACTCAAAAAACCAAGTTGATTACTACTCTCTTTGAGTTGCTCAACATCTGTTTCATGTTGTTGCTGGTCAAGTGTATCTTGTGGGATATCAATGACTGACGGTTTAATGAGCATTTCATTGAGGTCTGTAGAAGAACTAATTTCAGCAAAAAGTGTCAGCGGCAAAAAAAGCGCACACATTAAAAAGCGTTTATTTAAAAGGGTTTTCATCCCACTCTCCAAAATAATTTCATAAGATACTTTTTGATTCTACTGCATAAAAAAATATTTGGAAATAACTAAATTATTTAGAGAACGAAGTAACACTCAATGTGAATTTAGACTTCAACACAACGCTGCATTTTGAAGTGGCTTTGTTCATTATCAAACTCTTCGTTATGAATTTTAAGGAGATACTCATAAAATTCTTTGGATGAGAGGTAACCTGAATGGTTTTTTATAACTTTAGATGTGTCTACAACCTTTATTTTCTGTGAGAGACTTAAAGGGCCGACTAAGCCCAGGGCTAAAACAGCTTTTTCTGCAAGAAAGTAGGGCCATCCTAGTGCATAGTCGTGCTTTGAATGAAACACAAAAATGTTTTTGCAATAGTCTAAAACTCTAGAATAAACATGTTGTGAGTCTAAACTATTATGAGGTACTGCCGCAGCTATTGAGTAGATATGGTTAATTTTAATATCAGGTGACCCATGTTTTGAAAGAGTTTCAAAAAGTAACAAATTACCCATGCTATGGGCCAAGACATCAACTTTTTGGGTCGTTTTTGATATTTGTTCAAGTTGCTTTGCAAATCTTGGAGCAAGTTTCTTTGCGTGTATTTTCGCATTATAATAATAGGTCTCATTATCAAAACTTGGCCAACTATACCCAATAATTACATCATATGGCTGGTGGTTGCTATAAGCTTCTTGTTGAGAATAGCCAAGAAAGTACTTCATAATGCTTTTAAAACGAGAATATAATGAAAGATTAAGCTTTAGGGCGGAAACGTTTTCTTCAATGTCAGCGTGGCTTTTAACGACATCATCTTTCGTGTTTTTTAGGCCATGGATATAGACTAAGACTCTTTTCCCATTGAGGCTACTTAATGCGTCTTTAAATTCGTCTTTAGATAAGATTTCTGTTTGGCCATTTTCTAGCTTTGCATACTGGGTATCTTTAGAAATTTCATGAGTTCCCCAAAAGTGAGGACCTCTTTCATTGATCAAAAAAGTTTTATTTGTAACCATCTTAAAATAAGTTTGTTATGTGTTTTTAATCATGCCAATTGTATTGACATTTATATCCAAATTTGGTAAAATATATACAGGTAAAGTGTTAAGATTAAATAAAGAAAAGGTGATAGATGTCATTTGCATTAGATAGGTTGTATTGTGGACGTGGTGGAACTGTCGATTTCTTGGCCAGTGACGGGCTGCAAAAAGAAGCGGATCGAGCCAAGACGACTGAAACCAAAATAGATTCGGCTGTAGAAGTTATCTTAGGGGCCACAGCCACATCTGAGACTGAGAAAGAGGTCAAAAGTGGCTCAAGTTGGATATCAGCTCGAGAAGATCGATATATTGTAACGTTGAGGCAACTAAGCACATTTTCATTTGAAGGTAAATCTATCGAAGATCTTATAAAAGAAGTTACTCATCCTGGATTGAAAACGGCACTAGGTATTTTAGAAAAAGTATCCAAAAAACATATTAGTTCTTTTGATGTTCGAACGAATTATTTTGAAAAATTTATTAAAGCCCTGAGATCGGCAATTGACAGTGAAATGGGTGAAAACTCTCTTGATTTCAAAGTTGCGACACAGCTTTGTAGTAAACTATTTACAGTTGATATCAAAGATACCAGTATTGGGACTCGATTTATTGATGACCTCTTAGGCAATTATCAACCTAGTAGTATTCAGGAGTTAGATGCCACGATGCTTGAGCTTAATCTTAGAGCTGGACTATCTGGTAAAACATGGAGCCATAGATCAACAGATATAAGCAGAAAATTAACTGCAAATATTCCATTTGCTTCATGGGATCCCGCTTTATATAGTACAAGGTCAAGAATTACAGATGTAAGAATTGATAGTAGAGATGTCGAGTTTATTAGAACAGCGTGCCCTGTAATAGGCTCTAACTTTAGTCCACGTATTGACCCATTATTTATTGGAATGCTTAGAGACTTGAAGGCACAGGGAAAGCAATACTTATATATCAACAATCAAAGTGCAGATCTTGCATCAGATAGTCGTCCAGGTCAGAGTCTTTGTGAAAGTAATCGAGTCGCAGCGATTAGAGCTTTATCTAAAGAAGACGAATTCAAAGATATGTTCCACGTTGTTAGCTTTGCTCATGATAGTACCTTTTATAAAGCGGCAGCAGCAGTTGAAGCAGAAGAATTAAAAGCTGAATTTTTTAGCTACTTAAAAGATGGTGAGCAGGGGTACTTTTTGCCTGATCATTTGAAAAATTCAGAAGAAAACTTAGCCGAAATTCAAGAACTAATAAATGTTATTCATGCTCAATATTTTGAAGGAAAACCTAAACTTTCAAGAGATGAACGACAAGAGTTTCTTCATGTAGCATATGCAGAAATTTCAAAATTTATCATTTCAAAAATGGGAATAGATGCAGTAAACATTACATGTAAAGATGGTGTAGATAGAGCTGCTGGATCATTTGCTAACTTGGTTAAGGTTGCTCAACCTGATGTTGATTTCAAATTGCTTCTATGGGGGCTATCTTTCCCAGCGGTTCTTAATCACGCAAGACCTCCAAAAGGTCATCGCCACGTAGTGAGCATTGCGACTTTAAAAAGAATTGATAAGGTACAAGAGTCTAGAGAATCTTGATGTAAATGTGGTCTTTTTCCTGACACAACTTCTCAAAAAAATCTAATTTTGAACTAAAATGCTTGTTTATCTCAAACAAGCATTTTAGTTGCAGCAAAACTTCAAATTTTCTAATGTATGAACGAGTTAGTACAGATATGTAATTATGAACCTTAAACAAAAATTTTTTATAACAGTTTTGCTCTGTTTTTCTGCGACATTTTCGCAGGCTTGCCCCTTTGCATCCTATAAAAAGGGAAGATACCAAAAAAAGAAATTGGCTAATCTAACCCCGATGGCAAATTCAAAAGAAGTATTAGATCATTTTCAGCGAAGGTATCAAGTAGCGCTTTCTGAACTTCAACTTCAAAGTCCATATGGCTTAGTTCAATCAAAGCAGCATGTAAAGACTCTGGAAAGTTTTTTAAATCATGCAGAAACCTATGCAGAAAGAAAGTCGATAAAAAAAACAGCGAGTTGTTTAAAGCTTGTAGCCGACCACGCTTTTAAACCTCATCTCAAAGGTCGAGAGCGCTATAAACATTTCATTGAAGTTCTAAGAATAGCTATTGAGAATAAAAATAATGCAACCTGGAAAGATTCAGCGATGGAACGCTTTGTTGCAGCTATACTCCAACGTATAAGTTATTCACATTTTACTGTAAATTTCAACCATACTGAAATAGGCTACCAATATTTTTGGGATGTTATGCCTACGTGTTTAGCACAATTAGACCCATCGGATATTAATGCTAAACTGTTGAATAAAATGGTCAACAAAATCTTCCCATCTAGCGCCCCTAAGGTTTTTCTTAGCAAGTTAAATCAAAAGTTACATGCTCCCTTTTTTGCTTCATGGGATGGAGCTATAGCAACACTTCGTTCGAAATTTGCCTCCTATCAATGGCATGACCGCAATGTTTCACTTTTGAGAATGTCAAGTCCTGTATATGGTAAAAACTATCGTTCAGCAGTTGATCCAATTTTTGTTGAATATTTAAATGAACTTAAAGAAAAAAAACAAAGACACCTTTATATAAGTAACCTAGACACATCAACAAGTGCACATTCTAGAGAGTTTAAAATCAGTAAGTTGATGCAGAATTTATCAAGAAAGAAAGAATATGCTGATACATTTTTGTTTATAATATTGCCATTTGAGAGTTCATTTTATAAGCAGGGTAACTTAGGCCTTTTAAGAGCAGGTTACTTCAAAGAGACATTTTTAAATAGTATGCTACTTAAGCAAGAGGGCTTTTATTTCCCATCAAGATTGTTGACTGATTCTAAATTTATAGCTTTCTTGGGGCAAATGTTGGATCAAATTCACCAGGTCTCATTTGGAGAAAGAGAATTTTTGGAGCGAATAGAAAGATGCCAGTTCATTGATATTGCCTATGCTCATATTGCCAAGTACCTCGTAGAACAAAATCAGATAGATATGGTTAATTGGGCATGTCGTGATGGAGTAGACTCTTCTATGAGTGCTGTAGCCGTCTTTGATGTCCTTTTGCAGTCTATTTCTCCAGCTCCCATACATTTAGAATCAACACTCTATATTTCGCTTTGGCCAGCGATGCTCTATCATCATCGTCATCCGGAGACGACTTGCACTGTAAGGGCATATTCAGCAATTCAAAAGCTTCTTCAGGAAGATAATCGATCTGATTTGGCAGAAGTCTCTACAGAACCTCTCAATGATTTGGCTTTATAATCTAATAGTCAGTTAGATAAGAATCTTAAAAAGTATGTTTCCAAAAAATAATGAAATTTGCAAAGTTGCATTAAGGGGGAAATGCGATGCGGTGGAGCTTTCATAAAAGGAGAGATAGACGTTATCAGATTGCTTTAGAAGAGCTTAGGAAAACTTTTTTAGAATTTGGTGGAGCCGAAATAACTTCTAACAACCCTAGATGCTCATCAAGACGAGAGCGACTCTTACTTAGGGAGTTCAAACAGATTCAGAGCAGTATTAATAGTAAAAGCAGTGGGTACAAGAGAAACCATAGCCGTTTTTTAAAACTGCTGAGGAAATCATTAATACGCCTTGATAAAATTGAGCTCAAAGAGCCCTGGCATTTTAATATTAATAAACTTGTACTAGAACTGTGTAAAACAAAATTCTACCGAGTACACCTTTTCTTATTTG
>JAJACU010000016.1 GCA_022601345.1 Chlamydiota bacterium | reverse complement strand
TGAGGGTCGTGAGTTCGAATCTCATCACCCGCTTTTTCTATAGAAAGGAGATAAACCGTGTCTGAAACAGAATCTGAACCTAAAAAAAAGACCCCTGCTAAAAAAGCTTTTAAAAAAGCCGCTGTTAAAAAAGTTGCAGCAAAAAAAGCTCCTGTTAAGAAAGCTGCAAAAAAAGCAGTTAAAAAAGTGGCTGCTAAGAAACAAGAAAGCTCTCCTGTAAAAAAAGCAGCTCCTAAATCTTTATCTACTCAGTCATACGACAATGAATTTGTAAAAGTTAAAGCCGATCTTGCTCAAGGTTGCAACGCAACTTTGGAAGTAGAAATATCCGAAAAAGTTTTAAACGATGCATATACAAGTGCACTGAAAGAAGTTAGTAAAAACATTTCAATCCCAGGATTCCGTAAAGGAAAAGTCCCTAGAGAAATGATTCAGAAAAACTATGCAGCTCACATTGAAGAACAGTTTGATAATATCTACATGCAAAAAGGATTAGAGCAAGCTCTTGTTCTTTCTAAATTACGACCTTTAAATTACAGAAATATCAAACCAAAAGTTGAACACAAATCAAAAACAAAAGCAAAAGTAACTTTTTCTTTTGAGACCTACCCAGTAGTTCCTGAAGTGGTTATAGATAAAATTAAACTTAAAAAAGTTGAAATTGAAGACATCGAACAAAGTCGAATTGACGAAGTTATTGACGTGATGAGAACTTATCGCGCTAAGTGGGAACCTGTAAAAGACCGAGGCGTTAATAAAGATGATTTTGTGGAAGTAGACATTGAAAATGTCGAAGAAAAATCAAAGATTGTCAGCCAAAAAAGAGTTCAAGTATCTAAAGGTAAACTATCTTCTTGGATCATTAAGATTCTAACCGGAATGAAAAAAGGCGAGTCTAAAGAAGGTATGAGTAAATGGGATGACGAAGTCATGCCTAAAGAAGAGAAAAAAGACTTCAAAGCCACTAAGTGCAAAGTCACAGTTTTAGATATTTTTACAGCTGAGCTTCCTGAAGTTGATGAAGAATTTGCAAAAGCAATGGGAACACAGTCTGTTGCAGATTTGCGCACACAAGTTATGTTACGACTCAAAGGAAATGCAGAATCTGTAGCGGATGGTAAACAAAGAGAAGATATTGACAACCAACTTGTTAAGCTGATCGACTTTGAAATGCCTAAAAGCTTAATTGATGCAGAGATCAAAACTAAACTTCAAATGAAAGAGCAAGAGCTCAAGCAAGCTAATTTTTCAGATGAAGACATTAAGAAAAAAGAAAAAGAGACAACTAAAGAAGCTGAGCAAGATGCTATTAGATCTCTAAAACTCTTTTTTATCTTCCAAAAACTAGCTAATGATCACAATATCATTGTGCCTGAAAAAGAACTACTACAAGTAGTTTCTGAAAGAGTTTCTCAGCTAAACCTTCCAGCAGAGTTTAAGTCTAGTCCTCAGTTTAATAACCATTTTATTCAAGAGATACGTATGAACTGTTTTGTAGAGCTTCTCTCCGAAAAAGTGAAGAGATATTTGCTTAAAAAAGTAGTTCCTTCATAAGTTTCTGGCTTAAGTGAAAAAAATATAGAAAAAAAATCACTCAAGCACAATAGTGGGAACAAAGCTAACCAAAGGAATGTATAAGATGTCTCTTACTCCATATGTTATTGAAGATACTGGTCGCGGTGAACGTTCAATGGATATTTATTCTCGTCTATTAAAAGACAGAATCATATTTATTGGTACCGGTATAGATGATCAAGTTGCAAACGTTGTTGTTGCACAGCTTCTCTTTTTAAGAATGGAAGATCCAAAAAAAGAAATAAGCCTATTTATCAACTCTCCAGGTGGTTATGTCACAGCTACATTAGCTATATATGACACTATTCGCTTTTTGGGTTGTGATGTAAAAACTTACTGCATAGGCCAAGCATCCTCATTTGCTGCTGTACTATTAGCAGCAGGAACTAAAGGTAAGCGTTTTGCTCTACCAAATAGTCGTATTATGATTCGCCAGCCAGCTGGAGGAGTTACAGGTACTTCTATCGATATTAACATTCAGACTCAAGAAATTGTTACTCTAAAAGCTAAGGTTGCACAAATTCTAGCTGACGAAACAGGCAAAGATTTGGAAACAGTTTTAAAGGATTGGGATCGTGAACATTTCATGAGCTCACAAGAGGCAATGGAATATGGTTTAGTAGACCAAGTTATTACTCAACAAACAGAAAATCAAGAGGCAGCAGCTACAGTATGAGCAAAAAATCTTTTAATGACCAAGAAGCGACTATCTGTTCTTTCTGTGGAAGGACTGAGGATCTTGTGGAAAAACTCATATCAGGTCCAAACGTATTTATCTGTGATAAATGTGTTCGACTTTGTATGGGAATTATTGAAAAAAAACCCACAACGAACCACGAAATCAAGGTCTTAAAACCCAAAGAAATTTGGGAAATGCTCAACGAATATGTTATTGGCCAAGATGAGGCCAAACGAACAATCGCAGTTGCTGTTTATAATCACTATAAACGTATTGAAATGCTCAATAAGGGCAAGCCTGTAGAATACAATAAATCAAATGTTTTAATACAAGGACCGACTGGGTCAGGAAAGACCCTTCTTGCTAAAACACTTGCAAATCTACTTGATGTGCCCTTTACAATAGCTGATGCTACAACTCTTACTGAAGCAGGCTATGTTGGAGAGGATGTAGAAAATATCATTCTTCGCCTTCTTCAAGCCGCAGATTTTGATGTTGCACGAGCCGAACAAGGGATCATCTATATTGATGAAATTGACAAAATAGGGCGAACAACTTCAAATGTATCTATTACTCGCGATGTTTCAGGTGAAGGTGTGCAACAAGCTCTCCTCAAAATTGTAGAAGGAACGACTGCAAATGTACCACCAAAGGGTGGGCGCAAGCACCCTAACCAAGAATATATTAAGATTAATACTGAAAATATTTTATTTATTGTTGGTGGAGCTTTTGTCGGTATCGACCAAATTATTGCTCGTAGACTGGGTAAAAGCACCATTGGTTTTAGCAAAGGTAAAAAAGGAGAAGATCTGCAAAGTAAAGACTATCTTCTTTCTTTAACCGAGCCTCAAGACCTAGTCCAGTTTGGACTTATTCCTGAATTTATTGGACGCTTTAATTGTATTGTAAATTCAAATGAATTGAAGAAAGAAGACCTCGTTTCAATTTTAACTGAGCCTAAAAACGCTTTAATTAAGCAGTATAAAAGCATCTTTGCACAAGAAAATGTTGAGCTACACTTTACAGATGGAGCGTTAGAAGAAATAGCTGGGCAAGCTATTAAGGCAAAGACTGGGGCCCGGGCACTTCGTATGATTCTTGAAACAATTCTTAGAGATTTGATGTTTGATATCCCTACCGATGACAAAGTCAAAGAAGTTATCATCGAAAGAGAAACGTTGACTGAAGGGAAAGAGCCTGTCATAAAGCGTGGTGATAATGATGAGAAAATAGCTTAAATTACTCGAATTCTTCCCATTGAAATCTTACAACTTTGATCATCCATTTGCCAAAGTTTATCTTTGGCAAACTCTGATTCCAATATCAGCTTGTCAGAGTCTTTCAATTTAAAAAATCCATTAATAGTTCCAGCATTTTCAACAGGGTCAGCTTCTAGCTCAATGATGCATACTTCAAGTTCATATAACCCTTTTTTCTCTGGCGCTGTTATTTTAAAATCTTTTGCATAATCAGAGTGTGTCTCATACACTTTGTTTTGTTGATCTACGCTCATGTAGCCTTCTAAGCGCTTTCCAATAATTTTTTGCTCCGAATGAATAAGCTGATTTGCCCCGATATCTTTTATCCCAACTAGAATTTGTCTTAGGCGGTTATATTGCCCTTGAGGTTGGATATTCAAAGTTAGTCGACCATAAATGTTGGAGGTCCCACCAACAATTGTTTCATTGGTTTGATTTTCAAATTTAAGATCTGAAATAGCAGTGCTTTTGTACTTAATTTTTGTGGCAAAATCTCCAGTAGAAGCAGGTGCATTTTGCAAAGTTTTAATAGAGGCTGATATAGAATTTAACATGTGATTAGTCTAAATGTATTATTAATATAAGGTAATGTTATGCAATGAATACTAAAAAAAGAAAGAAATTTTACGCTTTAGTGGCATTGATTTAAATAAAAAATTAACTCTCTTCAAAAAAACGTTCTTCAATTTCCCAAATCAAACCATATTTATCTCTAAAGAAAAAAGTTTTCTTTTTAGAAAGCAACTGAGCAAGCTTTTCCTTTTCCTGTTGGTTTTGTTCAGATGTTGAAGATTCGAGTTTGAATTCATCTGGAGAAATTTTAGAGTATGACACCGGCCTAAAATCAGCATTGTTTAAAATTTCAACGTCAGATCTTCCCTTTAAGAAATCAAAGGCACTTTCAATATTTTCAACATTTAGACCAATATGTCTTGGGCCACCCATGTCATTGATCTGGTGCTTGGGGACTTCAGAGCTGCCCTGCGGGCTATGAAATTGGGTCAACACTAGAACGAGGTTACAGTGTACAAACTTTAAAATTTTTTCACTAAGCTCGAGGTTTTCAAACCCCATGTTTTTAGCCATCCCATCATTTTTTAAGTTGATAAGAGAAGCAATTGCTTTTGTTCCAAAAAGCTCACTATAATATTTCTCTGCTTCTTCTAGGTTAGAGACAACTATACTGATATGCCCCATTGTCCGTATATCTAACATGATAGCCCCCTAACTTGACCGTTTTACTGACTTAACATTTTTATTGAGCAGAGATGATCCCACCTTATTAAATAGGTCTGTAGATCCTGAAACAAAAAACAGATTATTGTCATTTGATTTAGACTTCTCTAATAAAGAATTTTCCTCTAAATACTTTTTCAAATTGAGAACACTACACTCACTTGAATCAATAATTTCAACATGCTCTGGCAGCTCTTGTCGTATTTTCTCTTCTAATAGAGGGTAATGCGTGCAACCCAGAATAACCACATCCACATCTGTTTCTTCAAGAGGTAGTAGATACTGCTTAATGAGCATCTGACTGAGCTTATGCTCAAGTAGGTTCTCTTCAATCACAGAGACGAGTAATGGACAAGCAATTGAAGTTACTTCAGCCTCTGGCATTCGAGTCAAAATAAGCTTCTCATATAGATTTGAGTTAATTGTAGATTCTGTGGCAAGAACAGCTATTTTTTTTGTTTCAGTACATTTTAATGCTCTATCAACTGAAGGAGTTATTACATCAAAAATGGGAACATTAAAGCGTTTTTTAAGGCTTTCATACACATGAGCTGATGCCGTGTTGCATGCTAATATAAGGGCTTTTAAAGGGTTTTGAATTAGGAAGTTAATATTTTCGATACAAAGTCTTTCTAAATCATTCTCAGATTTATTTCCGTAGGGTAAATTCAGTGAGTCTGCGAGGTAAAAAAATCTCTCATTAGGGAGATGCTTTTCTAAAGCTTTAACAGCCGTTAGCCCCCCTACTCCTGAATCAAAAACTCCTATGGCGCCCTTTTTTTTTGACATTTACTTTAAGCGTATTCTTTGTCCTACTACAACCAAATCACTGGTAATGTGATTTAAGCCTCTAATTTTATCAATTGTTGTTTCATTCTCTTTTGCAATTCGCTCAAGAGAATCCCCAGGCCGTACAACATAAAAAACACCATCTTCATCCATTGGCTCTTGCACATATTTCATAAGAGCTTCTAAAGAAGTTTTGAGATGTTCAATGTAGCGCTTCTGATCTGAAAGCTGACCTTCATTTGTATCAAGTTTTGATTTAAACTGAGCCAGTGAAGCTAACACCTCATTGGTACGATCTTTTAGACCTATAAGATCTTTTTTCAAGCTCTGTTCTATTCCCTCAAGACGCTCAATTTTTTTATCGTACGATGCAAAAGTACTTTCTATAAAACCCTGGTCATTGCTACTTAACTTAGAGATATCTTGGCGAACTTTATTCAAGCTTGCCCCTTGAGAATCAGCCTTACTCTCAACAATTTGAAGTTCCACTTCATATTTATTGATTCTATATTTACAGTCTTCAACCTGAGAGCGCATCTCTCTTAAGGCCAAATCAGCTTTTACTTCTTGAGCACGCAAGCTTCTTGTTCCAATACAACTCGATAGGGATACTGTACACAGAGCAGCAACCGATAAAACTTTAATAAAATTAGCTTTTTTCATTAATTTTTCTTATATAGTTTAAATTGAACACGACGATTTTTCTCCCATGCTGCTGGGTTATTACTTCCATCAATAAGTTTCTCTTTACCATAAGAAACTGTGAATAGGCGATCAAGATCAACTCCATTCTCAATTAAAATATTTCTCACAGTGTTTCCACGTCTTGAGCCAAGCGACATGTTGTATAAAGCTGTCCCTCTTTGATCACAATGCCCTTCAAGGTAAATATAATAGTTAGGATTCTTTTTCATAAATTTGGAAATCGCTTTAATGATTTGAATATCATTTTGGCCTTGTACTTGATCTCTATTGGTATCAAAGTGAACATTTTGAAATACTGTAGCTTCCTTGCTTACAGGATTATGAAACCCTTCGATCCCAGGTAAAAAGCTGTCCATTTCTCCAGGAACTTCTCTAGCAAGTGGGAATGATTTTGTATCATCACTCTCACCTTCTTCATGGAGAGCAATATATTTTGCATCTTCAGGACCTTGGAACTCATATTGATAATGAATCAGACGAGAATCTTTTCCTCCTCCCCCAAAAGCTTTAAGACCCCTGCCAATATAACGTGAAGCAGTCTTTGTGTTTTCCCACATGGAAGTGGAAGACCTATTGCCGCAACCTGACATAAAAATTAAAACAAAGAAAAGCGAAAAGCTTAAAACATATTTTTTCATCTAATTCACCAAAAAGGTTAAAACCATTTCTTATAAAGAATTACTTAATAACACAAAATTGTTTTTTTTACTATATCTCTTTTAAAAGAAAAATGCTCCTAAAGAATCTAGAATATTTTTGTATGCAAAGTAAATGCTATCTAGAAATTCGGCATTAGACATATGTATGGGGCAAACTAAATAAACAGTTTTAATACGAAACGGATTTCTCAAACCAAAAAACCCAGACAAGAGAGAGGTGAAAAAGCTCGTTCTGTATTGCTAAAAGACTTTACCAATAGAGCGCGCTTGACCCCTTATTCTAAGACACTAAAGAACTAGCATCAAATTCAACTGAGAAAACAGAGCTTCTCATACAAAGCAGGCACAGGAGATAAATAATATTTTTTTCGTTCTAGACATATTCGTCTCACAAGTAAATTATTTTACCCAAATAGGAAACCTCTTAACCCCAGCCTCAGTCTTTATTCTTACAGATTTGGGTTGGTTAAGGTTAACCATGTACAATTCACAGCTTTCATTACCTACAGAGTTAAAGATAAGGTGCAGGCTATTTTGCGCCCAATAGGGGTTCTCCTTATTACTATTACCGTGAGTTAATTGCCATTCTTGGTTAGTAATAAAGTCATAAATCCACACTTGGCGCACGCCATCTACTTTTGCAATATACGCAAGTTTTGTGCCATCTGGAGACCAAGAGGGCTTTGTGTTCTCTCGATTTACTTTGGTGAGCAAAACAGGTTTTAAGTCACTTGAACTTGCTCCAAGCTTAGGTATGTCCATAACATAAATTCTTGGGCTTCCCTCTTTATCAGAAACAAAAGCCACTCTATTCCCATCTGGGCTAAAGATTGGAGACGCCTGCACACCTCTTTTACAAGCAAAAATCTGCCTTGGCTTGCCAACAGATCCAACACCAGGCTTGAAGTCCTGTAAAAAGATTTCTGGGTTTCCAGGTGCATCGCTTATAAAAACAACTTTATCGCCTTTAGGTGACATGCAAGGCATGAACTGATTGCCAGGTATATAGCAGAGCCTCTGAGCATTTTTTTCACCAAATTTATTCCAAAAGATTTTAGGCTGCCCAATTTTGTAAGAAACATAAAAAAAACCCTCGATCTGCTCACCATTTTTGGACATCACAGGGTGTGGGCTGACACAATGACTCTTCTCAAATGTCATTTGTTTTGTGTTTGCGCCATCCCAATCACACTGATAAACTTCTTCTGAAACTGTTGCATAATAGGGGTCAGAGACATTTCGAGTTTTAAACGTATAGAGAATCTTATTTAAATAAATCCCATCTTCTCCAAAGAGGTCCTTATGCAAGTTATTTACAAAAACGTGAATCTTTTGGCGATCTTTATTAAGATTTCCAGTCAATTTAATATCTTCAGCAAAGCAGACTTTATCATCTTCTGATGAAAACACGGAAAAGGTCAGATACTGCTCCCTTATCCATGCTGATATCACATAAGATGCTCCAAGAGCTCGCCATTCAGATGCACTTCGATTTTTTTTGTATTCTGGCACTTCAGACTGATTGAGAGTCCTCATTTTGCCGTTATTATTCAAATCAAAAAGAGCAACGCGCTGCAAGTCATTAGCATGATCTTGAGTTATGATCTCAGAGTCTACATGAATAGCATCAAAGTAAAGTGAAAGCAAACTATCTGGAGCTTGCAACTCGATGACCATTTCATCACTTTTTCCTAGCGCACTGAGCTGGATGTTAGTTAGAGCAAATATCAAAGCTAGCAAAATAACTTTTAATGATTTCATTAAGAGGAACCTTTTGTTGTAAAAACGAGAGTATATTCGGATTCTTTAGCTATTTCACCAAAAAACTTTGCAAATTGCATATGTTTAATATTTTCGATTATAAAGTCTTTAGAAAAAGCATCTGAAGATTCTAGATGTTTTACTGATAGAACCTCTCCTTGAGAATTTAAGGTCACTTCAAAGCTTACAAATGCACCTAATTTCAGTTTAAGCTCTTCTCCAATAATTGCTCCTACATAACTTTGATAGGGATTTTCAGTGGCTTTATCATCTTGAAGTTCTTCAAAAGAATCTTTTTGTTCAATGTCAAGTTTAGTAACCATTTGAGGCAATACAAGCTCTAGTTGCTGTAGTTTAAGAGTTTCCTTAGGAGGCTCTATTTTAGGTAACTTGCTTGTTTGCGCAATTTTTACTTCTTTTTTAGGAGGCTCTGTTTTTTTGGGGGTTACTTTAGCGGGTGCAACTTTTTTTGTAGGTGCACTTTTTTTTACTGCAACTTTTGCTACAGCTTTTTTAGCCTTTGGCCTAGGTTTTTCAATGGTTCTAAAATTTTCTTTTAAAACCCTTGTGGTCAAAATTTGTTTTTTAGATCTCTTTTTAAAGCTAAAAGAAAAAGTTAGTATAAGGATGATGTGCCCTAGAGCTACAAACTTAATAATTCTTTTAAGTACATATTTAGATTCTTCCATAAACTTAACTATGGGCTTAAGTTTACATCTACAAAATCAAAACCTGCTTTTTTTGAAGCTGTTCTGACATTTTCATAGGCTTGGAAAGAGGCATTTTTATCTGGCATAATCTGAGGGGTTGCATTTGGGTAAGATTTTTTTGCTTTGTTAAGCAAGCTATTGAGCTCGTTTAATGTCACTTGCCTTTGATTTAGCCAATAGGTGTTATCAGCTCTTATATGAACGACAAGAGTTTGGTCAATTTTATTTTGTTGAACCGTTGAAACTCCCTGAGCAAGTTCGATTCGATCAATATTTACCATTGGGGCAATAATAATAAACATAACTAGGACTACAAATACAACATCGATTAAGGGCATCAAATTAATGCCTGGCTCCTCAACACTTCCTGATGACTGAAAAAAATTTCTTCTGCTCATACGTCTACAGCTCGATATTGAATTTCAACGCTATGAAGGAGGTCTGAAGAAAATTGATTCATGCGAACGGCATACCCTTCAGCACGACTTCTAAAATAATTGTAAAAAATAAGCGCTGGAATAGCTACAACTATACCAAAAACAGTTGTGCCTAGCGCCATTGAAAGCCCTGAGAGCACGGCGTCATTACTCAATGCATTTCCTGCTTTTGGCAATTGGTTAAATGTGACAGATATGCCCCATACCGTTCCAAGCAAGCCCAGTAATGGGGCCAAACTAAAAATCGTTGAAAACACAAAAAGATATTTCTCATAAAATTTCTTTTCAGCATAGATCTTCATTTCTACTTGTGAGGTGAGCTGTTCAATATCTGTAGAAGACAAAAATGTAGATCGAGAAGAGTCGTGAGCTCTAAGCTCTTTATTTTTTTTGAGAAGAGACATGGCTCCTTCTTGCATGAGTTGATAAAGAGACAAAAATGGGTTTGCTACACCTGTTTGATAGTTTCGATTTTGCAAATCAAGATTGAGAGGAGACCTTTTGTTTTGTTTAAAGTGATGCTCGCACTGTGCGGCAAAACTCTCCACTTTTTTAGACAACCATAACTTATAAAAGAAAAGGGCCCAAGTGGTCATTGACAAGGTAACCAATGAAAGGTAAATGAGTTTTCCTAAAAAATCTGACTGAACAAAAGCATTTGGCGCTAGCACTAGGTCCTCCGGTTTAAAGACTTTTTAGGTTATCCAAATAAAGCAGAACTTGCAACAAAAATAAAGCTATTAAATGCTTATACATTATGCATTGCATATTAGATCTCTGGAATGATAATCTCTCTTTAGCTGTAACCCCTGGTGAAAACTATGTTTATTGATTCACATGCACACCTGACGTCTGACTCACTATTTGAAGATGCTGATGAAATTCTTAAACGTGCAAAAAAATTTAATGTCTTTAAAATTGTTAATATCTGCACAGATCTCAAAACCCTTGAAAGAGGCATTGAACTTTCTAAGAAATACCCTTGGATTTACAACGCGGGTTCTACAACACCTCATGACGTCACAAAAGAGGGAGAGCTTTATTTTTCTCACTTTAGAGATGCTGCAAAAAAGGGACTTCTAGTTGCAGTAGGAGAGACTGGATTAGATTACTACTACGAACACTCCCCAAAAGAGCTTCAAAAAGAGCTCTTTATTCGCTACATCGAGCTTGCTGTCGAATGCAACTTACCCCTTATTATCCACTGTAGAGATGCTTTTGATGATTTTTTCGATATTATAGATAAACATTATCCAAAAAAGCAGGCGGGCGTGCTCCACTGCTTTACTGGAACTTTGGAAGATGCCCAGAAACTCATCGAACGCAAATGGTTTATTTCCTTTAGCGGCATTATTACCTTTAAAAGAAGTCAAGAGCTACGCCAGGTGGCCAAGTGGGTTCCCTTAGAGAATCTCTTGATTGAAACAGATTCTCCTTATCTTGCCCCTCAAAGTAAAAGAGGCAAAGTTAATGAGCCCGCATTCATTTCAGAGACTGCCGAAATGATTGCTAAAGTAAAAGAGCTTTCATTAAATGAAGTCGTAGAGCATGCATCGAGAAATACCCAAAAGCTCTTTAAGCTGTATAAATAGATTTACCTGTAAAAGTTTTATACCAAAGATCAGCTTTTTCCATTTCTGACTCATTCAGTAAGAACTTGTATTTATTAAAGGTCTTTTTCACTTTATAAATTCCCATCGTCAACAACTCTTCACGTGAAAAGTTTAAAGGGGCAGCTTCTTTCTGGAAAACTTCACTCTTATGATTTACAACTAAGCGTTCCAATAAATCTTGGCTTACCTGCACACAATCTAACTCATTGCCTAAATCATACCATTTTTGAAAAACATCCAATCGGGCTTTCAGTTTAATGTACTTTCTCTGGATTAGCGGAAGATTATAACGTAAGTATGCGCTAAACATTTTCCAAGTACATGTCCCGGACCTCTGAATGAGCATATAATCGCTTGGGTCTGCTGAAACTTCACTCCTTTTACCCTCTAATTTTGGAAGAATATTTTCATAAAGAGCTGCTCCAAAATCAGCTACTGAATCAGACTTAAGGTTTATTAGATCCTCTAAAAAAGAAGCTTCTGTGATCTTCTCTAAGTGAATGTTATGCAGTCTATAAGCACCATAAGCTTTCTCTGAACCTTCATCTTCAATAATGAGGTTGTGCTTTTCTACCCCTTCACCGGTATTGTAGACGCAAAAATCAAAATCATCATCTACTCGCTTAATTTCATAGAGTACTGAGTGGCCAAGAAATCCTCCTGGCATAACTATATTTTCACCTGCTTCCAAATTTTCAATGGCTAAAACAAGTTCTTCAACTACTTTTTCTAATGGAGAAAGTTGACTCTCTTCAACTTCCGGATTGATAATTTCGTTAATATCAACATCATCAATCTCTCCATTGACTTCCTCTATTTGCTCACCTTTTGAGCGCTCATTTTCGATTGAAAAAGCAATAAATCTCTCTTGCCAAGCTAAACACCCTTTCAAAGTAGCTAATACTTTAGAGACTTCGGGTGAAATTTCATTTTCTTGAAGAATGGTTATCATGTGTAAAAGAGCGTCAGTAACAAACCATCCCTCGTAAATAGAATCTTGCATAAACGAGTCGCAAAAAAGATGAGCTATATAGCGTTTGTTTAAAAATTTATCATTTTTAAACACTTCAAAATGTTCTTTTTGATCATTAGAGAAATTCAAATATTGACTTTTAGAAGCATCAATTGATGTTAAAGCTTCTTTAATATCGATTAGCTTTTCTGAACTAATTTGATCCGCTCTTTGGTTTTCTGTAGTTATCTGAAATTTATTTACACAATCGTTTGTGTACTCAATCCCACTAGCAATATTTATCGGTTCGTTATTTTGGATACTAAAAGACATATATTCTCCCTTATAAAAGAGAATATTATAGCCTATCTATAATAAAAAAATCCAATCTCTAAAAAACAAAATTGTATTAAATTAATAATTTAAAAATATTTTTAAAAATAGCTTGTAAAAAGTTCATTTGCTTGCTAGGTTGTGCATTTCTGTAAACATTAAATTTAAATATGACTGAAAAAATTCTACCTCGAGCTTATGTAAACAGGCGATTCCATTCTCTTGCTGGGATCTGGCTTGTCATTTTTTTGCTAGAGCATTTAATTACTAACTCACAAGCAGCTTTGTATATTGGAGACTGGGGCCAAGGGTTTGTCAAAATGGTCAATGACATCCATGATATGCCCTATCTACAAGCTATTGAAATTTTATTTTTGGGCTTTCCGATTGTGTTTCACGCAGCCCTGGGTATTAAATACATCTTTACGAGTAAATCCAATGCTTTTGAAAAGAGCAAACATAAGCCCAAACTCTCGAAATACTCACGCAACCATGCATTTTCTTGGCAAAGGCTCACCTCATGGGTTCTTTTATTAGGCATTGTATTACACGTCATCCAAATGCGCTTTATGGAATACCCTATCTCTGTCAAGGGAGGCATCGGCCATCAATATTATATGGTCAGAGTGAATATGGATCCCGGGTTATACAAAGTGGCTGCTCGCTTGCAAGCCCACCTCTACAATGAACAACAAGTTCAAAAAGAAAAAGAAAACCTTTTAACGTACGGGCAAAAAGCGGATGCAGGTGATACTTATGAGCCGCAAATGGCAAAGCAAGCTCAAGATCAAATGCTTGGAGAACTTTTATCAGAATATGTTGAAAAGTTATCCAAAAAAGAATTAGGACCTCATCAAGTTATTGCTGTTTCTCAAAGTTTTGGAGTGGCAACTCTTTTAAGTGTAAGGCAAACCTTTAAAAGCCCACTAATGATTACTCTCTACACTATCTTTGTCATTGCAGCATGCTATCATGCTTTCAATGGGCTGTGGAGTGCAATGATTGCCTGGGGCGTTACACTAAGTGCGCGGTCACAACAGGTCATGCGCTGGATAGCGATTGGATCCACAATTGGTTTAACTCTACTTGGACTCGCAGCTATTTGGTTAACATATTTAGTAAATCTTAGGTAATAATGAAAACGAATAATCAAACAGTAATAGTAGTCGGTGGTGGTCTTGCAGGACTTGCTGCTGCAATGAAGCTTGCAGAAAAAGGGCTTCATGTAAAACTTGTTTCGGTCACAAAAGTTAAACGCTCCCACTCTGTATGTGCCCAAGGCGGTATGAATGTAGCTTTAGATTCTAAAGGAGAAGAAGATTCTCCTTACATTCATGCATATGACACAATTAAAGGAGGAGATTTTTTAGCTCACCAACCCCCTATCTTAGAAATGTGTTTAGCAGGCCCAGGTATCCTAAATATGATGGATAGGTTTGGAGTTCCTTTTAATCGAACTCCTGAAGGCAACATTGATTTCCGAAGGTTTGGAGGAACTTTATACCACCGCACTGCATTTTGTGGAGCATCAACAGGTCAACAGCTTCTTTATGCGCTCGATGAACAAGTAAGGCGCCACGAGTCCCAAGGTTGCATTGAAAAATTTGAGAATCATGAATTTATGCGAGTTGTCTTAGACGACGACGGAGAAGCATGCGGCATTGTTTTAATGAACCTTTTTAACTTAAAGTTAGAATTTATGCCTGCTGATGCAGTTTTAATTGCAACAGGCGGACCGGGTTTAATTTTTAAATACTCAACAAACTCTACTTTCTGCACTGGTGCAGCCAACGGCAGACTCTTTACTCAAGGAATGAAGTATGGCAATGGAGAGTTTATTCAAATACATCCAACTTCCATTCCAGGAGAAGACAAGCTTAGACTCATTTCTGAATCTGTTCGTGGTGAAGGAGGACGTGTTTGGGTTTATGGAGATTCGTCAAAAAAAATAACTACTGTTGAGGGGAAAGAAATAACCTGTGGAAAAACAGGCGAACCTTGGTTTTTCTTAGAAGATCTCTACCCAGCTTTTGGGAATTTAGTCCCAAGAGACATCGGAGCTCGCGAAGTCTTGCGTATTTGTGAGATGGGGCTTGGTATAGATGGTAAAAACCAGGTTTTCTTAGATGTAACTCACCTCCCTGAAAAAACTCGTAAAAAACTAGCTTCAGTGCTTGAAATTTATAGCAAATTTACAGGTGATGATCCATCAAAAGTTCCCATGAAAATTTTCCCTGGCATGCACTATTCAATGGGAGGGGCATGGATTGACTGGCCAGCTTCTGATGATCCAGACCGCATGGAGCGTTTTAGGCAAATGACTAATATTCGAGGTTGCTTTGCTGCTGGCGAGTGCGAGTATCAGTATCATGGAGCAAATAGACTTGGAGCGAACTCTCTTCTTTCTTGTATTTATGGAGGGCTCGTTTCAGGGGTAGAAATGCACAGGTATGTTCACACAAGAGGACATAAAGAAATATCTACATCGATTTATGAATCTGCTTTGAAAGAAGAGGAAAGTAAAAAATCTTCTATTCTAAATAGAACTGGCACTGAAAATGTGCACATATTGCACCAAGAGCTTGCAGATACTATGATTGGAAATGTTTCTGTAAAGCGCAACAACCAAGATCTATGTGTTGCCCTTAATAAAATTAAAGAAATCAAGGAGCGTTTTAAAAATATCTCGCTCAGTGATCGTTCTCAATTTGCAAACCAAACCTATATTTTTGCTGCACAATTTAACCCCATGCTTGAGCTAGCCTCCATTATCACCAAAGGAGCTTTGATGCGTGATGAGTTTAGAGGAGCTCATTATAAACCAGAATTCCCTGAGCGTGATGATGAAAATTGGCTTAAGGAAAGCATTGCTAGCTACGACCCTAACAGCGACGAGCCTCAGATTTCTTATAATCCTATTGACATCAGACACCTCAAGCCGATAAAACGCGACTATGCTCATGCAAAAAAAGTTAAACCCAAGCTGGAGAACATTCCAAATAATATTGTTCTTCCATTTACTTAAGCCGGAGGCAAATGGCTGAAACTTTCATACTAAAAATTTTCCGTGGTCACCCTGGACATCAATATTGGGAAGAGTTTGAGTGTCCGTTAACTCCTTTCTCTAATGTGATCTCAAGTTTAATGGAAATTCAGAAAAATCCTGTCACTGTTCAAGGTAAAAATGTTGAACCTGTTGTTTGGGAACAAGGATGCCTTGAAGAAGTTTGTGGTTCTTGCTCCATGCTTGTCAACCAAAGGCCTCGCCAAGCATGCACTGCTTTAATTCGCAATATTATTGAAGAAACTAAAAGCCGAACTATTCTTTTGGCTCCATTTACAAAGTTTCCTTTGATAAGAGATCTGATTGTAGAGCGCACAATCATGTTTGAAAACCTCAAGAAGGTCAATGCTTGGATCGATAGTGATGGAGCATATCAAAAAGGTTCAGGGCCTAAGATCAGCCAAGAGAAGCAAAATGTGATGTACTCTCTTTCAACGTGCATGACCTGCGGCTGCTGCTCTGAAGCTTGCCCACAGGTTAACGACAACTCTGCATTTATTGGTCCTGCAGCTATCTCACAAGCACGCCTTTTCAACGCACACCCTACTGGAAAAATGCAAAAACATAAGCGGCTTCGACCTCTAATGCAAGAAGGAGGCGTTGCTGATTGCGGAAATGCTCAAAACTGTGTAAGGGTTTGCCCAAAAGACATCCCCTTAACAGATTCTATTGCTGCAGCATCACGAGATGTCACACTGCAAGGCTTTAGAGATCTCTTTAGCTTTCATGATCGTGATGAATAACTATTCTTCAAGACTTAGTAAACTAAACACTTCGGATGGAACTTTGTCGCGTCCATACAAATTGGCCAGCTCAAAGACACAAGCCACTTCGTAAACAGTAGCTCCTAGCTCCTCTACAAGACTTATAGATGCACTAGCCGTGCCTCCAGTTGCCAAGACATCATCCACAATTAAAACTTTATCTGTTTCTTGAATGCTTTCTTCTTCTAACTCAAAGACATCTTTTCCATACTCCAATCCATACTGAATAGATCTGGTTTTTCTAGGAAGCTTACCCGCTTTTCTCATCATTACAAATGGCTTATCCATTTCGTATGCAAGGGCTACTCCAAAAACAAATCCTCTAGCTTCAAGTCCTACTATCTTAGTAATTCCTTGATCTCTATAGCGATCGGCAAGTGTTTTGATTGTCTTTTTAAAAGCTTCTGGATTTTGAAGAAGATCTGCATAGGATAAAAAACTGATGTTTTCCTTTGGAAAGTTTGGGATCCTTTCTATGTGCTTATGAATCCAAGCACAATCACCTGTTTCAGAATGAATTTTTGTGTTCACAACAAAAAGTAGAGTCAAAAGAATTAAAAAGGCTTTCATAATTTTCTCCTAATGATTATTTTTACCTATTAAAGTTAACAACCATCACATAACAAAAATTATAATGCAAAAAATCCCAGTCGCTATATTAGGTGCAACAGGCGTTGTAGGGCAAAAGCTCATCGAACTTCTTATTTCACATCCTTGGTTTGAAATAAAAAAACTTGCAGCATCAGAGCGCTCAGTTGGGAAAAGCTTTATTGAGGCTATTGAAAATCCTATTAACTTTGATCTTCCTCAGAATCTAGCAAACATGAAAGTTTCTTCTTGTGACTTTGAAGATAAAATTCCTTTGGCATTCTCTGCACTAGATAGCAAAGTTGCTACTGAAATTGAAAGTAACTTTTTAGGCAAAGGAACCCATGTTATTTCTAATGCTAAAAATTTTAGAATGCAAAGCGATGTTCCTCTCCTTATTCCAGGTGTTAACTCAGAGCATTTACCACTTATTGAAAGTCAGAAAAGTTTAGGTAAAATTATCAATAACCCCAATTGTGCTGTAGCTGGACTGGCACTAGCCCTCAAGCCTATTCATAAGATGTTTGGGCTTAAGAAAGTTATTGTAACTACGATGCAAGCTCTGTCAGGTGCAGGCAACAAAGGCCCCAGTGCTTACGCAGCTCTAAACAATATCCTACCACATATTCATGGTGAAGAGGAAAAAGTCGAACAAGAACCTAAAAAGATTCTGGGGCAATTACTCAATAACCAAATTTTACCCTTAAACTGCAAAATTAGTGCCCAGTGTAATAGGGTGCCTGTTTTAAATGGTCACTTTATGAGCGTTAGTGTTGAATTAGAAAAACCAGCAACACAAAGTTCCATTCTTTTTGCATTTGATGCATTCAATAAAAAGGCTAGCAAACTCCCCTCTTCTCCTCAAAATGCTCTTACCTATTTTGAAAACCTCAACATGCCTCAACCAAAAATCCACCAAAACATTGACAAAGGAATGAGTGTTTCTATTGGAAAACTAAGAAGATGTTCATGCTTAGACTTTAAATTTAACCTTCTGTTGAATAATTTAGTTTTAGGAGCTGCAGGTGGAGCCCTCCTTAATGCGGAAGCCTTATTAAATAGATACCCTGAGCTTTTTATGAGCCCAGAAGTCGCAATTAATTATTAATCTCAACTAAAACTATTTCTTTCCATATTTGAGCCAAGTATGTCACTATAAAGCTCTGTTGTAACACGGAGATAAAATGTCAAATTGCATTAAAGACGAAGTTAGAAAAACTAATATGTATTCTACATGTGCAGTAAAAGCACTCATTCTCAATGGTGATGAATTTCTGGCGTTGTCTAAATCTAAATTGCTACAAAACACAGGTATTACCTGGAATGATCTTCCTGGAGGCCGCATTGACTTTGGAGAGCTCTCACCTAGAGATGCCCTTCGTCGTGAATTATTAGAAGAAATTGGCTCAGACAAGGCTTCAATTATCAAGCCTATACATATGACAACAATATTTAAAAATTCAGAAGCTCACATTACAGCAACAATTTTTCTTTGCAAAACAGACTCTAAAAAAATTAATCTGAGCGACGAGCACCTTGACTATTGCTGGTTAAAGCTATCAGATGAAGGAACTTCTCTTCCACTTTGGATAAAAGAGTCCCTTTCAAAAATAACTAACGGCTAAGTCAACGACATCTTGGATCATTAGGTGAGTTAATAATTTACGCATAATTAGATTGGTGTAGCGTCTGCAAACGCCCATGTTAGATGTTCTCTATTAAAAAAATAGCCTCTTGGCGTAATATAAAAAAAATTATAATTTGATGGGCAATTTGCATTCTTATATGAAATCCTTTTTAGTTAAATCCTTGATCATTGGACTAGCTGTCATTAACTTTTCACCTCTATCTTCTTGGGGCCTTTTACAAGGACGAGTTGATTCAGCTCATGGAGATGAAAAAAGCCAATTTATCTCTGGACTTTACAAACTCTACGACCCTTTCTATACCGGTCCTTTATTAGCACCCTCTGCTCACACGGTCCCTCACGGTTACTGCAACAGTCAGTCCTACTTTTTTTGGAAAAGAACTTATGGTTCATATTCTCGCAGTTGGAACAAACAACGTACAAGATCAAGCCTGCAATACCAATACCTCACAATTTTCCAATATGGCCTCACAGAGTTCATGGATCTGGATGTTATAGCGCAGTGTTTTAGAAATAGAAACCAAGACAAGTATCATTTTGGTTACGGAGATACCAACGTAGCAGCAGGCTTCCAGCTTCTTGAAGGAATTATTGGAACAGCCCTGCCTTCTTGTGTACTCCAAATATCAATGAACTTCCCATCTGGTAAATACAGGCATTTAGATGAAAATAACCTAGGCGTAGATTCGACAGGAGCTGGAGCTTATGGAGTTGGAGCATCTCTTAATTTTCAAAAAGACTTCAACACCCTTTTTAGAAAAGACATTGATCCTTCAAAATACCACCCATTTAGGTTCAGATGGAACTTTGCCTACACGATCAATAGTCGTACACATGTTAAAGGTGTAAATGCATATGGAGGCGCACGCGGCACTCGTGGCACTGTAAAAGTTGGGAATAATTTCACCTCAATATTTGCCTGGGAGTTTAGTTTCAACAAACATTGGGTACTTGCCACTGATTGGCAATATACTGCTAGCGCCCCATCAAAGTTCTCTGGAAATACGGGCGGCACCCCTGTGGGCGGCCCAGGCAACCAAAACTGGAGTGTTGCTCCTGCATTAGAATTTAATTTAAATGAAAAATTTGGAGCACTAGCTGGAGCTTGGTTCAGTTTAACAGGGCGCAATAGTGATGCATTTGTTACGGGAATTTTTTCTTTTACTTGGCTTTTTTAACTTTGAGAAAAAGTTAAACAATCAGCTACTCTACTATATCTATGAACTTTACAAATATTAAAGCATCAATAAATAGCAAGTCACAAAGTAAGTATCTCCTCTTACTGTCACTGCTACTAACTCTAAAAGCTATCTGGGCTATTGTTGAGATATCAACAGGATACATAGGGCTTGACCCTGATGAGGCTCAGTATTGGACTTGGAGCCAAAATTTAGCCTTTGGCTTTTACAGCAAGCCTCCAGGGATTGCTTGGCAAATATGGCTGGGTTGCAAGTTATTTGGCAATACAGAGCTTGGAGTACGCTCTTTTGCTGTGCTTATCTCAACACTCACCTCTTTGGCTGTTTACTTTGGAGCCTGGCGCGCAAACTTCAGTGCAAGAATAGCTTTTTGGGCAGCTATTATCTTCACCTTTTCACCTATTGGTATGCTCGGTGCTTTTGCAGCAACAACTGATGGAGGCTTCATACTTTTTTGGACGCTTGCTACCTACCCAATATTGGAGGCCTTAGAAAAAGATGAAGCTCCCAATTACCTTTTAGTTTCTCTATTTATATTATGTGGAGCGCTCTTTAAATGGCCTATTTACTTACTATGGGTGCCAATTATCGTAATGAGCCTCTATTATAAATCTTTATACAACAAGGCTCTTTGGAGTGGCATGGCTTTATCTCTAATGGGACTTTTGCCTAGCATTGTTTGGAATAGCGCCCACAACTGGCCCACTTTTCGCCATGCATTTATCCAAACGACAACCACAGCTTCTAAAAGTAATTTTTGGGAGTTTTTTGGAGCTCAATTTGCTGTGCTCTCTCCAATATTTTTTATAATGTTAATGCTTGGGCTTTTAGAAATTCTGCGTCTGAGAAAAACAGTTAAAAAATCTTTAGTTTTTTGCACTCTTACAACAACGCTTATTCTTGGAGCTTTTTTAGCACTATCTAGCACAAAAAAAATACAAGCGAACTGGGCTCTTTATGCCTACCCAACCTCAACTTATATTATAGCTTGGTATGGCCTTGAAAAGATAAATCAAGGAATAAAATGGCTCTACCGAGGAGTTGCTCTTTCTCTTTTTATGGTTTTTATCCTTGTCTCCATTCCCTTTATTCAAAAATATAGTTTTCTACCTGAAAAACTAACTCCTTTTTCTATTAACCCTTTCAGGCGCAGTATGGGTTGGCAACAATTAAAGACAGCTTTTAATGAAGTTGAATACAATTGCTCGGAAAACTTTTTGTTTTCAGATTCTTATCAACTCACAAGTTTATTAAGCTTTTATGGGCCCGACTTAAAAAGGCAGTACTTTTTCAATACAAATAACCGCCGTAAAAACCAATTTTGTTTTTGGCCAACTATGGCAGATGAAAAGCTTGGTAAAACAGGCTATTATGTATGGACCAAAAAATCAAAAGATTTTGTTCAAGATGTAGATAATGAAGTTAACGTAGTCAATAGTAAGCTTGCTCCTTATTTCGAACATATTGAGCTTGTAAAAACAGTTCCGCTCTATACAGTCCATAATAAGGTTGTTAAAGGAGCTCTTATATTTAAATGCAAAAACTACAATGGAAAAATTCCAAAAGAGAGCACGGACTACTAATTAATTTAACTTTTACAAATCCTCTTAAACTCTGATTACGACATAGACTGAACTAATTTGGCATAAGCTTTTTTCTCATAGTCCTGAACCGTTTTGTAGGCCTCTTGCACCTCTTTATCTGTGGGCTTATCTTTGGGAGCCACTTCATCATCACTCGCCTTTCCAGCAAGCTCTTCAGCTCTATCCGAAAGTAATTCTTTTCGCTTTTTTATTGATGCAACCTCTGTTGCAAAAAAAGCCCTAAACATTTCCAAGCTCGCTGTTGCTGTGTAGTTATCCTCTTCAAACAAGAAGTCTACAAGTTGCTCGGACCAGTCATCGCCAGACATCGTGCCTAACACAGCTGTAGTGGCCCCATCCAAATCGTCCTGCTTTACTCCTGTAATTGCATAGGTGAAAAATTTCATTTTTTCTGATGAAAAAGGCACCTTGATACCCCTTAATGCTAAACCTTCCTTACACTGAATTAAATAGGCTAGATGAGTGTCAAGCTCGTCAACCAAAGGCATGGAAGCCACTTTGTCACTTGCGATTTGATGTAGCAAATGCGTTGCCCAAACCGCTCTAAGCTGCTTTAATGGAGAGACTGAAGTTCCTTGAGCTTCTTTGAGGTTAATGAGAATTTCTAAATCGATCACTGACATAGTAGTTCTATCAACACATGAAACATTGGCAGTATCTAAAAACAGATCAAAAAACTCTACAAAATCAGGATTATCTGCAACGTACTTGAAAAATCCAAGCACAACTTGAGCAAGCTTTTTTTGAAGTTCATCTGAGCCTTCGGTAAAATCTGTTGTTTCTAATAAGTTATGTAACCATAACTGAGCTGGATGACCATCAGCTGTAAAAAGACCTATGTCAAAGGGAAGCTCTTCATATTTTGCCAAAAGCTTAAGAGCTTTAAATGAACGATCAATTGATTGAGGATCTGTACTTGATCTTGGCTCTGGCATATCAAAAGAAAATGATGCGACTTGCTGGCCATCTTGTCTCCTAGCGTCTATTAATCTTCTGAAATTAGTCAAAACCTCTTCAGAAAGATTATGACCGTCTAAGCTAATTTTACGGCGCAAACGTATATCTAATATAGAAATGGGCAGGCTTCTGAGTGGATTTTCTTGAACAAAGAAATTTCTCAAATCTGGCAGTTCTCCAAATACATCAGGTAGAGCTTGAAGTTTATTACTCTCTACATCAATCGAAACTAGTTTTGAACACTGCCCTAAACTCTCAGGAAGTGCTCGCAGCATATTATTTCTCAAATTTAATTCCTCAAGTATTGTGAGTTGTCCAAAATCAACAGGCAGAAATTGAATAAAATTATCACTAATAAGGAGCACTCTTAGATGCCTAAGTCTACAGAAACTCTCTGGCAAAGACTCAATTTTATTACTTGAAAGATACAATAAAGATAAACTTGATAGCTGACCAAAATCCTCTGGCAAAGCTTCTATTTGATTACGTTCAAGAACTAATTGCTCTAATTTTTTCAGTTTTACAAAACTCGCAGGTAGGGCTTGAAGCTTGTTTCCACTAACATCTAGAAGCGTTAAGTTCACAAATTTGCCAAAATTTTCTGGCAAAGCTCGAAGTTTGTTGTTGCTGAGGTTAAGATCTGTTAGGTACTCAAATTGTTCTACAAAACCATCTGGAAGCGAAGAGAGCTGTAAGTAACTCAGATCCATTTTTTTGTCTTTACTCTCAATGCAAACTCTCATCCTAGCTGCAGCATCTACTCTATGCTCTCTCTCGCCTACTTCTACTGAAGGATCAGTAGACCAGCGTGTAAGCTCCTCATCAAATTTTAAAGCAGCTGCTTGCTGAGCATTAATTTTATTTGCAAAGGACCTTAACCTTTTTACTGCTTTAATTTGATCGACATCACTTGGCAAAGGCTTGCTTTGTTTTAGATCGACATACACTGTGACATCATGACTCAGATGTAAGGGCGTTAGGCCAGCTTTATTTGGCTCACCCTCCTCTCCTGACATCGGGTGAGCAGAGTCTTCTATAATAGGACTATGTACAGTGATTTCTCGTCCTTTCCAGGAAATTTTAACATCGGCCCCACTTTCACCTTCAGGTTGCACTATTTCAAAATTAAAGTTACTCGTGTGATAAACGGGTTCCATGGAGTTGATATCCTAATTAGCACTCTTTAAAGGTAAGAACTAGACTTAACAGATTTAGAAATTATTGAGGAATTATTTTTGAAAATACGTGCGTCAGAAATTAAAAAAAGTCAGAAGACTCTAAAAGCTACGATTGTTTATAGGCTTTCAACTAAAGAAATAGCTCTTTTTGAAGCTATATCTAGAGCAAAGTGTAAAAGCTTGCCATCTATATCTTCGGCTTTCACGCCTAATCGCATAACAAGCTCAAGCCCATTAATTAGACCTTAAATATAAACACTTATGATTGAAATTAGAGAGTTTACTACAATAATGCGCAGACTTCTTGCAAGTCTTGGTTAATCCAGTAATCCTCATCACCTAGATACTCAGGCTGAACATAATCAATTGCAATAATTTTGCCTTTGGAATGATGTGACTTATACCAGCTTAAAAAACCCTTGTCATCGTGGCTAAGCCCAACACATACTATATAGTCAACTTGATCAAAAGTTTTTGGATTTAAGCTCTTTCTTAGAGCTTGGGCAGATACTTTATAGGGTATGATGCCTGTTTGTTCATGAAGACAATCTAAATTTTCTGTTAGGATTTTTGCTTGGTTTTCTTCTGCCCACTTTTTGAGGACGAAATGAGCTTTGGTTGGCAGATGAAAAAAACAGCTATTATGAAAAGCTCTTATCCCAGCAACAATTTCAGAAGGCTTATTTATGACTTTCTTAAAGAAGGCTTTGTAGTCACCCTCTACAATACCCAACAATGGATAAAGCTGCTTTTGGCTTGGGATATGTGCTGCTACAGAAATACCTGCTCCTGTATAGAAAAGCACCTTGGAGCTCTTCATTATTTCTTTTAAATCTTCTATAGATAAAACTTGAGGCAAAGCTTCTTTAAACGCTCTTCGTGCAGCCAATATGTATTCTAGTGAGTTGGCAGTCATAAGCGTGTCTTTTGCTTCATCTACATATGTTTTAGTTTTAGATTGCCGGCCTACCCGCACAGTATAGACCCAGGCCTTATGAAGTTTACCTTCAATGCGCTTTTCCACCTGATTAAAGCGCATTCTATATTTTTCTAAAGAAAAAGGTAATTTACCAATAAAACATAACTCATACCAAATTTCATCATTCAACGAGATAAAGCGAAAGACTTGAGTATCCTTTTGATTACAAATAATACTCATATCAAGTTTTTCATTTCTTTGGCACCTTTCTATTTCTTCCTCAGATAAAGTTTGAGAGGGAGAAAAAAACTCTTCTTGCACGCTGCTCTTAGCACAAGCTTCTTCACGAATTGGCCTTGTATCTCTGTTTGCCAGAAAATACTTTGGAGTAATAGCTGTAGAGAGTAGAGCTGTTATTAGAGCTAGGTGAAACATAATATGATTTATTAATATTGAAAATAGAGAGAAAAATATTATTTATTTGAAGAATTAAAATGAACAAAAAAAAGGCCCCCAACAATGGAGGCCTTTTTTTTAAGCAAAGTTAAAAGGATCTGACTATACAGATACTTTTTCACCTTCAGCTTTAGGAGCTGCAACTTTAGCTTCTGCAACATTTGCAGCTTCCAAAGCTTCTCTTGCTCTTTCTTCTTCTTGCTCTTTTGTGAGCTTGTTGAAACGAATTCCCAGTGCTTTTGCAGCGGCAATCCACATCACAACAACACCAATCATCACAAGTCCTGCATAAGGAGCAATGCTAAGTGCTGATCCACAAAGAGGTATTAAGATAAGAGCTTGAATAGCGGCTCCACCAGATTTTCCAAGTCTTGCACCTACAACGTCAATTGCAGCTTTCCCTTTAACTTTTGACTCTTGGTCCAAAGGAATGTATGCCATTTCTTTAGTTGGGTCAAAAAGAGAATACTTAGTTGATTTACTGAGCATATTTTGAATAGCTCCTAAAGCAACTGCAAACATGATAGGTGTAACCCCTACTAAAACTGTAAGAGGGTTCAGTGCTGTTTTGAAAATGATGAAAGCAAAGAAAAGTCCACCAGTTATCAAAAGCATGAATGGAGTTACAAGCGCTGTAAACGTCCACCCTTTTCTTCTCATTACATTACCACCAACAAACAACATCGTAAAGATAGTTAGAGGACCTGTAATTGTTGAGAAGAGTCCCATGAATCTTAAGTAAGATGCTGGGTCTGGGTATTGAAGGTTTAATTGTGCTTTCCAGCTTACTTCAATTAAGTTAATTGACATACCATAAGCAAATACGATAATAGCCAATGCGCCTAAGTATTTAGACTTTGCAAGGAACTTGAAACTTTCTACGATACCCATAGAAGGTTTTTCTTTCTTTTTCTTCTTTTGCTCGTTTGGATCATAAAAACGTGGATCAGTTAATACGTGTTTTTGCATCCAAGCGTAAGTCATCATTAAGATAACACCAGAAAGAGCAACAACTCCCATCAAGTAGTTAAGAGTATATCCCCAAGCGTCAACGCCTGCAGGTAAAATTTTTCTAATATCTGAGAAGTACATAATTAACGGCCCAGATATTGGAAGGGCAAAGTTTGCTCCAATACCTAACATTGGGTAAAAGCGCTTCGCTTCAGTCACTTTAGTGATATCATTAGCAAATCCCCATAAAACAAGAGATAATGCAACACTTCCCCAAAGCTCAGACATTACGTAAAATAATGCGTATGTCCAGTTACGGATGATAGCTACAAAGCCACTGAAACCCATTGGCAGGTGTGACTGCAACCAATCAGCAAAATGTGTGGGATGCAGTGCATCTCTCATTGGGTATAGCACTAACGCAAAAAGAGCAAAGAAACCTACAAAAAATGAAATCGTAGTATAAAAAAGCTTAGGTTTGCTTAAAGTGTTACTCAATTTTGCGTAAGCAATCATAAAGACTACTGCCATTGGAATAACTACAAAGAGTTTTAAGTTTGGAATAATTGCCGCACCGGCTCCTCCAGGAGCTGTAACAACAAGGGCATCCTTCATATCTCTTAAGATGGTGTAATTGAAAATTACACAGAAGAACATTAATAATAGAGGTAGTATTTTTTTAAGCTCGAATGCATGAATCGGCCATAAAATTGACCTTATCTTGCTAAACTGCTTTTCCTTTGTTTCTGACATATTTTTTGGCCTCAATATTTTTTAATTAGACATATATAGATTTTGAAAACCTGAATATATTATACCATTTGGCACTTATAATGCAAATGCTTGCGGGAGATAAAGAATATTTTAATTACTCATTTTGACGACTTAAAGAAAGATTAATAACTCTTGAAGTAGTATTAAATGAAACAATTTTTTAATAAAAAAAAAGCTTAAATCCAAAAAGGATTTAAGCTTGATGATAAGTCAAATTTAAAATTTTAATTATAAGTCTTCATCTGTTGCTTCAGCGACTGCCTGAGCATAATCCTTCCAAAGCTTTTCGTCGACTTCGTTGTTTTTAACAGACATAATAAGATCACGACGATAAGCAGCTAATGACTTACGCGGGCTTAGCTTATTAATAATTTCATCTTCACCGAGTCTATTTGCAATATCAATTAATTTTTCGAGCTCTGAGCGTGAAAAATTAATTCCTCCTCTACGTTTTCTTGAACCACGTGCAGCTCTAGGTTTTGGAGCAACTGATGTAGGCCTTTCAACCTTGTTGATGTAACGGTCGATCAGTGCAGAAAGAGCAAGAGGCTCTTCAGTTTTCATCTTTCTCATTGTAAAATGGTGCATATATCCACCATTAGGAATAGGAAGATATCTGCAAATGTCATTTTCTTTGGTGCCGTTAATTTTTTTAACAGCTTTTCTAATGGTATCTTCTAGCTCTTGTAGAGTTTTAAGATCTGTTTCCGGTAAGTTCATACGTCAACCTATACTTTACATTTTTATATTAAGATGAATCAATAACAAAATTAATTAACTGTTCTCAGGATAGACTCATTATAAATTTTGTTCAAGCTTTCTTTATTTTTGATATTTAAACGACAAACTTATA
>JAJACU010000015.1 GCA_022601345.1 Chlamydiota bacterium | reverse complement strand
TTGAAGTTTTTTCATCTCATCGCGAAGGCCTGCTGCCTCCTCAAACTCCAGTGCATTTGCTTTTTTTCTCATTTCTTTTTCAAGATTTGCAATTTTCCTTCTAACTTCTTCAAGGCTTAAGTGAGACTTTGCCTTGCTTCCCTTATCAATGACTTCTGTTGTCTTTTCGGGGAAATAGTCGATAAGATCTTTCTTGATGGTTTGAGGTTCAATCTTATTTTTTTTGTTATGCTCTTCTTGAAGCTTTCTTCTTTCTTCAGTGATTTGTTTAGTTGCAACAATAGATTTAGTCATTTTATCTGCATACATAATGACTCGCCCTTCACTATTTCTAGCCGCTCTTCCACAGGTTTGCAAAAGAGAAGTCTGTGAGCGTAAAAACCCTTCTTTATCAGCATCCAAAATAGCGACTAAAGAAACCTCAGGTATATCCAAACCTTCTCTAAGGAGATTAATTCCAACAAGTACATCAAATTTATGTGCACGCAGCTCTTGAATAATTTGAATGCGCTCTAAAGTGTCTATATCTGAATGAAGATATTTTGCTTTAACCCCTAGATCTTGCAAGTACTTACTTAAGTCTTCTGCGAGTCTTTTTGTTAAAGTTGTCACTAAAACGCAACCCCCTTTTTGGGTGTGCTTGCGTATCTCTTCCAAACAATCATCTACTTGAGTGGAAGCTGGCCTTATTTCTATCAATGGGTCAAGTAAGCCAGTAGGGCGAATAACTTGCTCTATAACTTCTCCTGATGTTTCACCAAGCTCCCAATCTCCAGGTGTTGCAGAGACGTACACAACCTGTTTAATTTTTTTATAAAATTCTTCAAATTGCATAGGTCTATTATCATAGGCTGAGGGCAGCCTAAATCCAAATTCAACCAAAGAGTTTTTTCTAGAACGATCACCATTATACATGGCTCGTATCTGAGGAATACTTTGATGGGATTCGTCAACAAATAAGAGGAAGTCTTCAGGGAAGTAATCAAAAAGTGTCGGTGGGGGTTCTCCTGCCTTTCTTTTTGAGAAGTGACGCGAGTAGTTTTCGATACCTTTACAAAAACCAAGTTCTCTGATCATCTCTAGATCGTAATGAGTTCTTTGGTTAAGCCTTTCTTTCTCAAGAGGTTTTTCTTGAACTTCAAACTCTTTGAGGCGCTCTTTAAGCTCGGTTCTGATGCTTTGCATAGCCTCGCCTCTGACCTTTTCAGGAGTAACAAAGTGAGATGCAGGAAAAATGACTACTTGATTTTCTTTTTTAAACACTGATCCCGTCAAAGGATCAATAATAGAGATTTGTTCAATTTCATCCCCAAAAAATTCTATTCTTAGAGCAACTTCTTCTTCATAGGCTGGAAAGATCTCTATAACCTCTCCTCTAATTCTAAAAGTTCCTCGTTTGAAGTCATAATCATTTCGCTTATAATGAATGTCTACTAAAGAGTGTAGAAAAGCTTCTCTGTTGACTTCTTGTCCAACTTCAAGGCGTACATTCATCTGCGCATAATACTCAGGAACTCCTAAACCGTATATACATGAAACGGATGCTATTATTATTACATCGTTTCTCTCCAAGAGAGAACGCGTTGCATTTAACCTTAAGCGATCAATTCGATCGTTAATTGCCATATCTTTTTCTATAAAGGTATCAGACCTGGCAATATAAGCTTCGGGTTGGAAGTAGTCGTAGTAAGAGACAAAATACTCTACGGCATTATTTGGAAAAAAGGTTTTAAACTCCTGATAAAGTTGAGCTGCAAGAGTTTTGTTATGGGCTAAGATTAGGGTTGGCCTATTAAACTTTTTGATCACATTTGCCATGGTGAAAGTCTTACCAGAACCTGTAATACCAAGTAGAACTTGAGATTTTTTACCTTTCTCAATTTCAGAAGTAAGAGTCTCTATAGCCTTAGGTTGATCTCCAGAAGGTTGAAAAGATGTGACCAATTCAAATTCATTCATAAGCCAGTTAGTATAGCAGAAAAGAGAAAATCAATGCCGAATATTATTATTAAATTTGCTTTTTTTTGATTCAAAAAATTGTTGAGAAAAACTTACAAGCTTTGGCCAGTCATAAGATTTTTTACTAAATATATGAATATATGCACATGAGCTCTCATCAACAAAATGAGCAGACACTGAAAAACTTTCTGTTAACTGAAACATTGAATAACCCATGTCTGCTGCACTTGTGCCGTTGCGCACTAGGTGACATGCACCGTAGGCTGTGAGCTCAAGCATCGTTAAAACCTGTTCAAGATACTCTCTAATATGAGGTTCGGATCCAATTAAATCTCTACAGCAGCCCTGCAAATCTATTTCTATAGACTCTCCAGCAAAAGATTTTTCTAAGCTTGCCAGTTCTATTGCGGGGCTTTGCGTTTTCATAACCTACCCCTCTAAATGCGCGCGCGTCATCCAGGCTATTTGTTCATGATCAGACATTAACTGGGTTAAGAAGTCTGAAGTGCCCATATCATGAAACTCCTCACCTGTTAAATCTACCCCTTTTCTCAGGTTAACAATTATTTTTTCTTGATCATCAAGTAAACTTTTAAGCATCTCTTTTTCGGAGGGAGTAGCCCCCTTGTGTTCTTCTAAATGAGTTAGCTCCAGAAATTCTTTCATAGTTCCTGGTGCATCTTGTCCTAAAATGCGAACTCTTTCTGCAATTTCATCTACCCAAAGAGCAAGCTTTTCATACTGATCTTTAAAAAGTTTGTGCAAAGGTCCAAAATGATGCCCTCTTACATTCCAATGATAATTTAGCGTTTTGACATACAAAACCATTTCATCTGCCAAGATTCTGTTCAGTAAATCTGATGATTTTTTTAAACTATCTTTCTCTATTCCAATTTTTGGTTCCATGCGTGTTCCCCCTATCTTGAACGAGCAATTCTAGAAATTTTATTCCATGCGCCAGATATACCCATGGCACTTTTCATTTGCTTTATATGCTCTTGAGCTATTTCTTGCATTCTCAAAGTCCCTTGATATATCACATCTTCAATATAACCTTTATCTTGAAGAACTTTCTCTCTTTTTTCTCTTATAGGCTCTAAAAAATTATTGATTGCTATTGTAAGCTTATCTTTGACTTCAACATCAGAGACATTTCCACTTGCATAGCGCTCTTTTAAGTCACAAACCTCACCCTTATCAGGATTAAAATGATCGTGATAAATAAAGACGGGGTTATTTTTGATTTCCCCTGGGATGTCAGCTCTAATTCTATTGGGATCTGTGTACATCTTTTTTACTTTTTTGGTTACTTCTTGCGAGCTGTCAGATAAAAAAATTGCATTGTTTAAAGATTTACTCATCTTGCTTTTTCCACAAGTCCCAACCAAGGTTGGGCAATCACCTACTAAAACTTCAGGTATATTAAAAAAGTCTCCATATTGTTGGTTAAAGCGCCTTGCAATAAGACGAGCTATTTCAACATGAGCTTCATTGTCCTTACCCACAGGAACAAGGTCAGCTTTGGGCAGCAAAATATCAGCCGCTTGTAAAACAGGATAATTAACAAGTCCAAGAGGAACGGTTTCCTCATCTATGTGAGCTGCTCTTGCCATATCTTTGATACTAGGAAGACCTGTTAAACGATTTAGAGAAATAAGCATTTGAAAAAACAAATTCATTTCACAAACAGCAGGAACTGCAGACTGCAAATAAATGCTAGATTGAGCAGGATCTATTCCACAGGCAATATAATCTGCGACCATATCTTTAATATGTTCTCTCGTAGATAAAATATGCTCTTTTTGAGGCTTAGTTGTTAAAGTATGTAAATCAGCTATTAGAAAAAAGCACTCATACTCACTTTGTAGCTTAACTCTATTTTGAATTGTCCCTAGATAATGACCTAAGTGCAGTTTCCCTGTGGGTCTATCTCCTGTTAATATTCTTTTTTTAGGTGCTATATTCATGTTTTTTAATGGGTTTTAGTTTTTTATCCAATTGGGAATAAATACAAATTTAATGCCACTGGTCGATCAAATCAACTACAATCACAGCAAGTGATATTAAAATAACTAGTACAAGAAGAGGGCGACCTCCAAAAACTTTAAACTTACTTTCAAGTTTTAAGCGATATCTTCCAGACCAAACGATTACAGCTGGCAAAATTCCTAGTAGAATAGCTACAAAGATAGCAGCATATTTTAAAGCCGAAACAAACACATTTGGAAACACTAGAGAGAAAAAGAGGGGAGGTAAAAAAGTTAGCAAGGTAATAAAAAAGCGGCCACGCGCGTTTTTTTCTATTTTAAAGCCATCTGCCAAAAAGTCAGATAGGCTCAATGATACCCCTAAAAATGAGGTCAAAATAGCAAAATAGCTAAAGAATCTTAAAAGCTCGATTATACTTACACCGGGAACATTTGAGTCTAGCGTAGATATTAAACTAGCTTCTGCGTGCATACTTGTTGCAAGTGTTGCAAAACTGTGTGCTCCAGTAGCTGGAATAACTCCTAGTGTAACAACTTCCCAAATTAGGTAAAAAATAAGTGGAATTAACCCTCCAAAAAAAAGAGCTTTTTTTAAGAGATCCACTTTATACCCTAAATAGTACGAAAGGCTTGGGATAATGATGTGGTAACCAAAGGATGTTACCATTATGGCTAGAGATGACCAAACTACAGGCCAAGACTGAAATGCTAGATTTGTTGTTTTTACGTGATCAACTGAGATCCCAGAAAGAACAGCAAAGGTTAAAACCATGCCAAGCATTAATGCTCGGTTGATATAATCTACAGGCTTTGTGCCCAAATAAACACAAAAACCAAAAAGGAGTAAAAATGGTATTGGCCCCACCCAGTTGGGCAAAGTTGTTCTAGTAAGGCCTTCCATAGAACTCAAAAAAAGAGCTCCACAACCAGAAAGATAGGCCGTTGTCAGGCAATAAAGTAAAAAGAGATATACAAGCCAGCTAATAGCTTTTCCAAAAAAACCAAGAGTGTGCTCGGCAATAGAAACAATATTAACATCTCTTTCAAACCATACAGTAGCTTCTAAAAAGAGAAACGCCGTAGTGGTCATATAAACCCAGCAAGCTAAAAGCAAAACAATTGATGGAACAAAGCCACCTAACCCAGAAGTAATAGGCAAAGCTATCATTCCAGCTCCAATTGCTGTACCAGCTACAAGTAAAATGCCTCCAAAAACTCTATTTTTTTTCATGATTTATAAAATATTTTTTAACATTTCGATACTAAAAATTTCCTGAATCAATTGCACTGCCATCACAAAAAAACCAATAAGAATAACAATAGAAAGCATTATGCGTCCTCCTGGTACGATCTTATGTTCTAGTTTTTTTCTTTTGTAGCGCAGCTCCCAAACCATAAAGGCTGGGATAAAAACAAATAATATAATTGCAGCAAATCCGCCTACAAGTCCCAAAGCCTGAATAAACATGCCTGGATACACCATAGCAACAATATACGGCAGTCCTAGAACAAGCATTATCAGCCATATTCGATTAAACCAATTGTCTGCCACCTTTAGTGCATCCCTCAAGAAATCTAAAAGAGCAAGAGCTTGGGCTAAAAATGAAGTAACGATAGCAAAAAAAGCGAAGTACTGAACAAACTGCCCCATCAATGGATATTTAATAAAACCCAAGATATTTTCAAGAGTAAGCTTGTTGTGAAAGCTGCCAGCAGGAACAACTCCTAAAATTAGCCAGTCCCAAAGAATATAAACCAAAAGGGGAATACCACCACCTACAACAACCATTTGAATCATCCTTCGACGATCCTTTTTTAAATAGCTTGTAAGCGTAGGAATAATATTATGATATCCAAACGAAGTAATGGTTACAGGAATAGCGAGTAAAGAATAACTCCATGCTTTGTGACTAAAGAAACTCGGCTGAACCTCTGATGTGCCAAACCCTATGACAAAGAGATAGGTTAAGATTAAACCTAGCATAAACAGTCTGTTAACATGATCCACTAGAGCTGTGCCTATATATACAAACACTCCAAAAAGAACTGTGAAAAATAGACTTCCCTGCCATCCTTTTATTTGAAAAGCAAAGCTCTTATTAATAAATTGCTGAGTGAGCGAACCGCTTGCATCGATATAGGCAACTAACATGCAAAAAAACAGAAAAAGATAAGTTATCCAACAAACATTTTTCCCCACTTTCCCCAAAGTTTGCTTAGTCATACCCAAAAGGTTAATGCCCGCTTTAAAAGAAAGGTTTACCTCTAACAACAAAAGAGCTGTTGTCGTCATGAAAGCCCAGCAAAAACAAAAAATAACCACTGCAGGATAAAAACCAGCAATTCCAGTAACTATGGGTAAACCAAGCATTCCTCCACCTATAGCACTACCCGCTATCAGAAGAATTCCTCCTAACAAGCTACCTTTTTCAACTTTTGGGTT
This sequence comes from Chlamydiota bacterium, assembly GCA_022601345.1. Lineage (GTDB taxonomy): Bacteria > Chlamydiota > Chlamydiia > Chlamydiales > JAAZZY01 > JAAZZY01. The sequence continues at coordinate 20,360 of JAJACU010000015.1, read as the reverse complement.
TTTCATGAATCAATCTAGGATTGCTTAAGTTTTTCTGCCTTTTTGACCTCTTGTCCCAATCTGCCTAAGTCTTCGTGACCTTCATAGTCAACAAACTTAAAGATAGGTTCAAAAGCAGGAATAGCTTCACATACTTGTTTGGCCATTTCTTGAACAATGTAGCGATAATTTGGGTGTCCTGCAGGTGATGAGCGGAGTTCGCAAAGCCACTGCAAAGATCTGAGATTGACGTTAAAATACCAGGGCATATTAAACGCCATTGGAACAACATACTGCGCCTCTTCTGGAAGCTCTCCAGCAATTGTATCATAAGCTTTTTTAGCTTGATCCATCGCTGAGCGATACAACTCTTCCATATCTGTTCCTTGAATTTCCGCAGGTATGTAGTAACCATAGCTACAGGTTAGCAACTGACGCTCTTGGGTAAGCATTCTGTGACGATGTAAGTCACGATAGCAACCAAAGTCGCTCATAATTTCAAAAGTTAAAGAAGCATGCTCTAGAGCTCTAGGAGACTTATGTCTTCTATTTTCTCTGCTGTTACATGCAGCGTCAATGACGCGAGCTAGATCTTCACTTGATAATTTTTTACAATGCTCTCTTAGATCAGAGAGGCTTTTATCTGAGTTAGCATACAGCAAAGCTGCAGCAACTTTTGTTACATCTTCTGGATTTGAATCAATAAGCCTTACACCTGGCTGCATAGACTCACATTTAAATGAGGCATGCTCTTTAGTAACAACTTTAATTTCTTCTTGCATCGACTCAAAAAATTGGACAAAGTCTTTTTGGTTTTTATGATTGATGTCCGCTCTACGTACGAATGAAGGAATAACACTAGAGAGTTCGTTATACGTTTGTCTACCAATATCTTGCAGTTCTACAAGATTGCTTACATTAAGCTTTCGAATTAACCCCTCAAAGAACCTACCATTTCCATAAACACCCATATTTGTCATACCACTAGATGGCAGGAGACCTCTTAGACAATCTAAAACTTTAGCTCTTAGAGCAGCTCCATAAGCAACTTTTGAAGTGTTGTCTTCTTTAGGAAATTTCTCTTCCATATACTCAGTAAGCGGAGGAATAAGTTTGCTGTATGTATCAAAAAGCATGTTACACGTTTCAACATACAAATCGCGGTAAGCAGATGTCATTAGAACGGGTTCTTTATAAAAGAGGTATTCGCCGTTAACTTTTTGATCAAAATAAATATACCGAGTAGATTTCTCTAGAGGGGATCCTCCAATTCGACAGTCTTCAATGGCTTTTGCTGCAATCATAGAAACATTTTCAATAGCCACATGAGCTCCACCAAGCTCTCCGATAGAGTCATCACCATACCCATCTAGAATGCGGTCATAAAAGTTTTGAGCTTTATGAATTGCGGCCACTTGATCTGTAGCATCTTCACCCCCAGACAAACCTGCAATGGATTCAAATGCTGTTTCTTCATTCAAGATAAACTCCTTTAAGAGCAGTGAGCGCAAGCCCAAACTCGATCTAGAGTATCTAGAAAACAAAGCCCCTTTAATAACTTCAGGAAGGTTCCTTAAAACGAAAATATTGGAGTCAATATTAGTTACAAAGTGTTGTAAAATTTTGATTTGACTTTCACTAAACTCTTCATAATTTTGCATCTAATATCAATCCTTTAACTTTCAAATAAAATAAGTTACTTATAAAAAGAAAGCAACAAGCGTGCCACATTTCAAAAAGGGTATCAAGTGAAAAAGCCTTTTTATAGATTTATATTTAAAAAATATTTTAAATATTGGAAGCTTTATTTTTAAAATAAAAACTTTTGGCAATAAAAACATGTTAAATCAACTCCAACTTTTAAAAAGACCTAGACGAAATAGAAAAAGTGAGGCCGTGCGCGCTCTGGTGCAAGAGACTCATTTAACATCAAAAGATTTTATCGCTCCCTTTTTTCTTACAGAAGGAAAAAATATTCGTGCGCCAATTACAAGTTTACCAGGTCAGTTTCATTTAAGTAGAGATACCCTTCATCAAGAAATTGATGAGCTGTTAAACCTTGGAATTAACTCATTAATATTTTTTCCTTTAATTAATCCAAAGTATAAGGATGCTACAGGCTCTTATGCTACTTCTGAAGAAAACCACCTTTTAAAAACAATTAGAACAATTAAAGAAAGTTACCCTGAGCTTTGTCTCTTTGCCGATGTTGCACTAGATCCTTTTACAAGTCACGGTCATGATGGGTTACTCTCAAATTCAGGAGAAGTTTTAAATGATGTAACACTTCCTATTTTAGCTCAGATGTCTGTTCTATATGCTGAAGCTGGTGTTGATGTTATTGCCCCCTCTGATATGATGGATGGAAGGGTAAAGTTTATTCGAGAAGCTCTAGATGAAAATAGACACCACAGTGTAAGCATTATGTCTTACAGCGCAAAATATGCTTCATCATTCTACGGACCTTTTAGAGATGCTCTCAAATCAGCACCTTCAAAAGGGAATAAAAAAAGCTACCAAATGAACCCTGCTAATAGTCAAGAAGCTATTTTAGAAGCTTTGCTCGATGAAGAAGAAGGTGCCGATTTCTTAATGGTTAAGCCCGCAAGCCTTTATTTAGATATTATTCATAAGATTAAAGAAGCAACTCTACTTCCTGTTGCAGCTTACCATGTCAGTGGAGAGTATGCGATGCTTAAGGCAGCCTCGCAAAATAAGTGGCTTGATTTTGACCAAGCTCTCTACGAGTCCCTTATAAGCATTAAAAGAGCTGGCGCAGACATTATTATTAGTTATGGAGCTAAAGAAATAGCCCAAATAATTAAGAATAGTTAAGAATAGTTTCATTTTATATAAACTAACATTCAAAAAAACTTTAAATATTGAAATTTAAACTCTATTAAGCGCATACCCAAGAAATATATATTTATTTTTTTATGGGTAGCTTTATGCGAAATCTAATTCAACATTTAAAAAAAGTTTCTCTAACATCATTTGTAGTGGTCTGCTGCTTTTACTCTAGATGTTATGCTGACGATGGCACATGGCAAGGGGTAGATGCCACCTGGGCAACAATTACTAACTGGACTTCTAACCCCAATCCCGTCCCAGGGCCTGGAAATACAGCCACCTTTCTCCTCGGTGGAGGAAATACAGCCGTTAATATGCCAGGCACTGCTCTAGGGAACCTACTTTTATCGGACGGCACTTACACCTTTAGCGTTGGAGTCGGAGCCCTAACACCAACAACAATTACTGTAAACTCGACTGGAATAACCACATTCAATGCAGGAGCATTAGGCTCCGGAGCCCTAACCAATACAGGAGCTGGAAATTTAATTTTCGCAGGGGCAAACACCTTAACCTCTATAAACCAAAATGTTGCAGGTGGAACTCTTACTGTAAATGCTGCTTTAACCACTGGAACTAATACTCTAACAACCGGTACAATAACAGGAACAGGTTCCCTCTCAGGGGCACTAACACAAGCTGACGGAACAGTAAGTGGAACATTAACTATAGGCGGCCTCTTCACTCAAAACGGGGGGGTTATTAGCCCTGCAAGTGCAGGAACTTTAGGTACTATTACTCTAGGAGCAGGTTACACTCAAAATGCAGGAAGTACATATACTACCAGTATTGATCCAACAGGTGATTCGGACATACTCGATGTTACAGGCACATCAGCTTTGAATGGTATAGTCAACCTAGATCCATTACCGGGTATTTATACAGAAAACACGCTGTATACACTTCTAACATCAACAGGAGCAATAACAGGTAACCCAACACTCACAGAAACCCACCCATTAGACTTTAGATTATTTATTCAAGGCACAGCTCTTCGTCTGAGGATTCTAGAGAACGCTATTGTTTTACCTGTTAACCTGAGTGATTTACCTATAAATTCACAAAGAGTTGCAAGTTACTTATATGCGGATGTCACTCCTGATGGACCTATAAGAGAGCTTGTCCTCACTACTCTAACATCACCTGCAGGTGTATTTGCCGACACACTTTTACAATTAAGCCCAATTCAGTATGGAGCATTTGGACTAGTCGGCCTTCAAAATAATGTCCATATGGCAAATGTTTTATCTAGAAGAGCAGTTAACACACTTTGCAGTGATCCACAGTGCACTGAAAATTATAGACAGATGTGGGTCGAGCCTATTGGATTTTACTATCACCAAAAGCCGCACAACAGACAACGTGGGTTTGATGATTATACCTACGGAGTTGCTTATGGAATGGAGTTTCCTCTATGTCGTGATTTTACAGTTGGTGGAAGTCTAGGTTATACTCACTCAAATATCGTTTGGTATCCTAATCTTGGAGATGCGCATTCCAATACTGTTTATCTAGGCTTAAATGCTGGATTCTCTCAGAGTTTAACAGGAGATCCAACGAGCATAGGATTTGTGAATTTTTTACTTCAAGGAGACATAGACTTCTATAGCTGTAATAGAACGATTCAGATCCCCAACTTTAAACGAGTTGCCGGTAGCAATCACAACAGCTATAACTTCTTGGCTAGAGTTGACGGAGGAATTAAATTTTCTGCAAACGAGAGCAATACTTTTTTTATTCAACCAGAGACGCAACTTAACTACCTCAACTTATTTGAAGTGGGATACAAAGAAATAGGAGCTGGTCTTGCAGACTTGCAAGTCAATTACAAGCACACCGTCTTTTTACAGCCGAATGCAAAGGTGCGCTTCATTAAACAATTTAAAAATAAGGACCTTTGCTACACACCTAATGTTTACTTAGGTTGGCTTGCCAATGTTCCTATCACTAGTGGAAGATATACAGCCCACATGTATAACGTAATAGCAGGAGAGAGAGAGTTTTCTGTTACAAGTTATCATGAATATGCAAACCAGCTGGTTGTAGGTGGAGAGTTTTCTGTAACTAGATGCGAAGACTTTTTACTCAACGTGGGCTACGAAGGAGATTTACTCTATCGCTTTGATGTGCATGCTGTGACTATAAGACTAGAATGGACTTTTTAAAACTTAAACTTCTTTAAATACTCAGCCATTTGATGTGAGCCAAACCCACCAGGATTGGGTTTTTCACTTGGAGGGGTTTTCTTTTTATTTAATTTTTGAAAAAACCGTTCAAAAGATAAACCATGTGCTCTAAAGGTTTTGATTTCTTTAATTAGTTTTTTATCATTTGAGACAACAGTTATATCATCAGGTTTTTTTGAAAACCGAACCTGATCAATTAAGAAGTCATCAGCAGTCTGATCATGTGCAGAATAAATGACTTCTATATTTTTATAAAAAGTTCTTGAAAATTGACCATGACTATTGTGCGCATCAAAAGTAACAATCAACTTTTGATCACTTATCTTTTCAGAAAAATATTCGAGCACTTCTTCTCGAGCACACTCAAAAGGATCCTGCTCCCTTCCTTGCGTAAAAAGAAAGTTGTATCCATCAATGTAATAAATCAAGACTAATCCAAGTAGCTCTTAATTTTATTAACAGTGTATGTATCATCTTTGAAGTCAAAGCTTTCATTGATTTTATGGCCTGCCATAGTAACAGCTAATTGAGATTGAAATGATAAAATAGATTTATCAGGGTCTGCATCCCAAGGGCCTAATATTGTATACTTAAGAGTCTTGCCTTTTAGGTTTACAAGTTCAACAATTGTACCCACTCCAACTTTGGCGACATCTATATCATCTGGAGATAAGATGCGTGCTTGACCAAGCTGTGAAGATAAAAGTTTCATCTCAGATTGTAAGCGTGCTCTTTTTTCTTGAGCAAACTTATATTCAGAATTTTCGCGTAAATCACCATAAGATCTTGCAACTTCAATTTCTTTGGCATTTTGAACTGTTTCAACTGTTGCAATATGGTGTATTCGCTCTTGGATTTTGTGATATCCTTCTTGAGTTGTCCAAATAACACTCTCTTCACTTTCCAAGTCACCTTGTTGATCTTCTAATTTTGGATGAACAACCTTAGCTAGAGATAAGAATGTTTTAAAGTCATGATTGTCAAAAGTCTGACACTTAGTAACCAAAAGTAAAATTTCACGAACAAATTCGATCGGAGTGTCTGCAACATTATCTCTAAAAAGCTGATAGTGTTTCTTAGATATAAAAGCATGAATTTTTTTAACTAAGTCATTATATTCAGGCTTATTCTCAATATGATACAGAAGAACAAATAGGCTTTCGAAGAAAAGCATTAACCCTTCTTTGTTTGAGTAGAGTAGCTCTTTTGAAAGTTGCAACTTCTGAAAGTACCAAAAGAAACATTCTGGATACATAACTGGATGCTCAAGAAGCTTCTTTAACATTTCCTTTTGAACATTTTCATGCTTTGCTTTTACAAGCTCTTTGAGAACATACTCTCTTAAAAAGTGTTGAGAGATATTTAAGAAAATTCCAGAAAATACGACAGGCCAATCAGAGCGCTGCTTGCGAATGTGCTCTAGGAATCTCTTCTTTAAAGGTCCAATGTGAAAAGCATTAATTAGGTAATCAATATCAATATCACTTTGTAAAACTTTAACAAGAGCTTGATCTAGGTGATCATTAAAAATATCTTCTATCAGGATATAAATTTGTATTTTTAAAAGTTCTTGTGAGTCATGCAGTTGAGCTAAATGCTTTAAGAGTTTTTCTCGGTAAAGGGCTTTAAGGTCTGAATCTTTTAAAACTTCTAGGTGTTGCTTAGTGTACTGGTATGACTTTTGTAAAAACTCTTCAACCTCTAAATCTTTCTCCAAAAGCTCTTTGAAAGTTTCAAGATGAGAAATTGCGTGGTCTAAGAGAACAAAAGGTTGGCTTATTGATTCAGGAGGTTTAACTTGTGGATCTTTTTTTAGTTTTGCTCTTGCGCTTTGCCACCATTTAGCCCAGTCATTTGCAGGAATAACAACTTCAAACAATTCATCTTTAATTTCATGCGCATTTAGAGGGCCGACGTCTGAAATAAGCAGCTTTAAGACCGCTAGAGGATCTTCTTTTGCCTCTTTCTCAAGCTGATCAGGGTTACCAAAACGCTGAGCCAAGAAATGTGTTTCAGAAACAGGAACAAGGTTGTGAAAGGCATTCTTAAAAGAAAGCTCTTTAACACCTAAAACATTTTCGAATTCAATCGACAGCTGCTCTCTAATTAGAGAAATGTCGATAATTTCACCAACACCCCATCCACCTGTATGGTAAATGAACTTTCCTTTTTCCATGTGAGTGAGCAACTCAAAGTTGCGGATTGCTCCTTTAAATTCAGCTTGCGATCTAAGTCCTACCAGTCGAATTTTTTCATTATAATGGGGTTTGTCGCCATAGTTTTCTTTCAAAAACACCAGAGATTGTTGGGCAAGTATTTCAGAGTTCGTTGTTTGAAGATCAAGAATTGCCCTTAAGACATCGAGTTTGCGCTCTGGGTCATCTAACTTATCAATAAGCTCCAAGCCTTCTTCTGCATAAGGTCCAAAATGCTCTTGGTATTCAGAGTCCCTGATTGTTTCAAAGATTTCAATCAACTCATCAGCAGGCACATCAGTACTTGAACGATATTCTTCCCATAATTGAATGAAGCTTAGAAAATTCTGATTTTCAAGCTGAAGATTCATTTCTTCTAAATAACCCATCTTATTTCACCTTTGGAGTTTAAGACCTAAGGCCTTACAGAATAGCTCTCTGAGCTATTTAAAATCAATTTAAAAGATGGGGACTCTTGAATATTTATCACAGCTTTGATAGAGACAGCTTTAGCACCAGATTCCATAAAAACGAGGCTAAAAATGGAAGATCCTGAAAAAGAAAAATTTATTTTAAATGCAGTTGAAAAGATTAAGTCCTTAAGGAGCAGGGTAGAGCAAGCTAGAAAAAACAATGAAGATATGGGCGAGGTTATGCAAGAGGTTCAGGCTCAGGTTAAAGCAATAAAAGCGGAGTCCGAAGAAATCTTTGACTCAGACCATGTTTCCATGTCTCCAGACGAACTAGAAGCCTATCTTCAAAACCCTTCAAATTTCTCCAAAGGAGACTGGGAGCTGCTTGAAACCATCAAAGAAGAGACAAGTCTTTGTAAAAAAGAAATTGTAAAATCAAACGAAAGTGAAGCTGTAGGGGACTTGATAGGCAAGAAAAAGGGGAAAAGTGGCTTAAAGAAGAAACGAAAGAAGCGCTGGGACGGCCCAAAGTACATTTAAAAAACTATTTCAAAACTCTGATATTCTTTAGGAGCTCTAACGTCATCGTCAACATTAATATGTTCTGCCTTTGCCAACCCTTTTCCTTCCTTGAGCACACAGGTTAACTGGCTGACTCGATCTTCATCCCCCTGGACATAGATTTCCACTGTTCCATTTGATAGATTTTTTACAGTTCCACTCAGCCCTAGTTTGTCAGCATGGTGCTTCACCAGAGATCTAAAGCCGACTCCTTGAACAGAACCTTTTACAATAATATGAAATGTTTTGGACTCACTAGACATTTAATGTCTCCTAAATCTCACACATAAAAAAAAAGCACCTATATTGCAACACTAAGTTGTTGCAAGCTGCTTTAAGAAGGCTTCAGGATCTTTTAAGCTTTCTAGCAAAAACTCAACATCATCTATGGTTTTTGCTTTACTCATCCGACTGCGCAGCGCCCGGCCAATCTCGCCTTTTTTAAAATACCAACATCCTACTCGTCGCATATCTAGAATAGCCTTTTTTTCATTAGCATAAGACCGAGTTAAGCGATAATGCTCCAGCAGGTTTTCTCTAACAAATTCAAAGTCTCTTTCTAAAGCGGGAAGATTTTCCTGCATTCTTCGAATATCTTCGGCAACCCATGGTTGGCCAAATGTCCCTCGAGCTACCAACACTCCATCACACCCTGTGTGCTCAAACATATCTTTTGCATCCTGTGCACAAAAAATGTCACCGTTGCCAAAAACCTTAATATTCTTGGCTACAGCCTTGCTCTCTTTAATGTGATCTCTATTTGCAAGACCTTTATAGGCTTGCTGACGGGTTCGACCATGAATAAAAATTGCACCTGCACCCGCCTCTTCTGCAATTTGAGTAATTAGTGGAGCGACAATACTGTCGTCATCCCACCCAGCACGAATTTTAACAGTAACAGGAACAGAAACACGGGCTACAATTTTGGATATGATTTCACCGATAAGCTCTGGTTTTTTTAGCAACCCCGAACCACTACCATCTTTGGTAACTTTGTCAACGGGGCACCCACAGTTTAAATCTATTAAATCAAAACCAAGATCTTCTAGAATTTCTGCACAATCTGCAGCAATGTCTAGTCGACTGCCGCAAAGCTGTGCTCCCATGGGGTGCATGTCCCCTGTATAATCTAAAAGTCGATACGTGTTTTTATCATTCCGTATCAAAGCGTCCATTTTTACCATCTCACAAAAAGCAAGCCCCGCTCCATATTTTTTCGCCATTTGACGAAAAGGGAGGTCTGAGCAACCTGCAAGAGGTGCATAAAAAACGTTACTTGAAAAAGTTTTGGATCCTATAGATATTTTTGGCATTTAACGGATAAAGGCAAATAAAAGTCGTTCAAAAAATTTTAGAGCAACAAAAGCAATCAAAGGACTTAAATCCACCATACCTAATGGGGGTATAACTTTTCTAAAAAACTTCAAGTACGGCTCTGTATAATAATGTACAAATCGCATAACAGAAAACTGTTGGAACTTTGGAAACCATGAACCAATAACTCTTGCGAAAAGCATTAGGGTATAGGCTGTAAAAATAAAATGTATTGCAGCGCTTATTTGATGCATTAATTTAACCTCTTAAATTATGCTTGGCCCATCTAAGGCTCAGGTTTGTAATGTTTCTAAAAATTTTCACCCAAAAGTCTGTTGGTTTTTCTATTCATAAGCAAACCGTTAAGTATGCTTTGATCACAAGAAAACGAAACAAGCTCTTTGTTGAAGAATCTCTAGTATTTAAAGTTAATTGTAAAACAGCTTTACATAGACTTCAACACCTTTTAAGCCTTTACCCGTCCTCTTTTTGGATAGGCCCTGAAAAGTTTTTTTTAACTTCAGGCCCTGAAGATATTAAGTCGGCAAAAGATCGCAAGCAGGTTGTAAAAAATAAAATTGAATCTCTGCTTTCGTCTGAAGAAATTCAACTCTGCTCACAAGATTGCTGCAGCGTGGCAACAACCCCCTTTTTTTGTGTCCGAACCAGCCAAATGAAGCAGATACAAGAAAAATTAAAATCGCTAAAGCTCAACCCCCAAAAAATAGTCACTTCATCCCAAGCGCTACTCTCTATTTGCTCTTTTTTTAAAAAGGGAGAAAAAAACATTCTCCTACACTTTTTCAATAAAAAAATTGAACTTTTATCCTTGTCAGGAAACAAACTTCTAACTTCTCAGGCATTTTCAACAGACAGCTTAAACTCAAGTCAGGTTGTCAAAAAAGTTCTTAACCAGATTTTTTTACTCTCTTCGGAGAAAAAAACATCCCAGCTATCAATCTACGGCCTAAAGCAAAAGCACTCAGAACTATTGGATGCTATAGAAAAAATTCCCAATTTAAAATTGAGAAAAAAAGCCAACGAAGGTTTTGAAGCAAGCCACCCTGAGTTTTTAGCCGAAATAGGAGCTGCAACCGGCCTTTTTAAGCTATTTAAGCACAACTTTCAAAAAGCAACCCTTACAAGGGCGTGGCAAATATACAAACACCCCCTACTCACTCACTTGCCGCTTATTCTCGCAACATTCTCTATTTCGCTTTTTTCTTGGAGCATAAAAACAAAGCGCGTGCAAGCTCAAAACAAAGAAATATTAACACGTAGTTTTACAAAGCTGGAAGGCAGGCCACCTAAAGAATTTGAATTAGGAGACAAAGAGCAACTTAGCAAATCACTTAGTAATCAACAAAAAAAAAGCCCCCCTATTCGACTTAAAAGCATTTGCTTTTCTGTATCTGAAACTTTGGCGTGGATTACAGACCTTTTTAACAAAGTGAGCCTAGATTACCCTTCTCCTTTTATTATTGAGAATTTTAAATATGGGCATGGAAAAAATCGCAGTAACAAAAAAAATCTCTTCACCCACCCCATTCAGATAAACCTTTCATTTTCAGCAAGCAGCTCTCTAGTTGCGAGAAAAGTTTATGATGAAATTTGTAAATCGAAGCAGTTTGTTGACACATCAAAAAACATTTCTTGGAATTACCAAAATAACCAGTACCATGTTGTTTTTTTTCTAAAAAATAAACCCCTTGAAAAGCTTTAATGACCAAAAAACTAATTTTTATCTACCTTGCGCTTATATTTCCCCTGGTGGCCATTAACGCCATACAGGGCTTTAAGCTCAAAAAGCATGAGAACAAACAAGCTCAGTTATTGCTTCTTGAGAAAAAAATTGATGCTTTTACAGCTCTACAAAAGCAAAATGAGAGCGTGCGAGAGTTGTACAAAGGGTTTAACCCGGAGTACCTTTACACCCATCTAGAGCAACTTCCCCTTGCAAACAAAAAGATTCAACTCATTGAATTAACAACAAGTAAAACCCCATTTTATATTGAAAAGGTAGAAAGTTTGGCTAGCTCTGTTGAAGTTGACTTAACAGAAATTCAGACTGTTTTGGAATGTGTTGAAGGAAACAAAATCGACAAAAAACCTCATTTAAATTTTTCAGAATTCTCTATTAAAAAAAATAACCATCCAGAAAATATAACTTATAGCCTAAACTTTAAGCTAACTAAAAGAGAGTACCGCGATTAAGTCATGCTAAAGACATCTATTTTTTTAAGCTTGTGCATTTTTTTAACCTCTTGTGGGCCGAGCAATCATCAAAAACTTACTAAAGTTCTCCTCACAAACCAAAAGGGTTTTACTGAAACGATTACAAATAGAGATCGCCTCAAAAGTTTTGAAAATGAACAAGACCTCAGTGCTCAGCCCTACAAGAAAGTGGTTCGTGTCTATAAGAAAGATCCGACAGCGAAAAGTTTAATTTCTACCTACCATCCAAACGGCCAGTTACATCAAGTGCTAAAGTGTCAAGATGGACAAGCTTATGGAGCCTACAAAGAGTGGCACTCAAATGGAGTCTTGAAAATCTCATCCTTTGTTATTAAGGGCATTCCAGACATTGATGCATCAGGACAAAACTCTTGGGTTTTTGAAGGAGAAAGTCTAGCTTATGACGAAAAAGGTTGCCCTCTAGCTACTTTCAACTACAAAAATGGCAGCCTGGAAGGGGAGGCTGTTCAATTTCATCCTAACGGGCAAATTAAACAAAAAACACCCTACCTGCTTAATAAGATACACGGGACACAGTCGACCTTTAGTGAGGAAGGCGCCCTTTTAGAGAAAACACATTTTATGAACGGTCTAAAAGAGGGAACGTCTCAAAAGTATTGGGAAAAAAATAGAATTTGCTCTGAAGAGTATTTTGAAAAAGATCTGCTTATTAGGGGAACTTACTTTAATCCTCTTGGAAAGCTGCTTGGGCAGGTAAAAAAAGGGTTTGGACTCTGCGCAACTTTTCATGAAGATAAATCTTTTGAATTGAGAGAATATCAAAATGGCGTTGAAAAAGGGTCCGTTCAAGTCTTCGATTCAAAAGAAAGAATGGTCAACTCTTACTCTCAAATAGATGGACAAAAAACGGGCCAAGAAACTCTTATAAACTCGGCTTCAGGAAAGCCAACCCTCTCTATAGACTGGGTTGACGGAAAAATTCATGGAGTCGTGAGAACTTGGTATGCAAATGGTCAGCTAGAGTCTCAAAGAGAAATGAGCTTAAACAAAAAGCAGGGCATATCAACAGCCTGGTACCCTGATGGAAGCCTCATGCTTGTCGAGGAGTATGATGCAGGAGAGGTAACCAAAGGAAAGTATTACAAAAAAGGAAGCCGCACCCCCCTCTCTACAATAACACAAGGGCAGGGAGTCGCTACGCTCTTTGACAACAACGGGATTTTCACTAGAAAGATTGAATATTTTGGAGGCAAACCTGTTGAATAATGAGCTTCAAAAAACACAGACGCACAATCACTAGAATAAAAGAAAGAGACCATGTTGAACAAAAAAGAGCTCAGAAAAAAGTTTTCATCAATTGTTGAACAAATGCCAAAAGATCGCAGGCTCCAAGCTTCAGAAAAAGCTTTTCAACGCCTAACGCTGCTTGCAAAAGAAGCTCGCACAGTAGCTTCATTTGCTCCATTTGGAAGCGAAATTGATATCTGGTCTTTCAACAAAGAAATGATCAAATCAAAAAAACTTCTGCTGCCCAAAGTTTCAGGAAAAGATTTGAGCTTTTACAACGTAAACCATCTCTCTGAACTCGCCCCTTCTCAATGGGGCATACTAGAACCCTCTAGCATCAAGTGCAGCCCTGTTAAAGTCGACGAGATAGACCTTTTTTTGGTTCCCGGACTTGCCTACGACAAGCAAGGTCAAAGGCTTGGCAAAGGAAAAGGATTTTACGATCGCTTCATTTCATTACACAGCCCCAAAGAAGCTATTGGAGTTGGCTTTCTTGAGCAGCTATTTGAGGGCAGTTTGCCTGTAGAGCTTCACGATCAACCTCTTGAAAAGGTTTTGCTTTTTTAAGATGAGTGATAAATTTGAGAAAAGAGCCAATCGCATAAAATAATTAACAGACTAGAAAAAACAACAGCCCAAGTAATGCACCTAGGAACATCTCTTGGCTGCATGTTTTTCTTAATCCTTCCAAAAATTTCAGCTACAACCAAAATAATTACCATATACCCCATGCTCCTGTAAAAGTTTACAAAAGGAGGGTAGCTGATCCACGACACCTGATAAAAAACGTTGCTGTCTATGCCCTTCCAGTAGGGTTGCATTGAAGGAAAGAAACCATATTTGTCCCAAACTGCGACCCACCCACCAGCTAGCAGTCCGGTGAAAGTACCTATTGCTGTTAAAATCGGTGCGGCAATAAATGCTGCTATTGCAGAGGGCAAAAGAGTCCAAGTTCTAGGGTTAAGCCCAAGGGTTGTAAGCAATTTGTTTTGCTCAGTAGCCTGCATCATTCCAACCTCTCCAGCATAACTCCCACCAATTCTTCCTGCCAAAAGCAAGGCTGTAAGTAAAGGGCCAAGCTCTACAACAAAACCCCTAGCCATAGTCATTACATAAATTTTATCTTTGATAATGGGCAGATACTTTGAGGCGACCTTAGCAAACTCATTGCCAAAAATTTTAAAGAGCAAAGATGTGTGGTCTGAGTGAAACTGCTCCATAATCGTATTGATATCTGTTTCTTTTAGCATCTGAGCAAAAAGCATGCTGGTGGCAAAGCCTGCTGCAATAAATGCACAAAATATCAATGGTATTGAGATCCCAAGGTAGTCAACAACCTTTACTAAGGTGCGAACCAAAAGGCTTGTGCGAGGTGATCTGGAATGCGCTGTTAGCTTTTGGGTTTTATCTCGCGTCTGAAGCTCAACTTCTTTATTTTCTGTCATGACAGAGCGGCTAAAATCTTCCTGGTGAGAAACCAGGATAAATGAAACTCCTCGCTCTTTTAAAGCTTTGATAGCTTTAATAACTTCTTCAGCAGTTTCAACATCAAGCCCAACAAAAGGCTCATCTAAAATAATAAGCTTTTTTTCTTGAGCTAAAATCATAGCTAAGGCTGCTCGCCTTAACATCCCCCCACTTAGCTCGTTTGGCATTTTAAGCCGATCGTCATCATCGAGGTTTACACTTTTAAGTAGATCTGAAATGGCGTTTTTGTCATCAGCCTTTCCAGCTGAGCGACAACTTAGAACAAGGTTTTCTTTTAGGTTAAGAGAGTCTATTAAGACCCCTTGTTGAAAAAGAATTCCAACAGGACGAACTTTGGGGTCTAACTTTTCAGACCAGTTTACTGTTGTCGTTGCACCTCGAAGAGGAGAAAGTTTTGCGAGATCGTTCGCAATAGAGGTTTTTCCTGAGCCCGAAGCTCCCCGCAGCCACAAACACTCACCCTCACCAAGCTCGAATTCAATCTTGTCATTTTTAAATGGGCAGCTGTCGTCTTGACGAGCTATTTGCACTTTTAGTGGCATACTTTAACCTGTTTATTAAGATTTCAAGAAATAAAGTGAGCGCACATATTTTTCAATCGAATTATATTCGAAATACACAAAGGCACTCTATTGCAATATAATAAACTGTTGGGCATGATAAAACTTTGTTCAATTAAACTCAAAAAAGGTTTCCTCATGACTGAATCTCAAGACCAAGCGAAAAAAAAAGCTTTAGAGCTCGCTATTTCCCATATCGAAAAACAATTCGGCGATGGCGCCATCATGTCCCTTGGAAAACATCAAAGCACAAAAAAAATTGATGTTATTCCAACAGGGGCAATTTCATTAGACATCGCTCTAGGAATAGGAGGTGTTCCAAGAGGACGCGTTGTTGAAATTTACGGCCCAGAGTCCTCTGGTAAGTCAACTTTAGCTACGCACATTGTTGCCAATGTGCAAAAACAGGGCGGCTTAGCTGCTTACATTGATGCCGAGCACGCTCTAGACCCAGTCTATGCAGCAAAAATTGGTGTAAACGTAAATGACCTTCTCATTTCTCAGCCAGACTGTGGTGAAGACGCTTTAAACATTGCTGAAATGCTTGCGCGCTCAAATGCTGTTGACTTAATAATTGTTGACTCTGTTGCTGCTTTGGTTCCAAAAAGTGAGCTCGATGGTGAAATTGGAGATACACACGTTGGGCTTCAGGCTAGAATGATGTCTCAAGCGCTAAGAAAGCTCACAGCCACTCTTGCAAAATCAGGAACTTGCGCAGTGTTTATTAACCAAATTCGAGAAAAAATTGGAGTGATGTTTGGAAGCCCTGAGACAACAACAGGTGGCCGCGCTTTAAAATTTTATTCTTCTATTCGTCTAGACATCAGAAGAATTGCAGCCCTTAAAGGCAACGATGGAATTGACTATGGTAATCGCGTGAAGGTTAAAGTTGCTAAAAATAAAATGGCGCCTCCTTTTAGAATTGCTGAATTCGACCTTATCTTTAAAGAGGGTATTTCACGTGAGGGATCTCTAATAGACAAAGGTGTTGAATATGGCATCATTGACAAAAAGGGAGCTTGGTTTAGCTACAAGACACAAAGGCTTGGTCAAGGTAAAGAGTCTGTAAGGCAAGAGCTCATAAAGAATGTGGCTCTAGCAAAAGAAATAGAAGAGCTTATTTTCATTGAGTCAGGTTTAAAGCAGCCAGTCGAAGAAAAAGAAAAAGCACAGGTTTAAAGAGGTGCTTCAATTAAATTAAGCATTTCTTGAAAGTGCTTTCCGTTAAGCTCTAGTTTTTCTAGTAAAAGGCTACACTCTTTTGTGTGGCCTTTTAAGTATACCTTGCTTTTTTCGCATCCCAAAGACAGTGGATAGTTAATTACTTTACCTTTAAGTCTGTCTTGGTCAAGGTCACAAAAATCATCATAAATTTGAAAAGCCATACCAAAGTGGTAGGCAGCTTTTTTTACACAATCCAACTTGTTAAGATCTCCACCACCAAAAAGCCAGCCAAGCACAAACGCTGTCTCAAAAAACAAAACAGTTTTTCGATAGAAAATAAGGTCTAAGTTTTTTTTATTAATTAATGGTGGGTACAGATCCAGCATTTGGCCACACGGAGCACCTTCAAGGCCATTATTTTGCGCCAACATGCCAATAGCAAGATCGCCACGAACATCAAGATCTTCAAGCTTTCCAAAGAGTGTTTCTTTATTTTTTAAAATGCAGAGATACCCCTCTCCAATAAGAGCGTAGCTAGATAAAAGAGCGACCCCTTCTCCATAAATTTTGTGAAGGGCTGGTTTTTTTCTTCTCTCAGAATCATCATCCATTGAAGGCAGGTCATCAGCAACAAGAGAAGCTGTGTGAAAAAGTTCAACAGCTAAAGCTCCATAAGTGGCGTCTAAATCGTTTTTTAAAAGATCGGCGACAATAAGTGTTATGCATGGACGAAAACGCTTTGCAGAGCCTTCAAGAGCATAGTAACAGGCTTTGTTAAGAGACATCTCATCGCAAGATGTTCCATATTTCTTTTCTATGAGTTCATCTATCTGGTTTTTATAACTTTTTAATAAAAGTTTAAGCTCGTTTTTTTGATTAAGAGAGTGCATAGCTTTTTTGGGGATATGAAATAATTTCAGTATTTCCTTTTATTACATATTCCTCTGAAACAATCCCACCAACATTTATACAGGGGTGGACACAAGAGCGTTTTTTTAAAATAGTTCCAGGATTTGTTACGCTGTTACAACCAACTTGTGAATGGTCTCCTAAAATTGCACCTAGCTTGCGTCTATTGGTGTTTATTGTTTTTTCTTCAACAGGAATAGAAATATTTTTTTTACTAAAAAGCAGGTTCGCAAGTTTTGCTCCTGCTCCTAAATTTACGTGATTACCAAGAATAGAGTCGCCAACATACGAAAAATGGGCAGCTTGGGCATGATTTAAAAAAATAGAGCCTTTAACTTCAGTTGTATGCCCAATAACGCAATGATCTCCAGTTATAGTGTTTCCTCTTAAGTAAGCTCCATTTCTCACCGCGCAGTAATTTCCAATAATGCAAGGTCCTTGAATAAATGCTCCGGGTTCAACCACTGAACCTATTCCAATGGATATTAACTCAGGATTAATTAAAAAGGCTTGATCAGAAACCTCTCCTTGTTGATATCCAAGAGAAAAGCTTTCTAAATAACCGGGTATATTATTTAAAGCCTGCCATACATGCTCAATATCTTGAAAAAGTTTTTATGAGAAAATGTTTCTAAATTAAACAGTTCTTGTGTGTCTGGAAGACCCTTTATCATAAGTTCCTAATATGAATATATATTACTTAATAAATCTTTATTCTTCTTCTTCAGATTGTGTGGAAATGTTCGCAACTTGCTTGTTTTTGCTGTATAGACCACTGTTTAAAACCTGTTTAAAGAATGTTTACAAAACCCAACTTAACATCAAGTGAGACTTATGCACAATTTTGTTTTCAATTAATGAACAGGTTACTAACAGGTTTGTGAACAGATTTTCCACATAAAGAGTCTGAGTGGGAGGATTCGAACCTCCGACCCCTTGCACCCCATGCAAGTGCGCTAGCCATGCTGCGCTACACCCAGATTTTATAAGGATATTTTTGTAAAAGAAAAAGCATTTTATCACTCTAAACGGTTTCAGTCAAGCCGTCTGTAGGTGATGGTG
Source organism: Chlamydiota bacterium (assembly GCA_022601345.1). Lineage (GTDB taxonomy): Bacteria > Chlamydiota > Chlamydiia > Chlamydiales > JAAZZY01 > JAAZZY01. The sequence goes on along the minus strand of JAJACU010000015.1, from coordinate 2,196 downwards.
AAGACTAAAAGTTATAGAAAGCAATTTATTTAAACTTTTCTTGTTAGATCAAAAAGAGCATGTTATAACAGGGATCAAAATGAACCGTTTTCAAGCAGGGTTGCTCAATGAAATATCTAATAATAAGCATGCTAACTTTTACCTTTCTTTCTGCTGAGCCTCGAGCTCTTTTTCCTCCACCTCTTCAAAAGGGAGACCTTATAGCAATTGTTTTTCCTGGATCTTTTCTAAATAATAGAAAAAAAAGCAAAGAAGCTATTGAAAGAAAGATAGAGTGGCTTAAAGAGCGAGGTTATAGAACGGTTCTTTATCCTGTTAAAGTAAACCCTGTTGGACAATTTGCAGGAACAGATAAAGAAAGAGCCGTTGCTTTAATGAATGCTTGGAAAAATGATAAAGTCAAAGCTATCTGGTGTTATAGAGGTGGCTATGGAGCTTGCCGGGTGCTAGACTTAATAGATTATGAGTGGATTAAATCTCACCCTAAAATACTGCTTGGAATGAGCGATACTACAGCTCTTCATTATGCTGTTCAGCAAAAAACAGGCCTGGTGACTTTCTTGGCCCCATCTTTGAACTTTTTCGATCATAGTTACTCTAAGTTTGATGATGATTATTCTTTTTCAGAGCTGGAAAAAGTTGTTTCTGGGGAAGCTGTTAAAAGTGCTATAGGGGGAAGAGAGGCTCGACAAGTTGATGTAATTTGCTCTGGAAAAGCAGAGGGTGGAGCTGTGGGTGGAAACTTGTCGGTTATTACTTCGTTGTGCGGAACAAAATGGCAGCTAGACACCAAAGGCAAAGTTTTGATTTTGGAAGATGTTGGCGAAAGTGTTTATAAAATTGATAGAATGCTTTGGCAAATCAAAGAAGCGGGTTTATTAAAATCTCCTGCAGGAATTATTTTAGGAACCTGGAAAGAGTGTAAAAACACAATGGCGCACAGCCTTTCTTTAGAAGAGGTTTTTAAGCATTACTTTGGAAATGCAAACTACCCAGTTGTTGTTGGGTTTCCAACAGGACATGGTGACTTGCAAACGACGATACCTCTAAATGCTCGCATTAAAATAGACACGTCTAGCAAGCAGACTGTAAAGCTTTTAGAGGCAGCGGTGCAGTAGCTCTAGTTTTTTGGGAAGATGCTATTTATTTTCAGAATTTTAATGTTTTTGTATGTGCCCCATTTTTTGCCGTCATAGCAAATAACAGTTGTGGCCTTTTTTTCTAGCACTCGATTTTTTAACTCTTCAAAAGAGTGAACGTCTTGAAAGACCTTTTCAATAGAGTGTTCTTCAACTTTGCCATCTCCACGCTCGTAACCCACCGCTTCAATAACCAGCCCTTTTTTTACAGATGAAACAACCATAACATGACCAGGATACCAAATCATGTCGCCCTCAGATACTTGGTCACTTTTTTCAAGAGCCTTTAGATCTTTAAGCAGTGTTGTTGTGTTTTTAATATAAAAGGGAATGTCACACACTTGAGCTGCCCTTCCAATAATGCCCATGCAATCAAAGCCCGACTTTGAGCTGTGTTTCCATTTTTTTCTATGAATAGAGTATTCTGTTTCAGACTCTTGAAGTATTTCAAAGTCATCATTATTACATGTTACAGTCCAACTCCAACCTCCTAAAACATACGGAATGGCACCATCTTTTTGATAGGCCCAAAGCCTAAGCACTTGGACAAAGTTTTGAATTTTATCCTTAGGTTTTTTTGAGTAGTTGCGAACGCAATTGATTTTTGGAACTTTGGTTGTTTTAATTTTTTTTGATTGAGAGTCATAAATATAGGCATCAAAGCTGCCTTTATCATAAGGTCCTTTAGCTGTTTCATCAGAAGAAAGAGTAAAGCGTGTTCCTACGGAATAAATTTCTTTTGTAATTGGGTCATAAAAGGGTTTTTTTAGAGTTATTGTTTTTTCTGGAGCCCTTTCTTCAATGTTGTTTTCTTTGTAAGAAATAGAGGTTGGAATCTTTTTTAAGGCACTTTTTTTAGGCTTTACATCACTAAAGTAGGTTAGGTTTTTTTTAAGAGTCCAGTAGGTGTCAATTGGAGTTGATTGGTTTGCTTTTAAAAAATAGAAGTTTGAAATTTTAACTTTTACTTCAGGGCCTCTTTCCTCTAAGACGGTTACCGTTTCATTAAAAAGTAGTTGGTGGGCGCGCTTGCAAGCTTTCCAGGATCCGCTAAATG
>JAJACU010000014.1 GCA_022601345.1 Chlamydiota bacterium | reverse complement strand
TAGGTATAAAAAATAGTTAGTGGCAACTCTCATAGGAGGGTTGTTGAAATTTTTTGAAAAAAGGATACAATAACTGTGAGTGTAGAACATAAAAAAAACTTTACAGATCGATTACAGTTCTTAGGTGTAATAGGTCCTTTTGTGGTGCTTTTAACGCTGTTTAGTGTCTTGTTAAAGGGATCGGCCACAGGTTGGTACTTGTTTTTTGCGACTCTTTTGGGATTGCCATTGAGCTGGAAGTGGCAAACTAAAGGATTTTTAGCCAGCCTAGGCATACTTACCCTGCTACTAATGTGCATGTATCCATTTCTTGATCACTCAGAGAAACTTTGGCAAATTGGGGCAAGTATAAGCTTAGGAATAGGACTTTTTGTTACTTTTTTGGGTTTTGAAGAGATTAAAGAAATAATAATGGATCTTCAGCTAGAGTCTCAAAGCCGCCTCGACAATTTAATTGAATTAGACGATCAGATTAAGCGCTCACAAAAAGACTGGGATCTTTCGGAAGAAGATTATCTCAGTAAGATTGCAGACAAGGACCAAACGATTACAAAGCTTTCTGATCAGGCTGATTCACTTGAAAAATCAACTTATATCATGCACCAGGAATTGAAGGAGCTGCAGGGGGCTAACCAAAGGCATATAGATGAGCTTGAGAAACGGTTTACAGAATACTCCAAAATGGAAATTAACCAGCTTAAAATGTCTCAAGAACTTGAAAAGGTAAATGGAGAACTTTCACTGTCTCTCTCAGATCGTGAAAAAATATATTGTGATGAAAATTTACAGCTGACCAAGCAACTCGATGATTTTAAAGCCCTGGTTTTTGAACTAGAAGAAAAATTAGAAGCTCATACTGAATATGAGTCTAACTTAAGCCAAGAAGCAAGTGAAAATCAGCTAAATGTTAAAAAAATGCAAGAGACTTTGAGAGAAAAAGTCTCTAAAATATACGATTTACAAGACCGTTTAAACGTACGTGAAAATGATGTGATTCAACAAAAAAGTGAACTCGAGGCGCTGCGCAAACAAATTGAGACAAAGGAACACGAAGTTCTTACAATTAAAGCTCAGATCCAAGAGCGAGACCGAAAAATAAATGAAATTAGCCAAAAGTTGCGCGATCTTGATCAGGACCTGAATATTGCCAGAAGTAAAATAGAAGAACAAAAAAATGAGTTAAAAGAAATCACAAGCAAACAAGAAGAATTGCAATTTTCTCAAGAGTCAAAAATTAAGACAAGAAATTTAGAAGTAGAAGCTTTACATAAAGAGCTTGAAGAAAAAGGTCTGCAGCTTAAGAAATTGATTCTGAGAAATAACGAAGTGGATCATACAATTGAAATGTATGAGCAACGTGTTATAGAACTTCAAGAAGAAATTGATGAGAAAGCTAAAAATCACCATAAAGAACTTACAGCGCTAAATGAAGCTAGGTTTGCTCTTTTCCAAGCTGATCTTGACAAAGAGCGCATAAAAAAAGAGCTTGTAAATCAAAAAGAGGAACCGCCCATTGAAAGACCTACAAACAAGCACTGGCTCGTTCAACTACAATCAATTTTAAAGCAGACTAAATATAGAAAGGTTGAGCTTGAAAATCTTCCGAAAGACCTTAGGCAAGAAATTGTGACCTTAAATCAATCTAAAGCTTTGTACAGTCAACTGAGAGCTCAATTTGAAGACAAGAATAAAGTGCTTGAAGAAGTGCGTGAGAAACTCTTTAAAGCTGAATCTCAACTTGAGAAACTCAAAAAACAAAGAGAGAACGATCTTGTCCAAGATTCAGTATTAGAAAATGAATTAGAGAAAAGTTTGTTTATCAAAGATCAAGAGATTAAATCAGTAGAAGACGAAGTCGAATCTTTGAACCTCATTGTAAGTGAACTTTTACTTGAGCTTGAACATGAGAAGCAAGCTTAGCTTGTTAGAATTTCATGCCCATCTTCTGTAATTAGGATGGTATGTTCCCACTGAGCACTTGCTTTGCCATCTACTGTCAGAGCTGTCCATCCATCATCTTGGATGGTTCCCTCAGGCTTTCCAGCATTAATCATAGGCTCAATAGTGAAAGTCATTCCTGCTGTGAGGGGTATGTGGATATTATTTCGGGAGTGAAGGACCTGAGGAGGCTCATGGAATGCAAGTCCTACGCCGTGACCTACAAATTGATACACTACAGAGCAACCTTTTGACGTCGCATAGTCTGTAATGACATCTCCAATTTGAGACAAGAGTACTCCAGGTTTTAAAATAGAAATGGATTTCATTAAGGATTCGTAGGCCACATCTACAACGAGTTGGCGCTCTTTTGTTGTTTCCCCAATAACTACCATTGCGCTGCAGTCACCAAAGCATCCATCTAAGATAACTGAAATATCGATGTTTGCAATATCGCCTTCAATAAATTTACGTTCGCTGGGTATTCCATGACAAATAACTTCATTTAATGAAATACACGAACTTGCAGGGTAGGGAGGGTTGCCGTAATTTAGAGTTGCAGGAATTCCGCCTGCCTCGATCATCAGCTTGTTTGCATAGTCATCTAATTCTTTTGTAGTCACACCTGCTTTTGCCATAGCGCAAGTTTTATTCAAAATTGATTTAGTAAGCTTACATGCTGCTCGTATCTTTGTAATCTCTTCGGGAGTTTTTAATCTTATTTGATACTTCTTGTAGTATTCTGTTGCTAGCTGGTTTGTACTAAGGGGAGGAGCCTTAGGGTAGTGGCATTTTTTCCATTTCTTTTTGCTTCCACACCAGCAAGGGTCATTTCTTCCGTACATAAGGCTTTAATTTTATTTTTATAAGTTTAAATAGTAGCACCAATGGGCGTTTTGTACAATTAATAGATAAATGATTTAAACCCCTTAAGAAGCATTTCAATAGAAATAAAGGTTAAAACAAGGCCCATTAGTCGTGTGCAAGCGGTGAGAGCTCTATCCTTCATCACTTTTTTAATCACTGGCGTGAAAATTAAAATAGATCCGCTAACTGCCCAAGCGATAATTATTGCAAGGACCATTTTAAAATCGCTGTTGATTTGTCGACTATAGGCCATTATTGCTGCTAGAATTGACGGGCCGGCAATAAGAGGAACAGACAGGGGGACAATAAATGGAGAGTCACCGTTTTTTTCAATAAAAGTTGTAGTAGTAATTGTCGGAAAAATCATACCTAAGGCGATTAAAAATAGAATAATTCCGCCTGCAATTTGAATTGCTGGAACGCACAAATCTAACCAAATTAAAAGAAGCTCTCCCAAAAACTGAAAGCCAACTAAAATTCCTAAAGAAATTAAAAGCTCTCTTAAAATAATTTTATGCTGATCTTTTTGAGAATAAGGACTCAAGATACTTGCAAAGATTGGAATGTTTCCTAGAGGGTCTATAATGAGCACTAGAGATAGAATAAGAGTAAATAGTGACATAGTTTATTTTGGAGTTGTAAAGGATCCCTTTTAACACGTTTCTTTGTTTGTTGAAAATATAATTACTAGACTTACAACAAGAATGCTACTGCTAAATAATGAAGCAATTTAGTTCGTCTTTAGAACTCTTCTTTTTAAGCTATAAGTTAAAGTGGCAATTACTAACATTGAGGCTGTAATTAGAATGATTTTTGATGAAATAATCATTAGTGCAGCTCCTATGAGGCAAATGATCCCATCTCCTAGAACTCTTAATGAAAGCTGTGTTCCCATAACTTCTCCTTGTATATCGTTTGTTGTGGAATCCGAAATTTTGACAGTTATCAAGGTCACAACAACGCCTATGGTAATTCCTGCAAGAGCAAACAACAGAACCATTAATGAACTAGAGTTGAATGAGATTATAAGCAACAACACGATCGAGTAACTGCCCATTGAATACCAAATACCTCTCCAAGTAGAAAAACGTGTGGATATGAAAACAGGAAACCAGCCATTTCCAATAACAAGCCCAATACACGCTGAACCATTATAAAGAATAAGCTGTGAAGGGCTAGTCATCCATTTTTCTGTGAGGTAAATAGGGCTAAACTGATAAAAGATATCAACAGCTAGCGTAAAACATGTGGATGTAATCAAAAGCGTTTTTAAATATTTGTTTGAAAAGAGATTTTGCAATCTTTTAACAAGGTTAAGGTGTTGCCATAAAGTTCGCCTTTGAGCAAGCATGCTTGTAGGTGATTTTTTTAGTATGAAAAAAGCAAGTGCAGATAAAAAAACAAAAAGTATAGAAATAAAGTAAAATGGCGTAGAGGTTGTCAACTTTGAAAAAATATTCTTATTTGTTATTAGAGCGCCAAGTAACGGCCCAACTAAATATGCAATGGATGAGGCTGCATTTATTCTTCCAAAGGTCTTGTGTTTGGAAATCTTTTTTAGGTCAGCGCACATCGCTCTAGCAATTGCGACATTTCCTTCCATTAGACCTGCTATGAATCTAGAAAGAATTAGTAGCCAAAGCTGATGCATTGTAATAGCTACTCCTGAAAGGACACTGGCTATAGCTGAGAAAATTAAGGTCCAGGTTATCAAAGTTTTTCTGCCATACTCATCTGATAGGGCTCCAAGTATTGGAGATCCTATAAATTGCCCAAAAGGGTATGCTGCTAAGGTCATTCCTAAAAAAATCACTTGGCTTGATTTATCCCAACCTATTGGGAGAAAGGAATATTCAGGATTTAAAAAAAGCGAAGGAAAAATCAAATAGGGCATAGAAATGCCTAAGAAGCCCAAAAAGACAACAATTAATATAACTGTAAATTGTTTTTTTTGTTCACGGTACTCTGTCATATTGATTCTAGGTTAGAGCTTTATAATACTCCTTAAAACTTTTGAGATTTCATTACTTCAAATGTAGTTTCTTAGAGCACTGTCAGTCAAAGTTTAAGCATAAAAGAAAAAATATTTAGAGTAAAGAGCGTTGATCAGATCAAGTCTCATTTAAGTTTTAAGAATAAAGCAAGGGTTTATTTAAAATATTTGACTTGCTAAAAGCTTTAATTTAAGAGAAAATTGAGTCAAACATGAGTTTCAAATATGATTATAAATATTGTTGCGGCAAAAGATCATCTAAGACATGGCGAGATCATTGCTGTACCTACAGATACCGTGTATGGAATTGCAGCTGACATGTATAATCAGCAGTCCATTTTAAAGCTCTATAGTGTAAAAAATAGAAAATCAAAAAAACCTTTAGTTGTTCAACTTGCTAAAAGCTCTGACGTCACCAAGTATCTAAGTTTTATTCCTTTTGATTTAGAAAAAATAACTCAGCGGTTTTGGCCTGGAGCCTTAACCCTGGTACTTCCTGTTAAAGAAGAAATGGTTCCGGGTTTTATTCGTGCGCACCTTCCAACAGCTGCCTTTAGAGTTGCTAACAATGACATTTTGCGCTCTTTGATAGCTGATTATGGGCCGCTTGCTATTTCTTCTGCTAACCCTTCTGGAGAAAAAGAGCTTGCCTCTGTTGATGAAATTGAAAAGACTTTTGGAAAAAACTTTCCTGTTATGCAGGGTGATTCAGAAGTTGGTACGGGTGTAGCATCCACTGTGTTAGCTTATGTAGATGCCTCATGGGTAATATTGAGAAAGGGCAGCTTACTACTTAAAGATTTATGCAAAGTTATTGGCTATAACCCTCCAGTTGTTTCTTCAGTTGATTTTGTTAATAAAAGTTATACAATTTCGCCGCAGCTTCACTGCTTAGAGCAGCCTTATGATGGCTCGATTAAAGTTGTAATAGGCTTTGAAGGCCGCAAATATCCTCAAGCAGAAAAAGTTATTTGTCTTGGAGATATTTCAAAGCCAGCGGATGTGAAAAAAGCAATCATTAAGACGATGCACCTTATTCAAGATGAAAGACACCCGCATGTATGGGTGGATATGAACTTCCCAAAGACAGGGCTTATGAAAGAGGTCGCAAGAATCTTAGAGCGTTCATCTGAAATAAGTTTGTAGTTTAGATTTTTTTAGATTCCCAAAGCAAATTTCTCCAAAGTTTTTGGATGAATTTTCTATCTTTTGTAGAAAGCTTTTCAATAATAATTAGGCTTTCTTGATTCTTTTCAAAGCCACTTTTAGTCCAATTTGTTGATCCTGTGATTAGGGTTTCATTATCGATCAAAGCAAGCTTATGGTGCATGAGAGATAACCCTCTATTGTGGAAGATAGGAACCTTCGCCTCATTTAGCTTTTGCGCCATAAACCTAGAAGCTCCTTTATGGGACAAATAGTCAAAAATAACCTCAACTCTTACCCCTCTTTTTTTTGCCAAAATTAGAGCTTCTAAAACTTGTGGGTGAGTAAATGTAAACATAGCTATTTGAATGTTTTTTTTAGCTCCATTTAGACTCATTAAAACTCTATCTAGAGCCTTTTTATTGGGTAGTAAGTAGAGATCTAAATATTGGGAGTGGAAATCTAGAAGCGGTTTCTTCTTTTCAAAGAGGTAGCTTTTTAAGTAACTATTTAATTTAGGCTGATACAGCCCAAGCATAAGGTTGTCGTGCATTCGAAGAGACTGAGAAGTTAGGTTGGAGGACCCTAAGTAGCACACGTTATCAATTAAAAATATTTTTTGGTGCATGAGACCGCTTTGTTTAACCGTAGTTAATACTATTTTTTCTGAGAGTTTTTTTTGGAGTGATTTAACCTGATTTTTGTCTACCTGAAGCTTAATCTGCACTCCCTCTAGTGCTTTGTTGTTTAGCAGCTTAATTACATCTTGGTCAGAGAGTGAATACACGCTAATTTGTATTTCTTCACGGGCATTCTTTAGGCTTTTTAATAGGGAGCTCTTTAAGTCTTTTTGGCTTTGGTTGCAGTAGAAAAGAAAAGGGGATTTTAAGGAGGGAATAGGGTTGTTTGTCAAGGTTAATAAGATGTAAATAGCTAATAAACAGACAGATATAACAAGTTTCTTATTCATAATAAATTGTTTACAAAAAAATGATTTTAATATATAATTAAAACTTAACCCCTTGTTGTTCAGGGTTTTTGTTGAATTTGGCAACTTTGCTTGAATGAACATCAAATAGTGTATGTGAAGTAAATATAAAAGTGGAGAACTATGACATCTATAACAGAGGGAAGAAATACCTGTAGTGTGAGCTCATTAGGCGCCGTTCCAAAGAATTGTTCTCAAGATCAGACGTGTCTTTGTCTAGACACAGTGAAAGAGATGAAGGATGAAGAGGACTCGATACTGATAACAGGTTGTGGTCAAGTTGTTCACTTTACCTGTCTTAAAGAATGGGTAAACTTTGAAGATGGTAGGCCTAATTTAGATCATCAAAAATGCCCGTATTGCCTAGGAGATTACATTAAAGCTGTTAAAATGGGGAGTGAGGTTGTCCATAAAGAGGACAAATTGGAGCAAGTTATTGATTATACTGCCCAAAGAGTTTCAGAAATAGCCCTAGAGGTGAAGCCTTTTATTTTTAGCACTTTAGATTCTGTTAGAAGTCTTCTAGGCATAGAAATAGCTTGCTAGAAGCAAGCCATTTACACATTGAGCGGGTAATTTCAGCAGTCGACTGAAATTAAATTTTTTGGCCTTTAGCTCTCATTTCTCGAACAACAGTAGCCAAACCTTTTTTATCAATAATTCTCATAGCCTTAGCTGTAAGCTTTAAAGTAATAAAGCGCTTCTCTTCTGAGAACCAAAATCTTTTTTTCATAAGGTTGGGTAAAAAACGGCGTTTTGTAATGCCTGTAATATTTAGACCAATACCTTTCTTCTTTTTTGCAATTCCGCGGAATACGTAGCTTCTTCCACTAACAGGTTTTTTACCAGTAACTTGACAAACTCTCGCCATAATTTGGACTCCTAAAAATGATAAGGCAAGATCTTAGCATCTTGATTCTTATTGCACAAGAAAAAATATCTTGGCAATGTGAAGTTTAGGGAAGGGATGCTGTATCTGTAAACCATTTAATAAAAGCTTGTTATGGAAAATATATCAGTTGATTTAGTCGTGATTGGCTCTGGCCCAGCAGGTCAAAAAGCTGCAATTCAAGCATCTAAACTCAAAAAATCTGTTGTCGTGATAGAAAAACCATCGCAGTTAGGCGGAGCTTGTCTACATTCAGGTACAATTCCTTCAAAGACGTTAAGAGCCGGTATTCTAGACTTAACACAATTCTATTTAAGGAGCTTTTATAGCAAAGACTACAAATTTGCTGATATCAGTATAGGAGATCTAATATTTAGGTTAAATGCAGTTATTGATATTCAGAGCAAAACTATTGAGAGGCATTTTAAAAAAAATAATATTGAACTTGTTTATGGAAATGCACAATTTGAAAGTGCCAAAATAGTCGATGTAAAAGACGCTAATGGCACTATTACTCATCGAATAAAAACTGAGTTTGCTTTGATTGCCACGGGCTCGTCTCCTCGCAACCCTCCAAATGTACCTTTTGATAATAAGTATATTTTAGACTCTTCGTCATTGCTTCAAATGGATAAGTTACCTAAGAGCATGATTGTTTTAGGAGGTGGCGTAATAGGATCTGAATATGCCAGCTTTTTTGCAGCTTTAGGTGTTGAGGTTACGGTAATTGATAAAAAAGATCATATGCTTCCAAGGCTTGATAGAGAAATTGGCATACACCTTCAAAATGGCCTTTCAGAGATAGGGCTAAAATTTATGGCCCAAAAGAAATTTAAAGAAATTGGAGTCGAAGATAAACAAGCCTATGTTAAATGCGATGACCAAACTGTTGTCAAAGCTGATGTTTTACTCTATGCTCTAGGACGTGAGGCAAATGTTTCAGAACTTGCTATAGAAAATGCAGGTATAACCTTGAACTCAAGAGGTTACATATATGCTAATAGTCTTTATCAAACTCAAGCTCAAGGGGTATACGCTGTAGGTGATGTTATTGGTGGAGCATCACTAGCTTCAACGAGTATGGAGCAGGGGCGTTTAGCAGCTCTTAGCATCTGTAATCAAAAAACTCATCACTTTCCCGATATCTATCCTTTAGGAATTTATACGATTCCAGAAATCTCATGTTGTGGTTACACGGAAGAAGAAGTAAAGAAGATGGGCTATAATTACAAAATTGGAAGAGCCTATTATTATGAGATCGCAGCAAGCCAAATTTATGGTTCAAACACAATGGGAATGTTCAAAATAATCTTTCATACTGACACCCTAGAAATCTTAGGGGTTCACATTGTTGGGCATCAAGCAACTGAAGTTATTCATATTGGTCAAGTCGCAATGAGCTTTCGAAGCAAGATTGACTTTTTTGTAGACCAAGTATTCAATTACCCCACTTATGCAGAGGGGTATCGTATTGCAGCCCTAAATGGTTTCAATCAGTTAAAAAGTTAAACTTTATGAGCAATTACTGTGAGGTGATTGGGGCAAAAGTAAACTGAATCGCCAGCTTCAATCCCTTCAAGTTCAATATACCGATCTAAAAGTTCACTCATAAAGGCTGCTTTTAAATCATTGGGAATTGGACGCAAATAGGGAAGCCACTGGGACATGAATTTACTCAAATGCTCTTTACTCTCAAAAAAATCTTTTTGAGCAATTTTTTCAATTAAATTAGTTTTAAATCCGCTCTTATCAAGAATTTCTTGATACTGCTCAAGGCTTACAAAATTAAACCCTGTTGAAAAATCTTTGGTAAAGAAGCGTCTCCACTGATCTTTTGCTGTCATCTCTTCTAATGCTTGTTGAACTGTTAAGGGCAGTCCCATGGGCATTGTAATTGCTATTGTGCCATTTGCTTTTAAGGCTCGATGCATGCCAAGTAGCACTTTTTGGTGGTCTTGTGCCCATTGAAGAGCTGTGAAAGAAAATATAACATTGAAACGGTTTTCAAAATCTAATTCACAAGCATTGCCTGTTGAAAAGCTTAAATTATTAAATTGGTTTGAAGGAAAGTTTTTCTGAGCAAAATCAATCATGTTTTTGGACAGATCAACACCCATAGTGTGTCCTGAAGGGACAAGCTTAGAAAGTTTAGCGCTAATTTTTCCATCGCCGCAGCCTAAATCTAAAACGCTTTCATCCCCATTAAAAGAGAACTTTTCAATCACAAATTCAGCAGTGCGCTTTTGAGAATCACTGTTGTTGTGATAGTCATCACCATCCCAAATGTGAACTGCGTGTGCGCATAGGCAAACGCTTTGTAGTAAAAGTGCTGAAATAATTTTATGAAACATACTTTTATCCTTTGTTACAGAAGCCTCAAAAGGCTTAGACTTTTTTATAAGCAATATTGTTTTGATCCACGATTAATTCTACATTAGACCCATCTTGAATATCTCCAGCTAATATAGCTTTTGATAAAGGGATTGTTACTTTTTGGTGAATAAAACGCTTTAGGGGTCTTGCACCAAAATCCTGATCATATCCCTTCAATGCTAGCAATTCTAGACTTTGAGGTGTATAACTAAGTTTAATATCTTTATCTTTAAGCCGCTCTTCAACGCGCTGAAGTTGAATTTTAGTAATACCGCTCATATCTTTTTGCTGGAGAGGAAAAAATGGCAGTATATCATCTAAACGGTTAATAAACTCAGGTCTAAAATGTGCTTTTAAAACAGGATCAATAAGTTTTAAAAGATCTTCCTTAGACAGGATTTGAGTTTGTTGCATAGCTTTGAGTAGCTGCTCAGAGGCAAGATTTGAAGTCATAATAAAAAGAGCATTCTTGCAATTAACTGTGCGCCCTTTACTGTCTGTAATGCGGCCATCGTCAAATATTTGTAAAAGAACATTGAAAACATCACTGTGCGCTTTCTCAATTTCATCAAAGAGCACAACAGCGTAAGGCTTTCTTCGGAGAGCTTCAGTAAGCTGCCCTCCTTCATCGTAGCCCACATACCCTGGAGGGGAACCTATAAGTCTAGCTACGCTATGCTTTTCCATATATTCTGACATATCTAAACGAATAATAGACTCTTCATTATTGAATAAAAACTCAGCTAAAGCTTTGGCAAGTTCTGTCTTCCCAACGCCTGTGGGCCCCATAAATAAAAAGGCTCCAGTTGGCCTGTTGGGATCTTGTAGACCTGCCCTAGAACATCTGATAGCCTCGCTAATAGCTTCAATCGCATAATCTTGGCCAACAACGCGATTGCGGAGCTCATCTTCAAGATGGAGGAGTTTAGTCGCTTCACTAGCCAACATCTTTTGAACGGGGATGCCTGTCCACTTAGCAACGATTTGAGCTATTAGGGTCTCGTCAACTTCTTCACGCAATAAGCGATTACTTTGAGACTCTAATTTTTTGCCTGCTTTTTTAATCTCTTCTTCTTTAGCAGGAATCTCACTATAGCGCAGCTGGGCCACGCGGTTATAGTCTGATACTCGCTCGGCTTCTTCTTCTTGAAACTTCAAAGCTTCTAATTCATTTTTCTTTTCTTTGAGCCCATCAATGACTCGTCGCTCTTGTTCCCATTGCTTTTCTAAGTTACGCAGCTCTTCTTGAGTTTCTTCGATTTCTTTTTGAAGCTTTTGGTTTTGTTCAGCTTTTAATCCTTTACTATCTCTTTTTTGCCCTTCTTGTTTTACGATTAAAGTAGAAAGTTTGCGTTTGAGATGATCAATTGGAAGGGGGCAGCTACCTAACTGCATTCGAATCATTGAAGCGGCTTCATCAATTAGGTCAATAGCCTTGTCAGGTAAAAAACGATCTGCAATGTATCTCTGAGAGAGGTGAACAGCTGAATGTAGCGCAGCTTCAGTTATGCGTACACCATGAAAGTTTTCATAGCGCTCTCTTAGACCTCGAAGGATGCTTATGGCATCTTCTTCAGAAGGTTCTTGAACGAGTACGGGTTGAAACCTACGTTCAAGAGCAGCATCTTTTTCAATGTATTTTTGATATTCACTTAAAGTTGTAGCTCCAATGCAATGGAGGGTTCCTCTGGCAAGAGCAGGCTTAAGTAAATTTGCTGCGTCCATGGCCCCATCTGTAGCTCCAGCTCCAACTAGAGTGTGCACTTCATCTATAAATAAGATAATTTGACCGTCATTTTTTTCGACTTCTTTTAATATGCTTTTGAGTCTTTCTTCAAATTCTCCTCGATATTTTGTTCCTGCAATTAGACTCCCCATGTCTAAAGCAAATAGTTGTTTGTTTTCTAGAGAATCAGGAACATCTTTTTGCACTATGCGCAATGCTAGCCCTTCTGCGATTGCTGTTTTGCCAACACCAGGTTCACCAATGAGCATCGGGTTGTTTTTTGTACGGCGACTCAAAACTTGAATCGTTCTTCTGATCTCTTCATCACGACCAATTACAGGATCAAGCTTTCCTGATTTTGCAAGTTGAGTTAAATTCTTACAGTATTTTTCAAGGGCTTTTAAATTGTTTTCTGCTGAAGGGGAATCCATATTTGCTCCTCCGCGAATGTTTTGGATCATTTCTTCTATTTGCTTTTGCGTCAGTTTTTTGATTGTGAAACTGTCGTATAACGGTTCTGTTTTTTGCTCAATAAAAGCTAATAAAAAATGGTCTGCACTAATATATGTGTCTGCCCATTTTTTTGCCCACTGGTCTGCACTATGAATTACTTTTTGTAAAGTTTGCGAGGGGCTAGCTTGATATGTAGAGCCTTCGGCTACTGGAAAGCTTTTCAACTTGGAGTTTGTTTTTTGTTGCAGTCTCTCCAGCTCAATTCCAGCTTCTTTCAAAAGGGTACTGAAATAGCCCGCTTCATCTTCTAAAAAGGAATTTAGTAGGTGCACATCTGTAAATTCAGTATGGCCATTAGCTTGTGCGCTGTTCATCGCACTTTGAAGAGCTGTTTGAACAGATTCAGTAAATTGATAATTCATGTTCTACCTCATACATTTTCGCGTCCACTGTAGCTATGTTAAAAAAAAATGGGAATTATTGGCAAGTTAATGAAGAAAATGGATTAGAAAACTACATGTAATTTATTTGCTATGAATGGATTATAAATAGCTTTAAGCTTTTAAAAAATATTCAATAGAGATGTCTGACAAGCCCTTTGTTGCATAGGGTTTCTCAACAATTAATTTTATGCTAATGATCTCAAATTTTTCTAAGATCCTTTTTGCTAGATGCACTACAAATGATTCTAAAAGGTTAAATTCTGTAGCTTCTGATATTTTGATAATTTCTCGAGCAACTTTTGAGTAATTTACAGTTGAGTTTATATCGTCTGTGCGTGTTCCTTCCTCGATGTCAACTTCAATGCAAGCCTGAATAACTAAGGGCTGCTTTTCATCTCGTTCAATTTTATAGGCGCCGATAATGGCATTAGCTTTAAGTTTTTTAAGGTGAATTTTAGCTAGCATTTGTTGATACTTGTGTTTTATTTGAGTTTGCATTGCTCTTTTGATCTGAATTCCCTCTTTTAAGGGACGTGGAGTATACTGAGCGGGAGTTATTTCCATTCAAAAGCATATATTGATCACCTGTTGCCTGCGTAACCTTAACAACAAAGACCTGTTGCCCTTTTGACCAGCCCGCTGATTGGTAACGATCTGAGGAGGCAACTTGCCAAATAGAACCATTATCAAGAGTTACAAACCTTCCTCCTTCTTTAACTTGAGAAATAGTATATGAGTTTTCTAAAGCTGAAGAGGCATCGTCAGATCCTTTTTGAGCATTTATCGTTTGATTATAATTTTCATTGGTCAATGAGTATTGAAAAAGAGTATCTAGACTTTTGCCAACTTTAATAATGTCTCCTTGCTGCCAATAATAGGTGTAAATCCAGGCATTAGGGCTAACATTCCAAACAGATCCATCTCCAAGTTTTACATAGTGCCCGTTGCCAACAACTGCTGATACTGCATTAGAAGCCAGCTGGCCTTGTCCTTGACTTTTAGCTTTAAGAGATTGTGCTTCAGCCCATGAGCTTACCCAGTTCGAAAGAGCTGCTTGTTGTTTGCTATTTAATTGATTTAACCCAGTCATTTGCCGTTCATTGGGGCTCATTGCTGACATAAGGTCAACTAGCTGACCTTGATTTGGTGCGCTGTTGGGCGCGCTTGAAGTCGATGAGCTGCTTTGTTGACTTTGAGTTTGTTCTCTATTGCTTTTAACATCTAAATTAAAAACCGCAAATAAACTGTTGCTCGCCAAGCAAAGTAAAAAAATAAAAATAGCTTTCACGACAATCCAACTTTTATATATATAATAAAAAATCGAACTATAAATGAAGCCTTTCAAATCATGCAAATATTTAGTTTAGTTTTATTGCTTTTGGGAGGAGTTATTTGTTTGTACATTGGTGCAGAGCTTCTTATCATTTATGCAGCGCGCCTAGCGATTTCTGTAGGAATGACACCTCTGGTAGTAGGTCTTACTGTTGTAGCTTTCTCCACATCAACACCTGAGCTTGCTTCAACACTAATTGCTCAAATTAATGGTGATCACTCAAATATGGCTCTTGGAACAATTGTAGGTTCAAATATTGCAAATATTGGCCTTATTTTGGGGCTAATTACAATGGTTAAACCTTTAGAAGTCAAAAGACAAATTAAAACCTTTGAAGCTCCATTTACAATTGGAATTACTCTACTTTTGTGGGTTTTTCTGTTGAGGGGTCAAATCACCCGATGGATGGGAATTGTTTTGATCATTGGAGTTGTTTTTTATGTTTATAGGCATATAAAAAAAGCACAAAAGTTAAAGCATAGTTCAGATGTTATGGTAGAAAAAATAGCAAAATCTAAAAGGATTTGGTACTTTTTACTTATAGCAATAGGGGTTGTCTCTTTAACTATTGGGGGTGCTCTTTTAATAAAAGGCGCTGTTGGGCTTGCTACTCGCTTTGGAATTCCTGATCGAGTAATTGGGTTGACTGTTGTTGCACTTGGGACATCGTTGCCTGAATTTGCTGCATCACTAGTAGCCATTATGCGAAAGCTAGGAGATGTAGCTATTGGCAATATTTTGGGGAGTAATGTTTTCAATATCCTGTTTATTCTAGGCGTTGTCGCTATTGTTAAACCACTTAGTTTCTCTAGTCAGTTCTTAAATAAAGATGTTCCATTGCTATTGGCTTTTTCTGCTCTATTATGGGGTTTAGTGTCATATCAAAAAAAATTGGGGCGCCTAAGTGGATTGCTTCTCTTTTCGTGTTATGTGGGTTATATTTATTACGTGTCTTAGAAGCACCACTTAATGCCGATATATGGTGAGAATGAATAGACATTTCTGGCCTTAATAGGTCTAAGAGGGGCAACTTTAACCTCTTGGTCTTTGAGCTCTCCAATTTCTCTCATCTGCCCCCAACTTGTGTACTTGCACCCGAGTCGGATCATCATAGTAGCATCATTTGTTGCAGGAGTAAAAGATAGTCCTGTATCTGCAGTCCATACGGCATTTGCACTAAACTTGTTTCTTAGAGACATCTGTGTGGAAGTCAGAGTTGAGTTTATTATAACGGTTTCAAAAACTTGGTTATTTGTCCAACTTTGCCAACCAGGGCCTACTCCTAGACCAAAATAAGTGTTGAACGCCCAATTTCCCACTATTAGTGGGCGAGGGTTTTCTAAGAAAAACTTAAACATAACAGAATAAAGTTGTAGATCTGATCTGAAAATTGACCAAGCAGGGTTTCCTGCAGAAGTAATGGTAGATCCACCAAAAGATTCAACTGAAACACCCGATTGTCCGTAGAAGCTAAGTCCGCACTTTAGCCAAGGAAAGATGCGTGCACTAACCATTGCTTCGTATAGAGCCGTTTTGTTGTAACTGAATTTTTGTATGTTACCAAAATCTACTCCAGAAAAATTAGAAAACGATTCAGAAGGTTTTGGAGTTAGGTTCCCTTTTAGTTTTGAAAAATATAAGAACCCAGGTCCAATGCTAAAGTCAAAGTACATGCCTGTTGGACTTTGAATTTCTTTTAAATTAGCCCACTGCACCTTATATGTTTTGTTAATAGGATAGTTGTATCTTGTAGGGGAGCTTGGTGCTTTATGTGCCCAAATGAAGGAAGGATAGAGAATAGTTAGCACAGCAAAAATTATTATTATTACAAGTCTACGTCTACTCATCAAATCATCCCCCTAGCCTCATTGTAGAAATAATACTTTTATTGTCAAAATTTAATTTTTAAAAAAGCTTTTCTGTTTAAGTAACTTGATTGTAGTATTTTGAATAACTTTTTATTGCTAGTCACAGCTTTAAATGGTTTGTGCTTTGGCTAATTCAATAGTTGTTTAGGTCTGCTGATTTATCTACTTCAATTTAAATTTAAATCAGGGGATGTTCTTTAGTTATTAAAAATTAACAGGTTATTAAATATTTAGTTTGCTTGAAACAAAAGTAGAAGAGTGCTATTTCAAAACTAAGCTGCTACATTAAGGGGGCCTGCTATGCGTCAGTCGAAAAAACATCATGATATGGAGCACAAACATCCTAAGTGCTTTAAAAAGAAAGAAGCTGTTGGAAATAAGCTCAATAAACCCATTAAAGGTAACCCTAATGAGCAAGACTGGCAACTTGAAGAACGCAAGCTTAAAGAGCGTCATAAAAATCGTCTGAGTTAGGTTGTTTTATGAGAGTTGAAACTGTTAAAGAAGGATTTGAGGCTTTTCGCTCATTAGTCAAAGAGGGCTTAATTAGTGACACTATAGTATCAGTCAAAGTTGGCAATATTGTTCAAGATGCACTTAAAGTTATTACTAGTGATCAAGCTCCTGCTAATTTTAAATTAGATAAAACGACGATATTATCAGACGTTGAAAGTGTGATTTGGGCAAACAAGTCAGCTCGTAAAAGTCCAGCATTTAAAACTTTTTTAAGAGCACTTAATGAACTCGGTATTCCATCAGACGAAATTTTAATGGACACAGTTCTTCACATAGCTGGTTCAGAAGAAGACTCAGATGATGCCATGAGAGAGTTTGTTGAAGCCTTTCCAGAGTGTAAAACAGTTAAAGATTCAAAAGAAAGAAATGTTGTTTCGGTTGCTGTAGAAAAAGCGAGTATGTCTTCAATTACAGCTTTGGAAAAAGCTGGTTTTGACTTTACGGATCCAGATATTGATGGCAACACCGCGTTGCATCATTTGGCAATGTCAAAGCGCTTTAGTGAAGCAGACTATAAGATGCTCTCACATTTAACTGGTGGGCTTTCAAAGCTCGAAAGCGTTGACCTTGTTAATCATGAAAAATGTACACCTCTTCATTTATGCATAATGAATAGAAATAAGGCTTTCTTTGATTTTTTTGTAAACTTTAATCCAAATTTTAGTCAGCTAGATGGGCAAGGAAGAACACCGCTTCACATGTGCTTTGCAGAGAGCGATTCACAAGATAGTATTGATGATATACTAGAGTCAATTCTTGTATGTCAAAAAGTTGACCTCAATATGGTTGATAGCCATGGAGATACAGCTCTTCACCTAGCTGCTGCAAATGTCCAAAATAGTTGGACTGTAGCCCTTCTCTTACAAAAAGGAGCTAATCCAGATATCCAAAACAAATTAGGGGAGACAGCCCTGCACATATTAGCGCGAAATGGACAGTCTACAAGAGCTATTGATTCACTGCTAGCGTACGGTGCCGATTTTAGTATCAAGAGTGGTCTTGAGCAAACTGCATTGGAGGTTGCTATTGAGAATAAGCAGTGGCTCTCTATTGTAGATCTTTTGAAGAACAGCAGTGACCTTATGAGCATTTCTTATGAAGGAAAAACTTTAGTTGATCTTGCAATAGAAAATGAAAGCACTGATCTTTTGAGGCTTTTGATCACTAAAGTTGAGAAGTTCATGTTTACTAAATATCATGAGGGGCAAACGATTTTGCATCGCGCAGTCTTGAAAGGCTCAGTTGCATTAACTTCAATGTGTTTTATGCACGGAGCAACAATTGCCGAAGAAGATGATAAAGGTCATTGTGTTTCAGATTTTGCAGTAGAATCAGGAAGTGCGGATGTTTTAGTGCTTCTTTTCAAATATCATTTGAAAGATTACTTAAACCATGATTTAGACCAGGCTAATAGAGTTTTTTGGAGAATTCTGGAGCTTAAAAATTTGGAAATGGTAGAAGTCTTTAGCATGTATGGTCTGGGTAGTAGCGAGGCTATGATAGACGGCAAGCCTTTAGCTCTTTATGCCTATGAACATGAAAACTGGGACTTAATTGATTCTCTCTCTGAGTTGATGTATGAGCAAGATGACTCTAAATATTTTGATTGCTTTGGACTTGGATTTGATAAAGCAGAGTTTGTAGCAGCATTAATAGCAAACAAGCGCCTTGATACTTTAAACGCTTTTGCTTACTTTGGTTTTATAAAATTTCAAGACACTGAGGTAAGTCAAAGTCTTATCAAGCTTGCTGTAGAAGAGAAGGATTGGGATTTTATTTGTAGAAACATTGAGCGTTGTACGGGTTGTGAACAATTAGAGATTGAAAAAGTTCCTTTAGTGTTTGTTGCAATGCGAGAAAATGCAGAAGAAGCTGCCTCTGTAATTTTTAGTTATCTAAAATTGGATCCATTGATTGAGTTCGATGGAGAAAGGCTCATTGATGCGATGATTGGCAAGCGCATGATTGAGCCTCTTGCTATAATTGTTGATAAAACAGAAGACCTGTCCTCTCTAAAAATTAATTTAAATGGCCTTGTTGATATTGCTTTTGAAAGACTTGAAGCATGTAGAGCAACTCAAGAGGAGGATGACTTTGAACTCAGTTACCCCTTAGGTGCTCTGCATAAATTAATTAATTATGGAGTGGACGTATCTTCTAGGGTAATGAATGGATTGCCCCTTTTGCATTACTTCGTCAGATACTTTAGGGGGGCTTGCTTAGACTCTTTGATTGAAAAAGGAGCCCTTGTTCATGAAAAAGATTCATTTGGAAGAACAGCTCTTTATTATGCTCTTCAAAATCGAGATACTGATGCTTTTGGAGTTTTGCTTCAAGGAGGTGCTCAAGTTCGTATTGAGGATTGGGACTTTACTCTTTCTAGAGAAGAGGTCATTAGTTTTATAGGGGTGTGCCCTGGAGACATTATGAAATTTATTGATGTAAGAATAATTGCTATAATTCATGAGCTAGAGGATCGCAGAGAAAAGCAAGCTTTTTCTTTATTAAAAGCCGATCTCGAGAAGGTTGACAAGGCTTTGCCTGCGAAGTTTAATTTTTTAAAAAGTCAAAATCTTGATTCTGTAAAAGATATTCCTGATGTTGACTACCCAGGTGAGCCTTTTGCTGAAATTGAAGAACTAAGAAGTTTTTTTGCGGGAATCGAAGACTCAGACCTAGAAGGGATTGCTGGTATTGGGGAAGATTTGGTAACAGTCGCTGTTCATAGAGAAAACTTTGAACGTTTCTTAAAAAATGTGCAAGAGTCTGTAAAAATTGTAGGGGTTAATATGGAAGATCCCTCCCAAACATATGCACCTATTTGCAGAACTTTAAAGCACCTTGCATTAAAACTCTCCTCTTTGGATAAGGCTGAACAAATTACACTTCTAACGCGGTTTAGCCGAATTGATAGAGATCTTTGTATTGAGCCTTATCTAAAAGCTTCCAGGTGGGTTTATGGAAGTTTAGTATCTAAAAAGGAAGATGATCTTCAGGGTAAAGCTTTTGAAATGGGGGACCCTTTAGTTGCTCTGAGAAGAGAGCTTTATGTAAAAATAACTGATTGGAGAGACCATGCGCTGCGCACCATTATTCGAGAGGAAAGTGGAGAGCTTGACACACATGCTCGCAATTGGGTGTATCGATATTATGGTCCTCATGTTGGAACAGGTTATGATGAAGAAGACATGTACATTGATGGACATGGGTTAACGATGCTTGCTGAATTTTTAAATTTATCCCCTCAAAAAGAGGTGCTTATAGAAGAGTTGGCCACTCGCTTTGCCTCTTTTTTTACTGGCTATGTTTTTCAAAACATGCTTCGTTTTTTTAGGCATGAAATTCAGCCAGGGCAAACAAGTAGTGGAGGTGGGCACTCTAAGGGTGAAGTTCTTATAGATTATTTTCATTCTTTAATTAACCTTAAAAAAGCAGCAGACTTAAAAGAAGCTTTTAGTGAACCAGCTGACATCTCAGTTGGAGAAGAATACTTAAAAATGAAGGGGGATATGGAACCTCATCAAACAGCCATTTCTAATCGGAGTCAGAAGTTTAATAGATTATCCAGACAACTAGAAATTAAAAAATCTCAAGCTATTGGTGAAGGTCCAGAGGCTAAATCAAGAAGAGACGAGTTAATTAAAGATCTGGAGCTTCAAGTGCAAAAAGCAGAAGCTCTTCTAACTCATGCTCAAAAAGCACTTATACAAGCAGAAAGGCGCTTGAAACAATTTAAGCAAGACCATCCTGAAGTTTGTGATTCACTAGATGAAATAGAAGAAAAGGCAATTCAAGAACATGCAACTATTACAGAAAAACATTTAAGTTACAATGAAGAGAGTGGACAAGTAGAAATTTCAAAAGAAGGGCTTTGGGAGTTTTTTACGTTATTTTTTGTATATGAAAAAACGCCTGTTTAGCGAGGTTCTATAGAAGAGCTTTGAAGCATTCTTTTAAAGTCTTTCATCATTTTCAACTCGATATTGTGCTCTTTCAAAATAGTGGCGCAGTTTTTATAGTGCTTCCAAGCAGCGGGTGTATTTAACTCTTCGTTGTAGAGCATCGATAGGTTGAATTCGACAATAGGAATATCAGGGTTAATTTGATGAATTTTATTAAGAGCGTAGATAGCTTTTTTCGGTTCTGATAACTCAATATATATGTTGGAGAGCATGTGCCATCCCGCGCAGAAATTGGGGTGCTTGTAAGTTCCTTTTTCTAAAATTTCACGTCTATGTTTTAACTCTTCTATGTTCTGCTCCTTTGGAGGAAGTACAGCAGCTTTAAGAGTTTCTAAATCTACTTTATTTTTTAAATAATCTTTGTAGGCATCAAGATCAAGTGTGGACACTTGGTCTTTGAATGAAAGTTTTTTCAACTCACCAAAAGTTTTTTTAGCAGCTTTTACCTCGTTATTAAATGCGTAGCTATAGCCAAGCATCATAGTGCATAGAGCATCATTAGGTTGATACTGCAGGGCTTTTTGATAATACTTTTGTGCAGTTGTGCAGTCATAGTCCATAAGATGTGTTGTCCCCAGGTTGAGATAAACACAGCTAATAGTTTCTTTAAGGTCTATTTGCTTAAGGAACTTAACATTTACAGAATAATAATTGTCATTGGGAACATGAACGCCTCTGTGTGTCGTCTCGATGTTGGTTATTTTTTTTCCATCATTATATCGTGCGTATATGTGCCCAGGAGGTGTAATTATCTCAAGAGGTAGATTCAATCTTTGAGCCAAACACAAATAGACAATAGTTGTTCCAAGGCAAACCCCTTGTTTGAGATCTAAAACAGCTGAGAGCTGTGAAAATTTATGGTGTTGATTTTGAATATATTGGTTGGGGAAGCGGTATTTAGAGTCGAAAAATAGCACTTGGTTTATCTCTCGAATAATTTCTAGAGAAGAGGGCTCTTCTGAGAGCCTTGCGAGTACCTGAAGAGCTAAAAAATCAAGTTGAGCCTCATAGTTTCTCATCCACACCCAGTCTACATCTTTACCTTGTTGGGCAAGTAAAATAGCGCGGCCTAAATCTATTTCTTGCGCTTCAAGGGCCAAAACTTCTTGCTCACTTTTTGCTTGGTGCCCTGCAAGTGATCTATTACCTAAGTGTGAACTTAGAGCTTCTATGGCATCGAGGTACTCATTGTCTAAAAAATCATCTTTTATACTTTTACCCAGCATAAATGAGACAAAGCCATCTATCGACTGGTCGATGAGTGGAAGGTGAGCTAAGGTGTCTTTGTTGCTTTGGCATTTGCTTAAAAGTTTTTGGGCGTGCTCGAGAGCTTTTTGACCCACTGGCAGCTCAGGGTAAAGTTTATAAAGAGCAATATGTTGTGTTATGGAACTTGGATCTAATCCACTGTACAAGCTCGATAGTTGATCGTCATTATAGCAAAAAAGAGAAGTGCTAAGGCAAAGTAGTAATAGCTTTAATCGCATCAGATAATTTCCTTGAGTTAACTATTTGTTCAACAGATGGAATAAATCTGTATCGCCAGTTTCTTTTTGAAGGAGTTCCAGGGTAGTTGATTCTTTCTTTATTGTAATCCTTATGGACCATTTTAGGGAAAAGTGCAAGGTACTCATTTAAAAGGTTAGCGTGAAATAGACTGCTAGTTTGATGGCTATCTTGCAGTATACTCTGACGCTTTTTAGAGTCTAAAGTTTTAGTGTATTTCCATCCTTTCCATAATGCGTAGAGCTTAGCCACCTTCGGATATTTATTCCACCATTGGGCAAGTGTTACAGTATCATGAGAAGCTATATGTGTAATTGTTGCTGCAGTATATAGAGGAAAGGGGACAAAATCCATTCCGCCAGCTCCAGTTCTTTGCCAGGTGAGAATACTTGTTCCGCAAACTCCAAGTTCACGCAAGACGTCTTTAATGGTTTGTGGAATCACTAAATCTTCTCCAATAGGGAGCATCTTTGAATGTTTAATAAGAACAGTTAGAAAATCTTTTCCGTGGTTTAGCCATAGGTTGGGGTCTTTAGGAACAAAATGACCTTCTGCGCCCTTTTTGTTGTCGGGAATATTCCAAGTTCGAAAAAATCCAATGACGTGGTCTAAGCGATAAATATGAAAAAAAGTTTCCGAAATTTTAAGTCTTGTTTTCCACCATTTATAGTCTGTTTTGGCAAGCTCTTTCCAATTATAGGCTGGAAAATTCCAGTTTTGGCCATCAGGGGTAAGATCATCTGGTGGGGAGCCTACTGCATAATTCATTAAAAATAAATTAGGGTTGCTCCAGACATCGCAGCTTGTTTTACTTACTAGAAATGGAAGATCTCCCATTAAAAAAACTTTGTTCTTCTCTGCAGCTTTTTTCACAGATGTGAGTTGGGAAAAACAAAAGAATTGAACCATGATGTAGAAGTCAACTCGCTCTTTAAATTTTTCATAAAGGGCTTCTTTTTGTTTTGAGTTTAAGCTTTTGCAGCTTTTGGGCCAAAGTTGCCACTGGTCTGTTTGATGCTCTTCACACAGAGCGCAATAGAGACCATATTCATAAACCCAAGGATTGATCTTTAAGAAGCTTTTATAAGTTGATTCTTTTTCGATAAGATTAAAATAACTCAAATAGTAGCGTTCTAAGAATTTAAATTTTTGTGCGCGCGCTTTGTTATAGTTAAAGTTTTTAGAGACTTTTTGAGCCTGCATCTTTTGAAGAGTCTTTTGTAGCACTGAGTTTTTTTCAAAGTGTGGCAGTGAATGAAGACTTAGGTAAATAAAATTTAATGCAAATGTTGAAATTGGGTTATAGGGGCTATTATCAAATCCTGAGTCGTTTATTGGCAGCAATTGAATGAAATCTAGCCCAATTTTTGGGCACCACTCTATAAGCGGTATCAAGTCTAAAAATTCTCCACACAGGGGACTTTTTTTTGAATGCAAAGCCGACAAAATTATAATAATGCCCTGGTGAGGATTAAGTCCTATTTTTTTCCATTGAGCTGAGCAAGCACTTTTGAGTAACTGTTTTTTAAAAAGCTCTTGCATTTACTCCCCAAAGAAATTAGTTGTGTCAGAACCCGAGAGGTAGTCCTCTTCGTGAGTTGGCGCAGAGCGCCCATTGTCAAGAGCATCCTTCCATGTTATTGCTTTTTTGATAAATGGAGTTAAGATGCCTAAAATATTTTCAACATTAAATACTTCAACTTCTATTTTTTCAAAAAGAATCAGACTATTAACTTTTTTACTGTAGGCAAATGTACCCAATCTTGGATAGGGCCTAGCATTTGCTGATAAAGCAGAAAGCAAGGTATCTTCACGGAATTTTCCAGGCGGTAACTCGCCTAAGATAGACCCTATTATTAAGTAGGTCTCGCTTTGCTCTAGCTCCAATTGTATTTCAATTTTGTCGCGAATATTAATTAAACACGAGTTGTTTTCATCAGGTGCTAATTTTATTGAAAGATGCTTTGAGAGATCTTCGAGAAGTAAGGTGAATTTGTCTGCAATCATTCTTCTTCCTCGTATTCAGTATCTAGAGCTTCATCAAGCTCTTCCAAAGCGTCCATGTAGGCATTGAGAAGTTCTTGTCGATGTTGAACATTGCGATAGAGCTTAGGTGCAACATTTCTAATCGCATCGCGAAATTGAGTAAAAACAATAACCTGAGCCACAATTTCTTCATCGATACCCATTTTTTCTGCAAGTTTAACAACCTTTACAGCGGTTGGATAGCGATCATCTAAGAGCTGCATAAACAGCTTAGCCATGAGCTCGAAGCTAAGTTGCTTAGGGAAATAGAGCTCGTTGTTATCAAATCCTTTAAATACTAAGTTCATTCGCCCTTTGAAAAATAAATAAACGGCTAAAATAGCTTGTAAATTTCTAGTCTCAGTCAAAAGTCTAAACAAAAGAGCTTTTGGTATTGATGATCCTTTAGCTTTCAAATCTCTCCCAAGAGAGTTGAGCAGAAATTTGATTACTTTTTTTAACTTTTCAAAAGGAAATTGTTGAGAGAGCTCTTCAAAAAGTTTGTTGGGAGTTCTAGGTGATCCAGTAATATCGCGGTAGAGGTCTCTAAGAGCATTGGCGTTTCCAAGGCCTTGTGAGGCAAATGCCCGAGCTTCTTGAGATATGTTCTTGCCTGCTTTGATTTCTCTTCCGAAAGTTTCATTAAAATCAGACCTTGTTTTTTTGATCTGAGCAAGCATTTTATCTTCAGAAATTTTTTCTAAGTATTCAAGGGCATCGTCTGCCACTGAAAAGTCAGAATAAGCTTCTAAAACTTTTTCTAAAACCTCCTCAGATGTGTCTGTTTCAGAAATATGGGCTTTTAAAATTAAAAGTGTTTTAGCATCCAATTCGGGGTTAAGATCAGCATCTCTAAATGGAAGTACATCCGTCTCTTCCATTCCAAATAAATGGGCTTCTTTAGTAGAGGTTCCATCTTTATTTGCTCGTTGCTCTAGAGTTTTAGCTTTGGCTTTCATCTCTTTGTCAACTAATGACGCAATATATTGGTTTCCTTCATCAACAGCTAACATAAAGTCTTCTTGACTAGTTTCTTGGCGCGCCATTTTGCGCATCATATTTTCCATGGCAGCTTGGCGCTTTATGGAAGAAGGATTTATGCCCGGATCTGAAAAAGTCATGTATTATCCTTAAGTGATCTGCACTCGCCCTAAAGGTTGAATTTTTATTTCAGCTACAATTTCTTGGTAAGAGATGACTGCTAAGTAGGGGAAATCAACTTCAATCAATTTTCGCACAAATCGTCTTACGTCAACAGCTGTCACGAGAACAGGGGGTTGTGAACCTGTTTGTGGCGGAACGACTGTTTTGCGCATTGATTGTAAGATCATTTGAGTCGAATCAGGATCTAGCGCAATGTAAGAGCCTGCAGATGTTTGTTTAATCCCTCCGCGAATCATATCTTCAATCTCTGGATCAAGTAAATAAACAGAAATAACTGATTGGCCTTGAGAGTATTTATAACTAATATATCTTTTGAGAGAGGTCCTTACATATTCTGTCAGTAGAACGGTGTCTTTTTCTGTTTGAGCCCATTCACTAAGGGATTCCATAATAGTTTTTAAATCTTTAACTGAAATTTGCTCTTGAATGAGTCGCTTAAATATTTCTGTTAATTTTTGGAGAGGAATTAAACGTGTGACCTCACGCACAAGGTCTGGGTAGTTTTTTTCAACAAATTCAAGCATTGCTCTCACCTCTTGGATGCCGACAAAGTCTGATGCATAATGCCTGAAGAAATAAGATAGATGTAAAACAGCGACTTCGACTGTAGACCAATATTTCATGCCTGCTTTTTCCAAAACCTTCTTATATTTTTCTTCTACCCAAAATGCTGGCATTCCTAGGGAGTTTGTATAAGATGTGTAAGGTATGTTATACCTCTTAAGATTTTCTTCTGTCTCATTGGTTAAGAAATGGCCTTTAACCACTTGCCCACGGTTTATTGGCACTTCGTTAAGTAAAATTGCATACTCTGAATCTTTTAAAGCTGGAGAATTATAACGAACATGTACACCAGGGAATCTAACTCCTAGATCTTGGTAGAGGGCATGTCGCATTCTTGGAATCATCGATTCAATATGCGTGATGACTTTGTTTCTTTTATCTGTTTGAACAATTTTACTGATATAGCTGCCAAGCTCCATAATTGTCGGAACGGTAAGAGCATAATCACTGCCACTTTCGCCACTCATTACTTCGTGGCCATCGACGTTTGTGGCTACAGCTCCACCACCTGCTAGAGCCACTCCTTGAGTCTGTAGTCTTTTTTTGGACCTAAGTAGAGCAAACCCTGAGACTCCTGTGGCTACAGCCAAAATAGCAAAAGGCCAAAATGGGAATGCTCGAATAGCTCCTATTCCCAGTAGAAAAAACGAGGCGAGTATCAAAGCTTTGGGTTGGCTTAAAAGCTGAGAAGAGATCTCCTTACCAAGGTTACTGTCTTTTTCACTGCTTGAAACTCGTGTAGTTACAATACCTGCTGTTATGGCAATTAGAATAGCTGGCACTTGAGATACAAGGCCATCTCCAATTGACAGCAAACTATATACTTTTGCTGATTGTCCAGCTGTCATGCCGTGTTGAGCAATACCAATGATCAAACCACCGATAATATTGATTAAAGTGATGACAATACCTGCTATTGCATCTCCTTTAACAAACTTCATGGCACCGTCCATAGAACCATAAAGCTCACTTTCTTTGGTCAACATCAAGCGTTTATCTCGAGCTTGTGTTGCATCCAAAATACCAGCTCTCATATCAGCATCGATACTCATTTGCTTACCAGGCATAGCATCTAAGCGGAAACGCGCTGCAACTTCAGCAACACGTTCAGCACCTTTTGTGATTACGATAAACTGAACCAGAGTAATAATTAAGAAAATGACACCACCTACAACGTAGTTACCTCCAACAACGAATTCACCAAACGCTTCGATAATATCTCCTGCATATGCATGCAGTAGAATCTGACGAGTCGATGCAATGTTAATTCCAAGGCGGTATAGAGTGGTTATTAAGAGAATAGATGGGAACATGGATAGCTCAATGGCACCAGGAATATATAACGACACCATGATAAGTGTAATGGCTACCATCAAATTAACAGCCAGCAAGATGTCAATAACATGGGGAGGTACTGGCAAGATAATCATGGTAATAATACCAATGATAAAAACAGCTAAGACAATATCAGCTGATCCACGTATTTTGGCAAAAACGCCCTTACCACCTAAAAAGCCATTAATAGATTGTAACATATTTTTCATTTAAAATTATTCCCTTTCTAACGACGCTAGCCATTTTAAAATTTCAGCCACAGCCTCATATGTGTCCCTTGGAATGTATTTACCAACTTTGCCCTTTTTAAACAAAGTTTGTGCAAGAGGCACATTCCTAACAATGGGGACGCTATTTGCTTCTGCTTCCTTTATTATTGTTTCTGCAATTTTTCCGCTACCTTTTACAAGGATTTTAGGAGCGGGCATAGATGGCTGTCGATATTCAAATGCAACAGCATAGTGAGTTGGGTTGGTAATCACAGCCTTTGCTTTCTTTACATTTTTAACTGAGCCTTCTTCATATGCAATTTCTTGACCTATTTGTCTACGGCGACCTTTTATATGAGGATCACCCTCTGTATCTTTATATTCTTGTTTAACCTCAAATTTTTCCATCTTCATTTCTTTAGCAAAGTTCATTTTTTGATATACAACATCGAAAATGGCAATTGCAATAAAGAATATTCCAACTCGAATAACGACCTTAACTAAAAAGTAGTTGAAAATTAGAGCGCTCCCTAGGGGGGGGATTGCAGCTCCAAAAATAACCTCCCTAAGATCAGAGCGTATTGTGTAGTAAATAATAACAACAACGCCTGAAATTTTTAGAATTTGTTTAATAAGTTCGACAAGAGTTTTAAGCTTAAATTTTTGCTTAAGATTTGAAATCGGGTTAAGTCTTTTAAGGTCGGGTTTAAGAGCTTCAAACGAAAATAGGGGGCCAACAATTACGATATTGCAAAGGACCCCAACTATGACAGTAACAACTAGTATAGGTAGGCTCACCTTTAAGATAATTTGAAAGCCATATACTAAATAATTAAGGAGGGTTGAAACGAGGTCGTCTGTGTGTCTAAATGCGTGAAATGCAGACAGAATATAAGAAGCTATTTCTTTATAAATAGTTTTTGCGAATGCTAAAGTAGTTGTAATAGCGACAATAAACGTAAAAGCTGCGGGAAGATCTTGAGACTTGGCTACTTGACCTTTCTTTCGAGCATCCCGCAGCTTCTTCGGGGTCGCCTTTTCGGACTTCTCTGCCATCTATTAAAGCTGCACTAATAATAATTTTTTCAATCTAATCAAAAGTGTATACATTGGCAACCCCAAATATAAAAAATAAGTATACGTTAGTAAATGCACTTTTTGTTTTAGCATTTTAAATAAAGTTGATAAACATTATTTTAATAGTATATATATCTTATAATAAGACACTTAAATATTAAGGCGGCCGGGATTTCTTTATGTTCACTTAATAAGAAAGATATATAATTAACATGTTTTCTGGATGAATTAAGGAGTTGCATTATATGACATTAGCCACCCAACCGATGAGTTATGCATCTGCATGTAAAATGCATATATATACGCCTGCTCTTGCAGAAACTTTGTTGCACCGATCTAAACCTATTCTTAGAAAAACTGAGCCTTGTAGCTCTTATAAAGCTCAAATTTCACCTTTAAAGCAAGGTGCTAAGGCAACCGTTGAGTACCTGCATAGTGGAAAATCTAAAGCACTCAAAGAAAGTCTAATAAAATCTATTGGGCAAGCTAATAAATCAATTGAAATTTACACCTATACTTTTTTATCTAAGAAGATAGCTAAAGAACTCAACAAAAAAGCTAAGCTAGGGGTAAAGGTAACACTTCACATAGATGTCGCCCAAACGGCTAAGTTAAGTTCTTTATTATCTTCGAAAGTTAAGGTTATCACCCATGACTGTAAAAGCGGGCTTTTTCACCATAAAACAATGATTGTTGATCAAGAAAAAGTTTGGATGGGTAGTGGTAATTTTACAAGTGCTTCATATGATCACCAATTTAATCTCTTTGAAAAAATCTACTCTAAAAATCTAGCTAAGAAAATAACAGAAATTTTTTCACAAAAAAAAGCTTCTGCTTACATTATTAAAGAAAAAATAGGAATGCAAAAGGTCGAATATTGGCATTTGCCTGCTAGTGAAACACAAGTGAATACAGGCAAAGCACGCCAAAATGTTAAAGCTCTTAAACGACTTATTTCCTTGATAGATGGAGCTAATAAAACTATTAAAGTAGCAAATGCGTGCTTTAGTAACAAAAAACTTGCTAACGCTTTGATTCGAGCAAGTAATAGGGGGGTTGACGTACAGTTTTTCTATAACCCTAAAAATGCCAATCAAAGTTCAATGGAAATTTTAGAGAAGCTTAAATCTGCTGGAGTAAAATTAATTCCTAACGCTCATTTACGAGAACATCATTTGAAATTTATGATTTGTGATGATCAAACAATGATTAATGGGTCTCCAAATTGGTCATCAAGTTCATTCTCTAGAAACGATGAGAGCTTCTTGGTTGTTGAGTCTCAAACAAAAGAACAAAAAAAAGCAATGCGCAGCCTGTGGAAGAGTTTAGTTGGCTAGCTTAAATCAATTTAAAAATTGAATTATTACTTCGTTTAGTCTACGATTTTTATCCTTGATTATTTTTATATGAGTAGAGTTTTGCCTAGTCCATGTAGCTCACCAGATAGTAACCCGTTTTTAACACCACCAGAATATTTTCTAGATGGGGTTGTGCGTTTTGTTACTCTAACAGGTCAAGAGACTGGGGAGTTGTGCCAAATTTGCCAAGATCCTTTAGGAATGGTATTGAAAGGAAGGGTTTCTGAAAGGGTTGTCTCAACATGCTGTGAATGCGCACGAGTAAATACGCTCTACCACAGCGCTTGCCTATCACATCATTTCATAGTGCGTAGGCGCGATGATGATAAAACAGTCTGCCTCACAGGCCGCCATGAACTTGATCCAGGAGAGCTAGGGTCTGTTGTTGCTCTTTTTTTTGGTCAATCAAGTGGTCCGTTTCCTATTGATGCTCAACGATCTCAGACAGATGAACCTGAATCTGATCGTGCTCAACGGGGCTCAGGTTCACCAAATGAGAAGTTGGAAAGCAAAGTGAGCGATGTTGTAAGCATGACATCTACTTTTGGGCAAGGGCGTCGCTGGGATCATGGAAAAAGAAGAGAGCTTCTTCAAATGGCGCAAGAGACAGGTCAACCTCGTAGACCAGGAGAAATGAGAAATTGGAAACGTGACCGCTATAACGATCTAATGAGCAGTTTAGGGGATAGTAGCTCTTCAAGCGAAATTGATGTTGATTGGTCTCGAGCTGTTGAAGGGCTAAGTGGTTCTGAAGAAAGTGACTGTGAAATGCTACCCTATGAGCCTTCTAAGGAGTTGACAAGAGAAGAAGTATCCAAACTAGTAAGAAGGGTTTTTAGAAAGAAAAAGACAAAAAAAACTTATTAATAACTAATTGTGAGGTCAATAGTTCTACCTACATAAGACTTTTATTAGTTTACAAAAATAGCTTTAACTTGAAAATAATAAGTAAATATCTTAAAATTTCCCACTTATGTCTAGTTTAGCCTGTGGAATAGTTGGCCTGCCTAATGTAGGGAAGTCGACAACATTTAATGCTCTAACTGCTACTAAAGCAGAATCTTCAAACTATCCTTTCTGTACGATCGATCCCAATGTTGGTATTGTCGAAATTAAAGATGAAAGGTTGAAGGCTCTTGCTAAAATCTCAAGCAGTAAAAAGATTCTGACAGCCCATATGAAGTTCATTGATATTGCTGGTTTAGTTAAAGGCGCTTCCAAAGGAGAGGGGCTGGGTAATAAGTTTCTTGCAAATATTCGTGAAACAGATGCCATTGTTCATGTCGTTAGATGCTTTGAAGATTCAAATGTAGTTCATGTAACGGGAGCAGTAAACCCTATTGAAGATATTGAGACGATTAATTTTGAATTAGTTTTAGCGGATCTTCAAATGGCTGAGAATAGTTTATCTAAAATTGAAAGGCAGGCCAAATCAGATAAAACACTTATTGAAAAAGTAACTCTTTTAAAAAAGGTTGTGGATCACCTTAATGATAATAGAGTACTTAGACAAATAGAATTTACTGAAGAAGAACACCTCTTGCTTAGAGAGTACTCTTTTCTCACTTTGAAAAAAGTTCTCTACGTTGCAAATGTCTCAGAAGAAGATCTTCCTCATTGTCAAAACAAGTATGTGAATCAAGTTAGAGAATATGCCGCTAAGGAAAATAGCCAAGTTGTTTCGATATGCGCTAAACTTGAAGCTGAAATAGTTGAACTTGAAGAAAGTGAACGTGATGAGATGCTTGAGAGCCTAGAGCTTGAAGAATCTGGCTTAAATCGTCTTATTAGGAAATCATTTGAACTTCTTGGACTGATTACCTTTTTGACTACTGGGCCAGAAGAGACTCGAGCCTGGACTATTACTAAAGGTATGAGCGCTCCACAAGCTGCCGGGAAAATTCACACTGACATTCAAAAGGGGTTTATTCGGGCTGAAGTTATTAAATTTGAAGATATGATTAAAGCAGGAAGCCGATCTAAAGCAAAGGAAATGGGTTTGCTTGCAACTGAAGGCAAAGATTATATCGTTTCTGATGGAGATGTTATTCTCTTTCTACACAATTAAAAAGGGCTGATTTACATCAGCCCTAAGTATCAAATATCAATACCTAATGAACAACGTTGCAGCAGATCACTAAAAAATCTGGTGCGTGTGCGAGTGCTTGTTGTTCAAAAATTTTCTTTTTTTATGCTTTATAGGCTTTTTACGATATTTTTTACGTTTGTTATGAAGTTTCCATTTCATAATTAAACCCTCCAAAAGATGATTCATCTTTTATGGTTAGCAAAATTTAAAATTCTAAAAATTAGGGTATTGCAATTGTCAATTCCCTCTGGTTAAAAATTTTTAGAGAGGGGAGTTAAAAAATAACACCCCTCTAATCGTCACTATTAGTCATTATTCGAAATAATGCAATATAATGAGATAATTATTTTAAGTTGTTTATTATAAAATATATATGGATGCTTGAAGAGCAATAAAGATGTGAAATCCTCTTAAAACAGGTAAATGATTTTAGAGACTTCGTTTACAGTCCATTAAGTTTTGAAAGTCGCTTAAGAAGAACAGCTTGCTGTGCATGGGCGACAGAATCTAATGCTGCGCAATCTTAAGTCTTTTTGTTGGCTAAACAAGCTTACTGGTGGGTCAAGTTTAAGTGAATAATAGAGCTCGTCATGGTTAACAAAATGTTCAGAAGTTACCCCTTCTATTCTTGTCTCTACACAACAATCCTTGTTAAAATGCAGGTTAAATATTGCTTCGACCCTTATAGTTTCATCAGGCAAAAGCTTCATAGAAAGTTGACCCGCAAAGCTATTTTTCGCTGGCTCAGAAGGGCTCTTGCAAGATTTAAGTACGCATATGTCGTTTTCCAATACGGTTTGTTGATCTCTATGAAAGACGGTTTTTGCAGGGATTAGCTTTGGGGGATTTGTGGCGTCATCCATTTCTAGCGCAAGATGAGTGCCACTTTGATCACGTATAAAAAAATCTAAAGTGGCAAAATTGAATTGAGAAAAAGTAGGAGGCTTATCAAATTGACGTTCATCCGGAGTGCCTAAAGGCTTTAAAATGAGAATACTGGGTTGAGATGAAGTGGGGTGTTGCTCAGATTTAGGTTTAGTCTGAAGAAAAGGCTGAAAACTTTCATCTCCATGTGAAGAGGGGCATGGTAAGCAGCAACAAAGTAATGACATAGCACCGAACCGTAATATTTTAAAGAAACAAAGTTTAAACTTTTATGAGTTTTTTTAAAAGGTCTTTATTGGCTGGCTTGAGCGCAATAAGCAGCTCCAATTAAAGCTGTTTGATCATTTAAGATGACTTTGATGGGTATTGATTCTAAGAGCTTTCGAAAGCGCCCTTTAGAAAGAAAGGCTTCTAAAAATAATGGGGATTGTAGTTTTGAAAGAATTTTAGGCGCAATTCCTCCTCCTAGATAAACTCCACCATAGGCCATATAACGAAGGCCAACATTACCAGCCTCAGAACCATAGAAGCTGACCATCATTTCAAGGGCT
Organism: Chlamydiota bacterium; assembly: GCA_022601345.1. Lineage (GTDB taxonomy): Bacteria > Chlamydiota > Chlamydiia > Chlamydiales > JAAZZY01 > JAAZZY01. Next base: position 30,499 of record JAJACU010000014.1, on the reverse strand, counting down.
TCTTGACAGGTAGCATCTTCGTTTTCTAAAGCAAGTTGTGAAATTATTTTTGCAGGATCGCTATTTTTAAGTTTTTGAGCAAGCTCCTTGGAAGGGCTTTTTTTGTTATAGTCATTTAAAAATTGATAGATATTATAAAGACCTTGACCGCTGAGAACGCGTTCATATGAAACATGGCCAAATGGTTTTGCAAGGTATTTTAAAAGAGCTATTTCTTTATCATTTCGTGGAGCAAAATCTGCGTGTCCTCCTTCTGATGCAAATGGAAAGTACTTTTCATTATGATAATAGAGGCCTGCTTCTCCAAGCCCTGTCCCAGCAGAAATCAAAGCTCTATTTCCCTTAAAAATGTGCTTTGGGGTTTGGAGTGTAACAACTTCGTTTTCCTTCAAAGTATCAATTCCCCATGCATTGGCTTCTAAGTCATTGATAAGGTGAACTTTTGATCCAGATAAAGCTTTTGATAATGACTGTGCTTTAACTTCCCAGGGTAGGTTGGTTGTTTTGACGCATTCATTGTGAATTGCACCTGCTATTCCAAAGCAAGCTGCTTCTACTTTTAGTGAATGTTTTTTGGTGAAATCTACGACAATCTCGTCAAGTGAGCTATGCTCTGAACTGGGATATTTCTCTACAATTTTTAGTTCGAGTTGATTACCGCAGGGCTCAAAAAATGCAATGTTTGTTTTTGTTCCTCCAATATCACCACTAAGTATCATCAATCTCTCCAGTTATGACCGTCATCTTCGATAAGCTTGTAGGCAGCATCTGGACCCCATGTTCCCGCTTGATAGTTTGGGAAATCTTTGGGAGGGGTTTTGCTCCAATGATCTATTATGGGTTGAGCAATTTCCCACGCATTTTCTATGAGATCTGCCCTTGAAAAAAGTGTTGGATCATTCATTAAAGCATCGTAGATCAAAATTTCATAGCCTGTTGATTTACCGCCTTCTTTAGAATCAAAACTCTCTTGGTAGTCAAAAAACATTTTTACTGGTTTTAAAGCCATTTTGGAACCGGGGACTTTGGCTTTTAAAATTAATGAAACAGCTTGTTTTGGCTGAAGGTAAAAGCGAAGTTCATTTGAATGCACTTCCTCTGTTTCAACAATATTAAAAAGTTTTTTAGGGGCGCGTTTGAAGTGCACAATCACTTTTGCCATTTTGTCTTTTAAATGCTTTCCTGAACGGATATAAATTGGAACACCTGACCATCTCCAATTTTCAATGAAGAGCTTTACGGCTATAAATGTTTCTGTATTTGAATTTTTATCTACATTCTCCTCGTCGCGATAAGCTTGTGTCTTTTCTCCTTTGACTTCACCCGGGCCGTATTGTCCTCGAACAACATTTTTTTGGACCTCTTCTTCTGACATAGGTGTGATAGATTTTAGAACTTCTACTTTGCAATTACGAATTGTTTCAGCTTCAAAAGAGCTTGGAGCTTCCATGCACAAGTAGCTTAAAACTTGTAGAATGTGGTTTTGAAACATGTCGCGTAGAGCACCTGACTTGTCATAGTAATCTCCACGTTTTTCTACGCCCACTTCTTCAGCAACAGTTATTTGTATGTGCTGGATGTAGTTTCTATTCCATATGGGTTCAAAAATTCCATTACCAAATCTAAAAGCCAAAAGATTTTGAACAGTCTCTTTACCTAAGTAGTGGTCAATTCTCCAAATTTGATCTTCAAGCCAATGTTTATGCAGGTTGTTGTTGAGATCTAATGCGCTTTGAAAATCACGGCCAAAGGGTTTCTCTAAAATAACTCTGGTTTTTCTATCTTCCATTTTTGAAAATCCTGCTTCACCAAGATGATCTGAAACCATTTGAAAAATAGCAGGGGAAATAGCAAAGTAAAAAGTTACCGTAGCTTTTGCTGAAAAATGTTGGTCAACTTCTTCTATTTTCTTCTTTAAATCTTCATAGGTTTGTGGACTGTCAAAGTCACCTGATAGATAGTGAAACTCAGAGCTAAATTTTTCGTATAGTGATGAGTCAAATTCACGCTTGCCAAACTCTTGTAGATCTTTTGCCACTTTATCTTTAAAATCACCGTCATCCATTTGATCTTTTGACAAACCTATAATGGCAAACTTTTCAGGTAGAGCATCATGATAGGCCAAATTATAAATGGCTGGCATAAGTAAGCGTTTTGTTAAATCACCTGAAGCGCCAAAAAGAACAATGATGTTTGGATCTGAGGGTTTTTCTATCTTTCCTTCGGATGCACCTTCTTCAAAGTGTTTAATCATTGTTCACCTATTTTTTTTCGTGATGACCACCAAACATAAAGCGCATGGCTGAACAGATTTTATCTGCATATGTATATTCTTTTCTAGAACGGAAACGAGCATAAAGAGCCGATGTCAAAACTTCTGCTGAAACAGCCTCTTCGATAGCAGCCATTATAGTCCATCTTCCTTCTCCAGAATCTGAAACTTTACCAGAAAAGTTAGATAAATCAGGGTTCTCAGCCAGAGCTTGAGCAGTTAAATCAAGTAGCCATGAACCAACAACGCTACCTCGCCTCCAAACTTCAGCAACAGCTGCGATGTCTATTTCATAATCCAAGTCATTATGCATCTCTGGTGCAGTTTCTGCATCAACTTCTCTCTTTTTTTTATGACAATCAGCACTATTTAAGATTCCAAATCCTTCTCCATAGGCTGCCATTACGCCGTACTCAACTCCATTGTGGACCATCTTAACAAAGTGACCTGCTCCTGCAGCTCCACAGTGAAGATATCCTTCTTGAGCAGTATCTTGAAACTTTTCTCTACCTGGAGTTGGAGCTACTGATCCCTTTCCTGGAGCAATAGTTTTAAAGACAGGGTCTAGGTGTTGAACAATTTCTTTTTCACCACCAATCATTAAACAGTAACCTCTTTCTAAACCCCAAACACCTCCAGATGTACCACAGTCAACATAGTGGATGCCTTTGGGTTTTAACTCTTGGGCGCGTCTACGGTCGTCTCTAAAATATGAATTTCCTCCATCAATAATGATATCGTCTTTTTCAAGATGTGGAACTAACTCATTGATTACTTTATCGGTGATAGCAGCAGGAATCATAAACCAAAAAGCTCTAGGCTTTTCTATTTTAGAAACAAGTTCTTCTAAAGAGGTGGCTCCTATAGCGCCTTCTTTAACCAAAGCATCTACATTTTCTTTGTTATTGTCATATACAAAACATTGATGCCCATCTTTCATTAAGCGTCTTACCATGTTGGCTCCCATACGTCCAAGACCTATCATTGCGAGTTGCATAACTGTTGCCTCCAAAAAATATTTACCTTTAATTTCGCTTCTAGCAGATGATTTAGGGCTTTTCAAGCTAGAAAAAATATTTTTTTAACAATCTAATTTTTAAATATTTAGATGTTGTAAGTGGGCGTTTGTTAGGATTTAACTTCAATTGTAAATGATTTCTTTTTGAATTTGGAATGATTGACAAACTTAAATTGTATTTTAGATTGTTTCTTCCAAATGCTGGGTTTCAGGTCTAAGTAATAGAGGCCCAGCAATGAATCTTTCATCTTGGTCTCTACTTTTTTATCACCTATTGTGTAAAGAATGCAACAGGGTTCAAAAACTTCAATACGCAAAACCTTCGATGGATCTAAGTCTCTAATCCTGTGATTAGGTTTCCATATTTGAAGGGGACTGATGGGTTTTTTTTTGCTATAGCGTTTCAGGGTTTGTTTGGGGCAGTCATAGATCTTTTTATCATTTAATGATCTAACGAGCTTTAAATATTCAGCATGTGCCCACACAAGAGGCATTGCTCCAAGTGTTGGCTTGCCGTTAAAGAGAAATTTCTTAGGAATGTCTTTATCATCCCATATTTGCTCTGGGATTAAATAATTTTCTCCTGCTTGCTTGATAACAGCCTTTAATAGTTCACAAGCTTTTTTATGGTTACCAAGAGCTATTTCATAATGTGCTCTCTCAGCGGTTATTAATGGCCAGCCTCGTCCGATTCCTGTTCCATCAAAAGGAGCCCCGTTTTTATGTTCTCCATAGCCATCTTCATTGTAGCGTTTCCAAACAGGTCCACATTTAGTCTCTTTTTTTAATAGCTTATCAATAACTTTAATTGTATTTAATATCTTTGGATCATCGGCACTACGAAGACCAAAGCGAACTAATGCTAGGCTATCACAACTCACAATTTCAGAAGCAGTCTTGAACGTGTGATCTGCAGGTCTATTTTTTACTTCGATAATCTCATTAAATTTATTGGACTTTAAATTATCTGGAGTAATGCGTACATAGTAGCCGTCTACATTGCATTTTTTGCTCAACTTAGTGTTTTTAGCGTATGTCCACTTTTCAATGCTAGCATTCCAGTAATCAGCTATTTCTCTGAGATATTTAGCTTCTTTTTTTAAACCGCGTTCATCATAGAAGTCGGCTCCAATAAGCAACGCAGAAATTTCACAAGCTAAAGTAAAAGCAGTGTAGCCTCCATCTTCTTCCCAACGATCTTGTAGCGTTACAGGACCATTTTTGATTATGTATTGTATAGCTTTGGAAACCATAGGCCAAGGGTCGAGCCATTTTAAAGCTTTTTTCTCTTTTAGGGTTCCAGCTAATATAACAGGAAGGGCGGTTTCATCCATTTGGATATTATTCCAATAAGGTTTTCCTGTGTGCCAAAGGCATTGAGCAAAATGACCATCTGCCTCTTGAATACTTGCAAGAAAATGCAAAATAAGCCTTGCTGTTTCCGCATCACCTGAAGCAATAAATCCACCAGAAATTTCTACTAAATCTCTTGGCCATATTAAGTGGTATCCTCCTAAATCATCATCTCCTTTGTGTGAGCCCCACGGTATGGATAAAGAAGCAATAACATTTCCTGGAGCTACCTTTCCAAGGTGAGTATTGAGAACCATTATACTTGATTCATATAAAGCTTTTGCTTCTTTATTTATAAAAGAAATCTTAGGTTGCTTTTGGATGGTTTTTTCCCAGCCTTGAATAAATTTTTTAAGTAGGTGCCCCATATTGTGAAACAATGTAGCTCTACAGGTTTTTGCAGCTTCCTCAAAGCTGTGGCCAAATGATATAAGTAATGAAAACTTGTTTCCTTTCTCTAAGTCAATTTCACCTGTTAGAGAAACTGTGCCTTTTGTTGCTTGCGTATAAATATTTTTTAAGTATTTATTTTTTTTAAGCTCTTGGTATCCATCAGAGACTCCAACATAACCACAAGAAAGAGCCTTAAAAGGACGATCAGAGCCCATTACGATATGGTAGTGGTCAATGCGAGTGGCTGTTAAGAAGTCTTCTCCTTTATAGTTTTTTACAAATGCATTGTTCGAGGCGCCTTTTGAATTCATATGGGGAGCTAAAAGAGAGAAAACTCTAAAGTTCTTTTTCACCAATGGAATAAACTCAACTTCTTGAATTAAAGTGCTATTATAGGGGTTGCAATAGATACGTTTTTTGATTTTATAGAAACCTTTTTTATGCGTATTTACGACCTCGTAGCCGCCTATTCCAGGTTGTATATTTTTTGTTTCAGAGTTGCAGTCTCTTTTCTCTTCGCTAAAAAAGGTTTTGCCATCAGTTACAATAAACTGGCAGTCACGGGTGTTAGGAGTGTCAACTGTTGGGTAGTAAACCTCATTTATAATTCCATGAGAGATGGTAAACCAAGTTCTGCTATTCATTTCTACAGAAGTGCCGACTCCTGTTTTTTGACTAGAGGTCCACTGAGGGGTAACACCGGGTTTTCCTGGGGCAATTTTTTTATGAGGCATAACTTAAGGAATTTGTTTTAAAGTTACTTTATCTACCCTCTGTAGAGTTTTTATATCAACAGATAATTTTATTTTAGATCTTCATCAGAATAAAAGGTCTTAAGCAAAACCCTAATAAAAGTTTTTTCTAGATTAAAATTCCATTAGCAACTTGTAATTAATGGCTTGAAGAGTTTCTTGAAATAAATAGCAGTATCTTTTATTTGAAGATCAAGAGGTAGCCAATTGGGGTCGTTATGAAGAAATTTAAATCTAAAAGGATGTTTAAAAGTAATGCTTTAGAGAGTCTGACTCGGGTGCATCCAACTGTAGCAATACTGTATAACTTAACTTGTAGCTCCTCTTTATTATACATCAATTACCATTTTGGCTTTGTAGCTGGAATCGGAAAGATACTTGGGATATTTTTTATAGGTTATGTTTCGTGGACCGTTGCTGAATATTTACTACACCGATTCTTCTTTCATATAACAACTGATAAGCATCCATTCCTTGGGAAAATTTCACACACTGTACATGGCGTGCATCATGAACAACCGTCTGATTTTAAGAGGATGTTTATGCCGCCTGTTCCAGCCACTATTTTTATGGCTGTCTTTTTTGGAGTTTTCTATCTATTGCTCAATACAAAAGTTTTTGTCTTTCTTCCTGGCTTCTTGTTTGGGTACTTAAGCTATGCGTACACTCACTTCAAGGTGCACCAATCTAAAGCGCCAAAAAAATTAAAATGGCTCTGGATACACCACTTGAAGCATCACTATCAGGATGAAACTAAAGCTTATGGAGTTTCTTCACCATTTTGGGATCTTATCTTTAGAACTATGCCGAGCAAGGTTGCTGTAAAAGTAAGCAAGGAAGTTCAGCAAAAAGAGCCAGGCTTAATCGATGATGAAGAACAAGAAGGCTAAGCACTAAGGCTTTCGATATCTTTTGATATTTGGGCTTTGAGTTCGTCAACTGAATGAAACTTTTTTTCAGGCCTGACAAATTTTTCGAATTGGACTTCTACTTTGTCTCCATACTGATGTTTTGTGCCTTCAAGTAGATGGACTTCTAATACTGGAAATTGCCTTAATTTTAGCGATGGAGCAAATCCAAGGTTTGCAATAGCGAGCTGTTTTTTTTGATTCTTTATAACACTAACTTTATAAACACCACAAGGTGGCAAGCAGAGGCCATCAACATCAAAATTAAGTGTTGGATAGCCCATTTGTCGACCTTGCTGATCTCCTTCAGTAACTTCTGCTACAATAGAGTAGGTTCTGCCTAAAAGTTTGTTCACCAAGTCAAGGTCTCCTTCAACAATTTTTTTTCTAATCAATGTAGAAGATATAGTTAGTGGGCCAGATTTTATAAAATCTAACTTGTGTATCTTGAAAGAATATTTCATGCTAAGAAGACGAAGAAGTTCATAATCACCTTCCTTGTCTTTCCCTATTGTAGAGTCAGGGCCAACTACAAGATCCGTAAAAGCAAGCTTTTCACATAATTCGGAAATAAATTCATCAGGCGAAAGCTCTTTAAGCTCCTGAGTGAAGGGTAACATTATCAGACTGTCTATATTCTGATTTTTAATGAGATCAAATCGGTGTTGATTTGTGCTAATTAAAGGAAGTTCTATATCAGGTTTTATGACTGTTTTAGGGTGATTAGAAAAGCTAATTACATATGAGAATCCATTTTTCCCTTTAAGTTCACTCACTTTATTGAAAAGGTGTTGGTGTGCTAAATGTAATCCGTCAAAGAAACCTACTGTGACTATTATAGGTGTGTTTGATACAAAATGCTCAGAGAGCTTGGTTGAAAATTTCACCAATTTTGCCTTAAGTTGAGTTTAGAAGAATCTGTAAGTTCATCACATTCCTGGCATTCTTGTAAATGAAAAGGACCAACTCTTGTGCGCAAAAGCTCAACGAGGTGTGCTCCGCAGCCAAGTTTTTGGCCAATATCATCTGCAATAGTTCTAATGTATGTTCCAGAGGAGCAGGTGACATGAATATCTAAATAAGGGTACTCATATGATAAAATTTCTAACTTAATGGTGACCTTTTTTGATTTTCTCTCAATAACCTTACCTTGTCTTGCAAGTTCGTAAAGTTTTTTACCTTTTACTTTTTTTGCAGAAAACATAGGGGGAGTTTGAAGAACTTCTCCTTGAAATTGTTCACATACTGTCTCAATCTCAGCAATTGTCGGGATAATATCTGAAGTCATCGTAACTTCACCATCTAGATCATGAGAGTCTGTAGCTGAGCCAAACTTTAATTTAGCTTTATATTCCTTATCAAATGAAATGAGCTCGTTAGAAAGCCTTGTAAAGGGTTTTCCTATAAGAAGAACCATAACTCCTGTAGCAAATGGATCTAATGTGCCTGCATGGCCTATACATCTCACAGAAGTTAGTCGACGCAAAAAACTTACAAGAAAAAAAGAAGTTTTTTCTACGGGTTTGTTTATGAGAGCAATGCCGTAGGTACTGTTTGCTTGTAAGGTCATTAAAGTTTTATTGTGGATTTTTATCGATATTAATTTTGTTTAACAATTCATCAATTTGCATGTGCTTTTCCACAGATTCATCAAGTTTGAAAGTCAATTGTGGAAAATAACGAAGTGTAACTTTTTTAGCCGCTGTAACTCCAACATACCCTGAAGCAGATTGCAGAGCTTTTAAAGTTTTATCTTTTTCAGACTGTGGTCCTATTACACTGATATAAACTTTAGCAGAGTGAAGATCTCTACTGATATCAACTTCAGTAACAGTTAAAAGTTCATGTATATTAGGATTTTTCACATCAGATCTAATAACTTCAGAGATAACTTCTCTAAGTAGTGAATTAAGTCTAAATGTTCTTTTATTTATGCTCATAGTCTACAGTGTTTGTTCGTGATAGGTTACTTCAAAGGATTCAATAATATCGCCAACTTCAATATCAGTGTATTTCTCGAGGACAACTCCACATTCCATACCCTTTTTCACTTCTCTAACATCTTCTTTTTCTCTTTTCAAGGAAGAAATATTACCCTTCCAGACCATTGTGCCATCTCTAATAACTCTTGCTTTATGGTTTCTTGTTATTAAACCACTTTGAACGCTACATCCGGCAATCTTTCCGACACGTGAGGCTTTAAATACGGCCTTAACTTCTAATTTACTTTTGTCAGTCTCTTTTTCAACTTTGTCTAATGTTTTAACCATTAGTTCTTTGATGATATCTACTGCTTCGTAAATAATTTTAGGCATTTTTATGAGAACATTCATATTCTTCATCAATTCTTCAGCGTGGCTTTCAATTCGTGTATGGAAACCTATGATGCAAGCACCGGAAGTCTTGGCAAGTTGTATGTCAGACTCTGTTACTTCACCAACACTACAGCTAATAATATTAAGATCAACTTTTTGAGTTTCAATTTTGCTTAAAGAATGTTTAAGAGCCTCTAATGAACCCTGTACATCTGCTCGCAGAATCAAAGTTAAGATTTTTCTTTCAATTTGGTCACTGTTTTCTAAGAAGTTGTCTTTTTGCTTCGCACGTCTATGGTCAGATATTCCAGCTTTGAATTCGAGGATTCTCATCTCTGAAATTTGTTTTGCTTCTTTTTCTGTTGGGACAACAATAAACTCGTGTCCAGCCTCAGGTAAACCCGACATTCCTGTGATTTCTACAGGTGTCGAAGGACCAGCATGTTGAATTCTTTGGCCTACGTCGTTAATTAGTGTTTTAATCCTAGCATAATGGTGGTCAAATACTACAGCATCACCAACATTTAGCGTTCCATTTTGGACTAGTAGAGTCGCAACATTACCCATACCTTTATGTACTTCCGACTCAAGCACTGTGCCTCGTGCTCTAAAGTCTGAGTTTGCTTTAAGCTCTAAGATTTCAGACTGCAGGGCAATTAACTCTAAAAGTTCTGGTATGCCGTCACCCGTTTTAGCTGAACAATTTACCATGATAGTTGTTCCGCCCCATTGCTCAGGAATAAGCTCGTGGTCTGAAAGACCTCTGTAGATCGGATCAGTGTCAAAGTTCTCTTTGTCTGATTTGTTAATCGCAACAATAAGCGTTACAGCGGCTTCTTTTGCTTGTTTTAGCGCTTCGATGGTCTGATCTTTTATGCCTTCATCACCAGCTACTACCAACACAACAATGTCAGTAACATTAGCTCCACGGCTTCTCATTGCTGAAAAAGCTTCGTGACCTGGAGTATCTAAAACTGTAATGGGTCCATGAGAAGTAGTGCACTGAAAAGCCCCGATGTGCTGCGTAATGTCTCCAGCCTCTGAAGCTACTCTATTAGATTTTCTAATAGCGTCAATCAAGCTTGTTTTACCGTGGTCTACGTGCCCCATGAAAGTTACAACAGGTGGGCGAATAGCTAATTTACTTTCGTCAGTTTCTTTAATTTCTTCTTCTAAAAGCTTGTCGGTAATCTGAATGCGATCTTGCTCAGCTGTGTCAATTTGAATGTCACAACTAAATTCCTGTCCAAGCAGTTGTATTGTTGTTTCATCTTCTAGAATATCATTTAGCGTTAGAGTTAACCCTTGTTTAAATAATACAGAAATTAGCTGAGACGATTTAATTTTCATTGCAACTGCTAAGTTCTTAATTGTAATAGGAATTCGTATCTTGAGCTCACTAGGTCTTATAGTCGTGTCTTCTTCATATGATTTCTTTGTTCTTGGCCTTCTTCTGCGACGCTGCCAAGTTCCTTCATCAGGAGCTGTTAATCCATGTCTGTTTCTAGAGTCAAAAGCAGGCATGTTCTTTGATTTTTTTGCTGTCGGAAGATCTTTATAATCTTTAAAACCCTTCGTCTGCTTGAGGGAAGACTTTTTAGGTTCGGCAGCCTTTTTCTCAAATTTCTTCTCTGGGGCTTTAGTCGTTTTGGGGGTCTCTACTTTTTTAGTCTCTTCCTCGGATCCTTTAGCAAAGCGCTTAATCTTAATGGGTCTATCGACTCGAAGTTCATGCTTAATGTCTTCTTTGCTAATAGGTTTACGCAGGGGTGGGGGAGTTCTTCCTGTAGTTACAGGTTTTTTTTCTGCTTTAACTTTTGGCTCTTCAGTTTTAAGTGGAGGAGGAGTCTTAGACTTTTCTTTGATAGTATGCGTTTTAGGAGTCGACTGCGTTTTTGGGGCAGAAGCTGCTTTAGCTACTTTTTTAACAACAGGCTTTTTTTCGTCTGTTTTAGGTTTAGTTGTAGCCTTTTTGGCAACTTTCTTTGCTGGAGGCTCAACAGTTTCTTTATCCTGTTTCTTAATAAGCTTATTTTTAAGCTTATTTAAATTCAGGCCATCAGCAAGTTGCTTATTTTTTATTGATAATTTAATTTCTTTAGCCAAGATCAACTCCCTTTTGGCGTATCTCTTGTAAGACTTGGTCAATTAACAGTTCGCTGATACTAGCACCTTTCACAATTTCTTCTGGGGTTGCTAAGAGAATTTTTCTCTTTGTATCAAAGCCTGCTTCAATCAGGTTGTCTTGTACAAGTTTATTCACAGTTTCTAATTGTAGAGGTTCATCCATTGATGGATCATCTGATTCAGAAAGCTCAAGCTGCTGAATAGATAAGAACTTACGGTATTCGCTCATTCGCTTAACTTCAAGCTCTGCTTCGATAAGTCTTCCGTTAAGGCGTGCATTCATGCCTCTTTTACCAATAACGGTTGGGAAGTCTTCATCTTCAACAACAATCGTTACAATACGATCTTGCTCGTTAATACTAATTTTCTTAATTTCAATTGGATTAAGTGCATTTTGAAGTAGCTCAATGGGGTCATCTGATGCTGGTATAATGTCAATTTTTTCATTGTTAAGCTCGCGCACAATGTTTTTAACTCGATTACCGCGCATTCCTACACATGCACCTACAGGATCAACTCTTGGATCAGTTGATGAAACTACAATCTTGGCTCTATAACCTGCTTCGCGAACAATATTTTTAATTTCAATTACACCTTCACTAAGTTCAGGCACCTCTTGAATAAATAGTTGGCGTGCAAACTCAGGATCAGATCTGCTTAAAATAACTTCAGCTCCACCATTTTCTGTGTCGACAACTTCAAGTATAACCGCAGTAACTTTTTCACCTATTTGATAGCGCTCAATCTTAGGATACCCACGCATAGGAAGCAAAGCGTCAACTTTACCTAAATCAATAATGATGTCTGAGCCTCTTACAAAATGCTTAACAGTTCCAGACACAATTTCATGAATTCTATGTCGATACTCTTCATAGATAACATCTCGTTCTGCGCCACGTAATTTTTGGCTAATAACTTGACGAGCGGTTTGAGCTGCAATTCGACCAAAATCTTTGGGTGTAATTGGAACTTCAACGAGATCCCCTAATTCGCACTCTGGATGATAGTCTTGAGCTTCTTCTACAAAGATCTCTAGTTCTTTAACTTTAACTTTTTCTACTACTGTTTTTTTACCATAAACTTCAATTTTTCCACTCTGATAGTCCACGTCAATGCGAACGTCTTGAACACCTTTAATGCTTTTACCTGCTGCAGCATAAAGAGCGTCTTCAATAGCTTGAAGAACTATATTTCGTTTAATTCCCTTTTCACGATCTAGGTAGTCAAGTACAGCAAGAAGATCTTTATTCATATTGTTTTGCCTTAAATAATAATGTAGTAGTTTAGTTTATATCTCTTCAATTTGAAGTTAAGGCTCTATCACATAGAAAGAGCCCTAACAATCAGTAAACTTGAAGTTTATTTATCTTCGTCTTCTTCGTCAGCTTGATTAGATGATGTGATAATATCATCTAAAACATCGCCACTAAGAGAAGACTCTTTTTTCAAAGATAAAGCAATTTTTTTGTGCTCTGGGTCAATTTTAATGACCTTAGCTGTAATGTGATCACCTTTAGTAATAACATCTTCAACTTTACCAAACGGTTTGTCAGATAGCTCCGTTACATGGATTAAAGCTTCCATGCCACTGTCTAACTCAACAAAAGCACCAAAGGCTGTGATTTTCACAACAGTTCCACTTACTTTTGAACCGATTGGCACTGAATTTTCAAGAGTTTCCCAAGGATTTTCAGAAAGTTGCTTGATTCCAAGAGTAATTTTTTTACTCTCTTTATCAACAGTTAAGATTTTAGCTTTAACTTTATCACCTTTCTTTAAAATCTCAGTAGGGTGAGACACTTTCTTTGTCCAGCTTAAGTCTGAGATATGGATAAGTCCATCAAGCCCAGGCTCTAACTCTACGAAAGCGCCATAGTTCGTTAAATTACGAACTTCAGCCTCTACAACATTGCCGACAGGGTAGCGTGCTTCAACTTCTTCCCATGGATTTCTTTCAGTCTGCTTAATACCGAGTGAAATTTTTCCGTCTTCTTTTTGGATTGAAAGAACTACGGCTTCAACTTCTTCACCTTTAGAAACAACTTCTGTAGGATCTGTGATATTCTTAACCCATGACATTTCTGACACGTGGATTAAGCCTTCAATACCGGGTTCAATTTCAATAAATGCACCGTATGGAAGTAAGTTGACAATAGTACCCTTAACCTGAGTTCCTGGAGGGTATTTAGCTTCAATTTCTTCCCATGGATTGGGTTCTTTTTGTTTTAAGCCTAGAGCAACTCTTCCTTTTTCCTTATCAATGTTAAGGATCATTACTTCAATATCATCGCCAATGTTAACCATTTCAGATGGGTGCTTAATTCTCTTCCAGGTCATATCTGTAATATGAAGAAGTCCATCAATTCCATTAAGGTCTAGGAAAACTCCAAAGTCAGTAATGTTTTTAACAGTTGCAGGATGGATTTCACCTTCTTGAATATTTTCAAGCATTTCAACTTTTTTAGTTATGCGCTCTTCTTCAAGGAGTTCTCTTCTTGAAACAACAATGTTTTTTCTCTCAATGTTGATTTTAAGAATTTTGAAGTCAAACGTTTTACCTAAGTATTCGTCAAGATTTTTAATGCGCTTGTTGTCTATTTGTGAACCAGGTAGGAATGCTTCCATTCCGATGTCAATCATCAAGCCACCTTTAACCTTACGGATAACTGTTCCTTCAATGATTGTTCCTTCTTTACAATTTTCGAGAATGTATTCCCACTTACGCTGCTTGTCTGCTTTTTCTTTGGATAGAACAATCTGTCCGTTGTCATTCTCAGGTTGCTCTAAAAGAACTTCAACAGAAGTTCCTAAAGAAATTTCATCAACTTGTGAAAATTCTTGAATAGGTATTAGGCCTTCAGATTTTAATCCTACATCTACAACTACAAAATCTTTAGTAATTTCTACAATTGTACCTTTTAGCAAAGAACCCACTACGGTATTATTCATTTCGCTGTCAGTTGAATCTTCTGCGACACCTAAAAGTTCGCGGAATAGTTGAGCGTCCTCTTCGACAAATTCAACATCATCTAATATATTTTCGTGTAATTGGTTTGGGGTTTGGGTTGACATAGTTATTTATTTCTCCTTAAAAAAATTTTGTCTCCACTAGCACTTATAACTCTACATACATGTAAAAACTTATATTTAGGTTAGAAGCCTAGGAGTTTTGAAATAAAATATTATCAGAGAATTATGAAAAAACGCAATAATAAAGATAATAGCTTTTCAAATATTTATTTAGATTGTGCTTTTACTTAAAAATAAATAATCTTCCTCTAACTATAGAAAGGGCAAATTGTGCGTATTTTGGTAATGAAATTTGGTGGGGCCTCAGTCTCCAATGCTGAAGGCTTTAGGCGGGTAGCCGAAATTATTGAGAAAAGAGCTAAAAGTTATGATGCATGCGTTGTTGTTGTTAGTGCGATGGAAAATATGACAGATTCTTTGATTGAGAGGGCAAAAGAAATTCACCCCGCTCCTCCACAAAGAGAATATGACATGCTCATTAGCGTCGGAGAGCGTGTCAGTATCTCGTTGTTAGCTATGGCATTAAATGTTAGAGGGATAGATGCTGTTAGTTTTACTGGGAGTCAATCAGGAATTATAACAAGCAATAAGCACTCTTTAGCTCGCATTATTGATGTCAGGCCGAGTAGGCTCTGGAATCATCTGAAAAAGGGCGAGATAGCCATTGTGGCGGGCTTTCAAGGGGTTAACGAGTCTAAAGACATCACTACACTAGGCAGAGGTGGCTCTGATACGTCAGCTGTTGCTCTAGGCGTTGCGTTAGATGCTGAGAGAGTCGAGTTTTACAAAGATGTTGATGGCATTTATGATGACGATCCAAAAAAGAATTTACAGGCAACCCTTCAAAAGCACTTAACTTATAAAGAGGCGCTTAAGTTAATGGGAGATCAAAATTTTATTTTACATCCGCGCTGCATAAGTCTTGCTCAAAAAAATAATTTACCAATAAATGTTTTATCTTTTAAAAATTGTGCATCGCCGGGTACATTGGTATGTAATCTCACATCAAAGAGATGTGATAAGAAGATATATGAAAACATTGAATGTAAAGTATGCTGAAATCAATGATTTGCACAGAAAAGCAAAGGAAGCTGCCTGAGATCATTATTGCTAGTCATAGCAATATGGAAGATATCAGTCATAAGGTTCCTTTCAAACAGATTATTCAGTCAAACCTAATGAAGATGGTTAATGATGAATATGATGCTTGTTGCACAGAAAATGAAAAAATTGATTTTTTCAAAAAACAGCTACCTTGCATAACTTGGGAATATAACGATAAAGCTCCGTTTAAACTTGTCATTAGAAGTGTCTACGGCTATCGCCTCTACTCAAGTAAATTTATATATGACATTATTTCGAGATGGTTAATTCCGGGTAAAAGGCTTAATATCACTTCACAATTTGGTAGTGACTTTGCATTTGAAAAACGCCCTCAAGACAGCTTTATTCTAGTAGAATTGTATCTAAGTATTGAAAATAGCGAAGACTTTAAAACAATTAAAGAGACTCTTCCTGTAATTGCATCGGAAATCAGAGTTGGTGTTTCATCCATTCGCCAAGGCATAAGGATTCTTGAAATTAAAGGACTAAATGTTGATGACAAAATAAATTTAGTTCAAGAGTCAATTGTTGGTTTAATGAACCAAAAGCCAGAGCACTTTGATAGAGATCTTTTTGCAGAGATGCAAAGGTTTTTTGTTTTTTCCCAAGAAACTTTTAAAGATACCCGCGAGTACAGACATCTTGTTAGGATAATTTGCTGGCAGTATCTTTTTAGAAAGTCTATGCGCAGAATAGAGGACAAAGGCTCTCAACGGCTTCTGCGCGTAAAATTGATGAAAACCAGACTTCACTACCCTTATGGAGCTAAAACAGTATTGGGTGTTTTAGTAGGGATTAACCAAATAGGAGAAAATGAACGTTTTGGAGAGCAGCAGATAACTCGCTCTATAAAAAACTGTATTCCAAGTGCAAAACTTATATCTAAGTCATTTTTATCCAACAAACGAGCAGATGACAAAGGGTTAGTTATCTATGCTGAGTTTGAAAAGTCAGACAATAGCCGATTTACTTTTGAGGAGCTAACCCGGCTTAGAACTGAACTACCAGATGACCTAAGAGGTAGAATAGAGCAGTTTATGCATCCTATCTTTATGCCACGTAATGAAGAAGAGGTCATGAGAAATATCTTGAACTTAAGCAAACAGCTTAAAAATCATGATGATATTCCTCAAATTATTATCTCATTTGATACACAAAGCGAACACCACATTACTTATAGCGTCGTCCTTCTTAGGGTTGTTAAAAATGAAGGTCTCTCTGTTCAAAAGCTTTGTTCTCAGATGAAATTTAAATTTGAGCTTATCCCTGATAGAATTAAAATAGTCGGGCACATCAAAAGGAGATACGTTAAAGAAGCAAATGTTTTTTATGTGCGCCTTGATAAACAGAAGTTTTTGAGGAAAGACCATTCTTTAGATCTCTATAAGGCAAGACAGTCCATTTTAGATGAACTGTATCGTGTTTTTGATGATGTTAGGGATTATAACGGCGGCATGATTGCAAAAGAAAATGAGTTATTTAGCACGCTTAAGAAAAGCTTAAAGTCTAAAAAAGATGATTTTAGTGAGCTTATCTTGGAAAACTTTTTCTATGGTATTACGCCTGTTATCATGAGAAGTATGTTGGAGGTGAAATTGCTAGAAACTTCATTTCTAATTTTACAGGATCACCTAGAAGATGCTTTTACTTTAAATGATGGCTACATCTTAAATTTCTCTTACCAAAACAAGTATGTTTTTGCATATGTTGGTTCAAAAGATCCGAGCTTTCAAAAAGATGTAAATACAGCTTTAAACGGTCTGAAGTTGACGCGCTTTCAATTGATTCAAAGTTTCATGAAGATCGAAGATGTTTTTTATCTAGGTCTAATTTTCCATAGCGAAAGAGTTGAAGAAAGGGCTCGCTTTTGTGGGGTCATAAGGAAATCTATGGCAATTTGGGATGACCAATCAATTAATGCGGTAATCTAGCTGGGCATTGTTTTATTAGCTGTCTTTTGCCTTTCAGGGTCAAGTATAGTCATTAATAGCGCTCCAAGAAAAACTAAGACAAGTCCAAAAATTGAGAATATGCCAGGTTTCTTGGTAAAAACAGCCCAGTCTAGCAGCATTGCAAAAGCAACAGCCAAATAAAGAAATGCCCCAAGAAAGCGTACCTGCGTCCATTGTAAAGCTATGATAAGCAGCCCTTGAAAAAGAGCTCCGAAAGCTGACATTACAAATAATGAGAGCCATATTTTAAGTGAAAAACTTGGAGCAATAACAAAAAATGTTTTAGCGCAAAGAGCAAAAGAAGCTATAGCGGTAAATAAAAAAAAGTAAAAGTTTACGCAGATAGGCTTCTCGCTGTGGCTTTGTAGTCTTGCAGCCACATAAGATACTGCCGCAGTAATGCCTGCAAGAAGCCCTATGCAGTACCCAATTTGAAGCTTTTCATATTTTGGAGCCATAATAAGAACAACTCCAATAAACCCAACAACAAGTCCTACCCAAAGTCTTTTAGTGATTTTAACACCTTTCCAGACCCAAAACGCAATCGGTATAAAAAGTGGGGATGTATACACGAGGAGTACGGCACTGCTAAGAGATATATGCTGTATAGCATAAAAGTAGGCGTAAAGACTTAAAAGGCCAAAAATGTTGCGAACAAGGTAGGGTTGCAAAATTTTTATTTTGAGAGTCTCTTTAATAGGTCTGTACCTTGGAAAAAGAAGTAAAAGAGGTAGAAGAATAATAAAGCTTATTGAAAAACGAGCAAAGACTAAAATCTGACTAGGAAGTTGGTAGTTTACTGAGATGAACTTTGCCGTTGTTGCCATTGCAGCGTTGCAAAAGCATGCAATGATAATAAGAGGGATGCCAATTGAGGGTCTGTGATTTTTTTTTAGAGTATCGTCTTGATCCATAGAAATAGTTCTAATGGATCAAGATGTAAAAGTAAAGCTGCAGTTGCTTTTATGCAGCTAATTTTGACTCTTTTTTACGTAGAATTTGAGAGGAGAGCTTTAGCCAATTTTTCCACTGATCTTCAAATTGGTTTTTTAAAGATTGGAGTTCACTATCTAAACGCTCAAGCTCCTCAACTGGAGCTGCATCCTTTAAGTTGTTTTTAAGTTTTCCGTGGTTAGCCGAAAGAGCTCTCATTGAAGAGAGAGTGTCTAAAAGTGTTTGAGACATTGTAGATACTTTTTCTTCAATTAACTTTTGGTTAACATGGATCAGCTGTTTTAACTTTTTGAGAAGAAATTTTCTGTCATATAGAATTTGTTTTTCTTTCATTTTAAAGATCTCGGTAGTTCTTAAATCTTTAGCAAGTCTAAGTTTTCCAAGTACCCAAATTAACCATTTTGTTGGATCAAAGTGAAACCATCTAACTCCGTTTCTATAGTCGCTGCAAAAGGTGTGGTGATAGTTATGATATCCTTCACCAAAAGTCACAAGAGAGACGATGTAATTATCTACAGCTGTATGTTCCTTTGAGTAGGTTTTTGATCCCCAAGTATGTGCAAGGGAATTGATAAACCAAGTAAAATGGTGAAGAAGAAATAGTCTAAATAGGCCCGCAAAAATGAAGGCGGCTAAGAAGTTATGGAATAGCAATCCAACTATTCCAATTAAAATAAAGTTAGCAATTATTGTGAATGTTCCGTAGTAGTTGTGCTGAAACATTACTCGCTTGTTTCTAAGTAAGTCTGAGCACAATTTTGGATCAATGTCTTTAGGTTTATCGAAAAACCATATGAAGTGTGCATACCAGAAGCCTCTATTAATTGAGTACGGGTCATCATCTGTATCGACAAAGGCATGATGTTGACGGTGATCAAATGACCATCTCAAAGCACTACCTTGTACTGCAATTGCGCCAAAAAATAGCAGAATGCACTCTATAACAGGGTTTGTTTTAAAAGATCTGTGAGAGAAATAACGGTGATATCCTCCTGTGATACTCAGTCCACTTGCTACAAATAGCACGAATGAGCTGATGATGATTCCAAGCGTTGGAACTCCAAATTTAATGAAAAACAAAGGCATTAAGATGAGTAAGGCTAGGTGATATCCACCTAAAAATAGTCCAGCTACCCACTTGTATATTTTGAAGTCTAAATCATTCATATTAGTTCACCTTTTTTGGGATATAATTTTTATTATAATGGTTTTTAATTATTTAAGCAAATTTAAAGCGTAAAATAATTTATTTAAAATATTTTCTTTACATCATAGGTTTGTCCACACAAAAAAAATATTTTTTTAAATTAAGGCTCCAACGGATAATTTTGAGCAATAAGCGGACAAGTTCTTAAGTAACCTATATTTAGCGGTTTAAATTATTTCCAAAATAGATGGTATCCCATCTAAAAAAAGATGCCTTTTTATAGTGTGTGTGAGGTTATATTCCAGTTTTGGATAACTTTCCACTCGTGCTCATAGCCTAAAATGCTAATTGAGGCCGTCGAAAGGGCTAAAAGCTGGGCTTTTTGAGGTTCTAAGCTGAGCCATCTGGCCCCAATGACTCTAGAAATGTGGCCGCTTGAGAAAAGGGCAACATTGCCCTCAATTTGAGAAGCTAGCTGTATTATCTGGTCTGCTCTAGCTGCCACTTGCTCTATAGACTCTCCATTGGGAGCTCCGTCTTTAAAGAGGTTCCAATTGGGAGTTCTTTCCCTTATTTGTTGGGTTGTTAAACCTTCACAGTCACCATAGTCCCATTCATAAAGATCGTCGGTTTGCTGAGATTGATTTAGAAAGCCGGCAAATTCACAGGTTTGAAGAGCTCTTTTAAGAGGGCTAACGAAAACTTTTTTGAAATCTATGCCAGCTAATGCCCTCTTAAGTGTTTTAGCTTGCCTTTCACCTTCTTTTGTTAGAGGGAGGTCTGTTCGCCCTGTGTGCTGTTTAGAGCGTGACCATTCAGTCTCACCATGGCGAATTAAGTAAATTTTATTTTTAAATTGCTGTGCGTTCATAGGGCTATATATAAATTTTAATAGTAGAGTTGTCAAGAAAAGGCTAAAAAAATAAAATCAATTGAAGTTAAGACAAAACAGTAGAAAATTATGAAAAAAGAAGATTTGATTATAGCGCCGTCAATTTTAGCAGGAGACTTCGGCCATTTAGCAGATGAAGCTAAAAAAATAGAGCAAGCTGGAGCCGACCATATACATATTGATATAATGGATGGGCACTTTGTACCTAATTTGACTCTAGGCCCAAAAGCTGTTGCTGCTATTAATCGAGCATCGGATCTGTTTCTTGATGTGCATATAATGGTTTACAACCCCTACGACTATATTGAGAGATTAGTAGAGGCTGGGGCCGATCGTATTACATTTCATTTTGAAGCAACTGAAGAGGTTGAAGAGACTCTTGATTACATTAGAAAGTGTAATGTACAGGCTGGGCTGGCCTTTTGTCCTGAAACCTCAGAAAGCATGGTAACCTCTTACTTAGACAAATGTGACCTTATCTTATTGATGACTGTAAAGCCTGGATTTGGTGGGCAAGCTTTCATTGAGCAGATGCTACAAAAAATCAAGTTTACAAGAGCTGCCCTTAATCAGAGGGGGATAGTTCCTAGGTTGTTGAAAGAGAGTGATAAAGGGAGTGTTTTTCCTATTCAAGTTGACGGAGGAATAAACCTTGAGACAGCAAAAAAATGCATTGATGCTGGAGCAAATGACCTTGTAGCAGGGACTTACGTTTTTAAAGAGCCTTCTATGAAGGATGCTATACAAAGCTTAAGAAACTGCATATAATCATTGCTTGAAACCAACTAAAAAATATGGCATAATTAAAAGATAATTAAAATTTAGGTTAAGTTCGTGGTATCAAATACACAAATTACTCCAGGCATGGTTATTTCCCTAAAAGGGGAGTTATACCGTGTTGATTCTAGCATAAAGGTGACAGCTAAAGGCCCCGCATTTATTAAAACTAAATTGCGCAATTTAATATCGGATGATGTTTTAGAAAAAAACTTTAAGCCTAACCAGGTTGTTGATGAAGTTTTTCTGCAAGAACGTGATTTGCAGTATATGTACTTAGAAAATAAAGATTATCTTTTCTTAGATATTGGTAGCTTAGACAGCATTCTAATTGCACCAAATGTAATTGGAAAAAAGATGCACTTCTTAAAAGAAGGCGTGCAAGTTAAAGCGACTTTCTATGGAGAAACCGTTTTTTCAGTTGAACTACCACAGTTCTTGGAAATAATGGTTTCTAAAACAGAAGAATCTAAGGAAAAAATTACAGTTTCAAATGCTACTAAAGTAGCGACTCTAGAAACAGGGGCTAAAATCCAAGTGCCGCTGTTTGTTGAAGTAGGTGACATCGTTAAGGTGGACACTACTACAGGTGAATACATTCAAAGAATCTAATGAGGTTATGTGTGGAATTTAATTTAGATGAAATTAAAAGCTTGCTTGATGCTTTTGAAGAAAGAGATATGCAGAAATTGCAACTTAAGCATGGAGAGTTCGAGCTCCTTTTAGAGCGAACTCAAGTTAAAAATGAGTATGTGACGGCTGCTCCAATGATGGAACAAGTAGCAATGCCAACTCAGCAGCTACCAGCTCATTTCCCAGGTCATGAAAAACAAGCTTCAGCTACAGAAGTGGTATTAGAAGATCCTAATACAAAGTTTATAACTTCTCCAATGGTTGGAACTTTTTATTCAGCTTCTGCACCAGGTGAAGCCGGATTTGTTAATGTAGGTGACTCTGTGAAAGAAGGTGATGTCGTTTGCATTATTGAAGCCATGAAAGTTATGAACGAAGTTAAAGCTACTGAAAGTGGCATTATCAAGGAAGTTCTAGTCGAAGACGGACATCCTATTGAGTTTGGTTCTAAAATATTTAAAGTTGGATAGAAGTCGATGAAAAAAGTTCTTATTGCCAATCGTGGTGAAATTGCTGTTCGTATAATTAGAGCTTGCCATGAGTTAGGCATTCAAACTGTGGCGGTATATTCCGAAGCAGATCATGAAGCTCTACATGTATTACAAGCCGACGAAGCTATTTGCATCGGAAAGCCATCAGCTTTAGAATCATATTTAAAAATTCCTCACGTTCTTTCAGCAGCTGAAATCACACATGCAGATGCGATACACCCAGGATATGGATTTTTAAGTGAAAATCCAAATTTTGCATCTATTTGCGAAAGTTGCAAAATATCATTTATTGGACCTAGCTCTGAGGCTATTTCAGTTTTAGGTGACAAGGCTAAGGCTAAAGCTGCAGCGAAAGCTTCAAACTGTCCAATTATTCCAGGATCGGATGGAATTGTTGAATCTGTAGAAGAAGGCTTAAAAATAGCTGAAAAAATCGGCTATCCTCTTTTAGTGAAGGCGGTATCTGGTGGTGGTGGAAAAGGAATTCGATTTGTTCACAATAAAGAAGAATTCTCTAAGATGTTCCCCCAGGCTCAAGCTGAAGCAAAAGCAAACTTCAACAATCCAGATGTATACCTTGAAAAAATGATTGTGAACCCTAGACACGTTGAAGTTCAAGTTTTAGCAGATGAACATGGCAATTGTGTTTATCTTGGTGAAAGAGATTGTACAATTCAAAGAAGAAGACAAAAGTTAATTGAAGAGACTCCTTCTCAAATTTGTGATGATAAAATGAGAAAAGAATTAGGAGAAGCATCTGTAAGACTGGCCAAAAGTGTAGGCTACAGTTCAGCAGGAACAGTTGAATTCTTAATTGATAAAGATAAAAACTTTTTCTTCATGGAAATGAATACCCGAATTCAAGTAGAGCACACTGTTACTGAATCTATTACCGGTGTTGATCTGGTAAAAGAGCAAATTAAAATTGCTATGGGTGAGCCTTTGAGTTTTACTCAAGAAGAGATTAAATTTGAGGGGCATGCAATTCAGTTTAGAATTAATGCAGAAAACCCTTCTATGAATTTTGCTCCATCTCCAGGTAAGCTTGATTATTACTTGCCGCCTGGTGGCCCACATGTGCGCATTGACAGCGCTTGTTACACTGGGTATAAAATTCCGCCTAACTATGACTCAATGGTTGCAAAGCTGATTGTTAGAGGAAGTAATCGAGAAGAAGCAATTGCCATTGGCAAGAGAGCTCTCAAGGAATTCCACATTGGTGGAATACACTCTACAATTCCTTTTCATTCATACATGCTCAATGATCAGAACTTTATTGATAATGACTACAATTTGAATTACATCGATGAATTGATTGATTCAGGATGTACATTTGAAGAGAGCAAAGAAGATTAATTCTTCTACGCTTCCATCATTAATTTCTTATGTTTCTTATTAATTTTGGTAGGATTGAAGTAGTTTTGTCGTCCATAGACTACTTCATGCAAGTTTTCGACAGCAATGAATGCCGAAGGATCAATATTTAGAATTATATCTTTCAGTTCAGCTAATTGCAGCCTATCAACCACAACGAGTAAAAGCTCTCTGTCATCTCCCGCATAGCCTCCTCTACCGTACAAAATGGTAAGGCCTAGACCTAATTCGTGAACTACGGTGTCAGATATTTCTTTAGGTTTGCTAGAAATAATCAGTGCTGATTTGAGCTCATCTAGTCCAACTATAACAAAGTCCATTGTCTTATAGGTCACAATATAAGTTATAAACGAGCGAATCGATGTGTTCCATTCCCCATAAACGTAACCTGCGATAAGGAAAACGAAAAAATTGATAAAGAGAACAACTTGGCCAATAGTGTAACCCTTGGCTCTATTGATGATAATTGCAATCACTTCAGATCCGTCAGAGCAGCCGCCCATTCGTATAATCAGGCCAATGCCGGCTCCAAGAGTGATACCCCCTAATACAACGACCTCTAGAGAGTCTCCGTGGAAAACTGGGAGGTTATGGAAGACATCTTCAAGAAGAAAAAGGAAAAACGAAAATAATATGATTCCTGAGATCAAATAAATTAAAAAACTTTTACCAAAGTGCTTATAGGCAAGCAGTACACAAGGTACATTTAATAAAAGAACTAAGTAGGGGAGCCAAAAGGAACCAAAAATGTGAGCCAAAATCATGGCAATACCTGTCACTCCACCATCAATTACATTATTGGGTAAAATAATGAATTTGATAGAAGAGGCTGCAATAAAGGCACCCAAGATAATCCAGGGGATTGTCTTAAAATATGACTTTCTTTTGCGAGCTATATTTGCCATTAAAAACTTTGGTTTGATTAAAAAAAAGATTAACGAATTAAATAATCTTTTACTAGAAAAAAACGCGGGAGACGAGACTCGAACTCGCAACTTCCGGCGTGACAGGCCGGTGCTCTAACCAATTGAACTACTCCCGCAGTTCTTTGTTTTTTGGGCGCAATAGGATTTGAACCTATGACCGCCTGTTTGTAAGACAGGTGCTCTACCGCTGAGCTATACGCCCGTAAAAAACAGGTTAGAATTCAAAAGATCTTTCAATTAGAAACAAGTTTTTTTATGATAAAGGTGATTTTTTTTGGAGAACCATGAAAGCATACCCTAAAAACACAGTGTTATTATTAATTTTTTTATTAATTATGAGCTCTTGTAGCCCGACAACTTCAAATGATTATCAGACTCAGGCTTGTGTTATTATGAAAAAGTTTGTTAAAGATTTAAAGAAAATCAATGACCCAAAGCAGCTAAAAAAGAAACAGAAGCTTTTAAAAAAGCACTTTAATAATTTGACCAATCTTATGATCGACTATCGCATTTTTTTAGATAAACAACCTGAAATTGACCAAGAAGAATCAGTAAAAATGCAACAGCGTGCTTATGAATTAAAATGTGAACTATACAGAATCTATCAACTCGATGGGGGGTTGGACTTAATTGAAGAGGTTCAAAAAGACGCTTATTTAAAATTAAGTCTTTTTGAGCATTCTCTTACAAACAAAAGAATTGATTTATTTAAGCACAGTAAACCTTTGACTAAAGAATAGAGCTAAAGACTTCAACAGATTTAACGACTAAAGACACTCCTCCAAGAGTGGCATACAGGCTGGTTATAAGCGACAGTGAGGATGCGCCAAGAGTAGCTGCTAATGCAGCTGGTCCGTAGATGCCTTCTTGTTCAGCAAATGGCTTTTCACTTAGCGATTCGCAAAATTTCGAATCTTGCTCTGGGTAGCCTAGTTTTATGTGTGAGTAATTGGTTATTTTTGTGCATGCTGTAGTAAAACCTGGAACATCAGCATAGCCTCTGGCTTGATCACCTTCGCTGTAATAGAAGTCCCTTAGCTTTGTGGTAGTACCGTATGCTAAGACTGCACCAACAACTGTCAGTAATACACCTGATACAGCTAAAGTGGCTGCTTGCCCAATTTTAAATGTTCCTCTTGTCGCACTGCCCAAAATGCTTTGAGTCTTTGCCCGGTTCGTGCTACTGCCCATTTCTAAATCTGTCATCATAATAATATAAGAGTTTTCTAAGTTTTAAAAGCAAAATATTAAATGGACTTAAAGATGATGTCAATTGTAATTGAGATAATGAACTCAGAGCAGTTTAAAAAAATTCTTTCAAATTGCAAGGTGGTCAGAAAATAGAGTTTTGGTTAAAATTCACAACACTTTTAACAAGGATCCTTAAAACATGAAGCAAAAGCAAAAACGCGGAAATTTCTTTACTCATATTTTTATATTACCATTAGCCTTGGCAATGTTAATTCCATTATTTATTTTGGATTTATGTCTTACAATTTATCACAGAATTGCTTTTGGGCTTTGTAAAATGAAAAGAGTAAACCGTAAAAGTCATTTTAGAATTGACCACATGCGCGTTGCACAACTAGGTAAATTGCAAAGATTTTTTTCAATTTATATCTATTACGCTAGAGGATTAATGAGCTATGCTTCAAAAATTATTTCTGAGAGTGAAAATTACTGGTGCCAACCTCGTCAAGTTAAAGGTAGGCAAAAGATGATGGTTGATAAGAGTAAAATGGGAGTAAAAGAGTTGCAGGCATATAAACAGTCTGTTAAACAAAAACCTAAGAAAAGCCGAAAAAAATAGTTATTTAGGATATGTAGGTGGCACATCAAATAGTAAAAATATTGGTTGATGTTCACCTTAAGAAGCTTCTTAAAGATGAAGATTTAGATAGAGATCTAAAAATTACAATAGAAGACAAAGGTCCTAAAAATTTTTTAATTACAACTCTTGATGGAGATGAAATAAAAATTAAAGGGCATTATCCCTTATCGAATCTGTTACAATTTCTAGCGTACGTTCACCAAAAGCACGAAAAAATTTGTGAGCTCAATGTAAATGATCTATACAGAAGTCCTTTAGATCAAATTAACTGCCAAATTAACAAACATTACTGGAATGCTCTAACTCGCACTTTTGATGAAGAGGGTATTGTAAAACTGCTTGAGGATCCTAAAAGAGAAAAGTTTGGACGCCCAGTTATTTATGTGCCCGAGCAAGATCAAAGAGCTTATAATTATTACACCGAAATAGCTTCAAAGCACAGATACCTCAAACTTAAAGTTACTAAATTACCCTTGAAAAAAGACAAAAAGCTTTATAAAAAGCTAGATGAAAAACCAGGACTACTAGCCCTTTCTTCTGAAGCTAATCCTTTACAAGGAAATCCGTTTGTTGTTCCTGGTGGGCGCTTTAATGAAATGTATGGCTGGGACTCTTACTTTATTATTGAGGGTTTGTTACAAAGCAATCGCTTTGAGCTTGCTCTTTCTATGCTTAAGCACTTGTTATACCAGATAGAGTATTACGGTAAAATTCTTAATGCAAATAGAACATACTACTTAACTCGAACGCAACCCCCTTTTTTGACGACTATTATTAGGCTCATGCTTAAGCATTGTAAAACGCATACATGGCTTGAGAGAGCTTTAAATGCAGTGATTAAAGAATATTTCTTCGTTTGGATGAGCTCAACAAGAAGCACAGTAATAGGCTTAAATCGATACCATGGAGAAGGCGATAAGGAGCCTTTAGAAGTAGAAAAAGATCACTTTGAAACAGCATACCGCCCTTATGCCCAGCAATCCAATCAACTCGTTAAAGACTATAGAGACGCTTATCTTAATGGAAGCATTAACGAGCCCAAGCTCGATGACTTTTTTATTCATGATAGATCCATGAGAGAGTCAGGGCATGACACGACCTATCGTTTGGTTAATGTGAGTGATGATTTAGCTCCAGTAGACTTGAATAGTTTGCTATACAAATATGAAACCGATATCGCTGACATAATATCTAACTATTTCAAAGGGAGTTTCAAGGACTCTAATGGAAACTTACATATTGCTCAGAGTTGGATAGAAAGAGCAACAAAGCGACAAAAGCTAGTTTCAAAGTATCTTTGGAACAAAGAAAAAGGGATGTTCTTTGACTATAATGTCAAAACCAACTCTCAGCATGTTTATGAGAGTGCAACAACCTTTTACCCTCTCTTTTCAGGTCTTGCAACTGCGCAACAAGCGCAGTCTTTAATTAAAAATGCTCTTCCTTTGCTTGAGTTTGGTGGAGGGGTCGCTGGGTCTTCAAAAGAATCTAGAGGAGAAATATCCCAAGATAGGCCTCTTAGACAATGGGACTATCCATTTGGTTGGGCGCCTCACCAAATGTTGATTTGGAGAGGTTGCCAAAGTTATGGCTATAGTAAAATAGCTCAAAGGCTGGCATATAAATGGCTTTATATGATTAGCAAAGAGGCTAGAGATTATAATGGGACTATAACAGAAAAATATGATGTTGTTTCTTTGAGCCACAAGCTAGCTGCGGAATATGGCAATGTGGGAAATGATTTTGGCTTTTATCCAGATGGTGGCTTTGGTTGGGTCAATGCCTCATACCTTATTGGACAGACGATATTATCAGACGATCAATTGCAGGCTTTAAAAAATTTGGAATCACCTGAGTCTTACTTTGCCTGAGTTCCTAGTTTGTTTCTTGCAAGATAAGAGAAAATCCAAGCAGAACCAAGACTTAGAAGAAAAGCGGGTATGAGTTCTGGAATTTGGAAATCAAACAGCTTATTAACGTTCTTCCAAACAGCAGCACTGATCCCACCAACTATAATTGATGCTACAGCCCCATGACGGTTTACACTCTTAGAGTACAGCGATAAAATAATAATCGGACCAAAAGCCGCTCCAAGTCCTGCCCAAGAATACATCACTAATTGATAAATTGTAGACACTTTGAAGAAGGCTACAATAAATGAGATGCCTCCAACAAAAACTACAAAAAAGCGTGATGCCCAAAGTAATTCATGTGAGCTAGCTGATTTTCTAATAAATCGTTTGTAGAAGTCTTCTGATAGAAGAGAAGCCTGGACTAAAATTTGTGATTCTACTGTTGAAATCGTAGCAGCTAAAATTCCGCAAAGTACAAATCCCGCAATAAATGGGTGAAAGCAGATTTTAGTCATACGAATGAAAATAAACTGAGGGTCATCTATTCCATTTGGAAAAAAGCCCAGAGCCACAATTCCGACAAAAACGGCCCCTGTTAGAGCTATTAGCTGCCAGCTCATACCAAAGTATTTGGACTTATACATGTCATCTGGATTTTTTATACCCATGAACTTCGTTAATATGTGCGGTTGACCAAAGTAGCCAGGTCCCCAAGCCAGAATAAACATTAAAATGGCAACCCAGGTGCTAAAGCCATCTGAGGGAAGAGGTTTTAAGGAAATTCCATTTGATAGTGCGCCAGCACTAATAGCACTTGCTCCTCCAATTTGGAAGAAGACTACCAAAGGAACAAGTATGACCATTGCCACTAAAAAAAGGCCTTGAAAAAAGTCTGTCCAAGCAACAGTGATAAATCCACCAAAAACTGTGTAGAGAATAGCTACTGAAAATCCAATTGAAACTCCCCAGTGGTATGGGAGGTTAAAAGCAATTTCAAAGACGTAGCCTGCGCCTTGTAGGCCAGAAGAGATATAGAAAGTGAAAAAGACTAAACAGATAATTGCTGTTAAAACCCGGATAAAGCCAGTGCGGTCTTTAAACCTGGCCTCTAGGAACGAAGACAGCGTTAAGCTATTGAGCTTTTCAGTCATAGTACGGAGCTTTGGTGCTATGAAATGCCAGTTTAAAAACATGCCAATTAAAAGTCCTAGCCCAATCCATGCTTCTTGGACTCCTTTTGTAAAAATTATGGCAGGGTAGGCTAAGAACAACCACGAGCTCATGTCGCTTGCGTGGGCACTAATTGCAGTGACCCAAAAATTTAATGAGCGACCACCAACTACAAAATCATACTCGCTTGTATGTTTTTTATATGAACAATAGACAATCGTGAGAAGGATTGATGCGTATATAATGAATGAAAGTAACATGTTATTTAAGGCCTATTTGCTTTGTCAGATCCATACACACGCCCAGCTGATGCTAAGTTTGAGCGAGCTTCTGGAAAGATTTTTTCAATATATCTTAGTAGATCGTCTGTTTTTTTTCTCATAGAATCTTGCCCAATCGGACATCTACAAACCACGCGGTTGAAGTTGTATGTCTTAGAGAAATCAATTATTTCTTGTTCTGAGATAAATATGAGGGGTCGAACAATGGTAATGCCATAATTTTTCATATGTATCTTAGCTAAATTAGCGGCAAACTCTCCTTTATGAAATAGGTTCATTAGAAGTGTTTGGGCGCTGTCGTCTCGATGATGGCCAAATGCTATAGTCTCGACACCGTTTTTTTTTGCTGCGTCAAAGATTAGTTTACGTCTTTCTCTTGAACAAGGGTAACAGCTGGTTTTATCAGACGTTGCAGCTTGGTTAAGAACAACAAGTTTAACTTCAAGCTCTTTGCAAATTGGCTTTAAAAAGGGAGGTTGAATGGAAGCTCCGCAGGAAAAGTCGCCCGTAACATGAAAAGCTGTTATTTTAAAGTCGGGCGCTCCTTGCCCACGAATGGCTGCAAGCATGTAGAGTAGCGTCAAGCTGTCTTTTCCTCCACTTAAAGCAATTCCTAGATGCTTTACTCCATCAACAAGCTGGTACTCATAAAGAGCCTTTCGAACTTTTGATTCGAGCTTTCGTCCAAGCTTCATCCAGGGTGGTTTTGCTATTGGGAGTGTTAACATAGATTTTGATTTTTTATTTTTTTTAGGCAATAAGTTTATTATTTTAAACTCAGTAAGTCAATGAAGCATTTGCTTTATTTAAATAGCACTTGTTTCAAATAAGTTTCTTTGGTAAATTCTCTAGCTTAATTTCGCTGGCATAGCTCAATTGGTAGAGCACCCGACTTGTAATCGGACGGTTGTGGGTTCAATTCCTACTGCCAGCAACCCTTTAAAGG
>JAJACU010000013.1 GCA_022601345.1 Chlamydiota bacterium | reverse complement strand
TGAATCATTGGCTGGGTAGAACACGTCTGTGTCGTATTCAGCAAAATGTTTTAAGATCCAATCTGGCGTGTGATACCTACGATAGCTTAGCCTACTTTCATTCAATTCTGGCTTTCCTACAACAACTCCATTAAAACGATCTCCAGCAGCTAGCCAATGGACTTTCATCTGTTTCTCTTTCAATCTCTCAAATACTCCTAAAGAATGAAAGCGACCGGACCCTGATTCATCATAGTAATGAAGTTTCAACACGTGCTTATTGCCATAAGAAGCTATATAAGAATAGGAAGAATGAACTGTATATGGACCTTGCATTCTATGAGCAGGATAACAGTATCCACTTTCCACATAATCCCCTTCCACTCTTAGTCCAGGTGATTCAAAAGAGTGATTGTAAGTCTTAACTGGAGAGAATAACCCCTCTCTCGAATAACATAAAATATCGGGATGAATGGGTTTACCTTGGTATAATAAATCGTTTGGCAGGCTACAGTTTTTGAATTGATAAGATGCAAACTGAGCTAAAAACTCCTCTTTAGCAGAATCCATTTGGCTAGCTACTTTCTCACCAAAGGCACAAGCTTCTTCGAAGTTAAGCTTAGTCTTTCCTTGTTTAGTATACTCTTTAAGGACTTCATTAAGAGCCCATACAAAAAACTCATCTTCTTGATGGGTTGACTCAAAATCCCAATTAAACTCACCTATGATATACTCATTGCCAGGAATCAAAAGTCCTGAGATTTTATCTTCAAACCTCTCTAAGTCATATTCATAAAAAACTTCAAAAGGAATTCTGCTAGTCGATGAGCAATAAGCTGCCCAACTGTCATCTTCACCTCTACTGAGTAATTGAGCCATAAAATATTCTGGACACCTTATTTTGCTGTAAGTTAAGTATTTGCTTCCAATGGAATGAACATTGAAAACTCCCTCCCAGTGACATCCAGCTGCAATTGTATTGAAACTCAACGTCTCATCTGTATTCTTAGTCAAGATTAACAATTGATGGATATCATTTCCGTGTCCTGCAGTGTCATAAGTCAAAGTTCTAAGGATATGTTTTTTTCCCGATGAACCTAAGTACTCATAAGAAAAATGGTCTGTATACTCACCTTCGTATTCAACTTCCTCAGATTCTGGTGGAGTCGCTTGAACTTGATAAGACTCTTGATAAGCTACTTTTTTTTGATCATAAATGAACTTTCTCTCTAAAACTTTTCGAAGGTCCTCTTGACTACTCTCTTGCTCTTTGAGATCTTCTATGATCTTAGAAAGGTCAATTTTACTCTCAAAGCTAGTAAATATCCTTGGATCTATAGGTTTGTTGTCATAAATCAAGTCTTGGGGAAGACCTAAATCGCTTACAGACTCTGGAAATAGCAAAGATGAGTGAAAAACAATCAGAGAGATAAGAACTAAGAAATATTTCATGTTATACGTTTTGCATAGAAAAGTTTAATTTAATTTTCATAATATTCTCCTTACTTATAAATTGAAAACAATTAATAGAGGAATTTTTATGTCTAAAAAAGGGTATAAGCTTTCTTGGATTGCGCTCATTGATTGTGATGAAGATGGCAGCTACGAGCATAAAACAATTGAACAAGAAGCTTTATTAATTCATGCGCTCTAACGCCCGTGTAAGAAAACCATTTCTTTGAATAAGTGATTCTGAGGTTTTTAAATCGGTGCTCAACTCGCCTCTTGGCCTGAAGTAGGTTGGCGCTCACTAACTCCTAAAAGTTCTGCTGTTTCTTGCTGCGACATGTGCTGGTTAGCAGAAGCTGGGAAGCATACCTAAATTAAAAAAATAATCCTATGCATAATTGAAAGGTAAAACAAGGGCCATCAGCTGGATATTAAAAATAAGGATATACTACAGACAAAATTTTTAAGAAAATGCGAACCCAATTGCAATCAATTCGAACCTTTTCTGTAAAACCATTTACAATAAAATTGTCCTGCCATCAAAGCTTACCTATTTGTCAAATACTGGCGACTAAGATACTAGAATTAAAAGCACTTGGACTTTCAACAAAGGATATTTCATTAAAACCGTAAGAAAGGGCTACAGACATGCAAACTGTAAAGTAAAAGGAGCCTAGTTTACAAAAAAACATTACCTTTTATAGCCAAGTAATTGCAAAGTTTCTCTCAATGAGGAGTAAGAATCCCAAAAACCTTCTTTTTCTATCGTTTCTTTTCTCTTCTCTAAGAGTAAATCCAATGCTGTTTTTCCTTCTTGATCTCTACAATTTAAATCAGCTCCTGCTTCAAGAAGGTACTGCACTTCATGTGCACTTTTTAACGCTCTAACCATTAAGGGAGTTTGTCCATCTTTGTTTCTCTCGTTGATATCTAGTCCTTGTTCAACAAGGTATTCAAAACATCCCCCATCAAATGTATGATTAAAAAAGGGTGACTCACCATTAAAGTTTTTGTGATTTAAATCGGCTCCATTTTCTAAGAGCACTTTAGCTATCTCAGCATTATACGCATGAAAGAGAGGTGTCTCACCCTGAAGATCAATATAATTCACATCAGCTCCGTGATCAACCAACACCATAGCAACCTCTGAATCGGCTCCAAAGAGAGGGGTTTGTCCATTGGCATCGGCATAATTTACATCAAGCCCTTGTTCAATTAACAGCTCAACGAATTCAGCGTTTGATTCGATGAAAAGAGGAGTTCTATTCTCATATTCTGAAAAAACTATGTTAAAATCTAAACCCAGTTTAATCAAAGCTCTCAAAATTTCTGCTGACCCACCTACGCAAGTATTATATACTAAAGCTTGAGGATTCGAAATCGATAGTGGTTGAGGAATTAACTCTAATAATTTTTCGAACTCCTCTTCTAAAGCTTCTCTAGCTGCCAAATTAAGAAGAGCATTTTGAACGGTCTCTAAACTTAGATCTCCCCCCAGTTCTAAAAAGAGATCTAACATTTGAGAGTTGGATAAAAGTCTTGGATTTGCAGCTATCTTGTCTTTTTCATTCCAAGTTTCCCAAAAAAGGTTATGCGTACAATCATTGATAGAAAAACCCTTTTCTAACGCAAAGCGAATTTTTTCTTCGTCATGCGTGCTAACACCCATACTCAAAAGCGAGTATTTATGAGTTAAAACCTCTCTATGAGAGTCTACGTCTTCAGTCATAACCATATTAGCATCAGGATCGATAGCTGTAGAGTACTGCTCTAGACTTTCAAAAATAGGCTCTTCAAACTCTAAAGGACAGCCTAAGTCTAATAAAAACTGTATGGCAACTTGATCTCCATTGAGTACAATTGCCTTATAGGTTGCTCGACTTTTTTTATCTTTTAGCTCAGGGTCAAAATCGACTCCATTCTTTATTAAGAAGTGTGCCGCTTTAAATTGATGATACATAATAGCTGCTTCAAAAGGAGTTAAATTTCTTTTACGCAGCCATATATTTAACTTTTCCTCAGTATTAACATCATAATCATGATCAACCAGCCACTGCAGGACCTCTACATTGCCTCCTATAGCCACATAAGACACAAGCGGCTCTTCTAAGACCGAGATTGATTTAAAGGGTAAGGAGGACCCAAAAAACTTTGCTCTGGCCTCTGCCATTTCTTCGGCTCTTTTTTTGGCTTCAAAGAACACGATCGATGTTTCCTTATGCCCGGACATTAAGATCTGTTTGGCCATCTCTTTCTGTTCATGCCATGGACTCAAATCAAAACCAAATTTTAGTAGAAGATCAAGAGCAGCATAATCTTTCATTTTAAGAAAACTTGAGAAAAGAGCGAGGCTAAGAATAGCTACCGATATCTTCCCCTTGGATATTGCTTCATTTCCTACTAGAGATTCTTCTTCAAAAGAGATTGGCCACCAAGTTAGGTCGACATTCTCTAATAATTCTGATTCTATGAGCTTCTCGTAGTTGACACCTTGCTCAACAACGGCATCAAGCACCTCGCTTTCCTTCTCCAAAATGGCAAGGTAGGGAAGCGGGAGATTCCTAAGTGTATTTAGAAGTGAAGAGAATTTTTTATTTGCCTCCTCTATCGTAATTTCTGCGCCCACAAAAATGGAGCTAAATAATTCGTCTGGAATTTGATTTAAGTCAAAAGATAAATCGTTTTGAATCACATGTCTTAGGCAATTAACTATAGCTTCTTTAGGTTGATTTTCTAGATTGAAAAAAGAAGAGCAACAAATATCAATAATGCGCTCTTTATCGATCTCAATGATCAAAAGGGAGTCTGCTCCCCTTTTAATTAACTGTACAGCTTCAGTATAAGATTGATTTTGGTAAGCTTTTACAAGCTCATCATCAATAGAAGGCTTATTACTTTCTAAATAAATACTTTTCGTTGATTGTGGACGAATAGAGCTTGAAAACATAGCGTTCCTCTTTTATTACTTTTTATTAAAAAGAAGTATTATCTCTACTGTGAGAATAAACAATCAATATTAAAAGTATAAGGGTATTATTGATAATTTGATCTTTAAAAACGAAACAGAGTGTAATAAAAAGGCCTTGTTGAATTAAAAGATAATTTCTGCGTTTTGATTCTTCTATTTCTGACATGAATTCGATTTCCAAAGAAAATCAACTTTCAAAGCACCTCCTAAAGAGTGGATAGAGCATCGTTTAAAGCAGTTTCAAGAAACTTTAAACTTGAATACTAAATCTTCAGCATTAAAAGATCTGTTGGGTTGTATTGAAATAGAAACGATTTCTAGTGAGTGTATTGTAGAGAATGGACAGCTTATTCAGAAAAGAGCTTACTACCTTGCTCAAGCCAGGTCGACTCCCTTGCACTCTTAGAGAGCAAGGGTTCGAATTCGTTGCGTTGTCGGAAGAGGAGGGATTCGAACCCCCGGATGGTTTCCCATCAACTGTTTTCAAGACAGTCGCATTCGGCCACTCTGCCACTCTTCCAAAATTATGAAAAATAGTCTATCTTATACTTGGAGATTGATTCAAGAGATAAATAGTTTTTATATAAAAATATCCTAAATAAGGCGCTCGCATGCCAAAGGTTAAATGCGCTGTCAAAATTATAGAATATTTTAACGCAAAACACATTTAGTTAATTAAACCATCAAAAAAAAATTTCAAGTTTATTAGTAAATAATTTAAAATTATTAAACACAGTATTGATATAGACAATATAGCTTATTCTCAATAAAATTTGTCGAATTTTAATAAATACCACGGTAATAAAATGGCAAGTTTAAGCTTCCCTTCAGATCACTATGCTGCAATTAGCACTTGTGTTGATGAATTTAAAGGGTGTGAAATTTCACAACAAAAATTAGATGCAAAACTACGCACTTACGATCCGGATAAAAAGAGAAAGTTTAGCTCTCATATTGGTTTCCACCATGTAGAAGCATTTACAGAAAAAGGTCTTGTTCGAGAGTGGACTCAAAATCTCAAACCTGATTTTCTTACTATGGTTTTTTCAGACCTACCTAAAGGTTCTCAAGGTGAAAAACCTATTTTCTTTCAAGGCCGACTCCCCTATAAGGATAACAGCTTTCCCCCTTTCAGAGTAAGAGTCGAGACCCTCGAGAAATTAACAGTTAATCCTATAAGACCTCTAAAAGTAACAAAAATATTTTCTCAAGACGACCTTCCTCACCGCTTTACCATGATGTGTACTTTTAAAGAATGTGTATGGGGTAGTTTTCCGGGATCTAGTTTACCCATGCTTGCAGAAAGTAGAAGTTCCTCATCAAGTGAAGGCTTCTTGACAGGAGGAGATTTATCATGGGATGAAACAGATGAAGAAGATTCTGAATTTGCCAGACTCAGATTTAGCTTAGATTCTGAGGCTAAGGTTTAACTCAAAATTCCAGCTATTTTCCCTAAAACTGACTAAGAAAACGTGCATCATTTTGGGTAAACATGCGGATATCAGAAATATTGTTTAAAAGCATCTGAAGGCGTTCAACACCAAGTCCCCAGGCATAACCACTGTGTTGTTCGGGATCAATCTTCCCAGCTTTTAAAACGTTTGGATGAATCATTCCAGCTCCTACAACCTCAAGCCAGCCAGTGTTTTTACATATCGGGCACCCTTTTGCGCTACATACTAAACACTCAATGTCAGCTTCAAGCCCAGGTTCTACAAAGGGAAAATAGCTTGAGCGAAAACGCATTTTGATTTTCTGTCCAAAGAACTTATTGAAAAATGAGTTCAAGGTGGAGATCAAATCTGCAAAAGTTACATTTTTATCAATGTAAAAACCCTCAACTTGGTGAAAAAAAACGTGTGAGCGTGCTGAGATATCTTCATTTCTAAAAGCTTTTCCTGGGCAAACAACTCGAATCGGAGGTTTCTGCTTTTGCATAAGCCGAGCTTGCATGTTCGAGGTGTGTGTACGAAGAAGCATTTCTTTAGAAAGATAGAATGTATCTTGCATGTCTCGAGCTGGGTGATCATCTTCAAAATTGAGAGATTCAAAATTATAGAAGTCTGAGTCAATGTTTGGACTATACTGAACAGAAAAGCCCATTTCTTTGAAGATTGAGAGAATGTGGTTTAGAATTTGCCGTATTGGATGATAGCGCCCTCTAAAGTTTTTTTTGCCTGGCATGGAGACGTCAACTTTTTGGCTCTCGAGCTTTATCTTTTCCTCTTTGAGCAAAAGATCCTCAAAGCTCCTTTGACAGTGCGTTGAGACTTCCTCTTTAAGAACATTAATGAGTTGACCAACTTTTGGGCGCTCTTCTTTGGAGTAATCTTTCAAAGAGCGCATCAATTCTTGGATTGGGCCTTTTTTTCCAAGGAATTTAGTTTTGAGTTGTTCTACTTGAGTAGAAGAACTTGCCAAAAGCAATTCCTTTTTAAATTCCTCTCGAATTTTTCCAATGGCCTCATCCATGCTAGCCGACTAATTACTTTTTAAAGATTAAGCTAAAGCAGCTTTTGCAACTCCGGCAACTTCAGAGAATGCCTGAGGGTCGTTTACTGCTAAATCTGCAAGCATTTTGCGATTAATTTCGCAGCTTGCCTTCTTCAAGCCATCAATTAGCTTGCTGTAAGAGATTCCATTGATTTTCGCTGCTACTGCAACACGAACAATCCAAAGCGAACGGAAATTTCTTTTGTTATGCTTACGATGACGGTAGTTAAACGCCATTGCTCGCATCACGGCATCTGATGTCAATCGTAGGTGATTCTTACGATCTCCAACAAAGCCTTTTGCTTTCTTAAAAATTCTTTTTTTACGCTTTCTAGAAGCTACGGCATTTGTAACCCTAACCATTTTACTTTACTCCCATCTCACTTTTGTACATCTTAAGTTGACCATCACTAACCAAACCTGGTTTGGAAAGGTGTCTTTTTCTTTTAGACGATTTTTTGGTCAATATGTGGCGAAGACCTGGTTTTTTTCGCTTGAGTTTGCCCGTACCTGTAACTTTAAACCGAGAAGCTACAGATTTGTTAGTTTTCATTTTAGGCACAGTTCTCTCCTTTTCTTTCAACTATGTTGTTATTTCGTAGTAACGCTTGTAGAATTAGGAGCGATAACAGTAGCTAAAGTTCGACCCATCAATTTGGGTGACGACTCAGCGGTACCAATATCTTCAAGGTGCTGCACAAAACTGGCAAAAACTTTCTCGCCAATATCTCTATGAAGCATCTCTCTTCCTCTAAAAAAACAAACTACACGAACTTTATTTCCTTTCTCCAAAAAGCCCCTGGCTCTTTTGAGTTTAAACTCAAAATCATGGGTGTCTATATTGGGTTTAAATTTAACTTCCTTTAACTTTACTTGATGCTGAGCTTTTTTACCTTCTCGCTTACGTTTAGTCTGGTCATATCTAAACTTTCCAAAATCAATTACTTTACAAACAGGTGGCTCTGCTGTAGGTACAACTTCTACCAGATCTACACCCGATTCTTGTGCTGTAGCTAAAGCTTCTTGTAGTGTTACAACTCCAACTTGCTTGCCATCTATTCCAATAAGTCGGACGTTTTTTGCACGTATTTGGTGATTATATTTCAAACTAGCTCTCTTCTCTTTCCTTTAACTCTTTCAATAGACTTTCCAATAACTCTTCTTTTGAGCATCTTATTTCTCTATTGCTCTGCTGCATTTTCACAGTCAGTTTTTTTTCATT
Source organism: Chlamydiota bacterium (assembly GCA_022601345.1). Taxonomy (GTDB): domain Bacteria; phylum Chlamydiota; class Chlamydiia; order Chlamydiales; family JAAZZY01; genus JAAZZY01. The sequence goes on along the minus strand of JAJACU010000013.1, from coordinate 26,757 downwards.
CTGTTCCTTCTCACCAACAATGGCAACAAAAGGGACTTTTTCTCTACAAGCACTATGTAGCTTTGCACCTAACTTTTGAGTTGAAGTATCCATCGTAACTGCTATGTTATTTTTTTCAAAATAATCATAGAGTTCAACTGCAAAATCTTTGCCCTTCTCTAAAGAAAGAATCTTAAGTTGCAGTTTACGCCACTTTTGTGGCAGTTCTCCTTGATAATGCTCGACAACCTGCGCTAAAAGCATTTCAATTGAAGAACAAAATGTTCCTTCGATCACAAAATTATTTTCGCCTTCCTCAGGAGATCTTTCGATCTTCAATAAAGGCTCTATTATCACTCGTTTATAGCAATCTAAAATCTCAAAAGAAACCTCTAAGTGCTTACTTTCAGCAAACTCTGCTTGGATCTCAGTTTTCTTAAATGAGTGCTCAATTACTTCGCGAAGTTTAGGGCATAATCCACCCCCGCACTTCACTCGATAAGAAAAGCCTAGAATTTTAATGATTTGCCGGTAGAAATTCAAGTAAGAAATACACTCATCTTGAATACTTTTACGATTTACTACGGATATCCAATGATCACAGGTGTGAGTTTTTATTTGAAAAAGCCCAGATTCAAGTGGATTATTATTTTTTTTATGATGCTGATCCCATAAAAAATATTTTGATCCAAGTGAAATTAACTCTGAATTCAATAAACTCTTTTTTAAATTTGATGTAGAATCTTGAAGTTTTATTTCTTTAAAATTGTTTTCTTCAAACTTATTTTGAATTTCATTTTTAAGGCAATTTAGCAGTTTAACTCCATCGGGCAGAAAAAGCTCTCCTTTAAACAAGCCTAAATCTTGACCTAGAAGTTCATGGGAATTCTTTTTTAATGCTTTATGGGCCTTCAAGAGGCCCTTTAGATCCTGATTATGGTCTGCAACAACTCCTGAAATATTGAGGTATGTATTTTTACCTTTTTCAAAAATTTCATACGAATGCAATTTAAAGCATTTTTTTTCAAGGTTGAGCAAAACTCCCCAACGGTTCAAATCATAAAAATGGTTAATTTTTACAACTGAAACAGTCGGTTCTAAGCATTTTTTCAAAAAATACTCTATCTGACGTTGGTTTTGAGCTCTAAACAGTTCCATAGCATTTTGAGGAACCATTTCCATTTGATGAATCTTAAGGTCTGAATTTTGAATTTGAGATATTCGATCCCCTATCAAATTAAGGTCAAGAGAATCAATTTTGTTTTTTAATATAAATTGGCAGCAAAAATGACTCTGTTTAACCCAATCTTGAAAAAGCTGAGTTCCAGGAAAGATATCAAGGACGGCATGGGCTAGAAGTTTGGAAAAGCTGCCTCCTAGATGGGCCAAATGATTATTTGATTCATCCATAAAAGAACCAAATGGGATATAGCTGACTCGAACAGCTGACCTCCACGATGTCAACGTGGCGCTCTAACCAACTGAGCTAATACCCCATTATTTGATATAAGTCGGTTTTAAAAGGAGAATTATAGGGTATCAAAAGGTTTACTTCAATCAAAATTACCTATTGTGAATTGAGCTAAAACCTTTTTTATTTAAGCCTGCAGTAAGCTGCTTTCGATTATCTTTAAGATTGACCTATTGAAGTTGGAATAAATGTAAACTCTCTATCAGAAAGTAAGTCTGGGTCTGCAGAAAGTGTTCTAGATACTGGGACAGAATCACCCTCTCCTTCGCTTTCACTGCCCAACGTAGCCATTTCAGGCAAAGACACAGTCCGTGTTAATAAAGGGCTAAGTGCCTCAACTCTCCCAGCGCTTTGAGTAAGTGCTTGTACAAAAAGTGCAGGGCGTTTGCTATCAATGAAGAGAGCTCTTTCCATTTGAGGTCCAAGACCTGTTGATTCACCGCTTAGCGCTCTTTTTCTTGCGCCATTTGCAAGGTTACAGAATTCACCGTATTTAGGATCTACAATATTTATAAGTCCCCAAAGGTTTACTTCAGGCCATTGACTCTCGTCAGATGCACCAAGCTTTGCCAGAGCAGTTTTTATTCTTTCAAGCCTAGCCTTTAAAGCCTTGATTTGCCTTTTTACAAAAAGATGACTTTTTCCAGACGGTATGCTAGGAAAAAACTCTTTTTCACGCATGCTCTCTTCTATAAATAGAGTAAGCCCGGCAGCTGCAATGGAGTGAACAACTAAACCGCTTGGATCTTCAGGGTCATCAGAAATTTGAAGCTTGTCAATTTCATTCATATTAAAAGCTTGCTTTTGAGATCGAGCATACCTCACTAATTCTTCAATGTCCCAGCCTTCTGCAAATTTAATTAACTCTTTGATCTCAGCAACAGTCAATGCCTTTTGCGCTATTGCATCTTCAAGTACTGGAAGGTGAATAGAAGGCTTTTGAGCCTGTGAACCTTTAGCTTCTGCTGCCATGCTCTCTTCGATATCTATCAAAGTGCTACCTACAATGGCATCTAACTTTATATCTCTTCCTCCTGTAACTGCTGCAAGCAGCACAGTTTTAACAAAAGCTAAAGATGCGTCGTCTTCAGTCTTTTCTTCAATCCATGGCTCAAGCACTCCAAGTAGCGTTCCTTTCATTAAAAGCTCATCACTAGGGCCAACATATTCTTTATCACTTCCGTCAGCTGCAGTGGGTAGATACTGCGCCTTAGTCCCATTTCTAAATTCTTCCATTGCAAACGGAAGGTCAGCTATGTTAGCTAAAACTTCTTCCTCACTTGAAGAGGGGCTAAAGTCTGAGTAATACTCCTCTGAAAGCCCGCTGCTAGATCTACTAGACAAATAATCAGAGCCACGAGCCGAACCATACAAAGAATCTTCACTATCGGAGTGAAAAATATCAGAATCAAATGCATCGGGGTTTAGCTCTTTTGCTGAGATGGGATCTAAACTCGAAAAATCAAAAGTGGCAATCATGGCAGCTATTGAGCTATCTGAACTATCCATTTTATGAACCATACGTCTCATAAAAGTTTCATCAGATGCGCGAGCAAGCCCTGGCTTAAATACGGCTTTAGGCACGCCTTGACTATCACAGTAATGAATCATCTGAGAATCTGGATCGTAGATGGGCTTAATTGTTTGATTAGCTATTAAAGTTATCACATTAGCTAAACGAGCTTGTGCAGCAAAATCCTTTGGGTGCACTCCTAGAGCCTCAAAACTTTTTAAGTCTTTGAAATTCGAAGCAATAAGCTTCTGGCGCACTTGATCTACCTGTTTAAATGCTGAAATTGACACTTTTAAACCTACTTTTGTTATCCTCTTTCAGTAATATTATAGCGCAGCTACATTAAGACTTTATAAAGAACAACATTTAAAATAATGATTTTACAGTCCGTGATTCCCCTATCCCACGCTATGTGGAAAAACATCTTAGTACCAACAGCTTACACAATTGATGCGACCTGTGGAAATGGGCATGATACTCTTTTTCTAAGTCAATTAACTCTGTCGGAGGCTGGAGGAAAGCTTATGGCTCTTGATATCCAGCCAAAAGCAATAGAAAACACCAAAAATCTTCTCAAATCCAATCTTAAAGAAAAGATTTTACAAAATATTTCCCTCATAAGTAGCTGTCATTCTCAAATAGATCTACACTGCCCAAAAGGGGCTGACTTAATTGTGTATAATCTGGGCTATTTGCCAGGGGCTAGCAAAACAATTACCACGCAAACAGAAACAACGATCATCAGCCTTCAAAAGAGTTTGTCTCTTCTAAAAAAGGAAGGTCATTTGAGCGTTACTTGTTACCCTGGCCACGAAGAGGGGCAAATTGAGTCTTCAAAAGTGCTTCATTGGGCAAAAAGCCTTGGAGCTGAATACATTTGCTGTCAACATCAGTGGATAAATAGATCGGAAAAATCACCGTTTATTATCATGATTTGTAAAAAGTAGACAGGCCTGTAGGCTTCTAAACAAGCTTAAATAGACCATCGTGAATCGCGAAGGTATCAAAATCCATTTTACGACCTAGCATTTGATAAACATCCTTCATAATGAAAATGCTACCGACAAAAACTATTAAAGTCTCTTTTTTTTGCTCTTGAACTTTCTTGGCAATATCGCACACCTCACATATTTGAGCCCCACTCTCTATTGCCTGTAAAAGATCGTTAGCATTAGCTAGCCTAGGATGGTCGATATCTAACACATAAATTTTATCGGAAAACCCTGAAATGACTTTTAGGTTTTTATGATAATCATGATTAAAGGCCATTGAAGTAAACGTCACAATCGACCTATTTGGAAATTCTTTTTTAAGCTGAGTTGCAAACCGACTTACTCCATCTTCATTGTGACTCATATCTAAAATAAGATCATAACCCAAAAAGTGAGCTTTCTCATAACGACAAGGCGGTTTTTTAAGCATGGCCTCTTGCACGCTTTTATCTGTGATATTGAAATCTTTCTTTAGATGTTCGATAGCCATTTTGAAAATGGCTTGATTCTCTTCATCATAACTTTTGAAATTTTGAGGCTCAACTGTAAATATTGGAGCTTCTTTTTCCAGGGCTTTTTCTTTGATAACTTTTTGTTGAGCGCAAGGGCCTATCACAACTGCTACTTTCGATTTAATAATTCCTGCTTTTTCTGCCGCTATTTTCTCTAAAGTATCCCCTAAAATTTTTTCATGATCAAAGCTAATAGATGTAATAACGCTTAAGATAGGCGTAATGCAATTTGTACCATCAAGCCTGCCCCCTAAACCCACTTCAACAACAGCAACATCAACCTTTTGATCTGCAAAGTACTTTAAAGCCATTAAAGTTATGACTTCAAAAAAAGTGACTTCTAATTCACATTTTTCAGCTAAATCAAATATTTCTGTGGCGTATCTTGCAGTATCTTGCTTAGAGATCATCTCTCCATTAATTTGAATTCTCTCTCGGAAAGTATAGATGTGTGGAGATGTGAAACTTGCGCACTTGTATCCAGATAAAGTAAGTGCTGCACTAATTTTTGTAACACATGAGCCTTTGCCGTTAGTACCAGCTACATGCACTTTTGGATAGTTAGGCAGATCAAGTGCATGGTAGAGTTTTTCTACTGAGTCTAGATCCATTCTAGACATCTTTGCAAAGTTCAAATTATATAGTTTTTCATTAACTTCTTCATAATTATTCATTTTCATCAAATCTCTCTTTAAGTTTTTTAAAGGTCTCTTCGGCTACCCATGAGCTACCTAATTTATTAATGGGTTTGCACTCACCATGAAAATCAGAGCCACCAGTGATCATCCAGCTTTTGTTATTTCCAAGAGCAATCCATCTTTGCTCTCTATTTGGCCCCATCTTGGCATAGTAACCTTCTATCCCATCAAAATTCATTCCGAGTAATGCCTTAACTAAACCTTGATCACGAATGATATGAGGATGTGCAATTACAGCAAAGCTATTGGCTGCGTGAATAGCCTCAATAGTTTCTTCTACAGATGGTCTTTGACCAAGAACAAAACATTTCTTTCCATCTGCTAAATATTGATTAAATGCATCTGAGAAGCTGCTTGCAATTCCTCTTTCTATAAGTAATTTTGCAAAATGAGGCCTGCCAATGGCATGCATCTTTTTATTAAACATCTCTTCCATTTCGTTTGGAGTAATCACAATTTGATGTTTTTCGAAAAGCTCTAGCATTGCTATGTTTCTCTCATAGCGCATCCTTTGACACTCTTTAATAAAGCCCTTAAACTTTTCATCATGAACTGAAAATGAATAAGCTAAAAGGTGCACTGGTTTTTCTCCATACAAGCAACTAATTTCTGTGCCCGTTACAATATCTAAAGACTCTTTTTTTGCTTCATTAAGCGCTTCGGGATATGCACTAATTGTGTCGTGATCAGTAATGGAAAGGCCTGCAAGCTCCGCTTGCTTTGCAAGTGCAATAAGCTCTTTAACGCTTTTTTCTCCATCAGAGTGCACAGAATGACAGTGCAGGTCATAACGCTTGGTAATTGATCTAGTATGGGACATAGCGCATCTCTCTTTCAAGCACATAGCCTGTTTTTTCAGTTATTGTATCTTCTATAATTTTAACAAGAGCTTTAACATCTTTTGCTTTTGCTGAGCCTGCGTTTACAATAAAATTTGCGTGAGTTGTTGAAATCTGCGCTCCTCCAACTGTTTTTCCTTTTAGTCCTAGCTCCTCAATAAGTCTTCCAGTTACAAAGTCTGCACCATTACGAAACACACAACCACAAGAAGCCTGGTTTAATGGCTGTGAAACTTTCCGTTTGCCAACAAGTTTTATTTGTTTTTTTCTAGCGCCGCTGTCTGGGTAAAGTTTGAGCCTTGCAGATGCAATAGCCCCTTTCATTTCATGAAAATTAGACCAGCGATATTTAAAAGTTAGTTTATCTTTTGTATAGGTAGTAAGAATTCCCGCATCATCGATAAAATCAACGCTTTCGACTAAACAAGAAATCTCTTGGTTATTGGCCCCAGCGTTCATAAAAATTGCTCCTCCAATAGATCCTGGAATGCCAGCGCCGTACTCAAGCCCTCCAAAACCCATCTTAGCACTTTTAATAGCAAAAAGAGGAAACGAAGTTCCAGCTAAGACATCAAAGATATTTTCATTTTGTTCAAAACCTGAAAGGGCATTGAGTATTACAGCGCCATCAAAACCTCTGTCATCAAACAAGGTGTTTGAGCCTTTTCCTAAAAGATAGTATCGAAGACTATTTTGTTTACAGTACTCAAGAGCAGATGAGAGCTCTTCTTTTGAAGTGACTTTTGTAAAATATTTGGCTTGGCCACCTATTTTGTAGGTGCAATAGCGACTAAGCGCAATATTTGTTTGCCAACAACATTCTTTTTTTTCTGAAATCAAGGCGTTCAATTTAATTAATCCCTATTAATTAGGGATTATAGACAAGCTCACTATTATTTTTACAGAGGTGATCTAAAACACCATTAATAAATGAGATGGATTCTGTGGTGCTAAATTTTTTGGAAAGTCTAATGCCTTCACTAATTAAAATCTCAGTTTTCAAGGCATCTTCTTTTTTCATTTCATAAAGACATAAGCGTAAAATATTAAGTTCTACAGATTGAATGCGAGAGATATCATAAGAGGTAGACGCCCTAGAAATTTCTTCATCAAGCTCGTTTTTCATCGTTAGGATTTTTTCTACTTCACTAAACGCATCTAACACATTTTTTTTGGTTGTCTTAAGCTGCTTCATATAAAAGGCTGGATCTTGGTCCTGAGCATCTTCCATAAAATGATGGCTATAAAGAATCTGAAAAACGAGTTCTCTAAATTTATTTTGTGGAAAAGTCATATCAGGTCTCATTTTGTAATTTTATTAATTATTTTAGCATACTTTCTTTTTTGATTCTTGAATTTTTTTAGTTAAATTATTAGTTTAACAATTTCCCTAAAATAATTAATTTACTGAGGACCCCCATGCCATTTGATCTCGATATGATTCGCAAAGTATACAGCGAAAAGCAGAGTAAACTGCAAAAAGCAAAAGAAATTTTGAAAAAGCCCCTCACCTTAACCGAAAAAATTCTTTACACTCACTATTCAGATTCTCTGACACAAGAAGCTAAGAGAGGAACCAGCTATATAAATTTCGCTCCTGATCGAGTAGGAATGCAAGATGCGACCGCTCAGATGGCGCTTTTGCAATTTATGTGCGCAAATAAAGTTAAAACAGCCGTCCCCACAACAGTACATTGTGATCATTTAATTCAGGCTGAAGTAGGTGCCAAAGAAGATCTCAAGCGAGCCAACCGCGAAAGCCGAGAAGTCTTTGATTTCTTACAGAGCGTCTCGAATAAATATGGAATAGGTTTTTGGAAGCCCGGTTCAGGGATAATCCATCAGATTATCTTAGAAAATTACGCCTTCCCAGGAGGAATGATGATTGGAACAGATTCACATACTCCAAATGCGGGCGGCCTTGGGATGATTGCAATTGGTGTTGGAGGAGCTGATGCTGTAGATGTTATGGCCGGCATGCCTTGGGAGCTTAAATTCCCCAAAGTTATTGGTGTCAAATTAACTGGAAAAATGAACGGTTGGACAGCCGCTAAAGATGTTATATTAAAACTTGCCGGAATTCTAACTGTAAAAGGTGGAACTGGGGCTATTGTTGAATACTTTGGTGAAGGAGCAGCAGCTATCTCTTGTACGGGCAAAGGAACTATTTGCAATATGGGTGCAGAAATTGGCGCTACAACCTCTATTTTCCCCTACGACAATAAAATGTCTGAATATCTTCGCTCCACAAAACGTGAAGAAATTGCTGAACTTGCGGATCAAATTCAAGACTGTCTAAAAGCAGATGACGAAGTGATTCAAAATCCTAAAGAGTACTATGATCAAGTCATTGAAATTGACCTTTCTAGTTTAGAGCCTCATATCAATGGCCCATACACCCCAGATAAAGCGTGGAAACTCTCTGAGTTTTGTCAAGCCGTCAAAGACAATAATTACCCTGAAGAGCTAAAAGTCGCTCTAATTGGCTCTTGCACAAACTCCAGCTACGAAGATATTGAAAGAGTTACATCCATTGCTCGTTTTGCCAAAGAAAAAAACCTTAAAACAAAATCTGAACTGGTAATCACTCCAGGATCAGAGCAAATACGAGCAACAATTGAAAGAGATGGTCACTTGAAAGAACTTGAAGATATTGGAGCTGTCGTTTTAGCTAATGCTTGCGGCCCATGCATCGGTCAATGGAAACGCCATGGAGTAGGGCTTGGGGAAAAGAACTCTATTTTAACTTCTTACAACAGAAACTTTTCTGGTAGAAATGACGCCAACCCCGGCACCCATTCTTTTGTAAGTAGTCCTGAAATTGTTATGGCTTTTGCCCTTGCTGGAAAGCTCACCTTCAATCCCCTAACAGACGAACTTCAAGATGAAGCAGGCCAACCCGTAAAACTTGCCCCACCGACCGGAAAAGAACTTCCTCCTAATGGATTTGATCCCGGACAAGATTGTTTTATAGAACCTGCTAAATCAGGCGAAAGTATTAAAGTTGTTGTAAAATCAGACAGCGACAGGCTGCAAATTCTAACACCATTTAACTCAAGAGATACAAAGGAGTTTCATGATATGGCTGTTCTTGTAAAAGCAAAAGGAAAATGTACAACAGATCATATATCTCCAGCTGGAAAATGGCTTCGCTTTCGCGGGCACTTAGACAATATTTCTAATAACATGTTTTCAGGAGCCGTAAATGCCTTTCGCGAAGAAATAGGGCGTGGAAAAAACCAATTAACAGGTGAGATACAGCCCTATCCAGATGTTGCCAGAAGCTACAAAGCCAAAAACCTAGCTTGGGTTTCAATTGGCGATGAAAATTATGGAGAAGGCTCTTCTCGTGAACATGCCGCTATGGAACCGCGTTTTTTAGGAGCTAGTGCAGTTCTTGTAAAAAGCTTTGCACGTATCCATGAAACAAACCTAAAGAAACAAGGGGTTTTAGCTCTCACTTTTTCTAATCCATCTGATTATAATAAAATTCAAGAAGAGGACCGTTTAAGCATCACAGACATTGATAGTTTCTCTCCTGGAAAGCCTTTGCATTTGGAAATTAAACACAATGATGGCTCAAGTGAGACGATTGAAGTGCTACATACATATGGAGCAAATCAAATCGATTGGTTTAAAGCTGGAAGCGCTCTAAATTTAATTGCAAAAGGAGCTTAGCTCAATCTTAAAATTAATTATCTTTAATACTTTCTAATGAGGCTTTTTTAAGCCTCATTAAAATGACATACCTCGCTAGCAAGGTTTCTTCAGTTTATACCCATCAATGATTGCTTCGTTTCCATTGTTCTTACTCTTTAAGGTGACGACTTTTTCAAATTACAAGTTCAATGGATTGTGAAAATACTTCATCTTGTTTACATTATAAAACTTAATTGACAAACAATATATTATCTTGTTGATAATAAACGTATTATAAAATACAATTGTCAAATTAAATTTGACAATGCAGGCCACATGGATAACAAAGTTAGACTTTCAAAATTGATGTCAGAGCAGGGCATTTCGTCTCGTAGAGAAGCTGATGCCTTAATAGAAAAAGGACTTGTCATTGTTGATGGCAAAGTTGTTGACACTTTGGGCACTAAAGTTGACAGAGATGCAAAGATTTCTTTAAAAAAAGAAGGGCAAAACCTTCAAGATCAAAAACTCACAATTTTACTTAATAAACCTCTAGGCTATGTTTCTTGCCAGCCAGAAGATGGCTACAAAGAAGCTTTAGACTTAATTCGTGAAGAAAACAGAGATAAAAAGTTTAAGACAAACAAAAAGCTCCCTCCAAAGCTAATAAAATTTGCTGTTGCAGGCAGGCTAGACATTAATTCAAAAGGTCTACTTGTATTAACACAAGACGGAAAAATTGCAAAAAAACTTATTGGGCAAGACTCTCCTATTGAAAAGGAATATTTAGTAAGAGTGGAGGGCAATGTAGAGCCTTATAAGATTGAGCAGCTTGAATACGGTCTGATACTCGATGATAAAGAGTTAAAGCGCGCACAAGTTGATCAAATAGACACTCACTTTTTACGCATTGTCTTATCGGAAGGTAAGAAAAGGCAAATTAGGCGTATGTGTGAACTTGTGAATCTCAACGTTACTTCAATCAAAAGAGTTAGAATCGGCAAAGTCAAACTAGGCAGTCTAAAGCCTGGCTGCTGGCGCTATTTAGAAGCTGATGAGAGTTTCTAATGATCTATTAACGCCAAACGTAGCTGCCTATATTAAATAATTATAGGTGCATTTCTAAGCCATCTTTACAATCAGGACAATCTATTGAGCGGTGTTGAAGGTAAATACGTCTTAAACGATTCTGGTCATCAAAAATAAGCTTAAAAGCAAGCCAACCACTATAAATATAATAGGAGAATAAAGAGGTATCTCTAAAAGTTTCTCGACGCACAGCAGACTTGAAGAGTAATTCAGCTTCATCACGATCCATAAAGCGGCTTAAATATTTTGATTCACAATCAGAAGATACAAGTTTTTCTATGCACTCTTTAAAGCTCAACTCATTATATAGAATCTGAATACCTAAATCTTTACCTATGTCTTCAGGCAAAGAGATAGGGTTCTTGATGCGTTGAAGAATTCTACCGATGCCTTTAAATAGTCCCATTTACACTAATTGAGGTTAGTTAAAAAAAATTGATCAACCAGTTTAAGAAAACTTTGCTATTTAAACCAATATTAAATATACAAACAGGTCTTTTTATTGAAAAATTTAACATAAAAATGATTGGCATTTTCCTAGATATCGAGTCCAATGGCCTCAATGTAATGAAACACCGTGTGATTGAAGTTGCACTAAAATTTGTATGCCTTGAGTCAAAAAAAGAATATGCCTCATACTCCACGATTGTGTCACAGCCTCTTGATGTGTGGGACAAAAGTGATCCCAATTCACTAAAAGTAAATGGATTTACTTTTGAGATGCTCTCTGAGGGAAAATCTGAAGAAGAAGTCTCTAATGAAATCTTCAATCTTTTTAAAAAACATAATATTGATCGTAAAAAAGCTGTGTATATTTGCCAAAACCCTTCATTTGACCGCTCTTTTTTTGCCCAGCTCATAGACCCAAATATTCAAGAAGAAAATCTATGGCCCTATCATTGGCTTGACTTAGCATCCATGTATTGGGCCCTTTGTTACAAAGATTACAAAGCTGGAAAGTGCCCTCCTCCCTGGGAAACTGGCATTTCAAAAAACAAAATTGCTGCAAGATTAAATCTAGGAGAAGAGGCTACCCCTCATAAAGCCATGCAAGGTGTTGAGCACTTAATCCAATGTTACTTTGCACTCAATGGCTAAATGCTTACAGTTAGCCTTAATAAAGCAACTAGAGCGTTTCTTCTTCCTTCTCCACCTGGGTTGATGATCCATTGCAAATCTGGTTGAATAAGGACCCCCTTAATGAGTTTTATTTGATAAGTGCACTCGAGCGCTGTTTCAAAAGACTGTGTAAAAGAAGAGCCAGGGCTTTGAGAAAAATAAACTGTAGTAGCCCCAATACTTAGAGAATCACGGTCAAATTTTTTTACGATATTTTTATATTTAAGGCCCCCTGCTAAAAAAAACTTTGCCCCAGATATTTTTTGATTAACATACCCCCATTGGCTAAAAGCTCCTAGTGCTGAGGGTTTAAATTCTTGTGTAGAGTCAATATGCAGCTTTCTTTGCTTCCAAAGAGTTTGACTCAAACTTGCGTAAGGACCCGTGGCCTTGCCCGATGAACCTCCATTGAAATTCACAAGGCGACCATTAAATCCCCAGAACCCTAAAATAGCCTCTCCAAAATAGTGCTCTCTACCCCAGAAAAAATTTACTTCGTTTAACAAAAGCACGTGCTTTCCAAGATTTTGAAAAAATCTTTTTGCCCCTAAATTTCCAGTTCGAATATTTTGAGCCGTTGAACCGTCAAAAATGGAAGTTCGCAAAGTTATCCATTTAGCAGGCTTTGCATTAACAATAATACCTACTGCAGGTGATGGATAAGAAGGGTAAGCAAGTATAGTTGGAAATTGAGAAAACGAATTATTAATAAGATCTTGTGCAAACGGAGTATATATAAAAACTCCGTAAGTATCAATTTTGCCCACTCTTAGATCTAACTTACCCTCTAAAAAATCTTGTTGAATCCAAAGCTCTGCGAGTTGAACCAAAGAAAAGGCTTCTAGATTATCAAAGCCTTGAAAATCTTTGACATAATTTTGAGTCGGGCTTGCACCATTGTGAACTACAAAATCCGAATAGAGGGAGGTTCCTTTTGCTCCTAGGAGTTTTTCAAAATCTATTCCTAACTCCAGAGCAAAAAGAAAAAGATAAAGAGGATAATTAGTGGTTTTAAAACCTCCAACTGTTGGCCAATCTAGATCCTGAATATAGCTGGGTAATACAAAGACTCCTCTATCACCCATTTTAGTTCTAAACCCCCAGGGATCATGCAGCTGATCACTTTCCCAGATAGGGCTATGAAGGTTAAATGGAATAGAAAAAATAAATGTCGGAAAGATAAAAGAGCTCAGCAGTAAAAACCATTTATATTTCTTCTTCATATTCTTAATAACTATGTGAATCTACGACAACTTTTCCTCTAAATGAACGATATAACCAGATGCTATACGCCAATACGAACGGCACACCAATTACAACAATATAAAACAAAACAGTGAGAGTCTTTTGTGAGGAGCGTGCATTATATATTGTTAGATCATTACAAGAATTTATAGAAGAGTGTATCAAAGTTGGAAACTTTCCCAGAGCACAAAGAGAGAAAAGAACTAAGACTACTCCACTCGACCAAATGAAAGCTCTCCCCATGTGACCGATAAAAACATCTCTAATAATAAAAAGAGTCAATAAAATCCCAACACCTGCAAAAGAAAGCATCCAAGATTTTTGCCTAAAGATATAAGTCATATGAGGATTTAAAAACCAAGTACTCAGCGTTAATATTGCAGTGCACAATACAAAGAAAAACACAACAGGTAAAGCCCAACGCCTTAAATGCTGGCGAAGAGGAGGCTCTGTTTTCATCAATAAAAAAATTAGACCATGCATCATAAAAAGAGAAACAACTGATATAGCAAATACAATGGTATAAAAATCAAAAAAAGTTCCAAAACTTCCCTGAAAGATTCCGTTTGAATCAATTGGAAGTCCTTTAATAATATTTGCTAACACAAAACCAACAGCAAGTGACATCACAAGGCTTGCAAAGAAAAAAGCATAATCCCAAATAGCTCGCCATGCTTTAGATTCACTTTTGCTACGAAATTCTATAGCTACTGCCCTAAAAATAATTCCAGCTAGTAAAATCATCATTAAATCATAAAGAGAGGAAAAAAGAGTTGCAAAAACATGAGGAAATCCCGCAAAAAGTCCCCCTGCAACTATCACTAACCAAACAGCATTTCCATCCCATACGGGTCCTATTGCATTTAGAAAAACCCTTCTTTCTTCATCTTTACGAGCCAAAGGATGTAAAATCCCAACACCTAGGTCGAAACCATCTAAAGCCGCAAATGCAAATAGAGCTATAAAAATAATGCAATACCAAAAAATCTCTAAGAATTCGACGCTCATATAATTACACCTCTTTTGGAGTTTGTTCTAAGTCGTGACCTTTGTATGGATCTCTATATGGATCTGTTTTGTGCCCTAAATCTTCTGGACCTTGCTTAATCTTACGATCCAACAGAAAGAGAAAGAGAACAAGTAGCAAAGAGAAGGAGCTAATAATCATGATGAGTGAACCCCAAACTTGGCCTGAGGTTATGGATCTAGAAACCGCATCAGCAGTTCTTAATAAACCATATACAACCCACGGTTGACGACCCATCTCTGCACAACACCAGCCAACTATGTTTGCCGAAACTGGAGCTGCAATTGAGATGACCAACAGCTTTAATAAGAGTCTGTTTTTTTCTAGTTTGTTACGTTTGAACATAACAAGTGCCAAGGTTATCATCAAAAACATCCAACACCACATATAAATCATCCAACGATAGGTCACATAAAGAGTAGAAATAGCCTCTGGCCAGTCTTGCGTGGGAATTTGATCTAAACCAAGTACTGGTTTTGATGCATCTCGGTAAACTAGCAGACTTAGAAGACCTGGAACCTTTATCCCTGAAGTTTTCTTTGTTTTAGGATTAGACCAACCAATAAGACTCATTGGTGTATAAGGTGCAGTGTTGTAAACGCCTTCAAGAGCTGCAAGTTTTGCAGGTTGATAAGTTGCAGCGGCTCGACCACTGGCGTCTGCAGACCACAGTTGTAGGACAACAAAAATGGCTCCAAAGTACAGACCTAGTTTCATAGTTCTGTGAGCAAATTCAAGATGTCTTTTTTTAAGAATATAAAAGGCAGAAACACTTAAAATTAAAAAAGTCCCTGTAAGCCAACAGCCCAACAATACATGACCTAACCTTACAAGTGCACTAGGATTAAAAACAGCGTGCCAAAAGCTTGTTAAGACTGCATGTTGACCAAGTCCTTTTCCTGCCAACTGAAATCCCGCAGGTGTTTGCATCCAAGAATTCGCAAAAACAATCCAAGTTGCACTAAAGTGCGCTCCAAATGCCACCATGCAACAAGCAAAGAAATGCACCTTTGAACTAAGTCTATCCCAACCAAAGAGAAGCATACCTAAAAAACCTGCTTCAAGAGTAAAAGCAAAGATCCCTTCTGCGCCTAAAAGTGCCCCAAAAACATCCCCTACATAATATGAAAATTGAGCCCAATTCGTTCCCATTCCAAAAACATTTATAACCCCAGTGGCTACACCCAAAGCAAAAATCAAACCAAATATTTTGACCCAAAACCTAGCCATTTTTTCGTACATAGGGTTTTTAGTAATGAGAAAAAGAGCCTCTATTATAACGATATAGAAACTTAATCCTATAGTCATTGGCGGAAACAAATAGTGAAATCCTATGTGAACTGCAAATTGGATTCTTGACAAAGTTACAACATCAGCCATGCAAAGTTCTCCTAAAAATTTTTTTTAACATTACATATGAGGTCCTTTTTTTCCAAATATCTTCATTTTTTTTTCAAAAAAACTCGCATCTAACAATTACACTATGTTAACCTCGCTGTAAAAAAAGATTATATGACAAATAGAAGACCTAAAATAATGGGCGTGCTCAATGTCACACCTGATTCTTACAGTGATGGCGGCAAATATTTTGAGCTACAAAGTGCAATTAACCATGGCCTAAAACTTGCAAATGATGGAGCAGATATTATTGATATTGGCGGCTGCTCAACCCGTCCTTATTCAACCCCTCCACCTATAGAAGAAGAAGTGAGGCGCATAGAGTTTGTAATTAAAACTCTTCGTAAAAAGCTCTCAATACCTATATCAATTGATACATACCGCCCAGAAGTGGCTCAAATAGCCCTTGAAGCAGGAGCAAATATCATAAATGATGTTACAGGATTTACTGACAAAAAAATGAGAGCACTTGCCAAACAGTATAACGCTGATATCTGCATAGTACACATGCAAAAAGATCCTGCAACCATGCAAATCAATCCAAGTTACCCAAATGGTGTTGTTCCTGAAATAATGACCTTTCTTAAGAAACAAATAGAGCTTTGCATGCAAGAAGGAATTTCTCAAAACCAGATTTATTTAGACCCCGGTATTTGCCTTGGGAAAAGCCTTGATGATAATTTTGAGATTCTGCACAATCTGGAAAAATTTAGAGAGCTGAACTTTCCATTATTGGTTGGAATTTCAAAAAAAAGTTTTTTATATAAAACATTGAGAATTAGTCCTCAAGAATGCTTGCTTGCAACTATAGCTGTAAATTCTTGTATTTATCCGTTTGTAGATATCTTTAGAGTGCACGACGTAAAAGAGCATGTTCAGATGTCAGTGCTAATTGATAAAGTGAAACTAAAACCTCAAAAAGACAAAGAAGTTGATGGAGACTGCGCACATATACATTCCGATCATTGAGATCATCATTATTGCAATTTCATTAAATTGGCTGCTGTCATTTTTTTGGAATACACGTACGATTGACTTAATGCTTGGCTTTGTAGTCTTCTTAATTGCTTTTGGTGTAGTAGCCTACCTAAACCTTCCTGTTCTTAAAAAGATTATGTCTCACATTGCCAATGTTTCGGTATTGGCAGCAATAATAATTTTCCAACCCGAATTACGTCTGGCGATCTCAAAACTCAGCCTAAAAGGCCGCAGAGGTAGGACCATTACTGAGTTTGACAAATTTTTGGACAATCTAGCCTCCTCAATTTACAAGATGAGTGAAAAAAGAGTCGGATGTTTAATACTGATTGAAAATCAAGACTCTCTAGATGAGTTTGCAAATCGCTCAGTACTCTTAAATGCACGTTTTACATCTGAGCTCTTAGAGTCAATATTTGTTACGACAACACCTCTTCATGATGGCGCTATCATTGTTAGGGATAATATTATTGTCTCAGCGGCAACAATTTTACCCCTTGCTGAAGACAGCTCACAGCTTACAAAGTCTATGGGAACACGCCATAGAGCAGGTTTGGGCTTAAGTCAAATTACCGACGCTTTGGTTATTTTAGTCTCAGAAGAAACAGGAAAAGTTTCTATTGCAAGAGATGGAATTATGACTCGTGGAATAAAGATGGACCGCTTCAAAGGAATCATTCGCAGCGTATTTAATCCTCCAAAGCTTAGTGTTCAAACTAGGTTTAACCCCTTAAAATGGGTCAAACGATGAGAAAACTATTAAATGATGTCTTTGTTGAAAACTGGCAACGTAAGCTTATATCGTTTGTTTTAGCCATCATTATATGGCTTTTGGTTAACAATTCTTTGATTACCCAGAAGAGTTATAAAAATGTACGTGTGCGTGTTGCAAATGTTCCTAAAGGAATGATTATTCAAGGCCTAACCTCTGAAGGCTTTCTAGAAAGACGTCTATCTTTAAAGATAGAAGGCCACAAAAAGTTCTTGGATGATCTCTCTCCAGATGACATCCAAGTCGTTTTAAATGCACATGGCAAGGATAAAAATTGGGTTGCAATTGTCCACAAAAACCAAATAGTATTCCTCAATAAGTTAGTTAACCCCTACCCATATATTCGCTCAATTAGCCACAAACCATTTGTTATTTCAATGGATGAGCAAAACAACCTTGACCAATGAAACAAGTCGTCGTTTTAAAAAGTAGAGTAGCTCACCGAGGAGGACTCGAGCGTTATGCAATAGCCATTGCTAAATCCTTCGCTCTAAAAGAGGCTAAAGTGACCCTGCTTACAACAGGACCTACTATTGATGTGCCTTTAGTCAAAGTAATCTCCCTTGGCAACCATCCCAAACTTAACATTCAAGCTATCAGTTTTTTTGATAAAGCAGTGCAAAAATGGCTTGCAGCCAACCCACATAACATTATTTTTGGTTTAGATAGAAACTCGCACCAAACCCATTATCGAGCAGGAAATGGGCTACACAGTGTCTTTTTGGAGAGAAAGTGTACAAATATACTTAGCAAAGCTCTTGCAAAAATAAACCCAAAAGAAAGACTTATCTTAAAAAAAGAAAAAATACTTTTTAGAAACCCCAAACTTCAAATTCTTTTTACCAATTCAAATATGGTAAAAAATGAACTCGAACAAACGTACCAAGTGCCTTCTGAGAAAATCCAGGTTGTTCATAATGGTGTAGATTTCAAAAGTTATGTTTTTAATGATGATTCAAAAAAGGAAAGTTTAAAAAAGCTGCAGATTCCCTCAGCAAGCACACATCTTTTATTTATTGGTAATGGTTATAAGAGAAAAGGTCTAAAACACCTATTAGAAACGCTAAGTTTATTTCCTTCTTGGAATTTCCATTTATCTATAATTGGCAAAGACAAAAATATTTCAAAATTCCAAAAACTTGCTAATTTTTTACAGCTTTCAAAAAAGGTCACTTTTTTTGGCCACACAAAAAACTTAATCCCCCATTACCAAGCAGCTGATTGTTTAATCCTACCTAGTGTTTACGATCCCTTTGCCAACGTCACCATTGAAGCTTTATCCATGGGACTTTTTGTAATTACTTCTCAGTATAATGGAGGCAGCGAAGTCATTACTAAGGAGTCGGGTGAAGTTTTAAGGCAAATCAGCACAACATCTGAACTAGAAGATGCTCTACAAAAATTACAAAAAATGAACTTTGACGTGAATAATAGACGCAATATAAGAAAAACAATTCAGCACTTGGATATAAATACTCAACTGAATAGAATTGTTGAACTTACGTTAAACCCTAAAGCTTCATGAAAACTTTTGCATATAATTCTTTCACCTATTACTTTCTTAGACTTATTTTCTTCCCAATTAGTTTGCTCCCCTATCGAGCTATTCATTTTTTAGGCAAGGGTTTAGGCACCGTCGTCTACTGGCTTGCACCAACTAAAATAAAAAAAATCACCTATAACAACCTTGCACTTGCAAAAACTCTAAACTTAAATGAAAAGCAGATTAAGAAGATTTCTAAAGAAGCTTTCCAAAATCTAATCATTAATAGCCTTGAGTATTTTAGGTTAAAACGCAGCAAAGGCAAGATTCATCACTTTGTAAAAAGTCGCAACCTTGAGGCAATGCATAAGCTTTATGAAAAAGGGCAAGGTTCAATTTGTGTAACAGGTCACATTAGCAACTGGGAATTGTGCTTTTTAGAAAGCACTCAAAAATTTCCAGCAACAGCTATTGGGAAACAAATTAAAAACCCTAAGCTTTACAACTTTATTCTTTCAATTCGAGAAATGCATAAAGGTAAAATCATTGAAATGAAAAATGCTATTTCAGACGGCATTAAAAGTTTAAAGAACGGCGCTAGCTTCTCTATGGTTAATGACCAAGCTTACACTTCTTCTTCATATAGCTACCCATTTTTTGGAGCAAGAGCCTGGACGTCAGCTGCTCCTGCCCTCATGGCCTACAAGGCAAATGTTCCAATATTCCCTGTATCTACTCGCAGGTTCAAAGGAGGTAAATATGAATTTACTCTTTCAGACCCAATTTGGCCGGATACGACAAAACCTCTAAAACAAGAAGTAAGTAGAATTATGGACTTACTGATGAAAGAGCTTGAGTGCAAAGTCAGAGAAGAACCTGGCCAATGGCTCTGGCAACACAAAAGATGGAAACAAGAAGGCTATAACTATATTATTCATGAGTATAAAGCAGACTCCTTATTGTTTGTGCTCCCTGAAGATGAAAGAATCTTCAACTGGATCAATGACGGAGCATGGGTTATCCCTCAAATTTACACTCGCTCCTTCCTCACTTTTATGATCCCAGAAAAATTCCAAGACAAATGGAAATTAAAAGAACACGAAACTTTAACTTACAACTCATTCAAGGATATTTGTATTAGAGACTATAGATTCCAAATGATTTATGACTTCTGCAATCAACCTAAAATTGGTAAACACTTTTTAAAATTAGGTGCTCATACAGTGTACTCTCTTGAAAACTTGATTGAAAAATCAGTTGGTTTCTCACAGGTAGACTTAGAGCCTAGCTTCTCAAGTTTCTTACCTAGTATTTTATGTTTAAAAGAAGCTCGCTTTAAAGTGCCTGTAGAAGCCTAGCTAGTATTTAATTACAGCCCGCATGCCAACTTAGAAGCAGTCAGGCCATTTCAATAAAACTATATAAATTAATTTTTAATTAATTAAAGTGTTTTTTTTGTTTTAAAATGTTATAAAAGTTACGTATTTAAAATAAGGATGTGCACAATGACAGATATTTGTTTACCTAAACCAGATCTATTTTCAGAACCCAATCAACGCTTTCCATTTTTAAGACCCGATCAACCCTTAAAGTTCCAATGCCCTTTAGAAGATAGCTTCTCTTCTTTGCTTTCAAATTACAGTGAAGGGATATCTAATTCTATATCCAGAATCTTTTGGTCGTACGTTTCTATGAACTCCCTCTCCCCCCTTTGTAGTTCACTGTTAAACCCTGCAGACATTTATCACTATGCTATCAACCTCAAATGCGATGTATCAGCTTGTGTATCTAATGTATCATTTTACCTAATCGCAATCTACGCTGAACGTCACTCCACAATTGCACATCTAATCAAACAAGAAAAAGTAGAATCCATAGCTGCTCTTTTAGACGTTGGGGTAGACCCAAACGCACACACACATGACAGATGGACTCCACTTCAAGCTGATGCGCTTAAAAATTATCCAAAGATCAAGGAAGCTCTTTTTGAGGCGGGTGCCAAATAAATGACGAATGGACTCCACTTTATGTTACTGCAAAAAATAACTTAAAGATGACTGAAGCTTCAAACTCTATCAACTGGAGCTTTATCTTTAACCCATTGCTTACCCGTTTCATACTTCTCTTTTGCTGAGCACTGAACTTCTTGCGTTTTTTCTTTAGCACAAATAACAATAGCCTTTCTTTGTCTCCAGTTCAAAATGAAAAGTAATGCAATTAAAATTAAAATGATGAAAACTAAAAAACGTTTCAATTGAAAACCTCAAATTATAAACTTTAGTTTTAAGATATACCAAATTAAGAAATTTAGATGCCAGCCTATCGCTTTTTTATTGACCAAACATTTGAAGTAAGCCAACAAATAACCCTCGATGGCTTTGAGCATAAACACCTCAAACAAGTCATGCGAGTTGACGAGGAAGATGAAATAGAGATTACAGATGGAAAAGGCAATTTAGCTAGAGCTGTTGTGCTCATGCTAGATAAAAATCATACAACTGTCGAAATCAAAGAAGTTAATTTCTTCCCTAAAAAACATAACTTAATACTTCTTCAATGTATGCCCAAAGCAAGCAAACTTGACTTAATCTTAGAAAAAGGAACAGAGCTTGGCCTTAGTGAAATCCATATTTGCATGGGAGAGAAAAGTGTGCAAAAGTTGCCTACAGAAAAGCTTGAACGCCTGCGGTCTATAACAATCTCAGCTCTCAAGCAATCTGGGCGAATTTATTTACCAAAAATAAAAATTATTCGACCAATTGCTGAATGGGAGAATGCAAAGCCATTCGCATTTTTTGGCGACCTAAGTTATGAAGCTCCTCTTTTAGGAAAAGAGCTCCCACAAAATCAAGAGGCTCAAACATTCTATTTTTGTAATGGACCAGAAGCGGGTTTTTCTAAAAGAGAACTCAAAAAGCTAAGACAAAAAAATTTCAAAGGAATAAGCCTTCACACCAATATTTTAAGAACAGAAACAGCCCCACTAGTGTTTCTAAGCGCAGCTTTCCAGCACCTTCTAGCTCAGGGCAACCACGCCATTGTAAACTAAAAATCCTTTAGGATCTACAGTCACAGTCTGCCCTTCATTTAAAATGGCTGTTGCTCCTGCGGCTCGAACAATAACAGGGATACCTAATGTTTTTGCTACGAGTAAAGCGTATTTCTCTGAATCTACATCATCTTTATGGTTTTCAAGAACAATAGCTCTAGCTTCTTTAAAAAACTTTAAATACGAATCATCACAACGAGTGATAACTAGGATTTTATTTCGCACAGGGCACTGCATACCCTCGTCAAGAGATTCTAGGATAGAAACTTTATCCGAAACAGGCTCTCCGTAACCAAATTTTGCTCTAATTAAGACATCTCCAATACTTTCTACAAGCATCATATTTGTAGAACCTGATACTCCAAACGTTGATCCAGCCGTTACAATAACAACATCGCCTAGTGAAACAATATTTTTCTCAAGAGCTTCATCACACACTATTTGAAGGGCTTCTTTCAAACTAACAAACTCGGGATGATAAATAGGTGTCAGTCCCCAGTTTAGAGCTAGCTGGTGATAAACTTTTTTGTTATTAGTCAAAACAATAATCGGTATTTCGCTGCGCCATTTTGAAATTAACCTCGGAGTATAGCCTGAAGAACTGAAAACAAAAATAGCTTTAGCTTGCGTTGCGTATGCTGTATTTACCGTTGCAAAAGTAATTGCGGTAGGAATGTCACTGCTATTTTTTTGCATATGCGAATAAAAGAAATCTCTAAAGTTGAAGTATGCTTCAGTATTTTGGATAATTTCTTTAATCGTATCCACTGTTTCTATTGGATATTTGCCCACAGCACTTTCTGCTGAAAGCATTACGGCAGATGTGCTATCATATATTGCGTTTGCAACATCCGAGACTTCTGCACGAGTAGGTCTTGGGTTGTGGATCATTGATTCTAACATCTGCGTTGCAGTAATCGCAGGCTTTCCTGCCATATAGCATTTTTGAATCATTTCTTTTTGGAGTCTTGGAACATGGCTTAGGTTAATTTCAACTCCAAGGTCTCCTCTTGCAACCATAATGCCATCAGAGACTTGTAAAATACTATCAAAGTTATTGACGCCTTGGTAATTTTCTATTTTAGAAACAACGACAGTGTGACTTTTATTAAGGTCTTTAAGATATCTCTTAATTTTTAAAACATGGTCTGCTGAGCGAATAAATGAGGCTGCAACTATATCTATGTCATTTTCACAACCAAACTTCAAGTCTGCATAATCTTTTTCAGTTAGTGCAGGAAGAGAAACTGGGAAACCAGGGATATTAACACCTTTATGGGTAAAGATTTCTCCATCATTTTCAATTTCAACCCATATTCCTTCTGAAGTTACCTCAGTAACGCAACTTGCAATGTAACCATCGTTATATAAGATGCGTACACCTACTTCCATTTTTAAAAAAGCGCTAAAAGGGTCAATAGGAATTGAGTTTTTCTTGTCTGAGGGGCCGTCTGTAATTAGTAGCTTATCCCCAGCTTTAACTTTTATTCCTTCTTTTGGAAGAGTTCCAACTCTAATTTCTGGTCCGCAGGTATCCAACATAATTGCGAGAGGCACACCGAGTTCATCTCTGGCTCTTTTTAAATGATCAATTACTTCTTTATGTGCATCATATGATCCATGACTAAAGTTTAAGCGTGCAATGTTCATTCCAGCATTTATCAACTCTAAAATCTTTTCGTAGCTGCACGTTGCCGGTCCTATTGTACACACAATTTTCGTCTTAATCAAAACAGCCTCTCAAATATACTTGATCTAATTGCATAGATTACTAAAATGAATCAATAAGCTCAAGGAAGTGCTGAGAGGTTTTGTGGACGATCGCCAAGTTTTTATAAAAAAAGTAAACGCCATTACAGCGTTTCTCTTCTTTATGGGAGTTCTTATCTTAATATTTTTTGATTGGCTCCCTATTTGGGCAGCTGCCATGGTTTCACTGTTTGTTGCAGTAACCTTAAGGCAATTTCTAGTAGGAAAAATTGTTGATGTATTTGTCAGCCTGATTTTATTTGGTCTACTCTTTATAACTAACTCATTCTACTACTCAGAAGTTTGGACAGGCATTCTTCTCATGATTGGTTCTGGATACATTTTTGTTCGACAATGCGCTGACATTTATGCTTATCGAACTAAAAAGACTGTTCAACTTGAAGAAAATGCAAAACATCACAACGAATCTTTTGATGACGAAGACCCTGAGAATTAATCATTTACGGTCAATTAGCTAATGCTAAATAATCTCCCTAGTAACAGAGATGATAAATCCCT
Source organism: Chlamydiota bacterium (assembly GCA_022601345.1). Lineage (GTDB taxonomy): Bacteria > Chlamydiota > Chlamydiia > Chlamydiales > JAAZZY01 > JAAZZY01. The sequence goes on along the minus strand of JAJACU010000013.1, from coordinate 2,686 downwards.
TACTTTTATAGTAAAAAAAACCAATTTATGTTAAAATTAACACAACATCACCTGTAATTTAGACATGAATGCATTTGTTTATAGACAAGAACCCATAGAATTTGATTCAAAAGTAGAAGTTGCTGGATGCCTTCTAGAATATGACGGAAAATATCTCTTCTTGCATCGATCTATCGGAATGCCTCTTGAAAACACTTGGTTGCCCCCTGCAGGTAAAATGGAGAAAGATGAAACTCCTTTATCTGGTGTACTTAGAGAGACTTTTGAAGAAACAGGAATAAATTTAGACCCAGCTCTTTTACAATTTATAAGCAAATTTTATGTTAAGAAGACAGGCCTTGACTATGTCTATCATTTGTATTATCAAAAACTTACAAAACTCCCAAAAGTTTGCTTAAATTTTGAACATCAAGATTATAAATGGCTTAGTTTAGAAGAAGCTCTAAAGATGCCGCTTATTGAAGGCTGTGAAGAGATCATCCATAGCTTTCAACTTCTTATTCGTCTAAAAAGTTTACCACGTCAATCATTTTACTTTATTAGACATGGGCAAACAGATGCCAATGTTGATCCACAAATTAAAGATATTGATTTAGACAGATCATTAAACTCTACAGGACAACTACAGGCTGAAAAGCTAAGAAATTCCATATTAAACTTACCTATAAAAACAATCTGCTACAGTCCTACAAAAAGGACTAAAGAAACTAAAAATATCATCTATAATGGGATAGATGTTGTTGAATATGAGATTACAGACTTAAGAGAATGTTCTGCCATTTTATGGGAAAGAATGATGCAAGTTGAATCGGGAAAAGGGTATTATTATTGTGAAGAGCTACTTAGCTTCTTTCAAAGTGTTGAAAGGGGCGTTAGCGAGTCTTTATCTAAAGACGGACCTACTGTAATTATAGCCCATGGTGGTGTTTACTGGGCTTTATGTTACCTTTTAAATATTAAGTCTGATTCTTGGAAAATAGATAATTGCGAAGCTGTATATTTTGATCCATCAGAAAACACCTATTGGAATATTTTAAAATTGTCAGAGAATATTACTTTGAATACCCCCATAATCAATTCAGAAATAGAGCAAAGTAGCTAACCACTTTTATTTTTCCAGATAAACTCTTTAAATAATTTTTCAGCTGCGAGTGTAAACAAGATCAAGGGCAACATAAAGTTCCATGAAACTGCCATTGGATATAGAATGCAGCAATAGGCTCCTGAAAAAAACAGAGCCGTACTTATCATTTTAAAGTACTTTTTGCTTAAGAAATTTTTGAGGGTAAAGAAAATGCCAAGAACGATAAGTAGTCCAGGCCACCAACTATTTAAAAGTGCAAGTACACCTAATCCAAGAAAAAGGGATGCATGCGAAATATTTTCAACCTTATTGCTCATGTCTGCACTCTCCTAATTATCAGCAGATAAACCTAAGAGTATTTTAACAAAAATAGCCCTTTTTTTCTAGTATTTTGGACTCAAATAAGGCAGTATACGCCATCTAAATTTACGAGGGTTGGCAAAATTTATTTTATTACTTATAGGTAAATACAGGACCCGTAAGACTCAAAAACACTACAAACCATATATAAAGAGTAAGTTATGACAGAGACTCAAGACGTTCAAGAAAATACACCTCAAGCGAAGTACCTAAAAGACTACAAAAAACCAGATTTTTCTATTTCAAATGTGTTTTTGACTTTTGAGCTTCACGACACTCAAACAGTTGTGACAGCTGAGCTGGAAATGAGCAGGGAAAATGAACCCAAAGATGCCGCTCTTGTTTTACATGGAGAGCGCCTTAAACTCCTATCTGTAGAGATCAATGGAAAAAAACTCAGTGATAGCGAATTTAAGGTGAATGATAAAAGCCTCACCATAGAAAAAGTTCCTCATCAATTTAAGCTTAAGACTGTTGTAGAAGTCAACCCCCTTGCTAATACTTTCCTAGATGGGCTATATAAATCAAAAGGCATCTTCTGCACACAAAATGAACCTGAGGGCTTCCGTAAAATTACCTATTTTTTAGATCGACCTGATGTCATGTCGACTTATAAAACCAAAATTATCGCAAATAAAGAGCAATATCCCATTCTTTTATCAAATGGTAATAAAATTGAATCTGGTGATTTAGACTCTGGAAAGCATTTTGTGGTCTGGGAAGACCCCTTTAAAAAGCCTGCTTACTTATTTGCTCTAATTGGCGGAGACCTTGCTTGCATTGAAGATGAGTATGTTAGACGATCTGGTAAAGCTGTAAAGCTAGAAATCTACTGCGAAAAGGGTTCTGAGGGTCAATGTCAGTACGCTATGGAAGCTCTGAAAAAATCCATGAAGTGGGATGAGCAAGTCTTTGATTTAGAGTACGATTTAGATATTTTTATGATTGTAGCTGTTGAAGCTTTTAACGCTGGAGCTATGGAGAATAAAGGCCTTAACATATTTAATATCAGCTGCGTACTAGCTGATAAAGCCACAGCTACAGACGATAACTTTGTCAGAGTTGAAAAAGTCATTGCTCACGAGTACTTCCATAACTGGACAGGTGATAGAGTCACCCTAAGAGATTGGTTTCAGCTTACTTTAAAAGAAGGCCTTACTGTCTTTAGAGATCAAGAGTTTACATCCGATATGCACTCTAGAGCTGTTCACAGGATTGAGAATGTTTCAATTCTACGCACCC
>JAJACU010000012.1 GCA_022601345.1 Chlamydiota bacterium | reverse complement strand
TTGCCTGTAGTAGACTTGCTGTTGCCTGCCCTACAGTTATAATCTGCAATGAGCCTAAAATACTTGGAGGAATCTGATAAACCTTCATTAATTCAAATAAAATCTTTACAGAAGTTTGGCTACTTAACAACAAATGAGTGGACCTTGTAAGCTTATTTTCCATGTCTTTGAACATCTCAACAGCGTAAGGTTCAATGCGAATCAAAGGATAGTGCACAACCTTTCCTTGGGTGCGATACCTAGACTTATTAAGACCAGTATAAAGGCTTTTTTGCCCATTTCTAGAGTCAATTGAGCTGAAAATTTCTTTCATCTCTAGGTCATCTTTCCTTGAAACAATTGCCAATGAACCTTGCATCGATGCCGTTTCTCCTGCAAGCTTAAGAATATTGAGGTCTTTGTAGCCCAGACGCATGAGGGCCACTTTTGCAATAACAACTCCATCTACTTTTTTATCTATAACCTGCTGTATTCTTTGATCAATGGCACCTCTAAGGTCAACAAACTGAGCCTGAGGTATCTGTTTTTTTACATTCTTTTCGCGATTGTGTGAGGAAGTAGCAATCCTAAGGTCTCTGGGCAGGTTCTTTGAATCTATGTTTTTATTAAAAACAATCACATCATCAGAATTTAATGGAGCTGTAATAGCAATAACTTCCAACCCATCAGGCAGAGGGTCAGGAAGATCTTTAGCTGAATGAACAGCAATGCGGATTTTTTTCTCGAGCAGCCATGAATCAACTTCTTTTGTAAAAAAATTGGTTCTTTCTAATTCTCTTAATGACGTCTTCTGATCTTTATCACCAACAGTTTCACAGGCAAAACAGCGAAAACGCAAGTTGGGGTGGTGATAAGAAATAGCTTCAACGACTTCTTCTATTTGTTTAATAGAAAGCTTGGAGGACCTAGCCCCAATATCTATAAGATTAGTCTCTAAAACAGTGTTGTATGGCTTCATCGACAAACTCAATTGCATGGATTTGAATAGAATTTAAAATCTCTTCTGAAAGGTCTTTTAAATTGCGTTTAGGGATAATAGCATCTTTAAAGCCCATTCGCATAGCTTCTTTGAGCCTTTTCTCAATGTTTGATACACGTCTTATGTCTCCAGCAAGTCCAATCTCACCTAAAAACACTTGAGAAAAGTTCAAGGGTCTTTCTCGATAAGAAGATGCTATTGCCATCAGAACTCCTAAATCAATAGCAGGCTCTCGTATTCGCATACCACCTGCAATAGAAACAAAGACATCTGATTGCATGAGAGAGTACCCCAAACGTTTTTCTAGCACAGCGATTAAAAGCGCTAGCCGATTTGTATCCAGCCCACTACTTTTTCGCGTAGGAGAACTATAGGCTAAAGAAGTAACAAGCGCTTGAACCTCCACAAGAATAGGACAAGAGCCTTCAATGGTAGGGATAATTGCAGAACCTTCTACAGTACTTTTTCTTTGGTCCAAAAAAACTTCAGAGGGATTTTCAACTTCTTGCAGACCCGAAGATTTCATTTGAAATATTCCTATTTCATCGCAAGGGCCAAAACGATTTTTCACAACTCTTAAAATGCGGTAATGATGCTGTCTATCTCCTTCAAAATATAGGACTGTATCAACGAGATGCTCTAAAACTCTCGGGCCAGCAATTTCACCTGATTTTGTCACATGACCGATCATAAAGATAGAAATCGAAAGGTTTTTTGCAATATACATCATCTCTGTAGCCGCTTCTCGAATCTGACTAACCGATCCAGGAAGTGATGGCACATCATTTTTGTAGACCACTTGAACAGAATCTACGATAACAATGTCAGGTTTAATATTTTCGATTTGAACTTTAATAGCCTCAATATTGGTCTCACCTAAAAGAAGTAGGTTCTCAGCTTGAATAGAAAGTCTTTGGGCCCGCAGTGAAACTTGCTCCATAGATTCCTCACCGCAAATGTACAACACCTTTAGCCCAGCATCAACGTAGTTTGCAGTAACTTGCATTATGAGAGTGGATTTACCTATACCCGGATCACCACCTAATAAAATAAGTGAACCCGCAACAAGCCCATGCCCTAGCAAGCGATCAAAAGCTTTGATATTTGACAACACCCTTTCTTGATCATTTATTTTGACATCTGCAAGTCTAACAGCTTTTTTTGCTTCAGGATTCGAGTGGAAGCGAGAAGGGAGCTCTTTGACTTGCTTTTCTTCTTGAATGGTATTCCAGTTTTCACAGACAGGACACTGACCCGACCATTTAGTTTGGCTATGTCCACACTCTTGACAACTCCAAATGACCTTAGTTTTGGCCATCACATCTCCGTTGAATCTATTAAATTTAATCTAAATAGCGCTTCAGCTGCCGCAGCCTGCTGTGCACTTTTTTTTGAAGCACCATATCCGCTACCCATTATCATGTCATCAATAAAAACCGATATATGAAAGGTTTTACTGTGGTCTGGACCCGCTTCATTCATTACTTTGTATGTTGGAATTTTCTGATATTTTTTTTGAGAGTAATCTTGAAGTTCTGCTTTCCAGTTTCTAATAGGAGCACTGAGGGTGCTCTCTATATCTTCAGAAAAGTTTTCTAAAAGAAATTTTTTAGCAGGCTCTATGCCACCATCTAAAAAAATAGCTCCCACAATTGCTTCAAATAAATCTGCTAGTATTGAAGGGTTAGGGCGAGCTGAAAAACTTTTCTTTTCTCCTTTCCCCAGCAAAAGATACTGCTCAACATCTAGTTTTTTCAAATATTTTGAACAGGAGGCTGCCTCTATGAGTTTAGAGCGATAGTGTGATAAAACCCCCTCTGGATGTGACGGGTAAAGGGTAAATAAGTATTCCCCTATAATGAGTCCAAATACGGCGTCTCCCAAAAACTCTAGACGCTCATTACTCTCGGTTATCAAGTCTTTATTTTCATTTACAAAGGAACTATGTACAAAAGCTGTCAAAAGGTAACTTTTATTTTTGAATTGATAACCTATGCACCCCTCTATTTTGGGCATCTGATCTAAAATTTCTTGGGCTTCATTCATGAATATGATTTCTTATAATTAAGAGATAATTTAATATTATCTTAATTCATTTATTAATTAATTTTAACATTTTCTTTTGATTCACAATGCCTTTTAGCGTCGAAAACGAACATATCAAATTTTTTAACCAACATTCAGCCGTTGAGTTTGTAAACTTGCTGAACTTAAATCAACATAAAATTTTATCTTCAACAATTGGAATGAATAAAAACGAAAAAGATCACTCTCTCATATGGGGGTTTGACCTATGGCGTACAAATTCACAACTCAAGCCTATTTTATGTAGTACAGCATTTGCAAAGATTGCTGGCCAATTAAAAAACATGCCAAAGCTCCGATATGCCTACTCTCAGTACCTTGGACCAGACTGCTTCTCAAAGGACGCAACTTTCTTATCAAGAAAAAGTTTTATCAAAGAACTTGTTTGTGGATTGTGCCTCTGTATAAAACCTGCAACAGATCCAGAAAATCCCCTTTTCCCACTTGAAGAAAGAGCTGGCGTTTTCTTTGATATTGACTCAGATTTTCTTCTAAGATTTTCGAAAACATCAGGCCAATACTTATTCATTTTTTTTGCAGAGTATAAAGCTCGCTTTTATATCCAAGAGAAAGAGACTCCACACCAAACTGTCTTCAAAAAGCTGGGCTACCACCATGGAGAATTCTTAAGAGATGAATTAAACCCGTCTTTTGATCGGATTTTACTATGAAGAAATACCTTTCTATAGCCTTGTTAAGCTTAAGCTTTTATATCTCTTCAGATTCATTTGATTATTCAAAGCCACTTAGCTATAGCTTCGTAACCAAGCTTTCATCTAAATCAGTTGATTCATTTAATTTCAACTTTACACAGCAGATTGATTTGCAGTGCAAAATCGATTCAATATCCCCTATTGATCAAACTCCAGAAAAAGTCACTTTAACTTTAAAAAGAATCCAAGGCAAAGCGCTGTATAATGAGAGAAAGCTTGAATTTGACACCCAACAGCCCAACAACTTTGCTTTGGAATTTCAAAGCTTAAAAAGACTATTAGAGCAGCCTATTGAAGTAGAGTTAAACAGAGATATGAGCATCCAAGGAACTCTTGAAAGCTTTAAACAATTGCTCCACCTTTCTTCTCTTGAAGACCATTTTATTAACCAAGATTTACTCGAGCAAATACTAGAGGCCATCTTTATTCCCTTAAAAGCAAAAGCAAACCCTTCTCAGTACCCAGTGTCGATATATTTCCCTTTCAAAACAAAAGCTAATTCCCAGCTAAGCATTAAAGAATCCCAAGTTGTAACTCAGCTTCATTTAGACCAAACATTAGAACTTGAAGGCCTGTATTCAACAGAATCAGAGCCCTTTTCAATTCTTTTAACAGGTAAGTTAAAAGGAAATGGTAAGTGGCATGCTAGACAATTTTATGCTCAA
>JAJACU010000011.1 GCA_022601345.1 Chlamydiota bacterium | reverse complement strand
TAGAGGATATATGAATATATACCCATATCGATACAATCATCACCAAAATTACCACGGCCCACTCCACAACCAAAACTACATTCCTGAAAGCCCTGAGAATTTATCTACTCAGAGCGCTCAATTGAGTGAATTCATCAATGAGGCTCGCGAGCATTTGTTAGAAGTGCTTGAGCTGGTCATACATGAACTGCATTTTATGGCCAATTACGTGGAATCAGAAATGCTAGCTTTAGCTGAAATCTCTGATCTGGAATATGCTCAATGCTTAGATATGGCAAGCTCAACTAAAGCTTATTTCATAAGTTTAATTGATGTGGCAAATGCAGAAGCTCAAAAAATTAAATCTGCAGATCAATCAATGCAAAATAGAGACCCTCAAGAGTTAATTGAGTCTTTAACTGAATCAAATAACCTTTTTGAAGAGCTACTAGACGTAAGAGAAAGCGAGGCTATGGGCACCTCTGAGAAAATTGCTGAAATCCATCATGCGATAGCCTACAGCCTTAAACTGATTCAAAGCTTAGAAGAAAATAGCTAATTCAAGCAAATTCTTGGAGAGTTTTTTATAAAGCTCTCCTTTATACCTACCAAATCTTTTCGACAACAAATAATTTAACAAAACAAAATTAAAAAAATTAATTCAATCCTATTATTTAATTAAATGTTAATTTTTATATACAAACACGATCTTGTTATTAATAATAATTAACGATATAATATGTCAACTATCTTAACCTTTAAAGGAGACATATGCAGATTAACTCAACTCCCTACAATTATCACTATAAATACAGCAACCAACCTCAGGTTCAATACAGTGGAAGTGGAAGTCTAAAACATTCAACTCATAATAAAATTCAATTGAATAAGTTCATTGATGAGACTCATGACCATCTACCCAAAATGTTAAAGCTCCATATTTCAGAGTTACACTCGGTAATTGATAACCTTAAGAACAGCATGCATTCTACAACAACTAGTGGCTACGACTCTGTGCATCAGGCTCTAACAAACTCGGTTATTGCAACTTTAAAAATTTGTCTTGAGCAAGCTACTTTTGAAATTCAAAATTTTGAAACTGAAGACAGGTCAAGTTGGTCGAGAGATCCCAAAGAATTAATTGACCTGCTCAATAGATCAAATGAATTTTTTAAAAACTCATTTAAACTAAATAAAAACCCTCAGAATGAAGATCCAATGAGATTAATAGAAATACTCACTACAATTGGTAAAAACCGAGAGCTTATTAAAGGCTTAGAAGAAAATAGCTAATTCTAACAAATTATTGGAGAGTTTTTAATAAAACTCTCCTTCTATTATCCCTGCCAAATCTTTTTGACAACAAATAATTTAACAAAACAAAACTTCAAAGTGAATCCTTTTGCCAATAATTCTCACTGTGTGCTAAAGTATGTGCTAAACTTTTTGGATTACAGATATTTTAACACTATCTTATAGGAGTAGTATACTAAATGCCAACCATCAACCAGCTGATTAAACAGAATCGAAAAGATAAAGTTAGACGTAAAAAGTCTCCAGCACTTCAAAAATGCCCACAAAGACGAGGCGTTTGTCTACAAGTTAAAACAAAAACTCCTAAGAAACCTAACTCAGCATTGAGAAAAGTTGCTTGGGTTCGACTTTCAAATGGCCAAGAAGTTATTGCGTATATTGGTGGAGAAGGACACAACCTACAAGAACACAGCATTGTTCTAGTACGTGGTGGAAGGGTAAAAGACCTTCCAGGTGTTAGATATCATATTGTTCGCGGAGCTCTCGATTGCGCTGCTGTAGAAAACAGAAAACAGAGTCGTTCTAAATACGGTTCAAAACGTCCTAAATAAGTTAGAGGTAAAGATTAAATGAGAAGACGAAGAGCAGAAAAACGTAAAGTTGAACCAGATCCTGTATACAACAGTGTTATTCTTTCCAAATTTATTAATAAAATTATGCTCATGGGTAGAAAGAACGTTGCAAGACGTATTGTCTATGATGCTATCACAAAATTTTCTACTAAGATTAATTCTGAAAATCCACTAGAAGCTTTTGAAACAGCCCTTGAAAATGCAAGACCTGCTCTTGAAGTTAAATCAAGACGAATTGGTGGAGCAACCTACCAAGTGCCAATTGAAATTGCACCACAAAGAAGCTTTGCTCTTGCTATGAGATGGATTATCGACAATTCAAGAAAGAAAGTGGGCAAGTCAATGGATGACGGTTTAGCTCAAGAATTGTACGATTGCTACAATAACCAAGGCGCTTCAATTAAGAAAAAAGACGACACACACCGTATGGCTGAAGCTAATAGAGCCTTCGCACACTTCAAGTGGTAAGGAGAAAATAACCCATGACAAGATCCGACAAAGACAAGCTCGAAAATGTACGCAACATTGGTATCATGGCTCACATTGATGCTGGTAAAACTACAACTACTGAAAGAATTCTATATTATTGTGGACGTGTTCACCGTATTGGAGAAGTGCACGAAGGTGCTGCTACAATGGACTGGATGGAGCAAGAACAAGAACGTGGAATTACAATCACGAGCGCTGCCACTACCGTTTACTGGAAAGATTGCAAAATCAACATTATTGACACTCCGGGACACGTTGATTTTACAATTGAAGTAGAGCGTTCTTTAAGAGTTCTAGATGGATCTGTCGCAGTATTTTGTTCAGTATCAGGAGTAGAACCTCAATCTGAGACTGTTTGGAGACAAGCTGATCGCTACGGTGTTCCTCGTATTGCTTTTGTAAACAAAATGGACCGAACAGGCGCCGATTTCTTTGATGCGGTTAACACCATGAAAGAAAAACTTGGAGCCAATGCAATACCTGTTCACTGCCCAATAGGTGCAGAATCAGACTTCAAAGGTTTAGTTGACCTAGTTACTATGAAAGCGTTGATCTTTAAAGATGAGACTCAAGGTGCGGAGTGGGACGAAGTTGAAATTCCTGCTGACTTACTGGAAAAATGTACAAAAATGCGTGCTGAGCTTCTTGATGAGCTTGCAACTGTTGATGAAACTGACGAAGAGTTCATGATGAAAGTCTTAGAAGCTCCTGAGAGCCTTACTGAAGATGAACTTAACAATGTTTTACGCAAAGGTGTATGCCAAAACAAACTTAACCCAGTTCTTTGTGGTTCAGCTTTCAAAAACAAAGGAGTTCAACAACTTCTTGATGCTGTTACTAGATGGATGCCTTCACCTTTAGATCGCGGAAGTGTTAAAGGAATTAGTGAAGACTCTGGAGAAGAATTTGAACTTGCTCCAAGCGATGACAGTCCTTTTGCAGCTCTAGCTTTTAAAGTAATGACTGACCCATTTGTTGGAAGACTAACATTTATTCGTGTTTATAGTGGAAAGCTCGCCAAAGGAAGCACCATAATTAACACAACAAAAGGTAAAAAAGAGCGTGTTACTCGTCTTCTTGAAATGCACTCTAACCAAAGAAAAGATAGAGATGAGTTCCATACAGGTGACATTGCAGCATGTATTGGTTTGAAAAACACAAGTACAGGAGACACTCTATGCTCTCCAGGTAACACTCTACTACTAGAAAAAATGGATTTCCCCGAGCCAGTTATTTCAATGGCAATTGAGCCAAAATCTAAAGCTGACCGTGAAAAATTATCTGTTGCACTAGCAGCTCTTTCAGAAGAAGATCCTACATTTAGAGTTACAACCAATCAGGAAACAGGTCAAACCATTATCGCAGGTATGGGTGAACTTCACCTTGATATCTTACGTGACCGTATGATGCGTGAATTTAACGTTGAAGCTGATGTCGGTGATCCACAGGTATCTTACAAAGAAACAATTACAAAACCAGGTAAAGCAGACACTAAATTTGTTAAGCAATCAGGTGGTCGTGGACAATACGCTCACGTTGTTCTTGAGATTGAACCTAATGAAGCGGGTAAAGGAAATGAAGTTGTAAGCAAGATTGTTGGTGGTGTTATTCCAAAAGAATATATTAACCCAACCATTAAAGGTATTGAAGAAGGCTTGGCAACGGGTGTTTTAGCTGGGTACAACATGGTTGATGTTAAAGTCTCAATCGTATTTGGTTCTTACCATGATGTTGACTCTAATGAAATGGCATTTAAAATCTGTGGTTCTATGGCTCTTAAAGAAGCAGCTAAGCAGTGTAAAGCTATTATCCTAGAGCCTATCATGAAAGTTGATGTAACAACTCCTGAAGCCTCGCTAGGTGATGTTTTAGGTGATTTAAGCAGAAGACGTGGTAAAATTTTAGGACAAAGAACTCAAAAAACAACACAAATTGTAGAAGCTGAAGTACCATTGAGCGAAATGACAGGGTACTCTACTTCACTGAGATCTTTGAGCTCAGGCCGAGCAAATTACAGTATGGAACCAAGTCACTTTGAAAAAGTTCCAGCTAGAGTCCAAGAAGAAATAATTAAAAAGTAGTTAAGAGAAGAATATGGCAAAACAAAACAAACAAAAAATAAGAATCCGACTTAAAGGTTACGATCAAAGAGTTTGGGACCGCTCTACTGCTGATATTGTTGAAAAACCAAAAAGAAGTGGAGCAAGTTTTGTAGGACCTATTCCTCTACCCACAAGAAGGGAAATTTATACTGTGCTTAGATCTCCTCATGTTGATCGTAAGTCTAGAGAGCAGTTTGAGATCAGAACTCACAAAAGAGTTATGGATATTCTCAATCCTACAGGAAAAACTGTCGATGCACTTAAAACATTAACTCTTCCTGCAGGTGTTGATATCAAAATCAAAGCTGCTTAAACCTACAAGGTAACATTCATATCGTATAATGGAGTCTACTTCCAGGTCAAAATCCTTTACTTTTCTAGGAGCTGTTTTAATAGCAGCCGGGACAAGTATCGGTGCTGGGATGTTGGCTCTTCCTGTTTTAACAGGACTCGCTGGATTTTGGCCTGCTGTAACCATATACATAGCTTGTTGGATCATTATGACCTATGCAAGTTTTATGCTCTTAGAGGTTAACCTTTCAATGGGTTATGAAGCCAACTTACTGAGTATGGCTAAAACTACGCTAGGACCAGTAGGCAAAGCCATAACATTTGCTACATATATTTTCTTATTCTACAGCGTATCTGTTGCTTACTTATCAGTTAGTGGTTCTCTAATAAATAGTCTTCTTTTTGTTATATTTAAAACATCATTCTCAAGCTGGGTTGGCATTTCTTTAAGTTTTTTGCTATATGCTCCTGCTTTGTATTCAGGAACAAGAGTAGTTGCCAACACAAACTTTTTTCTAGTCTTTGGCATTGTTGTTAGCTATGCCCTATTAATTGCCTTAGGTGCTAGCTATATCAATGTAGACTACCTAATGCATTCAGATTGGAAGTACACATTAATGGGTATTCCAGTCATTGCAACTTCATTTACTTTTCAAAATGTAATTCCGTCATTAACCACATACCTCAAAAGAGACTTCAAGTTGCTCAAGTGGGTTATTATTTTAGGCGGACTAATACCACTAATTATTTATGTTATATGGGAATGGTTTGTACTTGGAATAGTGCCCCTTGATGGACCCGTTGGGATTCATTCTTTACTGCAAAATGGGCAGCCTGCATCACAAGCTTTAAAAAGTTTGATTCAAAACAACTCTGTTATTACTTTTAGTCAGACTTTTGCATTTTGTGCTATTGCAACTTCCTACCTTGGCGTAATTTTAAGCCTTTTTGATTTTCTAGCAGATGGTTTTAATATCAAAAAGACTGGGAATGGAAAGCTTATTTTATGCTCGCTTATTTTTATTCCGCCATTTGTCATGGCCATCTTGTTTCCAAAGATTTTTTTAACAGCTCTCAGCTACGCAGGTAGTTTTGGCTGCGTAACACTGTTTATTATTATTCCTGCACTTATGCTTTGGAGCAACCGCTACAAAAGAAAAGTAAAGAGCCTATTTACAACAATTGGTGGTAAGCTATCTCTTATATTTATGATGCTACTTGGGCTAGCAATCATTGTTCTACAGTTCTTTCTTACTTTCAAAGTCATTCCAAGTAGCTAATCCATATTTTTCAAGCTCTTTAAGTGTTCTGATCTTTGCTGAACATATAGATCTAAAGGCGGTCTTGGAATTTCAATACCACATTTTTTAAACATAGTTATTGCCTCTCGAAATATCTGGTTTTTAATTGAGCTTTTACCATTTTGAGGATCTGATATCCACAACCTTAGCTGAACTTCGATGTAGTTTTCAAAAAGAGCAACAACCCTAAGGCTTGGTTTTGGGCTTTTTAAAACTCTCTCAACATTGGAGGTTATTTTTAATAGCTGCTCTTCTAAAAGATCAATATTGGTGTCTAGTCCAACTTTAAAAGTCATAGGAATACGAATGAAGGGATCTGTGTGCGTCCAATTTGCTGTTTTTTTGTTAATAAACTCCTCATTAGGAATAAGGTGTTCAATGCCGTCTCTTGTACGTACTGAGACATATCTGGCATTTAAACTATGAATGACTCCATAGGCATTTTTTTCATGTAATGAAACCACATCTCCAGGCTTTATTGAACGATCTAAAAGTAGCAGGATTCCACAAAACACATTAGATATTATATTTTGCAGACCTAAGCCTACAGCAATGCCAATAGCACCTACAAAATATGTTATGATAAATAAATCTATTCCCATAAGTGAAGTGCCTAAAAAGAAGGCAAACGCAAGCAAACCTATTTTGGTTAACTTTGAAAACAGTATGTGAGCAGATTTATCAATTCTACTATTCTTAGATAAGCTAACTTCTATTGTTTTAGCTAATCTCAAGGCCACCCAAATGAAAAAAGCAATCACTCCTATTGATTTTAACAGCCTTAAAACTGAGATGTTTGTTTTTCCAATATTAAAAGTAAGTTTTTCTAGCACTTGCAATGATGGAAAAAAATGATTCGTCAAAATTATTGCACAAGCACTACAAGATAATAACATAAATGGGGCCTTGAAAACAGGTGAACATACAAGGCGAATTAATCTGACTGTCAAAACGGTTGTCAGAACAACAAAAATACCATATATCAATGATAATGAACTTGAAAAAGTAGACAAATAAACGGGAAGTAACAACACAACTGTTAACAACCACGAACATACATATCTATTTGTCTTATTAAAAAACTGCTCTCTAAAAGACTCTTTTTGAAAAACTTTTTTAGCTATCTTTTTTAGTAGTAGGCTCAACAAAGATGCCCCAAAAAGAGAAACGACAAGAAAAATTGCTTGCTGACCCAATGATGATTGAGCCCAAAATTGTACATTTAAATGGTTTGGCATAATTCAGAAATCTCCACATCTAAAGCGTAGATTGTAACAAAATCAACTGAAATATCCTATTTCAAAAAATAGATTTGTCTATGATTAATGAGCATTACACCATAAAAAAAGCTTTAGTTAATTAGGTATTAAGGTTTAAAATTCTTGTTTTTATCCATATATTTTGAAAATGATGAAAAAAAATTATATACATATATTTTTAGGTATCCTCATGGTTTTGAAAGCAGGAAGCTGTTATACAAGTATTACAAAACTAGATCTTTGTAAAACCGCAAGTTTCATTTCAGCAAAAGTAAGCCCCAATGGAAAACTAATTGCTCAAATTGGAGCTGATGAAAATGGCATCTCAAATGCTATTGTCTACCCTACTGATAAAGATCAACAAAGCGCAAAAAAGCTTACAGCTTTTACAAAACCAGATATCATCCAATTTTTTTGGTCTCCTAACAGCGACAAACTTTTAATACTTAAAGATGAAAACGGAACAGGCAATTTAAAGCTCTATGGCTACGATATCGAGACTCAAAAAGAATATGCCTACACTCAAGACTTTGAAAGAGTTGTGACAAAGGTCGTCAAAGTAGCTTCTCAGGGAAATAGAATTGCTGTAGGACTAAACAACCGAAACCCTAAGTTTCACGATTTATACATTTTGAACTTAGACACTGGCAATTTAGATCTTCTATTTCAAAATGATGAATTTTCCAAATTTTTGCTTAATGATGACTTGGAAATTGTTTTAAAAGTAAAAATAGAACAAGACGGTTGTTGGACAATCTTAACAAAAGATGATCGCAAATTTATTGATTTAAACCCTCAGGATGCTTTTCAAACAGAGCTTTTGTCCTATAATTCAGAAAATAATTCGGTCTATTTTCTTGACAATCGTTATACAAACACAAATGCACTCACTGAAAAGAAACTCTCTGATTCTTTTGAGGAGCAACTGCTAGGCTCTCAAAGTTTAAGTGATGTAGATGAAGTTCTTTTTATGAATTCGAAGCCGAGGGCTTACGCATCTTACTATACCCAAAAGAAATGGCACCCTCTTGATGAATTCATTCGTCATTCTATTTCCTTTCTTGAAAAAGAAGTGGGTCCCAACTTCACCGTTGTGAATCAAAGCAATGACTCTAAGTTTTGGATTGTTAGCAATAGCATTCCCGATAAAGGCTCCTACTATTGGATATTTAATTCTGAAAAGCTATCTCTTAGCAGGTTATCCCCCATAGAAAACTCTGACTCTCCTAAAAAGCCATTTGCAAAAATGTATGAGATGGTTGCAACCTCTAGAGATGGCATGCCACTAATTTGCTACTATAGCCTGCCAATAGAATCAGACTTGGGTGGTTATGTTAAAGACCCTATTCCGCTAGTGGTTGTACCACACGGAGGCCCCTTTAAAGTAAGGGATAAGTATGAATTTAATGCATTCCACCAGTGGCTAGCAAGTCGTGGATATGCTGTATTAAGTGTAAATTTTCGCCTTTCATCAGGCTTTGGAAAAGATTTTGTAAGTGCTGGAAATGGAGAATGGGGTAGAAAAGCCCATCTAGATATTATAGATGCAGTTGAGCAGTGCGTATCTCAGGGCATTGCTGACAAAAGTAAACTCGCTGTTTTTGGAGGTAGCTATGGTGGATATGAGGCTCTTGCAGCTCTAACCTTTACACCTGAATATTTTACATGTGCAGTAGATATTTGTGGACCTTCTAACTTAAAAACTGTCCTAAAAACAGTTCCTGAATTCTGGGAATTTACAGTTAGCCCTTTATCCGACAAGCTGGCCTTTTTTACTAAACAAGCGTTTATTGCCAGCATGGGCGGCAACCCAGAAGATGAAGCAGGGTCAGCACACTTAAATCGTTGCTCTCCACTAAATTATATACACCAAATAAAAAAGCCTCTATTAATTATACATGGGAAAAATGACCATGTAGTTTCTGAAAATGAGTCTAGGCAGATTTATGAGGACATGAAAAAACATAATTGTGATGTAACCTACGCCTCCTTCTCAGGCGAAGGGCACCGCTTTAGCCAACTTTCCAATAAAATTATGTATTTAGACCAGGCCGAAAAATTCTTATCCAATCACCTTAAGGGTAAATACACTCCGGCAGATAAGAATCTTTTAGATGAGGCAACAGGAGAGATCCTTAACTAGGAAGGCTCCGAAGGTTTTTCTGGAGAACCTTCCTCATTTTGCTCTTCAGTAGAACCTTCCACACTTTTGGTTTTTTCAGAAGAGCTCTGTTTTTCTTTACCAGCAGCTTGCTTTTTCCAAATTTTCCCTTCAATAATGGTCCTCAACTGATCAATTGAGATATATTCACCACGAGTGGTGTAGCCACCATCTTCTTGCAATTCATAAATTTCAAAGCCTTCAAAACCAAGCTCTTTATTTGAAAATTCCCAAGCAACAGTCTTATCATCAAAAACCCCTTTTCCAATAACTTTTCCTAAACTTTCGTTTTCTAAGGTAATAACAAAAGAATTATTCTTAATATCAGTTAAAGTAAATTGATTTTGAGTCTTATCCATAAGACCTTCAACTTCTATTTCTTGAGTGCATTTGGATTGCTCTTTGGATTGTTCTGAAACATTCCAGTGTGTGTAAAATTTCAAGCCGTGCCCAAATTCATTAAAAGTAATGGTTCCATCACCCACCCACTTCTCTGGATTAAATAAGAATGTATGTTTAGTAGAATCTTTCAAAACATGAACCTCCGGCTATAAACACTTTGTAATATTCCTAGTGCCCCCATAGTAACAATACTGGAAGAGCCACCATAGGTCACTAGTATCAGGGGAACCCCGGTAATGGGCAACATTCCGCACATCATGCCTATATTGATCAGAATATGCATTGCCAAATAAACTGCAACTCCTGTTGACAAGAGTTGACCAAAGTGATCCTTTGCAACCGTTGATACTTTGAAACTTAAGTGCAATAAAATATAAAAAATAAGTAATAAAAAGACTAATCCAAAAAAACCATAATGTTCGCCCCAATTTGGAAAAACTGAGTCTGTTTGAGAGGCAGGAAGCCATCCTCCACTTGTGTAATCTCCTCTCCTCCAGCCTCTTCCAGTTAAACCTCCAATTGAGATTGCAGAAGCTGCTGACTTGTGATGATAGTCGTCTGGATCTAGTCGTTGATATTGGTATTCTTTCATAAATATCGTAGCTACAGGCTTTATTTTCTCATATGAGACAATGCCCGTTAATATAGATGAAAATATTATCACTCCTGCAAGCAAACCTGCCGTCATAAGCTTTACCAGTGGAGAATAAAGCCCTGCAAAGTAAAACATAACAAGCGCAATAGGATATAATACCAAGGCAGAACCTAAATCAGGCTGCAATAGTATCAGCAAAAAAGGGATACCTACAATTATTCCAGCATAAAAAGCTGTTGAAATATGATAGCTGTTGTTTTTTTGCTTTTCTAAGTACCAGCTAAGGGCAATTACAACAATGAGCTTTGCAAGTTCTGAAGGCTGAACATAAAAAAGCCCAGGTATCCTATACCATCGGTGAACATTGTGACTCTCTGAAGTAAAAAATAAACCTACAAGAGCAAACAACATAACCACATACAAAATCCAAGCCCATTCCCTAAGCTTATTGTAGTCAAATGAAGCAGATAAGAGATATACAACAAGCCCCATACCAAACCATTTAAGTTGACTCAAAGCAAGTGGAGTCCAGAAAGGCTCATCAATAATCTCTTCGATATTATTGAGAGAATGTGCCTCTGACATAACAATTATACTAATAACCATGAGGCCTAGAGTTACGCATAAAACACGCAAATCAATACGTCTTAGATATTTTAGTTCAAACAACTTCATGTTTTTAAAAAATAATCCTTTTTAGTAATCTAAATAAAACTAAAGTGTAGGTAAGTAGGTTGGAAATATATATGAAGACAGAGGAAGCCTTCAACGTTTTTCTTGATGCTTTTGTAGAAAAAGTGAAAGAAAAAAGCACAGCTCTTAAAATAGCGTCGTGGGAACTAGAAACTACGGGTTCCAAACAAGCTGCAGCTGATGTAGTTCGCCTCAGTAAAGAGTTTAAACTCCTCTTTAACAACGAAGAAACATATCAAAAGCTACAAGAGTGGAAAAAAGAAGGTACCATTACAAGCCCTGATTTACTTAGAGTTTTAAACCTTCTAATAAAAAAACATAAAGTAAACCTTGTACCTGCTGAACTCTTGCAAAGTATTTCAAGCTTAGAAACCCAAGTTTCTCAAGCCTACATTAACTTTAGAGCCCATTTTGAAGGTAAAGAAGTTACTGAAAATGATCTCTTAGACATTTTGAAAACAGAAACAGATGTTGATCGCCGAAAAATTGCCTGGGATGAAACAAAAAAAGTTGGAGAAGTAATGGCTCCACTACTTCTAGATCTTGTGAAAAAACGTAATGAACAAGCTCACCGTTTAGGGTACTCCGACTACTATAAGATGAAACTTGATATTGATGAAGTTGATAATAACTGGTTATTCCAGTTTTTAGATGAATTTGATCAAGCTACAAAAGAAGAATATTTATCACTTGTAAAAGAAATCAACTCAGATTTAGCTCATAAATACGACACAACAACCACCGCAATTGGGCCCTGGGCTTGGAAAGATCCTTTTTGCCAAGAAGACCCACTTGCTTCTGAAGATATTGACTCTATTTTAGAGAACGAAGACATCGTCAAATTAGGGAAACAATTTTACGATTCAATGGGATTTGATGTTGATGATATTTTATCGCGCAGCGACCTTTTTGAAAGGAAAGGAAAAAACCAGCATGCATTTTGTGTAAATCTTGATCAAGAAGATGACATTCGCACCTTGTGTAATATTCGTCCTAATATTCGATGGCTCGAAACAATTATTCATGAGCTAGGCCATGCAGAATATGAAAAAGGATATGACAAAGAGCTTCATTGGTACCTTAGAACTCCCCCTCATATGATTACTACAGAAGCTGTAGCTCTCATTACTGGAAGGCATGCTCATGACGCAATTTTTCTAAAAGATCTTTTAAAAGATGATCACATCGATGAAAAAATTAGTGAAGCGACTCAATCATTAAAAAGACGACAGCTCATCTTCAGTCGGTGGGTCTTAGTCATGATGCATTTTGAGGCTGCTCTATATGCAAACCCTGAGCAAGATTTAAATAATCTTTGGTGGACAACTGTACAAAAATATCAAAAAATATGTCCTTCTTCATATAGAGGAGGAAAGCAAGATTGGGCGTGTAAATGTCATTTTGGAATAGCGCCTGTCTATTACCACAGTTACCTTCTTGGAGAATTCTTCGCTTCTATGCTTAAAGCTCATTTTCAAGAGATCAATGGATCTTCTTCAATGTATAAGCAACCAAGCTGCTCCAAGTTTCTAAAAGAAAAACTCTTTTTCCCAGGAAACCGCACCCGCTGGGATCGACTGATTCAAATGATTATGGGAGAGCCTTTGCAGTTTAAATCATGGATAAAAGACTTTTGCAGCAAATGAAATATTTTAATTCGAAACATTTAATCTCGAATGTATAATTTGTGTCAATTTGGTAAGAGCACATAAGTTAGAGGTTGACTATGCAATTAACAAGATTGAAAACCGCATTTTTTCTCATAATTCTATGCTCAACATCTTACAGCTACTGTAACGACATAAATATTAAAGAATGTATTTCCTCAACCTCACAACAAGAAAGATTTCACCTTAATCTTCTAGAAGGAATTATCGATTCTTTATGTAAATTAAATTTATCAAAAAATGAGACTCAACTTTTAAAAGATCATTTTAATTCGCACATCAATGAAGTTTTTGGCTCATTAGATTGTGCTGAAAAGCTATTTGACAGTAACCCTCAAACTTTTGAAATAAAATATTTAGACCTATTTGTTAGAGTGAAAAAAGAGATTATCACAAACAGAAATACGCTAGATATCGGTTGAGATTGATTCCTAAAAGAAAAACTCTTTTTTCCAGGAAACCGCACCCGCTGGGATCGACTGATTCAAATGATTATGGGAGAGCCTTTGCAGTTTAAATCATGGATAAAAGACTTTTGCAGCTAACTTCTCCCATTAATGAGATGGACTGTATATTCAGCCTTGGTAAGTTACGGATTTGCATCCTATCCAAAAGGTTCAACATCTAAAGCATCCTCAGTATCCGAGAGCGAGTCTGGATTCTCTAAATTTAGCTTTTGCCAATCGGATGGACCTTGAGATGAAAGCTCTGGACGCATTGGAGGTAGGGCACTGTAAGAAGTTTTCCTCCCAGACCTATGTTTATAAACATCACACAAAACATTCTGCCCAGCTTTTGGCCCATGCTCTAGTATTGGGTATTCAAAGTCAATCCGATCTAATGGGGTTATTGCATTTGAATTAGCTCCTCTAACAAAGACAAACTCTCTGCAATACTTAGAATTACTAGCCCGCAAATTTGAAAATGTCATTTTATGTATGTATAATCGGTATCTAATATTATCAAATGGCAAATCATCTTCAAAAATGACCCCTGTACCTTCAGCTCCTTTTACAATCTGAAAAAAATGTTGATATAAGCTTTCTTTACCCGGAGGTTGCAAAAGAGTCATATGAACTGTATCCCCAGGTTCTTGCAAGCTCTCGATGGCTCTGAAAAACCCAGAGACTAGAGGAGGAAGTGTAGGTGGGACGCTATAGTAATTACTCCTATCATGAGGACAGTTAAATTGTATCCTGCGAAAAGTGTGCCCTTCAAAGGTTCTATTTGATGTTGTTGCATCAAGGCAGTAAACAAATTGAGTCCCAAGTTTTGAAAGATCCTCTATTCTTCGAGCTGTTTCTTGATCGATTGTCATCTCTTCATAGCTCATAAGCTCTGTGCAAAGAACCCTCTTAGCAACTTGACTTTCTCCAGCTCGCATGTGATTTTCAACCCACGACTCTGTAAAACTGCAGTTGCCTTCCCCCATAAAAAGCACATCCGCTACAGATAAATCCAAAGGTTTGCCTACTGTGTAGGCATCTGTATTGTTTATATAATGACGCTCATCAGAAGCTGCGTCACTTATTGATCTCAAATTCTGGCTTGTTACATTAAACATACTTCCCTCCATTAAGAAAAGGGAGCTAATTATGTATCTAATATGAATTTAGTGAAAAGACATTTATGCACAGCTATTTTCAAAACACTCATTTTCAAGTTCAATAGAATTTTTCCATTTTAGAAATTGCTTTTCTTCTAATAAACTGACGTCTACTAGCCACTCACTAGCTGGACTTTTTTCTAACTCACTCAAAATTTCCTCAAGATGATGCTTTTCATCTCTAATAATATTTAAAATAGATATTTTAGAACCCATCTCTTTTAGAATCGATTGATAGATGGGGTATATTTTCTCTGCCCTGATCTCAATTGCATAAGTTACAAGTAAATAACTATATTCTTTGAGTTTAGATCCATTAATTTTCTTTTCTGTTAGAAAACGTGAGACTCCAAGATTGAGCCGATTAAGATACTGAGCAGAATAAAGCCCACCTAAAAGCTCGTTGAGCTGATACGTTTTCAGCCCCCCTGCCATAACATGTTCAATTTGAGCCTTAAAAAAATAAGCGTGCCTAAATTCTTCTGCGGCATGCTTTAATATTTCTTTTGGAACCATGGTGGGATGCTCGCTTTTTGCGATAAGTTTGGCTCCACAATTTTCCATAAGAGACAAGGTGTTAAGCCAGCGGGCATGTTGCAAAGGATTTGATATGATTGCTTTCAATAGCTGCTTCATTTCAGTCATAAATCTTTCTCCAAAGTTTTTTCAATAGATCTATAGATTTTCTCTAATTGTTTCAGTTCTATGCAGTATGGAGGTAAGACGTGTATGACATTCCCAAGTGGTCTGATTAAAATATTTTCAGAAAGAAAATGGTTTAGTAACTTGTCTCTAAATGAATTAAAGTAAGAACTTTTCTCCAAACTCTTGTATTCAATACACAAAAGGGTTCCAAGAACGTAGGCATTAGATATTTTAGGGTGATCTATCCAATTTGTTAAAAACTTTTCATGTTGCAACTCAATGAATTTTCTCTGTTTCACACACTTTTTGCTATCAAGTAGCTCGAGGGAAGCCAGAGCACTTTTACATGCTAGGGGATTACCTGCATAAGAGTGCCCATGCAGAAAAGCTTTTTTTCTCTCACTAGAAAAAAACTTACTATAAATTTTTTCCTGACAGATTGTGGCTCCCAATGGAAGAAATCCCCCTGTAAGCCCCTTTGCTAGGCAAATGATATCTGGAAAAACATTTAACATATCAATTGCAAAATTGGGGCCAAGTCTTCCCAAGCCTGTCATTACTTCATCAGCAATTGTCAATACACCATGCTTCTGACACAAGCAAATTAACTTATTTAAACCTTTCACACTATGCTTTCTCATACCTGAGGCTCCTTGAACAACAGGCTCAAAAATGAAACAAGCACTTTGTTGTTTCTTTAATATTGTTTCCATTTGAAAAATGGATTGATCTTCAAATCCTAAAATTGGAGGATCAATATACTCTACATCAAAAAGAGCATGTAAAAAAGGGTCTACAAATAGGTCTCGCTGTGAGACGGACATAGACCCAAATGTATCCCCATGATAAGAACCTCGAAAAGCAATCACTTTTTTTCTTCGAGTATTTGGATCCTCATTATAAAAAAACTGAAATGCCATTTTTAATGCTGTTTCAACTGCTGTAGATCCATTATCTGTGTAAAATACTTTTGAAAATACGTCGGGCAATAAACTTAACAATTTCTCAGCTAAATTAATTGCAGGTTTGTGCGTAAATCCAGCAAACATTACATGCTCAAACTTGGTTAGTTGCTGACAAATGCTACTTTCAATGTGGGAATTTGCGTGACCATGTAAAGTCACCCACCATGAGGATATAGCATCTATAATTTCCCTGCCCTCTTTTGTATATAGAGAAGCCCCTTTAGCACTATCTATTAAAATAGGCGCCTTATCAACTGCATGTTGACTGTATGGATGCCAAATATTTATGTTTTTTGAGAGCTCTAGATTCTCTCTCTCCAACAGTTTTGATTTTTCCATTTTTCACTGTACCTCATTATTATTTCACTATTTATATTGGACTCCTCATCTACTCTTCCAAGAATAGAAAGGCCTGTGTAGTCTGTGATAAACTTCTCTGTATAATCATTTTGACTTCCGTTAAAAATGATTCCCAAAATATTTACACTGCGCTGAACTAACGCTTCATAGCTTAATAGCGTATGATTAATGCTGCCTAGCTGATTGCGAGAAACTAACACCCAGTTACAGTCCCAGTTACAAAAAATATCTGTAAGTAGTTCTTTATTATTTAGTGGAACTAGAACCCCGCCTGCAGACTCAATAATAATTTGTCTATTAGAGTTTGGTAAGCATAGTTTAGATGAAAGTGGCTCAATGCTCTCTATAGCAGCAGCATGATGGGGAGACTTGGGAGAAGAAAAATGATAAGCCTCAGGGTGGCAACAAAAATTGGGAATGTTAACTAGCTGCTTTACTTTAAAGGAGTCTCTATCTTCATTTGAACCACAGCTGACGGGCTTCCAATAATCAGCCTCAAACATCTGCAATAATATTGCAGACACAACTGTTTTACCTACATCAGTTCCTGTTCCTGCCACAACTATATTTTTCATGTAATTGCCTCGTTAAAAATTAAATGTATGTTTGATGCAAGTTTTTCAACTAATAGGTCTATTTCATTTAATGAATTGAAGCTGTGTAGGCAAATTCTAAGCCCTTCTTTGCCCTTTCTTACAGTGGGATACTTCAAAGCACGAACATCTAGCCCAGCTTCTCTAAATGAAAGTGAAATGTTGTCTGCTGCAATTGGACAACCCACATGAATATATTGAATATGCGTCTCAGTCGTTGGAATAGGAAGAGCTTGTGATTGGATCTTACTTTTGAAGTATTTGATCAATTTTCTAAGATTTTGAAGATCACTATTTGTGCGGTTTATTCTCTGATACGCGACTTGGATTGCCAAGTAATTGTATATAGGAAGAGCTGTGGTATAAATAAATGGCTTAGAAAAATTAATCAAAAATTCTTTTAGAGTTTTACTAGCTAAAACTATGGCCCCAAAAGTTCCCAGGGCTTTTCCAAAAGTATGCACACGTGCAAAGATTCTTTTTTCAACACCTAATTCTACTGCTATTCCCTCTCCCTTATTTCCAAAAACACCTGTGCTGTGAGCCTCATCAACAATAAGGTAAGCAGAGTATTTTTCAGCTAAGTCAAGAATCTCCTTTAAAGGTGTAACTTTTCCTTCCATTGAATAAATAGATTCTACACATATAAAAATTCTTCGACCTAGGTTATTGGCTCTCTTTAATCGAGACTCTAAGTGATTCATATCTCCATGTTTAAACACTAAATTTTTGGCTAAACCTAGCTGAACTCCTTGCCAAATAGATGCATGAACCGAGCTATCTATGATGAAATAATCTTTTTCTGTTGCAATACAAGAGAGCAAACCGATGTTTGCTAGATAGCCTGAATTGAATATCAAGCCTTCATCTGCAATATGGAAATTAGCAATACTTTTTTCTAGGTTTTCAATTAGATCTCTATGACCAGTAAGTAACCTCGATCCAGTTGATCCCACATATGGAGAATCTTGATTTGTATAAAATTGCTCCTCAATTTCTCTTCTAAAACTTAAAGATTTTGAAAAACCAAGATAGTCATTTGAAGAAAAATCAATCCCCAAATTTCTATTTTTAGGGAGAAAACGCAAATTTGAATTTCTCTTTCTATTTTGCAGTATTTTTTTAATGTCATTTTGTATGGCTAACATAAAACTAAGTCCATGGGTTAACTAGGGACCTTAAAAGATCTTCTTGGCTGCAAATCCAAAGTTTTAAATAACTCTTCATCTTGATCTAAATTTTTATTGGGAGCTGTTAAAAGTTTTTCTCCAATAAAAATTGAATTTGCACCGGCTAAAAAACATAAGCTTTGCTCAGCTGAAGTCATCTTTTCTCTTCCTGCACTCAAGCGGATCATAGACCTGGGCATAGAAATTTTAGCTACAGCAATTGTCCTAATTAGATCCCAGATAGAAACTTGTTTTTTTTCTCCAAATGGAGTCCCTTTTATTGGAATCAATCTATTAATAGGCACAGACTCTGGATGAGGATTAAATGAACTTAAAGTCTGAATGAGTCTAACTCTGTCTTCCACTTTCTCTCCCAAGCCAATTATCCCTCCACAACATACAGATATATTAGCTTCTCTAACTGCCGAAAGAGTTTTAAGTCGATCTTCATAACTTCTCGATGTGATAATTTGCTTATAGTATTTATCTGACGTATCTAGATTGTGATTGTATGCGTAGAGCCCAGCATCTTTCAGTTTTTTTGCTTGGTCTTCATTTAGCATCCCTAGGGTGCAACAGACTTCTAATCCCATTTTATCTATGGTTTTCACTATCTTTAAAATTTCATCAAACTGCTTGCTATCTCTTATTTGTCTCCAAGCAGAGCCTAAACAAACTCTTGTAGCTCCTTTACTCTTTGCAGATTCAGCTCGCTTAATTACTTCTTCAATCTTCATAAAAGGTTGCGCTTTGACAGAGGTTGTATACCTCGATGACTGTGAACAATACTTGCAATCTTCGCTGCATCCTCCAGTTTTAATTGAAATTAAGTGACACATTTGAAGTTCACTTGGATTATTAAATTGTCTGTGAACCGTAGCTGACTTAAAAATTAACTCAAGAATTGGCATCTTGTACAATGACAAAAGCTCATCTTTTTCCCAATCATGTCGAATCATTATTCTCCTAAAGTATTCATTAACTTTTTTATAGCTCCTATTTTGAGGCCATTTTTTTGAAAGTCAAACCCACAAAACCATTAATTCAAACTAAAAATTAGGTTAAAATTAAAAAACCTCACATTTAACTTCTAATAAAAGACCTTCTCAAGCAAAATAATTCTCACTAAAAATTAGGTTGATTTTATGTTGAAATTTCTATTTTCAAACCCAAATATTGAAAAAATTCTTCTTTTTTTATTCGTAAATGAAAAGGGTTATGGCTCGCAAATTCAAAACATTTTAAAAATAGCCCTTACTCCCATACAAAACGCTTTAATGAGGCTAGAAAAAGGAGAAATTGTTACAAGCTATTTCGAGGGAAATAAAAAAATGTTTCGACTCAATTACTCACACCCTCTTTGCGAAGAGCTAGAGAACCTCTTAAAAAAAGCGTATACTCTTTTAAGTCCTCAAGAAAAAAAGTATTACTGCTTAATTCATAAGCCGAGATTAAGCTTCCAAAATGAATTGATCCGAAATAAAGCCAATCAACAAAAACTCCTTTCGTTTTGGAATAGATTGACCAAAGTAAAATCTTTAGACCTTACGGTTCGCAATAAGCAGGTCAAAATTCAAAACAAAAAAACTGGGCGTGCTCAAATTGAGGTTTCCTTTCCAAGTGAAAACCAATTGATTTTTTTTGAGAAAGGCTATTGGCACGAAAACAACCTACCTAAAACGTCCTTTAGCAATTACTTTCGATGGAGCTTAGATTTAAATAGCTCTTTAATAACTCTTGAACACTTAAGGCAAGGTCTTCAAAACCCAACTTTCTTATTTCATTTGACCTTGCAGCACTCCAAGTCATTGATATCTTTAGACGCCCATTTAAGTCACCAAGACACTTATTTAGGAGCTTTGAATTGGTCATCTAAAGATATCAACTTTGATTGGAGAATTATTGGGCCTGATCAAAACCAATTTCTAAATTACCACTACGTATAATAAAATTTTTTTGTTTTTAAAAAATTTTGATAGGATTACATTTTCAACTTAGCTATTAACAAACTATAATCTAGTAGAAACAGCATAACCAACTTCAAAACAATATGGAAATAAAACATCACCATTTTAATAAACTTGAGTCTACCCAAGACTGGGCAAAAGATAACTATGAAAGTTTTGACCTGAAAAAATTTCATGTTATCTCAGCCAATGAACAGTCTAAAGGCCGTGGAAGGTTTGACAGAAACTGGCACTCCCCGCACGGTGGAGGAGCTTATGCTACATACTGCTTTTTGGTATCAGAACATAGCCATCCACTCAACCCTATTAGCCTAGTGACAGGCCTTACTTTTGCTGAGGTTTTGCAAAAACTAGGTTTAATCGTTAAACTTAAATGGCCCAATGATATTTTTATTAATGATAAAAAAGCCGGAGGAATTTTAGTTGAAACTAAAGAAACAACTAAGGGAAAGGTTTTCTTTGTAGGGGTTGGGCTCAACATCAATATGGATGCTAACCAACTAGTCAACATAGACTGCCCTGCAACTTCAGTGCAAGTTGAGACCCGCAAAACATGGGGCATTAAATCTATTATGAATCCTGCAGAGTCACTGTTTCAAAGAAATCTTGAGATCTTTTTAAAAGAAGGCTTTACTGCGTTTCAACCTGATTTTGAATCTCTATCTTTTTTAGCAGGAAAAACGATTTTAATGGATCATGGCAAAGAGAGTGCTGAGGGTATATATCATGGCGTCGATGAAACAGGCGCTATAGTGCTTCAGCTCAAAGATAAAACTTTAAAAGCTTTTCATTCTGGTGAAATTACAAGTTGGGAATAACTTTTAATTTTGGATCCACTTTAGCTTGAATAACCTGCTGAATAAATGACAACGTAGCCCCTGTTGCTGAAAAGCAAGATGTGCACGTTCCCTGGTATGCAATGGTTAGCTCATTTTTTTGCAAACCAATAACCTCCACTCCTCCTGCATCCATTTCAATATAAGGACGAACTTCTTGATCCAACACCTGATCTATAATAGATATTTTCTGAGATAGACTCAATTCATCAAATCCAGGATAACCTTCGCCTTCCATTGGAGATGAATTTACAGGTGGCGCATCATATGTTAAAGATATAGGAATATCCATACACTTTTGTGAACAAATTTTTATTGCTTGCGTCACTAAAGAAACATGAGAGATCGCTTCTGCAGGGAATGCACTCACATCATTTTTATCTCTTAAAGAATGGTCAATAACTTCAATGTGAATGCGTGCAGCCTGATCATAATTTTTACCTACAATCAACCCTGAAGAGGCCTCTGCAAGCCCTATAAGGATAGATTCACCGTAAACTTGATATTTTGCATCGACAACAATCCCATCATTTGGATCTACTAGCCAGTAATAACACATCCAATTGCCATCATTGATTTCTCCTGACTCTCCTGTTACATAGCGCAGGGCGCAGCTATCAGCATCCTCTTGAGTAAAGGTCCCAACAGAGCGTGGCTTTTGAATATACTGACTGAGCTTTTTACTATAGCTCGCCCAGAACGAGGGTTTGATCACCGTTTTAAGACCCACTATAAGGCTCCATATTTTTTGTCATTAATCTTATCTTTTTGACTTCTTCAATAATTATCTCAGTAGCGCTGTTGACATCTTCTGCTGTGGTTTGACAAGACATCGCAAAAGACAGAGCTCCATTAGAAAGCACAGGTGAAAACTGAAGTAGATCAAGTATATTACTTAGTCTTTGAAACTGAACTCCTCCAAGAGAGGCGTAAACCTTTTTTTGGTTCAAACTGTATAAAAGAGCATCTGCCACTATATTTTTAAACGCTATAACAGAAACATTAGGAAGGCGCATACTTTGGTTAAGTACAATTTCTACTTCATCTAAACCTTTGCTTAAATTGCTTTCAAATAGATCTCTTAAGCTCGCTATCTCAAGGCCCATATCACTAATGTTTTCTTTAGCAATTCTCGCAGCCTCTGACAGCCCCGCTAGCTGAGATACATCTAAAATACCACCACGGACACCTTTTTGTTCAATCCCTCCCAAAATCAATGGATGCAAATGCACACCTGGGTGAACATATAAAATGCCACTACTTTTGGGTCCATGGAACTTGTCTCCACCAAAAGTGATGAAGTCAGCTCCCAGCTCATGAATATCAAGATCCATTTTTCCAATTGCGTAGCTGATATCTAGGTGCAAGAATATACCCCTTAACTTACATAGCTCTTTTAGTTTTTCAATGGGTTGTATAAGTCCTGTTAAACCGTGTGCGAGAGAAAGTGAGACTAAAGCCGTCCTAGGTGTAATTGCCTCTGCAATTTTATCGACTTGAATAAGTCCCTCTTCATTGAGGTCTAGGTTAAATGTGCTACAACCTAAACTTTCGAGCTTTTTCAAATTCATCAAAATAGAAGCATCTTCAACAGCAAGAGTTAAAAAGTGGTTTTTCCCCTGATTCTGCACAGATTCTTGGTACACAATTTGATAAACAGTGCTAATTGCTTCTTCACTATTAGATACAAAAAATAGCTCATCTTCAGAGATATCTGCACCAATCAAGTCATAGATTTTTTCATAAGCTTTATGAATATCAGAAATTAATTCCTGCCCTTTTTGATGGGGTTGTAAGTAATTTCCCCAGCGTTTTGTTAAGTAAGGTTTCATAACCTCAATAACTTTAGGGTAAGGTGCTGTTGTTGTATGGTTGTCTAAATAAATTTCTTTCATTTTAATTTTTTAAATTGCCCTTTATCATACCCGTAAATAATGGGTTTTCCTGTTGGTATTTCTAGCTTGAGCACCTCTTCTTGAGATAAGTCTTCTAAAAACATCGAAATAGCTCTCAAAGAATTGCCATGAGCGGCAATAAGCACGTTTTTCTTTTTTAATTGAGGTAAAATCTCGTTTTTAAAATAAGGCAAAGTGCGCTTTAGTGTCATTTTAAGACTTTCACCACCAGGTGGTGGGATATCGAAGCTTCTTCGCCAGATATGTACTTGATCTTTCCCAAACTTTTTGCGAGCCTCATCCTTATTCATCCCTTGCAGCTTTCCGTAGAAGCGTTCATTGAGTCTCCAGCTCACATGAGTTGGAATGCACATTTCAACAGCTTCTTTAAGGCAACTGTCTATGCCCCACTGCTTGCCTTTTCCTTTTGAATGAATAAACAAAAGAGGCTCGTTAGATTCGTGCTTTTCCATAGCTAGGATAGCAGTCATTTGAGCCCTTACAAGTTCAGAAGTAAATATAATATCGATAGGAATATCTTTTATCTTTCTGCCTGCGCTTTGTGCTTCTTTGATTCCTTTGTCTGTTAAAGAAACATCTACCCAACCTGTAAAACGATTGAGAAGGTTCCACTGAGATTGACCGTGACGAAGTAAAATTAACTTTTTCATTTTTTAGAATCCTTGTAAAGCTGAGCACTTTGACTAATAACAAAATCGCAATCTTGTAGTTTTGAGTAATGATCTAAAAGTTTTTCTATATAGGCATAAATATGACGAGATTTCATATTTTTATTGATAAATTGAGTGGCATTAGATGCTATTTGTTTTGCTTTTTTGTCATTTTCTTTGGCCCACTTAACTTTCTCAGGTAAATCAGAAAAATCTGCTTGAACAGGAATATAGTGTTCATAGGGCTTCAATGCTTTGTAAAACCACTGACAGTGCTCTGTTTGATCTTTAAATACTACTGAACCTGAAAAGAGACCCAAATAAAACCTGGGGTAAGTGCATGTATTTCCATCAGCGATCACTAAGTATTTATACTTAAGGTGACCTTTGTGCCCTACCCACTTATGATGAGGCAACATTTTAAGCATTTCTTTTTTGGCATCTTCGGTCATTTGGCAAAAGACGCTAAAGCCTGCATCAATATCATCAGGATAAAACCGAGTAAGTAGTGATAGCTTGGACCTAGGTTTTTGATGCCATGTATCTGCTAAATACTGACCTCCAGTGGTCCCCCCTCTCCAAAAAGCTTTTTCTATCTTTTTTGACCACAGATTTTTTGGCTTGATTTTCTCAAACCCAATGCTCTTAGTTCTTGTGCGTGCAAAAATTTCAGTTAGGTGATCTGGAAATAAAATTCCATTCCTCACATCTTGCTTTTTTGCAAATGTAAAAACGGGTAAATATTGGTTTGCAGTCAATGGAACAATCATTCCATCTTCAACGGTGAGCAAAAAATCTACATTAGACAAGAATCTCTTTTTGCAAGCCACACTAAGGAATTGGCATACACTTTGAACTCTATCAAAGCTCTCATCTCCCTTCCAGTTTCTCTCCCAATACAGCTGACTATCTTTAATCTGAAAATGCACTAGTTTTTGAGATGGGGCAGCATTATGAAATGATGTACTAATACGCTCTGGATTTAAGTCTTCCTTTGAGAAAAAACTCAGATCTTCATGAATTTGATCATCCATCCATTTGCGATTGCCAGGATCAACTGCCTGTTTTCCCCAAATAGCTAATGCAAATGCTGCAATAAACAAAAAAGGTATAAGAATTTTTTTAGTCATAAGTGAGCCTTGTGGGAAGCAAAATTATTGTAACAAATTGAATGTGAATTATTCAATTTATCTCTCTATTTTCTCATAAACTATGAACTATAAAGTTTTATTTAATATCTTTATTTTATAATTAAATTAAATAGTAACAAATGGTATAATTATTAAAAAATAATTTTTGAAATGACAAAGAATAGATTAAGCAAAGTTTTAGCTGCAAATGGCGTAGCCTCCAGACGTAAATGTGAAGAACTCATTTTTGAAGGCAAAGTTACAGTCAATGGTGAGGTTATTTTAAAGCCTCAACACATGGTCGATATTTCTAAAGACAAAATTAGCCTTGATGGTGAAAAAGTTTTAAAGACCGATGAAAAGGTGTACTATATACTCAACAAGCCTAAAGGGTATGTTTGCAGCAATGATAAAGAACGCTTCAAAAACATTGTTGTAGACCTATTTCCTTCTAAACACCGTCTATTTACTGTAGGACGCCTTGATAAGAACACTACCGGCCTTGTTATTGTCACAAATGATGGGCAGCTCTCACACCGAGTTATCCACCCAAGCTTTGAAATTTCTAAAGAATACTTAGTCAAAACTAATGTGGAAGTAACTGCTGAGCAGTTAGAGAAAATTAGCTCTGGAGTTTCCATTGAACGCTGCTTTGTAAAACCACAAAAAGTTACAAAAGTGAGAAAAAACACTCTCAAAATTATTATCCAAGAAGGCAAAAAACACGAAGTTAGAGAACTTGTTGAACAAACAGGGCTCCAAGTTCAAGAACTTTGCCGCATACGCATTGGAAATTTACGACTAGGTCATTTAGAAATAGGTCACTTCAAGAAAGTTTCCTTAAAAGATCTCGATCCTGTTTTTGATGGAAAAATCGGCTAACCTAGATTTTTTCCCATCTTTTAACCTATTAAAAATCACAGTTTTTGAAATCATGGCTAGCTTGAGCTAGACAACTTCTGTAGCTTTT
>JAJACU010000010.1 GCA_022601345.1 Chlamydiota bacterium | reverse complement strand
TCATGGAAGCCATAAAGCTATTGTAGATGAGAAATTAAAGAGAAATTTTGACATCAACTGTGATTGGATCCATTTTGAATATAGCAACAAAGGGATGCACTTTTGGGAAGCAGCCTATGTTCAAGTTGTGAATAATCAATTTGTAATGAGGTTGAATAAATTTTTTGAAAAAAAAGACAAGTATTTAGGAATGTATCATAAAGGTGAGATCATTGCCCATGAATGTTCTCATGTTGCTCGTATGGGTTATCCTGAAAGTAGGTTTGAGGAAATATTTGCCTATCATTTATCAAAGGGATTTAGAAAAGTATTTGGTCCCCTATTCCAATCTTCCTATGAAAGCTTAATCTTAATTTTGTTAGTTGCTGTTTCAATAACATGTGATTTCGTGTGCTTTGATAACTACAAAATAATTTTATTTTCTAAGGCAGTTCTTGGGCTATACTTATCACTTCTTTCAGTTAGGCTCTTTTTGAGAAGAAGAATCTTTTTTAAGGCATTGAGCAAAATAAAAAAATTAGTGAAAAATTCTATGCATGGTATGGCTCTACTTTTCCGTTTAACGGATCAAGAAATTGTCTTTTTTGGAAAAAATAGCAAAGATGAAATCAAGAAATACATCTCTGAGCAAACAGAGCTGCGTTGGCAAATAATTAGAGCCTCATACCCAATTAAATAGCTGATAATTTAGCAAATTTTGCTAACAAGGTTTTTGTGCTGCCGTCTTTTTGAAAATTGACATCATAGGTAACTCCTAAAGATGAGCTCTTGATGTTTTGGACTTTACCTACACCAAATTCTTGATGATAAACAACATCTCCTAAGGAAAATTCTGATTTTTCATCGCAAACGGGAGCTTGTTGTTGCGCAAAGCTGTCTTGATACTCGTCATCCTCATCCACTCTTTGGCAGTACTTTGAAGGAATTTCCTTCAAAAAGCGAGAGGGTCTCATACTTCTTGCTCCACCCCAAATAAAACGACTCATTGTTCGAGTTAAATATAAAATTCTTTTTGCCCGGGTCATGCCAACATAGCAGAGCCTGCGTTCTTCTTCGATACCATTATGTGTGTTGAACGAATTGATATGAGGAAAAAGGCTCTCTTCCATCCCTGTTAAAAAAACAGAGTGAAATTCGAGTCCTTTTCCATTGTGCACAGACATTAGCACAAGACGATCACGAGCATCTTCATTGGTTTGACTTGTATTAAGCGTAAGTTCTTCTAGAAACTGTGCAAGTGTTCCATCTGGATTTTGATCTTCCCAGTCAATTGCTTTTGCAACAAGTTCATCAATGTTTGCCTTGCGATCATCAAATGAATCGGGATCTAATTTAAGGGACTCAAGGTAGCCTGATTTTTGGATTGCCTGGTATACAAGTTCATTCAAAGGCGATTCGTGGCTGATTTTCTTTAACGAGGAGAGAAGGTTAATATAGTCAGTAAGCCCTCGTTGCTGCTTTTGATTTAAACGAACAGGAGCTCCTGGGTCCAAAAGTTTTTGGCAGGCATCTATTAGGTTGTATTGGCTCCTATTGGCAAAATGTAAAATTTTTGCTAGAGACGCCTCACCAAACCCACGTTTAGGTAAATTAATTGTTCTTAGAAAAGAAACTGTATCTGATGGGTTGTTTATAAGTTTTAAGAAAGCTAGAACATCTTTAATCTCTCTTCTTTGATAGAACGACATGCCTCCAACGACAGAGTAAGGAATATTTCTTCTGAGAAGTTCATCTTCAAAAGGGCGAGATTGAGCATTTGTTCTATAAAAAATGACCATATCTTTTAAATCGATTTGGAATTTTTGTTTGTTCTTTGTAAGGGTGTCTACAATGAAGTCAGCTTCTTCTCTTTCGTTGTAAGCGTTGAATTTATAGATTTTTTCCCCTTCTCCAAGGTTACTCCACAAATCTTTTTTAAAGCGGTTTTCGTTATTTTCAATGAGGTGATTTGCAGCCTCTAGAATAGTTGAAGTGCTGCGGTAGTTTTGCTCCAAACGAACTATTTGAGCATCACTCCAATCTTTTTCAAAATTTAATATATTTTGAATATTTGCTCCACGCCATGTGTAAATAGATTGATCAGGGTCACCTACAACAAAAAAATTGCGATGTTTGGCTACAAGCTGAGAGGCTAGAGTGTACTGTGCATGGTTGGTATCTTGGTATTCATCGACTAAAAGATGGTGCCATCTATTTTGGTAAACTTCTAAAACATTAGGAAACTCTTTAAAAAGTTTTACGGGTAGAAATAATAGATCGTCAAAATCAACAGCAGAGGCTTCAAAAAGTTTAGCTTGATATAGTTTGAAAACTTTAGGGGCAATTTGACCAATGGATGAAGATGAATCTTCTTGAGGCTCTTCTAAACGATTCTTTGCTTTTGAGATAATTTGTTTGAGCGCTTTAGGTGTTATCGTTTTGTCTTCAACTTGAAGCTCTTTGATGCAAGTTCTTAGCATTTTGAGAGCATCTTCTTCGTCATAGATTACAAAGTTTTTGGAGAAACCCATGTGTTCTATTGACTCTCTTAAAATGCGCACACCTAGGCTATGAAAAGTGCATATTAATGGGGATTGCTCAGTTTGTGCGGAAATTCTTTCTCGCATTTCTGCAGCTGCTTTATTTGTAAAAGTAACCGCTACAATTTGCTTTGCTCTAACGCCATGGTTAATAAGATTTGTAATATGGTGAATAATAACGCGCGTCTTACCAGAGCCTGCTCCTGCTAAGACGAGAAGAGGGCCTTGATTATAATTTACAGCGAGTTGTTGTTCTGGATTGAGTAAAACTTTATTCATAATGCCTGAAGATACTAATGAATAGAGTCTCTTTTAAGCCAGAATTTTTTAATAATTAGCTGTAATATATTGTAAATAGGGGTGTTTTGTTGCAAAGAATTTATTGTTGTTTAAGCTCTAGAATTATTGAAGAAAAACTCTGCTAACTAAGTATTTAAAAATAAGAATAAATGTATTGAAAAGATTGTATTTTTTTGAGACCTTTTAAGCTAAGTTTATAAGAAAAGATCGGTTTAAAACGACTCGTCTATTATTAGAGGTTTAAAATGAAAAAAATAGTCTTGTGGGTGTTTGCTTTGCTAATACCATTATCTGCTTACGCTAATGATGAAAGTTTAGAGACTTCTCAAAAGTCTGAAGTTTACTTAGCAACTATTCCTAAGTCAGGAACTCATTTGATGCAAAAAACGATGAAGTTGTTAAATGTGGAGCTTTCATATGCTTTAGAGCCAGGAACAAATAATTCTCAACCTCACTTGACTCACTACTTGCGTTTGAAAAATTTAGACGATTTGGAAAATGTGTTTTCTAGTAAGAACAAATACATTGTAACTATCCGTGATCCCAGAGACTTTATGGTTTCATATGTGAACTGGGTTATGCGTGAACAAGACAGAAAAGTCCTTCCTGAATGGAAAGCTTTGCCTATGGAAAAAAAATTATCACAGTTAATCTCGGGGAAAATCCCTCCTAAAATAGATAAATTTTTATGGAGAGACTGGCATATGGAAAACTTTTTTATAGCTAGAGAACTTATGAATAGAAATTTAGACAACGTTCTTGTTCTTCGTTTTGAAGATCTAGTTGGAACAAAAGGTGGGGGCTCAGATGAAAAGCAATATGAGTGTTTAGAGAAGATAAATCTATTTTTAAACCTAAACTATTCAAAAGAGCAGCTCGATCAAATTTGTTCTTCTATTTGGGGAGGAACAGGGACTTTTTCAAACAAAAAAAAGAAAGTCGGACAATGGGCCGATCTTTTTAAATTGAAACATATCTCAGCTTTTAAAAAGAAATATAATAATCTGTTAATAGATCTTGGTTATGAATCAGAACCAAACTGGTAGTTTTTCAGTTTGAAAAAATTAAGTTTATTTTTTAATCATCACTAACATGCGTTAAAAGCAATTATTTTAAATTGATTTGGAGGCTTTATCTTGGATTTCACTAAAAAGTATAATATTTTTCGTTTACTAGTATGCTTGTTTTGCTCTTTCCCGTTAACTGCAGGAGTTGATCTTGGTCTAGATCGCATTTTTTCAGAGCCATACAGCTTTGAACTTACAGGAAAGAACATTGGACTTGTAACTAATCAAAGTGCAATCAATGCAAAGCAAGAGAGCGCCTTTGATCTGTTTTTTTCAAATCAAGAAGAATTTGGTTACAAATTGTTTGCTGCTTTTGCACCAGAGCATGGGCTAGATGCAAAGCTTCATGCTTTTGATAAAGTAGAAGATAGTCAGAAAAATCAAGTAAATATTTTTAGTTTGCACGGAGACACAAAAAGGCCCACCGATGCAATGCTTTCAAATATAGACTTAGTCATTTTTGATATGCAAACGGTTGGCGTACGATGTTACACCTACGAGACGACACTTTGTTACGTTATAGAGAAAGCGGCTGAACTAAAAATCCCCGTAATTGTTTTAGATAGACCCAACCCTAGAGGGGGGCTTGTTGTAGAAGGGGGAACCTTAGAAGAAAAATATAAGTCTTTTTTTAGTTACAATGAGATCCCATTTTGCCATGGAATGACTATTGGAGAGCTCGCTCGTTATTTTAATGCGGAGCAAAAGGTAAACTGTGATTTAAAAGTTGTTCCCATGACTGGCTGGAAGCGTTCGATGTCTTTTCAAGATACCCAACTATCGTGGGCAGCACCTAGCCCAAATATCCCAGATGGTGAGACGGCTCTTGTATACCCAGCAACTATTTTTTTGGGGGAAACTCTAGAAATAGTAAGTGTAGACCTTAGAGGGAACAAACCTTTTAAAAGAATAGGCGCTCCATGGCTAGAAGGGCATGAATTTGCAAGTATTTTAAATCAGAGAAATTTGCCAGGAGTACTCTTTTCTTCAGAGATATTTACACCTAAATGGGGAAAATATGAGTCTGCTACTTGTGGAGGAGTTTTAATCAAAGTTACAAGCATAGAATTGTTTCAACCCTTGTTAACCCAATATGTAATTTTTGAAGAGCTTATGCGTACTTATCCTCAGCATTTTGAAAGAGAGTTGGCTGCTGCTATGAAAAAAGGAAGGCGAAAGGCCTGCAACTATTTAACAGGAAATGAAAAACTTATGAGCTATCTAGAGCGTAGTCAAAGTTTTGTGGATGAAAT
Source organism: Chlamydiota bacterium (assembly GCA_022601345.1). Lineage (GTDB taxonomy): Bacteria > Chlamydiota > Chlamydiia > Chlamydiales > JAAZZY01 > JAAZZY01. The sequence continues at coordinate 93,612 of JAJACU010000010.1, read as the reverse complement.
AAAAATTCTCGAAGATCACTATATAAAAGACTTTCTTAGCAAACGGGAAAAATATCTTATATATTAGTTTTTAGCACTCAAGATTGAATTTTGCTAAATGAGTTGACGATAAGCTCAATTTTTCGTATGATTCCTCTCAATAAATTAAAATATTACAAGGAGTTGTACGTCATGAGTCAGATAAAACCTTTAGGAGCTCGCCTCTTAGTCAAGCGCACAGAAGCTCAGACAACAAAAGGTGGAATTTATTTACCTGAAACTGCGCAAGAAAAACCAAAGCAAGGCACAATAGTTGCACTGGGAACAGAAAATCCATCAGATGTAAAAGTTGGTGATGAAGTTTTCTTTGCATCCTATGCAGGGTCTGAAGTTAAGAATGACGGACAGGAAGGCTTTCTTATACTTCCTATTGAAGAAGTCCTTTGTGTCGTAGAATAGTAAAGTTAAAAGGTGGAGTAAATTAAATATGACTAAAATGCTGAAATTTCACGGAGATGCCCTAAAGTCTATCCAAAAAGGGATTCGTACACTCGCAAAAGCTGTAAAAGTAACTTTAGGCCCAAAAGGGCGTAATGTTGTAATTAATAAAGATCTTGGGCTTCCATTTTCAACAAAAGATGGCGTTACAGTTGCCAAAGAAATTGTGCTTAAAAGATAAGTTCGAAAATATGGGAGCGCAGCTTCTTAAAGAAGTGGCTTCAAAAACTTCTGATACCGCAGGTGATGGCACAACAACTGCTATTGTACTTGCTGAGTCAATCTTTTCATATGGAGTTAAAAGTGTAATAGCTGGTGTAAACCCTATGGCTCTAAAACGGGGTCTTGATAAAGGGGTTGCTGCATTAGTTGCTGCTTTAGATGGCCAAGCTGATAAAATTAATAGCCCAGAAGAAGTGAAGCAAATTGCTACAATTTCTGCTAACAATGATAGTGAAATAGGAGCTATTATTGCTGAAGCTATGGACAAAGTTGGAAAAGATGGAACAATCACTGTCGATGAGGCAAGAGGATTTAAAACAACTTTGGATGTTGTAGAAGGAATGAACTTTGATAAAGGTTATCTTTCTCCATATTTCGTGACAAATCCTGAGACAATGGCTGTAGAGTTTGAAGATGCGCATTTACTTATTGTTTCTAAAAAACTCTCGAATGCAAAGGATTTGGTTCCTATTTTAGAGAAATTTATGGAACAGGGGCAAAAACCGTTGCTAGTTTTAGCTGAAGATATTGATGGGGAAGCTCTAGCGACGCTTGTGATCAACAAAATTAAAGGAGGCTTGCCTATCTGTGCAGTAAAAGCTCCTGGATTTGGTGATCGTCAAAAAGTAATCCTTCAAGATATCGCTATTCTTACTGGTGCAACAGTTGTTGATGAAGAAATTGGTTTGCAAATTGAGAATGTAGGGTTAGAAGTCTTAGGTAGGGCCAAAACAATTCATATTGGTAAAGAAGAGACTACCATTGTAGATGGAATGGGAAGTACTCAAGATGTGCAAAAGCGTGTTGAACAAATCAGAAATGAAGCTGCAAATGCTGGCTCTGATTATGATAGAGAAAAGCTTGAAGAGAGACTTGCTAAACTTGTTGGTGGAGTCGCAGTTGTTCGAGTAGGAGCTGCTACAGAAACTGAAATGAAAGAGAAAAAAGCTCGGGTTGAAGATGCTCTTCATGCTACACGAGCAGCAGTTGCTGAAGGAGTTGTTCCTGGTGGTGGAGTTGCACTTATTAAAGCTCTAAAAGCTCTTGATAATGTAAAAATGGAATCAGAAGATGAGCAAGCGGGTATTAAGATCTTGAAAAAAGTTTGTTTTGCCCCAGCTACTGCAATCGCAAACAACTGTGGTCGAGAAGGGAATGTTGTTGCTGAGAAAATATCTGAGAGCAGTGAAAAATCTTTGGGTTACAATGGCCTAACTGATGAGTTTGTTGACCTTATCAAAGCAGGAGTTATTGACCCTGTTATGGTAACTAAAAATGCTCTTAAAAACGCAAATTCTGTTGCAGGCTTGCTTTTAACTACTGCTACACTAATTACAGATAAGCCTGAGCCTAAGAAAAACTTAGGAATGCCTGAAGGTGGAATGCCTGGAATGGGCGGTATGCCCGGTATGGGTGGAATGCCAGGAATGGGCGGTATGCCTGGAATGGGTGGTATGCCTGGAATGGGTGGAATGATGTAACGAACCTAGGCTTGGGGAAAGTCTTCCCAAGCCTTCAATTATTATGGAGTTTCAATATGCCTACTTATGAATACCAGTGCTCTGACTGTAGTTACACATACGAGGTTTTTCATAAAATTTCTTTAGATCCTTTGACGCAATGCCCCAAATGTAGAAAAGATACGCTTAAGCGTTGTGTAGGAGGAAAAAATGCTGTACTCAATTTTAAAGGTTCGGGTTTTTATATTACAGATTATGGAAAGAATCCTGAGCAAAAACCTTCAAAAGAATCTTCAGATAATCAATAGCTCTTTATGCCCTTCTCCAGAAGGTGCGGGTTAAAAGAATGAGAATCATATAGTATTCTAACCTGCCTAGTACCATCCAAAAAGTAGAAATAAATTTTGAAAAATTAGACATGAATGCAAAGGTTTGTGTGGGGCCACCAGGGCCATAGGCCATGCCTACATTATTAATCATTGTGCATGCTGTGCTAAAGGCAGTTCTAAAGTCTAGCCCATCTGCGATGTAAATTAGGGTGCTAATGAGAGCAAATGAAATAGCTATAAAGAAAAAGCTTAGTGTTGTTTCTTTAATGGTTGGGCTAACAGGCTGCTTTCTTATTTTAAAAGTTCGTACCATTTCGGGTTTGAAGATGGATTCAGTTCTAAAAAGAGCCGTCCTTATTAAAATATAATAACGCATAACTTTGAGGCCACCCCCCGTTGAACACGACATAGCTCCTATAAACATGGCTGTTATCATTATAGCCTGTGCAAAATGGCCCCATTGGTCATAATCTAGCAAAACAAATCCAGTAGAGCTTTGGCATGAGATATATTGAAAAAGAGCAATTCTAATGCCTTCTAGAGAACCAATCCTCTCTAGAACACCTAGAAAAAGAATCTGATTCGTATTTACAATACTGCTAAAAATGATTGTGCTACCTATTACTATTGTCAATAAAAAGAGCAGGAATTCGGGATCAAACAGGCGGTATAGTTTTCCTTTAATAACCTGAAAAATTATTGAAAAATTGATGCTTCCGACAATCATGAAAAATATCATTAGCCATTGAACTGCTGGATTATTGTAGACGTGTAGAGATTGTCTATAAGGGATAAATCCTCCTGTTGAGACTGTGCTCATAACAATATGAAGAGCATCAAAAAAGGAAATATCTTTGTCTGTGAATTTTAATAGAAAAGTTGCAACGATTGTAATTGTTAAATAAGCTTTCCACAGCAGTGTTGCTGCATCGCGTGCTTTTGGAGCTAAGTCTTCGCTAGAAGGTCCAGGAAGCTCAGCTTGCACTAGAAGCTTGTTTCCTCCTAGACCATACGCTGGCAAAACAGCTATAAATAATATGACGATTCCCATTCCGCCTAACCATTGAAGAAGTGTTCTCCAAAATAAAATAGCTTTGCCCACAGCATCTGTTCCAGCAAATAGTAAAATTCCAGATTCACGATCAATTATAGGATCAATATTCCCATAGAAAGAGTACTTAATTCTCATCTGTTCAGAGACTGTAATTTTTATTGGCTTATTTACGTGTGTGACAGGGTCAATGTTTTTGGGATACATGACTGTGGAGCCAGTGGTGGTAATACCAGACATTGCTTCAAAATAAGCATCAATTGGATTGCTAAGGGTTTTACTTAATGTAAACGGCATCCCTCCGATTATTCCTGATAAGAACCAAATAATACATAGTGAGAGAAATCCTTCTTTTCTAAAGAACCTTCTTCCTTCAGCCCCTTTACCCATGTAGCGGAAAACAGCTCCTAAACTGATGCAAAATAATAATGTAACCAAAAAAGCTACAGTAGAGTGAGGCTGGGGGTGAAGATGTTTAGGAACAAAAAATTGATAATACGAAGCAATAAGTAGTGGAATGCTCATTATTCCAGAGAATATAAAAAAGTATCCCGAAATGAATTTGAAAATCTCTTTTTTATGCATTAGAAAAGCCTTTGAAGAGCATTATAATGCTTAGGGTGAGTAACAATAATAACGGTGTCTCCAGGACATAAAACTTTGTTTCCGTCAGCAATTGTTATTCTTCCCCTATTTTGGATTGCCGCAAATAGAAAATCATTGGGTAAATAATTTCCTAGTTCAAAAATTGGAATTCCAGAAAGAGATGAAGCGTGAGAAACTTTTAACTCCATTATTTTAGCTCTATTTTCATAGAGAGAAGCTACTGCAATTATTTTTTGCTTTTGCAAAATAGAAAGTATACGGTTGGTCATTGCTTCTCTTGGAGAAATATAGTAGTCAAGGTGTACTTGCTCTAAAATATTGCTGAAACTTGCCTCTGAGATAGTTGCTATACTTTTTTCACAGCCTAAGTTTTTTCCGATTGAGCATGCTAAAATATTAATTTCATCATGATAGGTGCATGCTACAACAACATCCATTCTACCAATTTGCTCCATCAGCATAAACTTTGAATTGCACCCATCTTCATTTAGAATCGTTGTATTAGGTAAAAGGTTTGAAAGCTCCTCACACTTTTTGGGATCTTTTTCAATAATTGTGGTTTTAATACCTCTTTTATTAAGAAGTTTTGTAAGGTTTACGGCCATTACCGACCCACCAATTAAAGCCACGGAGTTTACAGGTTCAAAAGGAATTTGAAAAAAGTCATTTAAAGAATTAATCGCGTTGGGTTTTCCGATAAAAGTAACTTCATCTGATGGAAGTAAGTTGTCTCGTCCATGAGGAAAAATAATTTTTTTATCAAAGTTGAGTTTTTCTTCACCTGAAAATCTTCTAATGAGTCCAACCATGAGCCCTTCAGGAAAATTCAGTCCGGATATATGAGTGTCTTGCTTATCCCAGTTTTCGGGAATCTTCATTGTGTGCATGTGGATAGCTCCATGAGCAAAATTCTCAGCTCCAGACGATCTTGGAGTTACAATGTGCTTGAAGATTTCTTGAGAAACTAATAGTGCAGGGCAAATAAAATGGTCCACTGAAAATATTTCATTGAAGTTAAGCTTGGATGCATGAACATAAGTTTCGTTATGGAGAAGAGCGATTGTTGTTGGGTAGTTTAAACTTTTAGCTATTTTACAAAGAGTAAGGTTTTTTTCCTCATTCTCGCTCAATGCTAAAATAGCATCGGGCTTGACTTCTCTTAGTTTGTCAAGAATTTCCCACGACCCTGCTGAGTCTAGCATCGTGCTAATATCAAGTTCGGATGTAACTTTATCGAGCATAGATTGATCGGGATCAACCATAAAGACACCGTGCGATTCTTGAGACAGAATCGATGCAATATGCGTACTTAGCTTGTTGGCTCCAAAGATAACTATATACATATTTAAGTGAACGTCTCCTTATTCGCCAACCTAATCAATAGGGGAATTATAGGAAATCGAATTGTGACAAGTTTTTTAAGTAATTAAAATTAGATATATTCACCTATTTAGTTAATTAAGTTTAATGTTTTGTTTTTTAAAAGTTTCATTTCACTTTAATATGGTATTATCTGAAGGTGGCAGACAATTAATTATTAGAAAAAAAACTCTACTTTTTAGCAGAATGGCAATTACTGCTTGATCAAAATCGTCGGCTAGAGCATCATCTTCCTTTGTAAATTAAGCACCGGTAGCTCAATTGGATAGAGTACCCGGCTACGAACCGGGCGGTTAGAGGTTCAAGTCCTCTCCGGTGCACAGTTTTCTCAGGCAATTTAGTGATAAAAGATTTTCCTTCAGGTCCTTTTGCTACAAATGCTTATGTCGTTTTTTGTCCTAATTCCAAATGCGCGGCTATAGTGGACCCTTCGCCAGAATCAGCAGATAACTTAATAAATTTTTTAAATGAAAAAGAGTTAAAGCTAGATAAAATAATCCTTACTCACTCACATTGGGATCATTTTGGTGACTTAAAGAAGGTTCATACTCAATACCCTGTGCCCGTTTACGTGCACGCAGAAGATCAGGAAAACATTAAATTTCCAGGTTCAGATGGTCTTCCCATGTTTATACCTATTGAAGGTTTGGAGCCAGATTTTTTATTAAAGGATGGAGATTGCATCGAAGCTGGTGAGTTGAAATTTAAGGTACTGCACACCCCAGGACATTCTCCTGGAGGGGTTTGCTTGTATTGTGAAGAGCAAAATATTCTAATATCAGGAGACACTCTTTTTAAGGGGTCGATAGGAAATCTTTCTCTTCCAACAGCTCAGCCAGATAGAATGTGGAATTCACTAGACCGGTTGGCAACACTTCCTTCTCAAACCCAAGTCTATCCAGGTCACGGTGAGATGACATACATTAAAGATGAGCCATGGCTCAAAAATGCTAAACAAATTTTCAATTAGGAGATCAAATATTATGGCAGTATTAGTAGGTAAAAAGGCGCCGGATTTTAGCGCTAAAGCAGTTGTAAACGGTTCGGAAGTAGATGAATTTACTCTTTCTGACTTATCAGGGAAATACATACTTTTATTCTTCTATCCTCTTGATTTTACATTTGTATGCCCTACTGAGCTACATGCATTTCAAGAAAAAGAAGAAGAGTTTAAGAGTAGAGGAGCCTGTGTGGTAGGTTGCTCAGTTGATAGTCACTTCTCGCATTTAAATTGGCTTCAAACACCTAAATCACAAGGTGGCATTGAAGGGGTAAAGTACCCAGTTGTTGCGGACCTTACTAAAAGCATTGCTAAAGATTACGATGTTCTGAAAGAAGATGAAGGTATTGCATATCGAGGTCTTTTCTTAATCGATAAAGAAGGTGTTGTTAGGCATCAAGTTGTAAATGATCTACCACTTGGGCGCTCTATTGATGAAGCTCTCAGAATGTTAGATGCATTAATCTTCTTTGAAAAAAATGGAGAAGTTTGCCCTGCAAACTGGCAAGAGGGTAAAAAGTCAATGAAACCTGATCAAGATGGGTTAACCGATTACTTTACAAGTTAGTTAGATTTGTCGGTTAAAAAATCATAAAAGTCAGCCTCAGAGGTCATTAATATACTATTATAGATGCTGCAAAATGCTTCTGAGGCGCCAATGATTTTATGATCACCCACACCTGGCATACCGATTGCTTTAATGTTAGAAAATAGATGTTGTTTTTCTAATTGATGTAGCCCATGCATGTAATCTTCTGAGCTAAATCCCTCTTCCTTCACTCGAAAAAAAATGAGATTTCTCTCATAAAGTAAAGCTTGGATAGCGCAATTAATGCCTGTGCTATTATTAGGAGGATTGCCAAAATGGCTTTCAAGTTGCTCTAAACTTTGGCAAAAAAAAGCATTGTGAAAACTACCTCGCTCAGCTTCACCAAAAACAGCAATAGTGTATCGCATTGAGAGCCTCCTTACAGCGCATGCGAAAATCCTCTAAACTCTTCCATATAAGGGAAGAAGTTTTTATTACAATAAAAAATACAAAGTAACAGAAGATATAGATTGAGAGACTTTTAGGAGAAAATGGATTTTAAATAATCTTTTAAAGGTTTGAATTATCTTAGATAAAATTCGAATCCTTAGTTTTTAGATATCAGTTCTCTTTGGTATTTTTAGTGGAGGTTTAATAGTGTCACTTTCCAATAACAATTGATTTAGATGCACTAACCGAACCAAATTCATTGACTGCTTCTACGGTATAAGTATCGATTTTTCCGTTTCTTCCATGGTCATCGTATAATAGAGGGGCCTTTGCACTCAAAGAGTATATGTGTAATCCATTACGGTAAATACGATAGCTTTCAATATTTGGAGAGGTGCTTGTTTTCCAGCGCAACCTATGGGTAATATCTAGTATGGTTACAAGTTCATTATAGATAATTTCAGCTGATAAATCTCTGACGGGAGCCGGGCCTTCTCCAAGTTGAAAATTTAGCTGTGTCAACTGGTTTTGCAAAACGGTAGCTGTTTTAGATTCAGGTGAAAAGTTGTCATTTATTGCGGTCACAGTATAGTCTCCTGCAGCAAGGGACGAGACTAAATAGTTTCCTTCTGAATCTGTTAGCTCTGCTCTGATTAAATTGCCATCGGAAAATATTTCAATACTCGTTCCTGGCAAGGGTTCAGTAGTGCGCTCATCTGTTACTTTTCCATATATCGTTCCAGGGGAAGCATCTAATGCGAAATTTACAATTGTGGTATTATCAGCAGTTACAATGGCTGTTGCAAATTCCTGTTGATAGTCTTCAATAATCGCTGTAACTATATAGGTGTCCGGTTCTAAAAGAGATATATTATATGAGCCACCTGCACCAGAGAATGTTGTATCGATAAGCGTTGTATCTTTGTAAACTTGTACTAAGACTGAAGATAAAGGCTCTTGGGTTAGATTATCAGTAATGATTCCTTCGATGGCACCTGGACCAGGCGTAGATTCTAAAGAGAAATTTACTTCAGTGGTTTCGTTTGGATCTACTGTGGCACTCCTAGCTGACCCTTGGTAACTTTCAGCAGTGGCTAATTCAAAATACGTGTCAGGTGATAGAAAATTAACTAAATAATCTCCATTTAAGTCAGTTAAAGTGGAAGCAATTAAGTTGGCTCTTTTGAATATGCGAATTTCAGCCCCCTCAATAGGGTTTGTTGTTACGGCATCATTGACATTACCACCTATAGTGCCTGGACGAGTTTCAAGAACAAAGTCTACTGTAGTTGTTTCATTAGACGTTATAATAGCTCCTGTAATTTTTTGTTGATATCCTGCCGCGGTTGCAACAAGGATGTAAGAGCCTGTAGGTAAGGAGTTCACAGAATAAAAACCTTCATCATCTGTTATTCCATTGGCAATAATAGTGGCTCCTTTAAAAATGTCTATAGAAGTACCTGCAATAGGATTTTGAGTATCAGCATCTATTACAGTTCCTTCTAAAGTTCCAGGATTTGAACTAAGAGCAAAGTCAAGAGTAGATATCTGATCTGCAATAATAGTAATGCTTTGCATTTTTTCCTGATAGCCATCTGCTGTTGCTGATACAATATATTTCTCAGGAGCCAAGGTGCTGATTTCATAAAAACCAACATTATTTGTTAGAGTCGTAGCAATTAGAGTTGTTCCTTGGAATACCTGAATTTCTGCTCCTGACACTGCTGATAAAGTTTCAGCGTCAGTTACAGTTCCATTTAGTGTGCCAGGAGAAGAAGATAGAGCTAAGTTGACAGTGGTAGTATCGCCTGCTTCCACTGTTGCACCAACTGCTTTTTCTTGGTAGCCATCGGCAGTTCCAAGGACAATATAGCTTCCAGGTGCTAAGGTATCTATAGAGTAAAATCCTAATGAGTCGGTAATTGCTGAAGCAATAAGGTTTATTCCTTGGTAGATTTCTACTTCAGCTCCAGGAATAGGGTCTGTCGTATCTTTGTCTGTAATTGTTCCATTAATTGATCCTGGATTGGGATTTAATTTGAAATTAAGAGTATTTACTTCTCCAGCCTTAATTTTAGCTCCTCGCATCCTATCTTGGTAACCAAATTTAGAGGCAACCGCTGTGTATGTAGAAGGTGGCAACTTGTTAATTTGATAAAAACCGGCAGCATTTGTTAAAGAAGTGGCTATAAGTGTCGAACCTTTAAATATTTTTAGAGTAGCGCTTGAGATAGGGTTTGATGTGTCTTTGTCAGTTACAGTTCCTTTTAGGCTTCCTGGGTTTGTTTTTAATGCAAAATTAGTCGTCGTCGTTTCCCCATTTACAATTTTTGCACCCATGACTTTTTTTTGGTAGTTACGGGCTAGTGCAACCACTTTATAGTTTCCAGGTGCTAAAGTATCAATAGAGTAAAAACCTGTATTATCAGTTAATACAGAGGCTATCAAATTAGAGCCTTTAAATACCCTAACTTCAGCTCCTACAATAGGATCTTGTGTTCCAAAAATGGTAACGGTTCCGTTTAGAATACCTGGATTAGCTACAAGTTTAAAATCCACTGTAGTGGTGGTATTAGCACTAACAAGGACACCTTCTATTTTTTCTTGATAGCCAGAAGAATTTGCTGTTATTAAGTAACTTCCGGGTGCTAATGTTTCAACTGAATAGAATCCAACCTCATCAGTAATAGTTGATGCGACAATATTTGTGCCTTGATAAATAATAATTTTAGCTCCAGCTATCGGGTTGGCCGAAGCTTTATCCGTAACAGTTCCCTCTACTGTTCCAGGCTGTGGATTGAGGGCGAAGTTCACAACAGTAATTTCTCCAGCAGATACAACAGCTCCTTCGATTTTATCTTGGTAATCTGTTGCAATTACAGATACGGTGTATGAATCAGGAGCAAGAGTGTCGACAGAATAGAACCCTGCTTCATCTGTTAATGTTGTCGCAATTAAGCTTGTACCTTGAAAAATACGAATTTTAGCCCCTTGTATAGGATCAGTTGTCAATGCATCTGTTACTGTCCCTTGTATCTCTCCCGGGTTCTGCTCGAGCTCAAAATTTAGCGTAGTGGTTTGCCCTACACTGATTTTAGCTCCTTTAATTTCTTCTTCATAATTCTCTGCCATAGCATTGACGCTATACATTCCAGGGGCGAGTCCAGTTATGGAGTAATCACCATTTGCATCAGTTTCTGTAGAGCTGGAAATAACAACCCCTTTACTAATAGCTTCAATAAAAGCACCCTCAATAGGATCCGTAGTAGCTAAATCTATTACTTTTCCCTGGAGAGTTCCTGAGGTTGAGCTTAAGTTAAAATCTACTGTTGAAATTTGGCCTTGTTTTACAAAAGTTCCTTTATATGCGGTTCTATGAGAAGTAGCTGAGGCGACAATAAAATAGAACCCTTTGGCAATATTAGGGACGTTGTAGTCTCCATTTATATCTGTTGTAGTCGTTGCAATTAGAAATGGCCCTTGGAAAACTTGTATAGTTGCATTATTAATAGGTCCACCAAGCTCACTTTGAACATTTCCATCAATTGTTCCTCCTGTGGGCAAAAGGTTAAAGTTAATAGTTTTGGTATTACCATTTTTTAACTTTGCACCAATGGCTTTTGATTGGTAATTTGTGGCTGTTGCAACAATATTGTAGTTGTTGCCTGGCTGTAAATCCATAGAGTAGGACCCATCAGCTTGCGTTGTTGCTGTTCCGCGGAGCTTATTATTCCTAAAAGCTTTAACAGTAGCTCCTGCAATGGCGGCCTGTGTATTTTTATCACGCACAGTTCCTTGAACAGTCGCAAGTGCTTCTAGAGGTTCTAGTGCGATTAAACAAATAAGAATATAAATAAGAGATTTCCACTGACGCATATTTAAAAAATTAATCCTGCACCTATGCCAACATAAAAGCCACTTAGGTTTACCCTCATAGCTTTAAAATGACTTTTCTTCTTAAAATTTAATAGTTGGTAGTTTGAGAAAAAAGATAGAAAAAACTGGTTTTCTATTTCACGTGAAATTTTTAGTTTGGAGATAAATCCCCCTCCATTTCTTCTCACATAAGGCCTAAAGTCGATTGTTCTAATTTGTTCATTAGTCCATGAATATAGTCCTCCAAGCCCTATGTATGCATAGATAGTGTTAAAAACATAAAAAACATAACTTGCCCCAAAACTTAAGGAGTAAATATCTAGACGAGCTGGGTTTTTCAAAGGGCTACTGTGCCCATCGGTGTGTAGAAATGAAAAATTACTCCACCAGTTTAAGTTTTTGGGTAAAAGAAAAAGAGCCTCTAGTTGGTACGAAAGGTTAGAATACCCATAAGTCTTTTGAAAATCTTTGCCAAGAGGCAAGAAAAATGCGACACGCCCTTCACACGTTACTTTTTGCATGCTAATGTCGGTGTTTACTTGCTTAATGAATTCAGGGTCTTGCTCTTTAGGTAGTGGTTTATTTAGTTTATAGCGGTGGTGTCGAGATTGCAAAAAGATAGAAGAGTTTGCTGAAATAAAAGATCCCAAACAAAATGTAGAAAGTGCACAAAGAATTCTGAAAAAAGAAGATGTCCTATTCACTTCATAACTATAGCTTTAGATTTCAAAATTTTCTTTTAAATAACAAGATAATGTCAATAGAAATTTCTTCTACTTTCTAATCCATCTATCAATTTCAAGAAGCCTGTTGTATTTAGCTACTCTATCAGAGCGAGATAGTGAGCCTGTTTTAATTTGGCCGCTATGAGTTGCAACAGCAAGGTCAGCTATAAAAGTATCTTCAGTCTCTCCAGAACGGTGTGAAATTACTGTCTTGTAGTTATTTTGCTGAGCAAGCTTGATTGTTCGAAGGGTTTCAGTAAGGGTTCCAATTTGATTGAGTTTTATAAGAATAGAATTGGCAATCTGCTCATCAATCCCTTTTTGTAGGAATTTGGGGTTAGTTACAAATAAGTCATCTCCAACAAGCTGTATATCACCTAACTCTTGACTTAATATTTTCCAACCATTCCAATCATTTTCATCTAGAGCATCTTCAACGCTATCAATGGGGTACATTGAACAAAGTTTTTTTAGATAAGCCACTTGCTCTTGAGACGACCTGCTATAGGGTGATTTCTCTTGTTTCATTGCTATATAGGTTTGCTCTTTTTTATCAAAAAATTCAGATGCAGCGCAGTCTAGAGCGATAGTGATTTCTTTTTCAGGCTTATAACCCGCGCTTTCAATAGATTGTATAATCAAATCTAAAGCTTCTTGGTCGGATCTTAAGTTTGGGGCAAACCCTCCTTCATCGCCAACTGATGTAGTTAGTTTTTTGTTTTTTAAATTTTTCTTAAGTTGGTGAAAAACCTCAGCACCCCATCGTAGAGCTTCAGGAAAGTTTTTAGCCCCAATAGGACGTATCATGAATTCTTGGAATTCAATTGAGTTATCTGCATGAGCGCCTCCATTGATAATGTTCATCATAGGAGTGGGCATGGAGACTTTATTTTTTTGAGCAATATATTGAAAAAGGGGAAGGTTGGAGCATTTTGCTCCAGCACGAGCAATGGCAAGGGATACGCCTAAAATGGCATTAGCTCCAAGGTTGGATTTATTTTCTGTGCCATCCAAATCAATCATTGCTTGGTCTAACTTTTCTTGGTCAAAAACAGATCTCCCAATGAGTAACTCTTGGATGGGCCCTTCTACATTTTTACATGCTTGTATAACTCCTTTACCAAAGTATCTTTTAGGATCTTTGTCTCTAAGCTCTATTGCTTCATGTTCGCCAGTAGACGCTCCTGAAGGGACGCAGGCAGATGATGTTATACCATCTTCTGTTCTTAAAAAAACTTGAATAGTTGGCGTTCCTCTAGAATCTAAAATTTCTAGTGCTTGGATAGATTGTATTTTACTCATATTTACAGGGCCGTGTTTATTTTTTTTGTAAAAGTTAGCTTTTTAATAAAAGGTTTAAGGGCCTGCTTTTTCCAAGCAGCAATCAATTTTTTCCATAAGGAATAGTCTGCAAATGACCAAAATTGAGGATTCTTTAGAAGGTAGTACAAAACGGGTGTTTCAAAAAGAATAAGCAAGTGGCTTTTTTTAAATGAAGTTTTGTATTTTTTGTAAGGATGTGTTGAAAGGATCCTAAGAAAATATCCCCATGAGTTTCGCCGTTTTTTCAATGAAATATTTTTCGACATTTGATTTTTGTGAATTCTAGCTGCACAAATAATTTCTGGAATAAAACAAACGCCTGAGTGAAAAGACATCAAAGCAAATAAAAAAAAGTCAGTATACTCACCAAACAGCTCGTTATATTTCCCAAGTTCAAAAAAAAGAGATCTTCTAAAAAAGGCCGGGCTTGGGATCCAAAACTTATAAGACCTCATTGCCTTTATTAAAGGAGCTTCTTTTAGAAAGGTAACACCAGGAGGGTTGAAAGATCTTGGGTATGGCTTAATATCATTAATATTTTCATCTCTGAAATAAGAAAAACTCGAGCATAAGATACCAGTATCGGGGTATTTATTAAGGGCCATTAAGTTTTTTTCAATGAAGTTTGGAAGATAGAGGTCATCAGATGCTAATAGTCCAATATAGTCTCCTGAAGCAAGCTCAACTGCTTTATTTGTTGTGCGAGTAATGCCAATGTTCTCTTCATTTTTGATAAATCGGATATGGGGATGCTTTTTTACAATTTCTTGAATTAAAGCCCTACTGTTGTCAGTGGATCCATCATCAATGATAATAAATTCATTGGGTGCAACTGTCTGGTTCAAAACAGAGTAAATAGCATCTTTCACAAAGTCTTGATAATTGTAGTTAATAATTATAACAGAGGTCTTCATCTTAGTTTCTCTCTATTAGTTTTTTCATGCTTTTGCTGAAGTTTTCGACATTGTGAAGTTGATGATAGCTTTTTTGCATATAAAGTATTTTTTCTCTGATTTTTTGGTTTTCATAAATTTTAACTATACTATTGCATAATGAAGAGCCCTTCCAATCTAGAATCAGTTCTGAGAGCGAAAATTTTTCAAGTTCATAGGCCATCCATGTATTTGAATATACAAGAGGGATCTTTCCGGCAAGCAGCGCTTCTACAAAAATATTTGAAGAGGTTTTCTCATAACATGCATCTGTGTATGGCAAAAGGATGAAGTCGCTTTTTGCAAGGTGTAGGTTGTAGTCATCTTTAGAGAGTTTATCATCTAGAATTTTAAGGTGAGGGCCTCGTTTTTGCTGGACTAGATTTGCACTTTTTGCAGCTATTAATTTGATAAGCCTATTGGAGCTATTTTCAGATGCAGAGAACTCTTGTATAATATCCAATCCTTTTCCTGGTCTGACAACTCCTGGCCACCAACACGTAATTTCTTTAGTGTTTTCGTTAGTTTTTTCTTTTCCTAAATCTTTGGGAAGAGGAATTGGAAAAACCTCTAACTTTGATTCAAAATATTGATACAAATCTTGTTGGAGTAAGTCTGTATCAGTAATTAATTTTAGTTGAGCACTGCTGCTTTCAATCTTAGAGAGCCAATACTTATATTTTTTTGCATCTTCATTCATAAATGAAGCAGGGTATCTAAAAATAAGCCAAATTTGCAGGTTTTTACAAGGTAGGAAAGGAATAAGCTGGGCAATTAAACTGAGGTCTTCTACTCCAAAAGCTTCATACAGCAAAATGCTAGGATTATGTTTATCTTTTCTAAGTAGTTTTTTTAAGGCCCTATAAACTGATAAATAGTACAAGAATCTTTGTTTGGCTCTAATAAGTTTTCTTGGTCTTTTGTAAGGTTTTTTTTCAATAAACTCAAACCAAACCCGTATAGTAGGAGAGTTAATTACTTTATACCAATTGGAGGGAAGGTCTTTTAAAATATTCTTTTGAGGGACTAATGCATGGAAATCCCAGTTTAAGATGTTGCAGGCTTTTTCAACTGATTTTAGGTAGTAGAAGTTATGTCCAATCTCTGTGTAAAAGCAAGGATTTATGGAAATAATTTTTGTTTTCATATTGGAACTGACTATAGGTGAAATTTGTGAAAATATCGAGAAAAAATCTACTTATTCTTTACAAGCTTTTAAGGGAGAGTCTATAGTCCTACGGGTTAGATTTATTTATGGAGATAGGGATGAAGTTTTTAGTAACAGGTGCTTTGGGTTTTTTAGGAAGACATCTTTGTAAATCCCTTGAAGAGCAGGGCCACGAGGTCACAAAAGTTAGCTCTAAAACATGCAACTTGTCTAAGGATGGAGCCTTAAACCAATTTGATAGCATTAAGTTTGATTATATCTTTCACCTTGCTGTGTGGGTACAGGCTGGGGACTTTCCTTCTCTTCACCAAGGTGATATTTGGTTAATGAACCAAAAGATAAATACAAATGTTCTTTCGTGGTGGAAAGAAAGCCAAATACAAGCAAAGCTGATTGCAATGGGCACTAGTTGCGCTTATGCACCAGGGGCAGACTTAAAAGAAGAAAATTACCTTGAGGGGCTGCCACACTCAAGTCTTTTTTCATATGCAATGACTAAGCGGATGCTTTATAATGGGCTTGTCTCACTTAATAAGCAATATGGCATGAAATATTTGTGCTTTGCTTTTAGCGCTCTTTATGGAACTGAATACTTTCATAAAGGCAAGCAATGCCACTTTATTATCGATTTAATTAGAAAAATTGCAGGGGCAAAGGCTGGTGGAGAGCCGCCTGTTTTGTGGGGTGATGGTTATCAAAAAAGAGAGCTACTTTTTGTCACTGATTTAGTCGATGTTATGTTGAACCTTATAGAACACGAAGAAAATAAGTTGATTAATGTTAGTTCAGGAGAAGAACACACGATTCGTCATTTTGCAAAGCTCATATGTCAAGAAGTTGGATATGATTTTGAGAATGTACAATATGATATTTCTAAATATGTAGGTGCTAAATCTAAATGTTTGAACAATGGTTTGTTAAAAAGTCTTCTTCCATCACTTGCATTTACACCACTACAAGAAGGTTTAGAAAAAACAATTTCTTGGTACATAGGGCAAGACTTAATTAAGAGTTAATCTCTTTCCCCTCGGCATCGAGAGGAAAGTTTTTGACGTGTTTTATAGCAAATTCCAAATACCGTTTATTTGAAAGTAAAAAATCAACAATTTCATTTCTAAAAAAAGCATCAGATGAACTTGAGCAAAAATGGATGTAGCGAAAAATATACTTCTTTGGGAAGTTGTAAAATACTTCAGAGTCAAATAACTTTTTCATTTCAGAAGTGTTTTTATCTTTTATAAGCTGATAGTACTGATTTTTGTTTTTCTTAAGCTCTTTTAGATATTTTAATCTTTTGAAAATCATTTAGTTAAACATTTCTGTGTTGGTTTTCTTTCAAGTAGTCATATAAATGAACAAGTTCTTGTATACCTTTTTCAAGAGTAACACTAGGTTGCCATCCAAGAGACTCTAACTTTTCATTGCTTACAATATAGTCTCTTTTGTCTGGGTCTTCTCCAACGGCTGCGCAGTGGAAGTAAAACTGAGGAAGATGTTTTTGAATTCTTTCACAAAGCTCTTGTTTACTCAGATTTGCTGATGAAAGTCCAACATTGTAGGCTTGCCCTTTCATCTTATCATAGTTCTCGATGCCAAATATAAACGCATTAGCTACATCTTTAATATGGATGTAGTTTCGTTTAAAATGCTCTTCAAAGAGAACTAAGTATCTGTCGTGACATGCTTTATAAACAAAATCATTTACAAGTAAATCTACGCGCATTCTAGGAGATGCTCCAAAAACAGTTGCGAGTCTAAATGAAACAGCTCTTTTAGATTCAAGGAACTCTCGCTCAATTTCAACTTTGAGTTTTCCGTATAGAGATATAGGGCATAAAGGTGTTTCTTCCGTGCAAAATTGATTCTCTTGCCCTATTCCATAACCACTGTTAGTTGTAGGGAATAAAATCTTTTGAGACTCATCTGTAGAGTCTAAAATAAATTTCATAGAATCATAGTTAATCAGCTGGGCAAGTTTAGGGTTATGGTCACAAGCTGGTGCTCCAACAATTGCTGCAAGTGGGATAATGATATTTGCTTCTTTAATTAAGGGAAGCATCAATTCATGATTACATACGTCTCCCTTAATAAAGGTAAAGTTAGGATTAGAAAAACAATGCATTAGAGAGTTTTGTTTGTACATGAGGTTGTCTACAACAGTAACTTTGTAACCTAAATTTAGAAGTTCATGAGTTAAAACTGAGCCAATGTATCCAGCTCCTCCAGTAATTAAAATGTGTTTTTTTGTCATTTTCGATTCCACCTAGTTGTTATTGTTGGTAAATAATTTGGCTGCCTTCTCGATCGAACTTAAAGTCTACTTCTAAGAGATCTTGTAGGGAATGGCGCACTTGGTCTTGTTTTTTGCTAGGAACCATTAAAAGCAGGAAACCTCCATGCCCAGCTCCACAAAGTTTGCCGCCAATTGCTCCTGCATCCTTAGCCAGACTATAATAGTTATCAATACTGTTGTTAGAAATTTTGCTGGAGAGTCTTTTTTTGTGTTCCCAGCTTTTATGAAGTAGTGACCCTAATTTTTGGATAAGTTCTGGGCCATCTAAATTTAAGATTATTTCTTTTGCCTCGTAGACCATTTCATACATTCTCTTTAAAAAGGCATCTTTAGAACCCGCCTTAGTGTTTTTAATTTGTTCCTCAAGAATGTCATTGGCATAACGATTAATGCCTGTATAAAATAGCAAAAGGCTGTTTTCAATAAGTTCCTGTTTTTCTTGAGAAATATCCAAAGGAGTTACTTGATGGCCATCTTGGTTGAATTCAATGATATTTAATCCACCATAAGCTGCATGAACTTGATCTTGTGAGCCAACACGTTCACAAATTAAGTTTTGTTCAATATGTAGCGCTTCTTTGGCTAAAATTTCTTTAGAAGCCTTATGATCTTGAAGCTTATGAATAGCGTTTAATAGTCCAACAGTAAACGATGATGATGAGCCTAGTCCTGTGCGGGCAGGTAAGTCTGCAAAATGGTGAATGTCTAATCCTTGGGTCATTTCTTTGTACTTTAGACATTCTCTAATGCTTGGGTGTTGTATATCCTCAATAGATTCTACTTTTTCTGACAACGAGTAGCTAACTTTTATTTTGTAGTCAAAAAAAGAACTGAGTTTATTAACACTCAAATAAATATACTTGTTGATGGTAGTTCCTAAAACTGCACCTTTGTCTCTTTTAAAGTAATCAGGGTAGTCAGTTCCACCTCCAAATAAACTAATTCTGACTGGAGTTTTTGAAATAATCATCATGTATCTTATTAGTTTAAGATCTTCAGATTCTATCAGATGAATAAATTAAGGTGAATTAAATATCTCGTTGATTTGAAAGGTTTAAATTATGCATCATGAGCGAAAGCACAAACCTATTTTAGGAGTTTGAAATTCATATGGACACATTAAGTCAAGAAGCTGCATTAAATGAAATTAATGACGGAGCAGGTTACATTTTAGATGTAAAATTATCTTCATCTGAGCTAACAAAAATAAGAGAGCTGGTGCACTTGCATGCAGTTTCACTCGTGTCAAAATACTATCCAGATCTCAAAGATAAATGCTCTCAAACGCCTATGGATGAATTTCACAAGTTTTCTGACTTAATTGACCATAAAAAGGTTTGGACAAAGCTCAATAGAATTTTTCCTCAAGAATATATTCATGAAATCCAAAAGATGCCTTTTTACAACCAGCTAAATGAGTTATTTGGAGGAATTAAGGTAGCTAATGAAGAAAACCTTTATGAAGAAGAAATTTATTGGAGATTTGTTAGACCCCAACAAAAAAATGATATTGGACCATTGCATGCTGATAAATGGTTTTGGGACTTAGGGCACGGAACAATGCCAGAAGGATACACAAGACTTAAAATTTGGATTCCAATTTGGTGTGAAGAGGCTGGAAATGGTTTAAGAGTTGTTCCTCACTCACAAAAAGAAAATTATTGCTGTGGTCAACAAGAAAGAGATGGGTTTTTAAAGCCTGTTTTTAATGAAGAAGATTATAATTTAAATGTTCTTCCTCTTAGTAACAAAGCGGGTGAAAGTGTTATCTTTCATGATCGCTTACTTCATGGAGGATGTTTCAATGCAATGAACAACTCTCGAGTTAGCTTTGAATTTACAATGTTAATTAGAAAATAAAATGTTTAAATGGTTGTATCAAAAAATATTTGAAGGGGCTTATCGGTTTCTACACATTTTAGGATATCGATTTGTTGAGATACCTCTTATTATTAGAGGAATAGGCCATCAAATAACTGAGCCATGTACCCTAATTAAGCGGCAACGGCTAGGGTTAGTGCCTCCACACTATAAATTTATAGTGGTCTTTTCTATGGATTTAACGCATTCTAAGTTTCAAACACCGCACCTAAATATTCACTTAATTAAATACTTAAAAAAGTACTTTTCTACTTTACTTTTTGAATATTCGAGTTCTAAGTGGGAAAAAATTAAATTCAGTTTGCTTGCTCCATTTGTCTATCCAGAAATTTATGGTTTAAGATCTAAAGAACAAGATAACTTACGATATCCAGTTAACTACTATATGTCAGATACGCAAAGTAGTGGATCGATGTTTGAAACGAATCGCTTTTATTCTAAAAAACTATTTGAAATAACAAGAAAAGATGAAAGATATGCCAGAAAAATCTTGGAAAAATTGCAGGTTCCGCAAAATGCGTGGTTTGTAACGTTTCATTACAGAGACAGTGTCTTTTATAATAAAGACTCTTTTTGGGAAAAAAACTACAACAACAGATGCGTAGATGTTGAGAGTTACTTCGAAGCTTGTCAGAAAATTATTGAGAAAGGGGGGTGGTGTTTTAGGGTAGCTTCTAAAAAATCAAATCCTTTACCTGAGAAATTCAAATCACTTAAAAAAGTTATTGATATTTCAGATGTTTGTGGAGACGTAGAGCATTTCTCTGTCTTTTTATTTTCAAAGTGTAAATTCTTTTTGGGCTGCAACTCTGGCCCTTCACTGATTCCAGGATATTTTGGAGTGCCTGTTGTTCAAGTTCAAACTGCTCCATTCTATGGACTACCTATTCATAAATTTGATATTTTTACATATAAGAAGTATTGGCATTTAGAAGAGAAAAGACACCTTAAGTTTAGTGAGATGTTTGCAAGTCCTTACTGTCACCTTAGGTTAGATGAAGATTTCAAAAAGCACAACATTCGCATTGATGATAACACTTCAAGCGAAGTTTTAGATGTGGTAAGCGAAATAATGAATAGAGAGCTCATCAACCCTTCTAAATCTATTACACATGCTCAAAATACAAGCATTTTTGGCTCACCTATTGTTTATTGTTATAAAGCCGCAAGTTCTGTAAGCAAAAGTTTTGAAAAATCTAATAAAAATACTGATGAACTGTAGAGTTTAAATTTTGCTAATCAATTGAATGAGCTGGTTTTGACCATCTCAAGGGTTTTCTTAATTTTACGATTATTGGGTAACTCTGGGTCACTTTTGAGCAAATCTAGGATTAATTTGTAATTTTCATGTTTAAAGGATAGGGCATAAGATAGAAATTCAACTTTCTTGGATTTTGGTAGCTGATTAAATAGCTTGCTTGTCTTTAGGTAGGTCAAAGTTGAGAGTCGTCTGAGTTTAACAGCCTTACATAAGCTAAATACAAATGCTTTTTGGAAAAATCTTTTAGATGCTAAGTGAATATAATCTCTATCTATTAGCTCTAAAAATTCTAAGTTGTCTTTCTCACTTTGTGAAGATTCATAATCGTAATAAGTTGCTTTATGTATAGCTTTTATGATCGATATATTAGAAAAGTGTGGGGGCAATATGTTTTTCATACAGAAAGTTTTTCAAAAGTCTGAGCTGTAGCAGAAACTTTTAGTGGCTTGTAGTAGTTTGCTTTCATGTTTTCATTTAAAGGTGTTAGTGAGTTTCTCACTCTTATATCTGTTGACCACCTAGGATAGTCCGTTTGATTCTCTTCACTACCGTGTACTATTGAAAGCATAAAAACAAGAGCTTGTCCTTTTTTTAAAGGAACTGGAACAACTTGATCTCTAATTGTAGGGTCCATGAGCTTGGGAGCATATAGAAATCCCATTTTATGCCTTTTAGAATCTTTTGGAACCTCAGCATTAACCACTTGTTTTAATTTGAAGAGACGATCGGGTATAATGTGCGATTTCGGAGAAACTGAAAGAGAGTTTTTTTCAGTTAGATCTACAAAAGGTATTACCGAAGAAATTTCCCCAGGACCAGTGCCATAGAAAGTGTCTCTGTGGAAGCCTATATTGTCCTTAGATTTGAAGGGTCTAGTTATTCTTAAATAAGGCTCAGTTTGGATTTCTAAATCTGGACCTAGTAAAAATTGATATACATCTAGATTGGATTGAAGAATTTTCTGTGCAAACTGATTCTGTCTAAAAAACTGAAGCATTTGAAATTGCATTTCGTAATGTTCATCATTGCTATCAAAGAATTGGTGGTAATTTTTCAGTGTTATATCTGAGATACCTGAAATCTTTTTAAGATGATTTTCTATGAGATTTGCGGCTTCTTGTACGTACTCTAAGTTGTTTAGATCTAATACAAAATAGCCGTTTTCAATGAAATCTTTCTCGTACTGCTTGAGCTGTTGTAGTGTGTGCATAAATCTAATCTACCTTTAATAAACTTAAAAATTGCATGCCTCTTCCCCACCAGTTTTGAAAATGGGTAAAGTTTGTGGGTTGTTGATTGAAAACCCTACTTAAATTGTCAATGTAGCATTGAATGGCTCTTGCTGTTTCTTCTGAAAACTCTTCAACAGATCTTTTGATTTCATAAAGCAACGCAATAATTGCCTCACCGTTACTATTTGATGGCTCAGCAAGATAATTTGAAATTAATTTCTTAATATTTATCGACATCTGGTAAAGCTCTTTATTTGCCCTTGCAGATCTCTCTGGAAACTCAAATCTAAAATCAATAAGGTTATGTACATTTTTCCAGTATTTTTCTAATGCATGTTTATTGAATAAAAAATCATTATCATCTGTTAAGTCTTTGTACCAGCGCAAGTCATTAATAAATTTGGGAGAGCTACCTACAGGAATAAAACTCTCATCGAGAGCCTCAATGGCGTCATGAACTGAAAATAGAGGAGTTTCAGTCCAATGCTCAACTTGCATGGTGTTGTCAATGACCCAGTCTCTTTGTTTTCTATTCATCGATTTAAGAATTTTAAAATGACTGCTGAGTTGCGCTGTAATTTGGTCAACTTTTTGGTCAAAGTTCCAATCTTTATCTACACTTATGTAGCTAATAAAGCACCTTAACTTCTCACTTAAAAAAGAAAGGAAGTCGTGGCATGTCAGAACAAAAAGGCCTCCAGTTTTTGTAAACGAGGCAGCATGTTTAGCGCAGCTTTTAGGATCGTGTTGGTGAGGAATGAGGCCCTCACATATAACAAGATCAAATTTTTTATTCGTTTGAAAGTCATCGACTAGGCTGTTTACGAAGCTATAGTTGTCATGCTCATCAAAAGAATCTTGGAAGTTTTTTTTGCAATTTTCAAGGCTTGTCGGATTAGCATCCACAAGAACATATTCTTTAGGTCCTAGGGAATTTGTATATAATGAGTTGATTCCATTTCCAGGACCAAATTCAAGAACAGTTTTATCTTTTAAAAAAGAAGGAAAGATGCCTAACTGAAAATAAAGGGCTGCTCTTTTCTTTAGAAAAAGTGGGTCAATATTATTCAGTACTGGGCAGATATTATGTTTTTTATAAAAATCGACATACGATGTAGAATTCATTGCTTTGTATCAGGCTCCCTTTAGTAATATTAGTTTCCTAAATTTATTAGACAGCGAACAGCTTTTCCTTCATCTAATAAGCTGACAGCTTCATTAATTTGGTCTAATTTAAATTCGTGGCTTATTAGTGGATCGAGGTTGATCTTAGCCTCTTTAAGTAATTTTGAATATAGAAAAATATCTTCATCAATTTTACTTTCTCCGCCCCATGTGCCTATAATTTTTTTTCCTAAAATGAGGTCAAAAGGATTAATTTCAATGGTTTGGTCATGTTTCAAATTTCCAGCAATGACGCAAAGGCCCGTATGATTTTTTACTGATTTAAAAGCTTGTTGCATAGCACTTTTGTTACCTGCAGCTTCAATAGAATAGTCAACTCCTAGGTTACAGGTATATTCAAGAATTTTTTCATTAACATTTTCTTTTGATGCGTTAATGGTGTGGGTTGCTCCTAGCTGTTTAGCTAAATTAAGTTTTTCTTCTGAAATGTCAATAGCGATTGAGTTAGACGCATACATTAGCTTTGCTCCAATAAGAGCGCTCATGCCAATTCCGCCTAAACCAAAAATAGCTATAGATGAGCCAGGCTTTACTTTGGCTGTATTTAAAACCATTCCTATACCGGTAGGTAGGGCGCACCCAAGTAGGGCTGCAAGTTTTAATGAAAGATCTTTTTCAATAGGAATGAGTCTATTTTCTGAGATGACTGCGTGAGTCATAAAGGTACTGATTGCCCCAGAGTTCACAACTTCTTTCCCATAAAGATACTGAGATGCCGCTACATTTAAGCCGTTACCTTTGATCCAGGAGGCTACAACATGATCTCCAACTTTGACTTTTGTAACACCTTCGCCCACTTGAAGTACTGTACCTGAAGCCTCGTGTCCCATCGTATGAGGAAGAAACTTATCTTCGCCTCTTTTTCCTTTTATTTCGTTGAGCTGGGAGTGGCAAAGTCCTGAATATGCAATTTTGACTAAAACTTGACCTGGTTTAAGGGGTGGAATATCAAGTTCAATAATTTTTAAAGGTTCATTTAATTTTTCTAGTACAGCAGCTAAACTTTTCATTGTAGTATTCTCGTGGTTGAGGGATAAAATTTTTTTAAGGTTTGGATATTTTCATTTATTGTAGAAAATTTAAAATGGGGGAATTCAGATAGTAATTTTTTGGGTTGAACATTGAGCTTTTTAGCGCGGCTAGCTCCTTTTCCAAATTCATCTATAGAAGTTTCCTCAATTTTGTTTTTGGAAAGGCCTATAGCATCAGCTAGTTGATTAGCTAGCAAATACCAGCTTGTAGTTTCTGTCCCCGAAATGTTGTAAGTCCCATTGCAGTTATTTTGAATCAGCAAATCAATGGCTTTGATAACATCGCTAATATTAATAGGGTTAAAAACTAGATCTGAGGCAGCTCTAATGCTTTTTCCACTATAAACTTGTTTTGCAAGTTGATGTAAAAAAGTTTCATCTTGCCTCTCTACACTAAATGTTTTGCTTAACCTTATCATAAGATAATCATCGCAGATTTTAGGAACTAACTGTTCTAAAAGGAGTTTTTGAGAGCCGTATTCATTTATAGGGTTTGCAGCGCTTTCATCTTGATAAAGGTCTGCTTTGCCGTCAAACACAACATCACTTGAAAAAAAGACAGGTTTAATATTTCTTTTTACGAGTTGCTGCGCCAGATTTAAAGTGCCTAAGACATTTTGTGAGAAAGTTTCTTTGGGAGCATTTTCACACTTAGCTATATTGGGAATTGCTGCGCATATAATTGCTGTAGTATATTTTGCACTTAATTGATCTAAAAAATCTAAGGAAGGGTTGTTGAGATCAAAGTAGGGATGTTTTTTTGAGTCATGACGACTAGTGCCTAAGGTTTCAGCATCTCTAGAGTTATAGAATTGGAATAACTGTGAGCCTACATAGCCAGAGCATCCAATAATAATGATTTTTTCATCTGTCATAGTCGATCTTTATTTTTAAAAAAAACATGAATTTTTTCAATGACATGCTTGACTTGCTCGGGTTCTAAATCTTGATGAATTGGAAGACTTAAAACTTCCTGAACGGATTGTTCAGTAACTGGGAAGTGGCCAAAAGCATACCCGAAACGTTTGGCTGCAGGTTGCATGTGAATAGGAATCGGATAGTGAATTTTAGAACCTATTTGATGACTCTCTAAATATTTTTGTAGCTCATCTCTGTACGGCGTTTGAATCACAAAAGTATGGTAGACCTGGCACTCATATTTATTTTCATAAGGAACAGCTACAATATCTTTTAATCCTTGTGAATAAATTTCAGCGAGAAATCGGCGCTTATCATTCCAGCTATCTAAATATTTTAGTTTAATGTTTAAAATGGCAGCTTGAATAGTATCAAGTCTAGAGTTGTAGCCCCAGATCTCAGACTCATTTCGGTTTTTGAGCCCGATATTTCTTAATTGCTTAAGCTTGTTGTAGATTTTTTCATCGTTAAGTGTGATGGCTCCGCCGTCACCACAAGCATTTAGAGTTTTTAGTGGGTGCATACTAAAGCATCCTACATGGCCAAAAGAGCCAACCTTTTGCCCTTTGTATTCTGCTCCAATAGCTTGAGCTGCATCTTCAAAAACCTTTAAGCGATGCTTTTTGGCAATCTTCAAAATAGGGGCCATGTCGGCAGCTTTACCTGTTAAATGAACAGGGATAATTGCCTTAGTTCGTTTTGTAATTTTTTCTTCAATAAGACTTGGGTCAATGTTTAAATCCGAGCGAATATCTACGTAGACGGGTTTAGCACGCGCTGCAATGACAGCTGAAGCTGTAGCTAAAAATGAGTTGGGTGGAATAATTACTTCATCACCCTCTCCAATATCATAGGCTTTTAATGCTAAAAAAAGAGCATCAGTTCCAGAATTTACACCAAGAGCAAAACGCGTTCCACAATATTTTGCCAGTTGTTCTTCAAAGACACTAACTTCATGCCCTAAAATAAAATCTCCATTAGATAAGATTTTATCAATAGCTTTTAAAATATCATCTTTAATGGTCTGATGCTGTAGAACTAAGTCCACATAAGGCACTGTGCTCATTTATATAAAAACTCCGTATAGTCTCAATCATATGGTTTATCTCTGCCTCAGTTAGGCATTGATGGCAAGGTAGCGTAATAATACTGTCGCGATCTCTTTCTGCTTTTGGAAAATCACCTTTTTTATAACCTAAATGTTTACAGCAATTTTGATAGGGCAATTCGATCGGGTAGTGAACTTTTGCTTCTATTTCATGTTGATGGCAGTATTCAAGAAGTTCATCACGTTTTTTCACACGAAGCATATAGAGGTGAAATACATTTCTATAGTCAGGGTTGCGATAGGGGATTTCAATAAAGTCTGACAAGTCTTTAAAAGCCTCATCAAGGCGCTTAGCATTAGCAATACGTTGGTTTGTAACTTCTGTTACATCATCAATCATACGAAGAGCGACAACTGCTTGGAGTGCATCAAGTCTAGAGTTATATCCAAAGCATTCTACTTCGTCTCGGTTAGCTAGACCGTGGTTTCTAAGAAGCTTAAGTTTGTGAGCTACATCATCAGAATTTGTTGTTACCATTCCTCCATCAGACCAGACATTTAAGTTTTTAAGAGGGTGAAAACTAAACGTTCCAGTAATGCCCATCGACCCTGCTTTTTTGTCTTTTATGCGTGCATCAATTCCGCAGCAAGAATCTTCTACAACATGCAACTTATGTTTATGTGCAATGTCTAAAATAGCGTCCATATTTGGGCAGTTCCCAGTAAAAAAAATGGGCATAATTGCTTTTGTCTTTTCTGTGATTGCGCCTTCTATTAAGTTCTCATCAATAGTAAACTCATCGTTTACATCTACAAACACAGGGGTTGCCCCAACTCCGGCAATAGCGCCAGCTGTTGCTATAAAAGTTTCAGCGCATGTAATCACTTCATCTCCAGCTCCAATGCCGAGAGCTCTAAGTGACAAGATAAGTGCATCCGTTCCTGAACCTACTCCAATTGCATGTTTGACACCTATAAATGCTGCAAATTTTTTCTCAAAAGCTTCGACTTTACTTCCAAGTGTAAATTCAGAAGTTTTTAGAAAGTCTCTAATATCATCTATAATAGTGTCTGCGAGCTCTTTTTTTTCTTCGAGATTTTCAGATTGCTTGAACTGTCTTTCTAAATAAGAAAATGGCACGCGCATTTTGGGGTCCCTTGGGTTACTATATAAACTGATGGCAGCATTATGATTATTTTTTCATTTATAGCAAAATAAAATTAGATTATAATGCCTGCATCGTTTATCTAACTATAGATGCGAAGGTCACCAGATTTTTTTTCTGGATTTATTTGTGATATGACGCTTAAAGTTAACCGTTTTAATCAAGCCCCTTCAGCATACCCCTTCTGAAAAAGAGAGATTTATGGAACTAATTAATTTAACTTACCAATATAAACAGTACCAAGAAGAGATTGACCAAGCTATTCGATCGGTGCTTGAAAGTGGCCAGTATATCATGGGGCGGGCTATTGATGAGCTTGAAAGCGAACTCAAGGCATATGTTGGAGTTAAGCATTGCATTGGGGTCTCGAGCGGAACAGACGCTCTTCTATTAGCACTTAAATCCTTAGATATTGGGCCAGGAGATGAAGTTATCTGTGTTCCATTTACATGGATTAGCCCTGTTGAATGCGTCAAAAGGTTGAAAGCTAAACCAGTGCTTGTAGATATTGATCCAGAGACATACCTAATGGATCTCGATCAACTTGAGAAAGCTATCACCCCGCAAACTAAAGCAATTATTCCTGTGAGCCTTTATGGCCAAATGCCAGATTTCAAAAGGATTATGGAGCTTGCCAAGTCTCAGAATATTGCGGTTATCGAAGATGGAGCTCAGAGTTTCGGATCAGAGCAAAACGGTAAGAAAAGCTGCTCTATGGCAACAATTGGAACTACAAGTTTTTTCCCTACAAAGCCTTTAGGCTGCTATGGTGATGGTGGAGCAATCTTTACCAACCGAGATGATTTAGCAGAAAAAATGAAGGCTATAAGAGTTCACGGTGCTTCTAAGCGTTATAGCCACCAGTATATTGGACAAAATGCAAGGCTAGACACTCTTCAAGCGGCAATCTTATTGGCAAAGTTTCCTCATTTTCAAGAAGAAATTTCTAGGCGGTTTGAAATAGGTAGCTTTTTCAACGAAAGATTAAAAGAAAATTTTATTACTCCTAAAATCGTCTCCGGAAACACACATGCTTTTGCTCAATACGTCTTACGATCAAAAGAAAGAGATGCAATCGTCAGTCAACTTCAGGAAAACAAAATCCCTTCAGCTATTTATTATCCTAAGTGCATTCACCTTCAGCCTGCCTATGCAGATTTGGGGTATGAAAGAGGCAGCTTTCCTAACTCTGAGCTTGTAGCAGATGAAGTTTTTAGTATTCCTATGCACCCTTTTCTAACTGAAGACGATCAAAATAAAATAATTAAAGTTCTTAATGATGCAGTTTTACAAAAGATCTAGATAATGAATAAAAGAGATGTAGCAGTAGTTGGAATTGGATATTGGGGAAAGAATTTAGCTAGAAATTATTTTGAGTTGGGGTCATTGCATACTATCTGTGATCACCATCAAGATAGACTTTTAGAGTATCAGGAAAAGTTTCCAGGCACTGAGATTGCCAAAGATTTTCAAGACATCTTAAGTAGCTCTGAAATAAAAAAAGTTGTTATTGCAGTCCCAACATTTTTTCACTACTCACTAGCTAAAGAAGCATTAATTGCCGGAAAAGATGTTTTTGTAGAAAAAGCAATGTGCTCTTCACTTCAACAAGCTCGCGAATTGGTAGAGCTAGCAGAAAAAAATAATTGTATATTGATGGTAGGTCATCTTCTTCACTATCACCCAGCAGTAGCAAAAGTAAAAGATATGGCTCTTCAAGGAGAACTTGGGGATATTTATCACTGCTCATTTAGCAGGTTAAATTTTGGTTCTGTGGGAGCTGAAGATAGCGCTCTTTGGGCGTTTGCTCCTCATGATATTTCTATTTTGCTCTCTTTGGTCTCAGGAAGAGAAATTAATGAGTTTACTTCGCGCCATAAAAGTTTTTTCTCTGAAAAATTTGTTGATCAAAGTTGGCTGCACTTTGAATTCTCTGATAATTTGAGCGCTGATATTCAAGTTGGCTGGTCTTACCCCTATGCAGAGAGAAAGTTTTCCATAATGGGCACTAAAGCTATGGTTGTTTTTGATGACCTGCAAGACTGGGATAAAAAAATCACTCTTTGGAATAATCAAATTAATACAGACGAAGCGAATATCAAGTTCATTGCTCAAGAAAGTAAATGCATCTCTGTAGATCCTAAAGAACCTCTAAAAGAAGAGTGTCGACATTTTTTAGAGTGCTGTAAGAGTCGCACGCAACCGATAAGTAGTGGACTCGAAGGTTTAAGAGTCATGGAAGTTCTAGAAATGGCAAGAGAAGATAAACTTTTTTCAAAAGTAACTTAGTACAAATATAAAAGGAGAAAATATGAGAGTGTTAGTTGTAGGCGGAGCTGGATATGTAGGAGCTCAACTAGTTCCTGAATTGCTTGTGCAAGGTTACAAGGTAACAGTATTAGATCTATATATGTACGGAGATGACGTGCTTAACTCTGTAAAGGCGCATCCAAATTTAAAAGAAATAAAAGGAGATATGAGAGATTCGACAGTTGTTAAAGAAGCTCTTAAGGGCTGCGACTCTGTTATTCATCTTGCTTGCATTTCTAATGATCCTAGCTTTGAACTCAATCCAGAGCTTGGAAAGTCAATTAACTTAGATTCTTTTGAACCATTTGTCCTAATGAGTAAGGAAGCTGGAATTAAACGCTTTATCTACGCATCTTCCTCATCTGTATATGGAGTAAAAGATGTTCCAAATGTAGTTGAAGACATGGAATTAGAACCATTAACGGACTACTCAAAATTTAAAGCAGAATGTGAAAAGATTTTACTAAAACATATTGATGAAAACTTTATTGGAACAATTTTAAGGCCTGCTACTGTTTGTGGTTTTTCAACGCGTCAGCGTTTAGACGTTATTGTAAATATTTTAACCAATTTAGCCTACAATACCGGAAAAATTAAAATTATGGGTGGAGACCAGTTAAGGCCAAATATTCATATCAAGGATATGATCAGAGCGTATCTTCACGTGCTTAAGTGCCCTGAGGATAAAGTTCAGGGAAAAATTTATAATATCGGTTATGAAAACCATTCGGTTAAAAGTCTAGGTGAAATGGTTAAAAAGCTAGTAGAGAAAGAAAAAGAGGTGTCTCTTGTTCAAGAGGATACAAATGATAATCGCTCGTATCACGTCTCATCTCAAAAAATTAAAGACGAGTTAGGCTTTGTCCCAAAATATACTGTAGAAGATGCAGTTGAAGAGCTTGTTATGGCATTTAGAAAAGATTTGCTTCCTAACTCATTAACCGATATAAAATACTCCAATATTAAAACTATGAAAGAAATAGAGTTGCGATGAGATGTTTAGTTACAGGTGGAGCAGGTTTTATTGGCAGTCACCTCGTTGAACTTTTGCTCAAAGAGGGGCATCATGTTCTTGCACTAGATAATCTAGTGGGTGGAAGCCTGCAGAACATAGAAGAGTTTGAGCAAAATCCTAATTTTTGTTTTGTTAAAGCCGATATTAGAAATAAAGAAGAGCTGTCTCCTCATTTTAAAAACATAGACTGGGTGTTTCATTTAGCAGCCCTAGCTGATATTGTTCCTTCAATTGAAAACCCTAAAGATTACTATGACACAAATGTAACGGGCACTTTTAATGTGCTCCAAGCTTCTAAGCAATCAAAGGTTAAGAGGTTTGTATATACAGCTTCATCTTCATGCTATGGACTTGCCACTCAATTTCCAACACCTGAATCAGCACCAGCCTTGCCACAATATCCGTATGCTTTGACTAAATATTTAGGAGAGCAGCTAGCTGTGCACTGGCATCAAGTATACAATCTTCCCGTGGTTTCACTGAGGTTGTTTAACGTTTATGGCCCGAGATCTAGAACTAGTGGAACTTATGGTGCAGTTTTTGGAGTGTTTTTAGCACAAAAAATTCACGGTAAACCCTACACGGTTGTTGGAGATGGAACGCAAACACGTGACTTTACTTATGTAACAGATGTTGCTAGAGCATTTTATCGAGCAGCAGAGGCTGAAATTAAGTTTGGTGTCTTTAATGTGGGTAGTGGCGGGCATTATAGCGTAAATCGTTTGATCCAGTTGCTACAAGGGGATAAAGTTCACATTCCTAAGAGACCCGGAGAGCCAGAGTGCACTTTTGCGGATACTCAAAAAATAAAGAACCAGCTAAACTGGCAGCCTAAAGTTTCTTTTGAAGAGGGTGTGCAACAGATCCTTAATCATATTGATTACTGGAAAAAAGCTCCTCTTTGGGAACCAAAAAACATCAAAAAAGCAACTGAAAGTTGGTTTCAATATTTAGAGGGTTAGATGTCATTTTTATTAAAAAGACTTTCTGAGTTTTCAAGTCTTATTGAGAAAACTGTTTTTTCTACGAAAAAAAAAGACATCTTATTTTGGCAGGCTCAGGAGAAAATTCATGGAATTTTATCAGAGTCGATTCGCCTTAAAAGAAAAATCTTTGTAGTTGGAAATGGAGGAAGCTCTGGGATTGCTTCACATCATGTTGTAGATTTAGTCAATGTTGTTAAAGCGCCAGCCTTTGCCCTCTCAGATAGCAATTTAATTACATGCATGGGCAATGACTATGGATATCCTTTGATTTTTTCAAAGCCACTAGAGAATTTAGCCCATCAAGGTGATATTCTTATTGCTATAAGTAGTTCAGGCCAATCCCAAAATATTTTAGAAGCGTGCAAAGTTATGAAACAAAAAAGTGGTGTAGTGGTTACTCTAAGCGGTTTCAAAGAGGATAATCCGCTAAGATCAGCTGGAGACCTCAATATTTGGACTGGAATTGACGACTATGGTCTTGTAGAGTCTGCCCATTTTTTTATTCTGCATACGTTTATAGATGCATGGGCACAGAAAATCACTATGCAGCAATCTCAAACAGCGGAGGTTTCTCAAGGATGAAAACCTTAGAAAAAAAAATTGAGATTGATCTTCTTAAAGAAGAGCTTTTACAAGAGAAAAAGCTAGGAAAGAGGGTTGTACTTTGTCTTGGAGTTTTTGATTTAGTGCACCCAGGGCATATTAAACATTTTCAACGTGCAAAAGAGCAAGGTGATATCCTTGTTGTAGCTGTCACTGCCAACAAATTTGTTAATAAAGGACCCGATCGACCTGTTTTTGATCAAGACCTTAGAATGGACTCCATAGCGGCCATTGGCGATGTCGACTTTGTTGTTTTAAATAACAACCCCGATGGAATTAAAGTTATTGAGGAGTTAAAGCCTAATTACTATGTCAAAGGGATCGAGTATAAAAATATTGAAAACGACGTTACAGGGAAAATAAAAGAAGAAGTTGATGCTATAGAGGGTGTTGGTGGTGAAATTATTTACACAGATGATGTCGTATTTAGCTCTTCAAAACTTTTAAATTCTTTTTTTGGTGATAGATCTACCCAGTTTCAGCATTTCATTAAAAGCTTCAAACAAAAACATAATTATTCATCAATTGTGGATTTTGTAGATCGGTTTAAAGATTTAAAAGTGCTAGTTATTGGTGATGCTATTATAGATCAATATGCTTATGTATCCCCTATGGGTGTGTCGGGTAAGGGAACTCATCTGGTTGCAAAAGAAAATTATAGTGAATCATTTTTAGGAGGGGCATTTGCTATTGCAAATCACATCGCAGATTTTTCCTCTAATGTTACTTTGCTCACCGCTGTTGGATCACACCCAAAAGATGTAAATTTAGATGTGGGTCTCAACTCAAATGTTCAAAGGCAATTTGTAGAGCTATTAGGCATCAAAACCTTAATCAAAAAGCGCTATGTCCAAAAAGATGGAGTGTTTTTAACCAAATTATTTGAGACCTACTCTTCAAATGAAGACCTTCTTAATGAGAATCACACTCAACAAATAAAGCAGTTTTTAGAAAAGAACAAAGAAAACTATGACCTTGTAGTTGTTGCTGATTTTGGCAATGGTTTTATTAACTCAAAACTAAACAATGCAATTTCAGAGATGTCTGGATTTTTGGCTATCAATACACAAATTAATAGTGGAAATAGAGGTTATCATGTTGTGACAAAGTATAATCGTGCAGACTACATTTCTGTTAATGAGCCTGAGCTTCGTCTAACAGCACATGATTTAGAGAGTAAGTTAGAGACTCTTATGCAAAAAGTAAGTAGCAAGCTTGGCTGCAAAAATGTTAGTGTCACTCAAGGGGTAGAGGGTGTGTCTATTTATGATAGACAAAATGGCGTAAAACAAGTGCCTGCTCTTACACAAAAGGTGATTGACAGGGTTGGAGCTGGAGATAGCTACCTTGCTCTTTCTGCATTAAGTTTAGCTTGTGGCCAAGAAGCGGATGTCGCCGCTTTTTTAGGGTCCGTAGCTGCAGCCCTTGATGTGCAAATTGTTGGTAATAAAAAATGTATTGAAAAAATACCATTCCTAAAATACATTACTACTCTTCTTAAATAAGTAATATATATGCATTTCAGACACGATCTAAAAGCTCTTTTTTTTCAAAGCCTTAGAATCCGCAGAATCGAAGAAGCTATAGCTGATGAATACTCTAATCAAGAGATGCGTTGTCCGGTTCATTTAAGCATCGGCCAGGAAGCTGTTGCTGTAGGTGTTTGCTCTCAGCTGCAAAAAAATGATTATATTATGAGTACTCATCGGGCTCATGCTCACTACCTAGCCAAAGGTGGTGACCTTAAACAAATGATTGCAGAATTGTACGGAAAAAGAACAGGATGTTGCGGTGGTAAAGGTGGCTCAATGCACCTTGTGGACCCACAAGCTAATATGGTGGGTTCAACGCCAATTGTAGGAGGATCTTTTCCTCTTGCTGTCGGAGTTGCCTTAGCATCTCAAATGAAAAACGATAACAAAGTCACAGTAATTTTTTTTGGCGAAGCAATGACAGAGGAAGGGGTCTTTTCTGAGGCTATCAATTTTGCAGCTTTAAAAAAACTGCCTATACTTTTTTTATGCGAGAGCAATTTTTATTCGGTTTATTCCCCAATGGAAGTTCGTCAACCTAAAGAGAGGAGCATTCCAAAGATTGCAGAAGCTCATGGCATTATTTCAATGCATGGAGACGGAAACAATCTAGAAGAAGTCGCTAGTTTTTCACAAACTGCAATAGATGATGTACGTGCTAATAAGGGGCCTAGGTTACTAGAGTTTACAACTTATCGCTATAGAGAGCATTGTGGTCCAAATTATGATGTAAACTTAGGGTATCGCTCTCAAGAAGAAGTCGATAGCTGGAAATTAAAATGTCCTATTCTTAGACTGAAAAATTTACTACTGTCTAATAATCAACTTTCAGAAGATGAACTAGCCCACAGTGAGCTAAAAATCCAAACAGAAATTGATGAGGCATTTCTTTTTGCTAAAGAAAGCCCATTTCCAGAAGAACAGGAGCTGCAATCTCATATCTATGCCTAAAGAGACACAAACAATAAATTTTGCAGAAGCCATAAGGCAATCACTAGATTTCAATTTAGAAAATGATTCAAGTGTATATGTTATGGGGCTAGGAGTTCCCGACCCTAAAGGTGTTTTTGGTACAACTACTGACTTACATAAAAAACATGGCTCTAATCGAGTTATGGATATGCCAACTTCTGAGAATGGAATGACAGGCATTGCAGTGGGAAGCGCTATTATGGGAATGAAACCTGTGATGACTCATCAACGAGTTGATTTTGCATTGTTGGCCATGGATCAAATAGTAAACAGCGCTGCAAAATGGCATTATATGTTTAATGGTATAATGCAAGTTCCTATGGTTATTCGTTTAATTGTTGGAATGGGCTGGGGACAAGGACCGCAGCATTCACAAAATCTTCATGCAATGTTTGCACATTTCCCGGGATTAAAAGTGGTAATGCCTACTACTGCATATGATGCAAAGGGGCTTTTAAACTCATCAATAGCTGATCCTAACCCTGTAATTTTTATTGAACACCGGTGGTTATACAACATTGTTGATGAAGTGCCTTCTGAAAATTACTTGGTACCACTAGGTAAAGCTAAAGTTCTTGAAGAGGGAGAAGACGTTACAATTGTATCTTCATCTTATATGACCATTGAGGCTTTGAAGGCTGTGAAAGAGCTGAGAGCAAGTGGTGTGAGAGCTGAGCTCATAGACTTAAGGACAATAAAACCTCTAGATACTGAAACGATACTTAAGTCAGTTAGAAAAACTGGGCGGCTGGTTGTAGCTGATATGAGCTGGAAGACATTGGGGCTTGCCTCAGAGATAATAACAATAGTTGTAGAGCAAGCATTTGATGACTTGAAATGCCCTCCAATTCGAATAACCCTTCCAGATAGCTATGCTCCAACTAGTTGGGCATTAACAAATCACTATTATCCTAATAGCAATGACATTGTTTATTCAGTGAAAAAGCTACTTGGTAAAAAAGTAGACTTAAAGCAGATGATTTTAGATAGACAAAAAAAATATTTAGATGTTCCAGACAAATCATTTACAGGGCCTTTTTAGAAATGGAAAAGAAGAAAGTATTAGTCATTGGCAGCAATTCATTTTCTGGAATTGATTTTATTGATCTACTTCTAGAGAAAGGGGAATATCAAGTTATTGGCATAAGTAGATCTAAGGAAAAACCAGATTTTTTCTTAACCTACAAGAGACACCAATGCAACAATTATAGCTTTCATCAGATTGACCTTAATAATGACTTGGATCAGCTTGCAAATTTAATAGCTGATCAACGCCCTGATTATGTTGTTAATTTTGCAGCGCTTGTTGAAGTTGGCCCAAGTTGGGATAACCCAGAAGATTGGTTTACAACAAATGCAGTAGCAGTGACAAAGCTTGCGAAACTTCTAACGCAGTTTACATTCATAAAAAAATATGTTCATATTTCAACGCCTGAAGTTTACGGCTCATGCGAAGATAAAATTACAGAAGATGCTCCACTAAACCCAAGCACTCCATATGCAGCTTCTAAAGCAGCAGGCGACTTGTCTCTTTTTACCTTTTTTAAGAACTATAATCTTCCAATGTGCATGGTACGGTCCACTAACGTTTATGGAAGAGGGCAATCACTTTTTAAAATAGTTCCAAGAGTTGCTCTCTATTTAAAAATGGGTAAGAAAATTCCTCTGCATGGTGGTGGAAAAGCTGTAAAATCCTATATTCACATAAGAGATATTTCTGAAGGACAACTCTCTATTATGCTTGATGGTAAGCCAGGAGAAATTTACCATTTATCTCCAAATGGTGCCGGAATTGCAATCTGTGATTTAATTGAAATTATTTGTAATAAAATGAAAGTAAAGTTTGATGATGCTGTAGACATT
Organism: Chlamydiota bacterium; assembly: GCA_022601345.1. GTDB lineage: Bacteria > Chlamydiota > Chlamydiia > Chlamydiales > JAAZZY01 > JAAZZY01. The sequence continues at coordinate 56,788 of JAJACU010000010.1, read as the reverse complement.
GTCGGAGAGCGTCTCGGTCAAGATAAAGCCTATGTGATTGATTCATCCAAAGCAAGAGAGGCATTTGACTGGCAACCAAGAGTACCTTTAGAACAGGGTGTCAGTGATGTAATCGACTGGGTGAATGAAAATTATAATGAAATGTCAGAGCAACCTTTAGAGTATAACCATAAATTATAGGAAGAGATATGGGCAGAGAAGTCAATCTAATGATCAACTATCCAAGGGCCAAAAGAAATGTAAAAGAGCGCGGAGCTACAAAAACCCAAGAAGATCGTGAAACAGCTCGCCTTTTTGAGAAAGAATTTTTTGACGGAGATAGAAAAACGGGCTACGGAGGGTTTTATTACCATCCTCGTTTTTGGCAACCCGTTGTTCCAACCTTTAAAAAATTTTATGCCCTAACTCAAAAACATTCTATTCTAGATGTAGGATGCGCTAAAGGATTTATGCTTCATGATTTTCAAAATGCAATCCCTGGGATTAGCGTGAAAGGAATTGATGTATCTAACTATGCTACTGAAAATGCACTTGAACCTGTTAAAGAATTTGTTCAAGTTGGTGACGCTAGAAATTTAGACTTTGATGATAATTCTTTTGATTTGGTTATTTCTATTACAACACTTCATAACTTTGTAGAAGAAGAATGTGCTCAAGCCCTTCAAGAAATTGAAAGAGTTTCTAGAGGACATAGCTTCATTACTGTAGATGCTTATAGAAACGAAGAAGAAAGAATTTTAATGAATGCTTGGAATTTGACTGCTAAAACAATTATGCATGTAGATGAATGGCAAGCTTTTTTCAAAAAGGTTGGCTACACAGGCGACTACTATTGGTTTATGCCATAGTCTCATTTTGTTAATTCTATAAAAGTCATGTTGCGCCCAGTTTTATTTTCTCTTCGATATGAAAAGAAGTCTTCGGAGTTCTCATAAGTGCATATTTTTGCAATTTCGATGTTTTTTTCTAAGACATTTGCTTTGATAAGTTGGTCTTTAGAAATCTCCCAAAGGTCAAAATAATTCATTTCATTTTTAAAAGGCCAAAAACTTTTTGGAAACTCCTTTTGGTAATGGACAAACTCAGCGTGTTTTGGCCCAAGACTTGGTGAAATGCAAACAATAATATCACTTGGATTGCATTTATAATCATCTTTCATCTTCTGAATTGTTTTGTTATAGATGTTAATGACATTGCCTCTCCATCCACAGTGAATATTTGCGATAACTTTTTTGACGGGATCATAAAAAAGAGCTGCCTGACAGTCTGCGTGTTTAGTAAGAATAGGAATGTTTGGGTAAGAGGTTATAAAACCATCGCATTCAAAAGCCTCAAAGCGATTTTTAGGTGTAATATCTGTAATATTGTTTTTATGAACTTGCTTGGCTAAAACAGGGTTTTTAAGGCAAAAGCTTTGCTTAACGGTTTCAAAATTTTGGAGTATGTCTTGAGGGTTGCAAGTTGGATTAACATTTAAATTCAGAGACTTGTATTGTAAGTCACTTGCTCCACCTTTTCTGCAAAGCACTCCATGATGAAGATTTTTAAAGTCTTTGAGCAGCTCGAACTCAAGAAATGTAATTTCATTTCTTGTCTTTAAAAGCATTTCTTATCCTTATTAAAAAACACGACCCCTTTAAAAAAAGAGGTTGTGTCTATTAGAGTTGAAATGAAGCAGCTCTTATGAATTACAGTTGTAATTGCGTGATCTGCAGCTTTGGGTAAAGCATGCTGAGCAACCACAATCACAGCTACTACACTTTGGTTTGCTGCAATTGCTTCTAGAGCATTTGTTTCTTGAACATTTTTTACCGAACAAACTTTTTTTCTTACAGTTTTTTGTTCCACAGCAATTGGAAGATCCCATGCTACAGCCAGCGAGAGTTAAGCAACAAAAAGCAGCTACAGCTAAAAGTAATTTATGGTTTAAGTTTTTCATAATTTAGGCTCCTAAAAATTGAATAGTAATTTCTTAACAATCAAATCTATATAATAAAGATTTATTTTGTCTACGATTAACGTCATGTAGATAATTTTTTTATTTCAATACGTATTAATATTTGCAAGGCTACAGTTAAATAAAACAAATATGGGAGAGGAGTTTGTGAGCAAGGCAAGCTTACAATTCTTTCTGGTGCAGTTGGCTCAATTATAAGTGAGAGCAACGTGTGGTGCACTAGGGGTCTATATAACAAGAGGAAGGCAGCACCTCTTTTTTATGTGTTATAGTCTGTTTTAAAAACATTTTTCAAATAAGTCTCACTCAGTTGGCTACATTCACGCATTTTGGTCGACAAGTAATGGGTTTCTTATTAATATTTTTCCGAAAAAAATATAGAGAAATTGGAAATGAGCACTCATACATGGGCTTTTGGCCAACCTTCAGTAGGTGGAGCTGGAAATGTTCCGAATACTGGAGCCAATGGCTTAAGTAGCGCGTTTGTTAACCCGCTTCAAGCAGCCGGGCCTTTTGACCTAGGTATATCTACAAATTTAACTACCCGTCACATAAATTCTCAAAATGATTTATCTACCCTAAATGTAGCCTCAGGTACAGAAGGTGCTTTTCTACCAAGTTTAGATGATGCAGCTTTTGAGGAAAGTAATAGTCTTGGGCCCAGTTTTCTGGGAGCTGATACGAGAGCGCTTTCTGGGATACCTTCAATTCCACATCATTTAACTGGCCCATATAGAGGGGTACAAAGAGAGCAACCTTCCAGATCTGTAAGAGCTAATCCTTATGATTTACAAGCAAGAAGCTATTTTAATAATCCAAAAGGTCCTTTTGTGAATCCCCAACCTCTAATGTGTCCCCTTCAGCTAGGGGACTATTTGAGTGGACAAGACAATTTTCTTCCGTCTGTAGGAAATTCTGGTTACTCATTAAATCCTCAATATTCCCAAGAACTGGCACAAGCAGTGAGCGATCCCCATTTTGCAGGAGCTCAATCTCTCGAAAGACAAGCAAGCTCTTTTGATGAGCAAAAAGCCCCTAGTGCAAATAGGGGCTCATTTTGGAAAGCTACAGAACATGTTGTAGATGGCAAAATAGTATGTCCTGTTACAGGGTGCGGGAAAAAAGTTTTTGAAGAACTTTTTCGAGTTCATACCCAACTGCACATTGAAGGTTTAGGGAAATCAGGAAATAAGATTACATGCCCAATATGCGTATCCAGAGGCAAGGCATCTTCTAGCAGATCTGTACAAGCATGTATAAGGCATACCCTTACTACTCACGGTCTACGTGGTTTAAAAGTAACAAAAAAATGTCTTACTTGTGATGCTCCGGCTAGTACGGTGTCTAGAATCACAAATCACATGTTGAAAGCCCACTGTAATGACGAATGTATTTCTATTCCAGATCCAAGCAAATTTCCAGTTGTTCCAGTTGAAGAGCCTAAGATGTGGAGGGCAACAGAAAATGTTGTCGATGGAAAAATAGAATGTCCAATTGAAGGGTGTAAGAAAAAAGTGGGGAAAAAATTTTTCCGACTTCATTGCTACCTTCATATTCAGACTCAACAAAAACAGCTCCATTGCCCACTATGCCCTTCCATAGAGGGGAAAGGTTATTCTTTTGCAGTGTTAGACTCTCTTAGAGCACACGTCAATAAGATTCACGAGGTAAAGAATCCTGATGAAGGAACAGTTTATAAATGTGAACTATGCCCTGAAAGTGGGATAAGACCTCAATTTATACAACTAAAACATCTGACTGTTCATATACTATCTCAACATCAAAATCACCCTGATGTGTCTTTACCAGACAGTTTTCAAGTGAAAGCATGAAGATCTAATTTCTAGATTGTTTAATGTCTGTTTTAAAAATATTTTGTAAATAATTCTTACTTAGTTGACTACATTCACACATTTTGGTCGACAAGTAATAGGTTTCTTATTAACATTTTTGCAAAAAAAATAGATGAGGGGATACAAAATGAGTTCTACTAATTCAACTCGTAGGGGCAGTTATAGCTTTTTATATAATATGAAGTTGCCAGAAGGAGCCACATTTGAGGAAGGCTGTGATCTTCCTGAAGAAGCAGCAGAGTTCATGAGTGCTTTTTTAGATGAGGGAGCTTCAGAAAATCTAGATGGATATTTTAAATCAGTTAATGATGAACTCCATGAAAACCCAGAAAGTCCTACGAGTACTCTAGTGCGAGAAAAGCCTAAAAAACATAGAACAAGAGCCAAACCATATAAATTAAGAAGTTCTTTAGAATCAGCGCCAGATAAAGAACTATCTACTTTAAATAATCCATTTCAGACTCCCAAAATTCCAACACACGTCTTTGAAAAAGGTGAAGATGGAAAGGTAGAATGTCTAATGAACAGTTGCAACAAGAGAGTTGATTCTCAGCATTTTAAAGCTCATGCTATCTTACATGCGAATAAAGCAGGATTTAATCGGTCTCTTAACCCTGAAACAGGTGAATTGGAAAGGATCCCTTGCGAGCTACCTCAATGCACGAAAACTTATCTAACTACTGAAAGCTATAAAACCCATCTATTGAATTTTCATAATTTAAGGCAATTTCCTGAAGAACAAGAAGTGTACAGATGCAGTTTATGTCGTCATACAGTGTCTACTCGGTACACACATCAAAGAGGCTTTGTAAATCATTTAATTACGAAGCACAGAGAGGATAGTAGCATCAAAGTTTAAAATTTTTCTTTAAAAGTAATATTGGAGTCAGAGCTCGGCACAATCTTATAAAAAATTAACGCTCAATTATTTCTGCTCGACAAACAATAAGTTCGTTAGTGATGAATTAATCTCTACTTCCAAAAATATTTTGTAAATAATTATTAATTAGTTGACTACATTCACACATTTTGGTCGACAAGTAATGAGCCGCTTAATAACATTTTTGCAAAAAAAATAGATGAGGGGATACAAAATGAGTTCTACTAATTCAACTCGTAGGGACAGTTATAGCTTTTTATATAATATGGAGTTGCCAGAAGGAGCCGCACATGAGGAAGGCAATGATCTTCCTGAAGAAGCAGCAGAACTCATGAGTGCTTTTTTAGATGAGGAAGCTTCAAAAGATCTAGGTGGATATCTTAAATCAGTTAATGCTGAACTCCTTAAGAACCCAGAAAGTCCTACGAGTACTTTAGTGCGAGAAAAGCCTAAAAAACATAGAACAAGAGCCAAACCATATAAATTAAGAAGTTCTTTAGAATCAGCGCCAAATAAAGAACTATCTACTTTAAATAATCCATTTCAGACTCCCAAAATTTCAACACATGTCTTTGAAAAAGGTGAAGATGGAAAGGTAGAATGTCTAATGAGCAGTTGCAACAAGAGAGTTGATTCTCTGCATTTTAAAGCTCATGCTTTATTACATGCAGATAAGGCAGGATCTAGTCGGTCTCTTAACCCTGAAACAGGTAAATTGGAAAGGATCCATTGCGAGTTACCCCAATGCGCGGGAACTTATTTATCTACTCAAACCTATAAAATCCATCTATCGGCTGTTCATGATTTAAAGCAATTTCCTGAAGAACAAGAAGAGTACAAATGCAGTTTATGTCGTCAACCAGGTTCTGCTAAGTACACAAATCGAATGAGCTTTTCGAGACATTTAATGAGGACGCACTGCAAGGATCCTAGGATCAGTATTGATTAAAATTTTTCTTTAAATGTAAAATTGGAGGCCTGTCTGATTGTTTAAAAGTCTTTTTTCTGCTACATTCATCAAAAAACAGTCAACTTACTAAATTATGAAACGCAATTTATTATTTATACAGATATTTTTATTTATATTTTCGTCTACTTGTTATGCATCTGAGGTTGAGTTAGCAACTCCTGTTGCCACCAAACTTAAAGTTCGTCAACCTAACTGGAAATTTGAAACTTTGAGCTACCATGCTAACGGAGGAGCCAAAGAAGCTATTTTCTATGAACCGACAAACAACCAAAAAGTCTTACCTGTAAAAAAAGTAATATTTGATGAGCTTGGAAAAATTGTTTGTGAAGAAGATCTTATTGAGCAGGTGATTGCAGAAGCTGATGAAGAAAAAACAGTTTTTGTTCCCCATGGCTTAGGTGTTGCTCTATATCCATCAGGTATTAAAGAGTGCGTTGTTTCCTATAACAAAGGGCAATTGCATGGACCTCTTAAATCCTTCTATCCAAGTGGAAAGCTTCATAATGATTTCAATTTTTCAGAGGGAAAATTTCATGGTCAAGCTTTGAGCTACTATGAATCTGGGCAATTGAAAGAAAAGGGGCTTTATAATGAAGGTAAAGTTATTGGCCAGTATGTCACCTTTTACGAAAACGGTGAACAAGCATGTAAAAAAACCTTTAAAGACGGGCTGTTATCTGGAGATTTTATGGAGTGGCATGAAAATGGCTCTATGAAATCGACTCTTTTGTTTCGTGAAGGAAAGCTTCATTCAAAGTCAGCTCCAGCTGTGATGCGATATAATGAAGATGAAAAAGTTGTTGAAACTCAATTCTTCGAAGATGGCCAACCTAATGGAAAGCATATTAAATACTATTCAAATTCTTCGAGAAGCTACCAGGTAACTTATGTTAATGGAAAAAAAGAAGGCAGAGAAGAGTTTTTCTCAGAAGATGGTAAATTGCTTGGTGGAGGGATATACAAAGATGGCAGGCCAATTAAAAGCCACAATATCAAATACCCAGATGGCAAGTTTCAAAAGATAGCCCAATACAATGATAGCGGCATGCTTAAAAAGCCCATTGAAGAGTTTTATATAAATGGGAAAATGAAGGCTCGTTACAGTTTGAATGAAGATCAAAAATTAGAAGGAAAGTATCTTGAGTGGTACGACAGTGGTGAACTTCGGTTTGATCGGTTTTATTCAAATGGGGTTTTAAAAGGTCAGCAAAAGGAGTTTTTTCCTAATGGCCAACAAAAATGTGAAGTAGGTTTTTCAGGTGAAAAGCAAGAAGGGACCTTCATACAGTGGTATGAGTGTGGCCAAATTGAGCTTAAAGTAGAGATGGAAAATGGTGAAAAAGAAGGTCCATTCGAGCAGTGGCATCAAGATGGTCATTTGAAAGTCTCAGAATATTACAAAAGTGGCAAGTTGAATGGGCTTTCTCAAGTTTGGAATGAAGATCATCAGCTTCTAGTAAAAGCTAATTTTCAAGATGGTAAGCATCATGGACTATTTCAAACTTGGCATGATAATGGTCAACTCAATCAAAGTATTACTTATGTAAGTGGAAAAAAAGACGGTTTAGAGGAAGCTTACTATTCAAATGGTCAAAAAAAATCTAGAGCTTGCTATGTCAACGGCGATCTCGATGGTAAACGCTCGGCTTGGTTTGAAGATGGGCATACACAGCTAGAAGGAGAATATAAAAATGGAGCTCCAATAGGCAAGCATCAAGAATATTTTCCAAGTTCTGAAGCCTACTTAGGTCATCCTCTCAAAGTAAGTGCTCAGTTTATAGAAGGTAAACGGCAAGGATTGCATCAAGAACTATTTCCAAATGGTCAGCAACGTGTTGTAATCAATTATAGTCAGGGTCTTCTTGAGGGTAAGAAATCCCAGTGGAATGAAAAAGGTGAGCTTGTTGAAGAAGCCCTTTACCGCGGTGGCAAACTCAACGGTAGGTATTTTATTCGAAACGGAGATTTATCAGAGGTTATTTACCACTATAAAGAAGATATAAAAGATGGTCTTCATCAGGTGTTCCATCCCCCAAAAAAAGATGGGGCTAAAGATTTAGCTTTAAAAGCTAAGTACGTAAATAATTTACTCGAAGGAGAGGTTTTAGAATATAATTTAAAAGGAGATCTTGTCGCTCAAACCCACTTTAAAAATGGGGTGAAGCATGGAACGACTAAAGTATTTGATAACCAAGGAGTTGTTAGATTAAGTATCGATTACTTTGAAGGGAAACATCATGGTCCTTTTAAGCAATTCTCTACAAATGGGCAACTTGAAAAAGAGATCTCTTATGAAAGGGGATTAAAGCATGGATTGCAGCACACTTACTCAAGGAAGGGGGATCTTTTAAGCGAGTATTGCTATATTGACGGTAAACTCAATGGTTACTGCTATAATAAAAACAAGGAGGGTGTTGTAACTTTTGAGGCAGACTATCGTAATGGAGAGCGCCATGGAAAGTTCAATAAATATTATGATGATGGTAGCCCTAAAATACTTCAAACTTTTTGCCAAGACAAGCTGCAAGGTACAAAATCTGTTTACTCAACATCAGGAAAGGTTAAAGAGACTCAATACCAAATGGGTGAGAAGGTGAAATAGTATGTTTCAAGGGTTTTGTTGGAAGTGTCATCAAAAATGTGAAGAAGTTATTGGTTTTAAATCTGTCTGTGAGGGGTGTGGGGCCTATTTACATGCCTGTCAAGGGTGCAAGTTTTATCAGCCAGGCAAGCCAAATGACTGTCAAATTCCAAACACGGATCAGGTCAGAGACAGGGATCATTTCAACTATTGTGAAGAATTTAAGGCTCTTTCTGAGTCAATAAAAGACAATAAACCATCAGTAGATGATATCGCAAAGCGTCTATTCAAAGATTGATGGAATTTCAAATTACTTATTATTAAGTTATTAGGTTTTTTTTAAAGTTTCTGCGTGGGAGGGCTTTTCAAAAAAAAAGCTTTGAATTAGGTTCCGGCTTGGAGGGGGGCGTCGTTTGCTCTACAAGTCACATGCGTAAGAGGATATTATTTTTAGTAGTTTTTCTGCTGCTAGCACCTAAAGGAAGTTTGTTTTCAAATAATCCATCTAATTCTCAAATTATCAATGTCACAATTTCAGCTCAAAATGCATTTGTATTGGTAGGGCCTACCCCAGACTTTCAATTAAGTAGCTCAGATATAAGGCCTGGGAAGATGTCGGAGATCACTGATGATTCTACCGGATTTTCTATAGTTATTGCAGATGATACGGTCAAAAAAGTTGTTGCTCAACTTGATGCTGAAATGCCAAAGGGCATGGAATTATATGTGTACTTTGCTCCACCTCCATCGGGCAAGTCGACTGGATTGCAAAAACTATCTACTGTAGATAGCGATATTTTAAGAAATCTAACAAAAGATTCTACAATTTACACTCCAAATGTAATCACTTATCAGTTTTATTTTGGAAGAGAGGCCCTTGATGTGGAATCTTTTTCAAGAAAAATAGTATATACTTTGATGGACCAGTAAAGTATTGTAAAGTGCAATTTAATGTTTGTTAATTGTAAGTTGTTTATGAAGTTTTCATTATTTATATCTTTGTTATTTAGTTCTGCTTTGGTGTTTTCATTGGATACCGTAGATCATATTTTGAAGTTGGACTATCAAATTGTTAATAAAATAGAAATAAGCCCTCAGAATTTACATATAGAGCTAGTCAGAGAAAGGGGAAGGTTTTTTGGAAGTTCAGATCAAGAGGCTGAAATGGGGATTGTCAGTAATGATGGACGTGAAAAAAAACTTCTGGTCGAACAAATAAAGAATTTTAACACACCTGATAACTTTGAATTAATGGTATGTTGCCAAGGGAGTGCTTTTCTGAAAAATTCAGGCTTTGTGGCCATTGGAAAAAAATCTCCAGTTGTTCTTATCGATAAAATAGATGCTTTTTGTAATGAATCGAGTATACCAATTAGCTATAGCATTCAAAATCGAGAAAAAATAACTTCTAGAATTCAGCAGTGCGCTATTAGATACACTTTAATGGATCACTAATTGTCATCTTCAATTTTATAAATAACATGAGCATCTGCTGACTGCGGAAGAGTTTTATCTGCAACGGAAAATTTGTAAGATAAGACAAGTTCTTTTGCTGAACAAGCTTTTGGGATGGCATAAACTAGAGTCACTGGTCTTTGAGTATTCAAAATTTGGTATCCAGAACTTTTGCCCTTAAGAGGGGGTTGAAGGCATGCAGACAGTGTCATTCCTTTAGGAAGAGATGAGCTTAAAAGGGCTGTAATCTTTTGGGGTTTATCACTTAGCGTTGTAATGTCTAGTGTATTCTCATAATAGCTTTCAGATTCAAAAACAGGATCTCCAGGGGAAATATGCTCATTTCCTAAAGTAATTTTAGCTGTAGAAGAATTTATGGAAACCGCTCTAATTTTACTAACTTCTAGAATGATGTTTTGGTTGATAGAAATACTCTCACTATGAAGTAGAGACGCGTTAAAGAGAAAAAAAGTGGTGAGAAACAACGGAAATGAAAATAAGTTCTTATTAATCATATAAAATTTGATAAAACAACTTTTTTTTAAGAGTTGAAACTACTATAAAAGAAAAAATAAAAAAAATAAATTTTATTTATGAGATATTTATTTTTAATCTTCTATTTTTAGTTTTTAAGCTCCCATTATTAGACGCTTCTAATTTTGTAATAAACGGCACTGTCCCTTTACTATCCATTGATGATGTTGAGCAAGAAGGTAGACCACAATTGTTAGAGGTTATAGATGAGTCACAAAGTTATTCTCTACAAGTGGATAGGAAAAGCAAGGGTAAAATAACAGTTCAGCTTCAGACTCCACTAAATTCAAATTTAAAACTAAAGGTGGAATTGGAATCTTTAAAGGGAGCAAGGAACCACGGGATCGTAGATATCAGTGATGGAAGAGTGCATGAACTTGTCACAAACATTAAAGAAGGCCAGTACTTAGATTGTTACATAAAGTATTATTTTTCAGGTTCTTTTGATGCTGAAGTGTTTCCTCCAACATCGTATGGAATTAACTATTTATATAAATCAAAAGAGCTATAGAGTTTGAAAAAGTTTTGGATTATATTTTGCTTAGCTTTGTGTATACCGACTGCATTTATTCAAGCTTCGGGGAAAGGATACGGTCTGTATGTGCAACCCATGACTTCGAAAGCTCTACAAGCGGCTCCTGATGAAGTCCTTACTCTTTCTTTTTTAATTCAAAATTACAGTTCTAAAAGTGACACTTTTGTGACTCGAATGGACTTGCCTAAGGGTTGGCAAACTATCCCTATGGATTTGCCTCCTGTAAATTTAGGAAGTCAGGGAGAGACGATTGAAATTATTGCGGTTAAATTGCCTAAGGATGCGCGTGTAGGGCGGCATGTGGTCAAGCTTACAGTGCAGGGAACAGACAATGAGACGCTCATTGGTGTAGCAGAAGTCAACATAGAGGTCTTAGCCGTTGATTCATTAAATTCTCAGCTCACTGTAACAACAAAGCATGTTGTTGAGGGGACAGGTTATAAAGCAACTTTAGCCTTAACGAATAACGGGAACTTTAAAAGGGACGTTACTTTGGCAGCTCAAGGAGTTCTTTTAGAAAAAGTAAACTTTGAACCTTCAAATCGAGTAGAGGTAGATCCAGGTCGCACAGTAAAAGTAAATATTAACGTTAAAACTAAGTCTGAAAAACGCAATCATAGCTATGACTTTTTGACTATTTTTATCAAAGATTCTAACTCTTTGAAGCAGTTAGAGAGCAAATCCATCTCGATTCCCCTTCACGCAAGATCAACTTTCATTAAAGGTTTAGAAAAGTATCAGCTCATTCCATCTGTTTCAACATTTGTAGCGGGTTTTAATAATTGGAAGAAGACTCTTTTTATCAATACAGAAGGAGGTGGCTATGTAGATCGAGAAAAAACTAAGTGGTTCTCTTATTTATTTAGAATACCCTTTATTAGGCAGACCTCTGTTTTTCAACAGTTTGGAGGAACTCCAGAGAAATATTTTGTAAACTACACCTCTGCTCATATCGATGCTTATGGAGCAGATGGAGTCTATCACTTAAGCCCACTAACGTTGACTTCAAGATATGGAAGAGGTGGGATGTTAACTCTAAAATCTCCAAATTTTCAAGTAGGGTCATTGGCTGTTGCAAGATCTTCAGCAGTTCCTAGAACAGATGTCGGAGCTTTTTTTAGGTTTATGCCAATAAAAGAGCTTGGGTTCCAGACAACATATTATTACGCAAATGGAAAATTGAGTAACTCTAATTATACCCAAGAAAATGATGTAAATATACTGTCTGTTTCAGGTAATGCCTCCTATAAAGAATGGACAAATATTCAAGGTGAGTGGGGGGTGAGTTATTCTAGAGCTCCTCGAGCACGCAAAGATGGATATTACCTGCAAGGTAATGGGCGTCCAGTTAAATGGTTTTGGTATAACTTTCAAAAAGTTTATGCCCCCTATCTTTTTCTAGGTTATTATAACAACTATTCAGAGAATAGTTATTCGGCAGGGTTTCGAATAAAAGAGCGTCTTAATCTTTTTGGAGCGTTTACAAGCTATGATTCTAATTTAGATAATAACCCTTTATTTTCTTCGGCAAACAAATCACAGAGGGTGCTTGGAGAGGCTACCTTAACTCTTCCAATGGGGCTTTTTATCTCAACAGCCTATAATAACTTCGAGGCAAGAAATCATTTCTTTGGGCTTGGATTTAAAACAAATTTTGCTTCTCTTAGAATTACCCAATCTCTAAGACGCTTTACTTTTGTTGGAAATGCCGAAGTCGGTAAGTATATTCAAGAGCCAATTGATTCATTTACAAAGACATGGCAAAGGTATAGTGCCTATAATTATTTGAGAGTTAAGGGTCAGACTCTTTCTGTTTATGGAAGATGGGGGTATCTATATAAGATACACAACATACGATGGAATCAAACGTATGGGGCGTCAGCTACAGCAAATATAGGGCGATTTAAAAGTTCATTTGTATATGAACATTCTCAAATTAGCTACGCCGTTTTTAGAAATTTTTATCAAGGGAATTTCTCCTATAGATTTAGAAATAATCAAATTTTAGAGTTCAAAGGGAGTATTATTCGCCCTTTTAGAGCAAAAGCTACTTATAGAGGTGTCTTGAGTTTTAAAATCCCCTGGGGACTTCCTATAGGAAAAAAAGCAGATAGAACTCAAGTAAAAGGTAAAACTTATTATGAAGAAAATGGAATTTTGAGGCCTACTGCAAATCCAATTATTAGTTGTAATGAATTAGATTGTAAGGCGGGCAAGAAGGGGGACTATAGTTTTGATTATCTCAAGCCAGGAACCTATCTTTTAGATGTAGACGATACTCCTGAAGGATTTATCACAAAAGAAGCAATGCCGCAACGCGTGGAAGTTGCCAAAAACAAAGTAACTAATTTAGATGTTGTTTTTATTCGTCCGTGCTCAGTTGAAGGAAATCTTTCTTATTACAACTATGATAAAGCGAATGCTAATAAGTATCTGAAAAGTCATTCTGCAATAGCTCAAATAACTCTTGTTTCTGCATCTGGAGAAAAATACTCTATTGAGCCTAACAAGAAAGGAAACTTTCACTTTCCTAATTTAAGGCCAGGTCAGTGGAATATTTCAATAGATGTTGATAATTTATCTTATGACTATGAAATTGAACAACCTCGCATAGACTTTGAGGTTGTTCAAGGTGAGAATAAATACTTCAAGCTAAGAATTCTTCAGTTAAAAAGGCAGCTTGATTACATTTAAATAAATGTAAACAAGAATGTGTTGTTGTGAACACCCCCAGTGAAGTTAGCGTGTAGAACACTTATTTCAAAGTCTTGAGTTCCATTTGTCACGATAGTGTTGACAGGAAGGGCTGTTGCAACTTCTTTTGCAGTGGTTCCATCAGCAGTGTTAAAAGTGACCGCACCCGATGTTGTTCCAATCCCACCAAGAGTCATGGTATAGGTCCAACCTGTTTCAGCTGCAGAATTTAAACCTGCATGCAAAGCATAAGCTGTACCATCTGTGTTGTCATATTGCCAAGTTAAAGTATTGTCTGAATAATCGTAGGTTGTCACTCCACCTGTAAAGTCAAATTCAGTTAGAACAATATCTGTAAATTCCACAGATTTACCTGCAGTAATATTAACATCTACTAATTGATCATCTATTCCTGCAAAGCAAAAAGAAACGAAAAATACTTGAGTTAATACGATTAACCATACGTATTTAAAATTGTTGTAAAGCATAGGTGCCTCCTGTTTACATATATTTTTCGTCTGTATTCAAAAATACGAATTAATGTAAATCTTTTTTTTAAATAAAGTTGATTATCAGGAAAAAAAGAGGTCTATGAAAAAGTAAACACAAATGTTCTGTTGTGATCGCCGCCAGTGAAATTAGCGTGGACAACTTCTATCTTTAATGTTTGCGTTCCATCTGTCACGGTAGTGTCTTGGGGCAGCCCTGTCGCAATTGTTTTTGCTGTCGTTGTATCTGCTGAAGTCCAAGAAACTTCGCCTACAGATGTCCCTATTCCAGCAACTGTCATAGAATAGGTCCAGCCAGTATCTGCTGTTGCTGACAAATTTGCAGATAGTGAATAGGTTGTACTATCACTATTTGAATACTCCCATGTCAAAGAGGAGTTTTCATAATTATATGTAGTAGCTCCTCCTATAAAGTCATCCTGGTCTAAGGAGAGGTCTGTAAATACGCTGGAAGGTTCGGCACCTACTCTCATTGTGATAATATGATCACTGAAAGTAGAGGGGTGTAGCTGCATGCAAAAGCACAGCATCACTAAAACATTTCTGATGTACTTAAGTTTATTGGTAGTCACACTCTTGTCCTATAAATATAGATGCTCTTTTTATATAAGAAAAAAGATTTATGTAAATAAGTATGCTTAATTTAATGCTGTATTGGGATAAATAGAGCAAATCTAGCGCTTATAAATCAGCTTTAAAATTTTTAGTTTTATTATCGATAACTTTTATCTGTTTAAAAAAATGAGAATTAATATAAATATATTTGTTGAATAGTCTAAAACTAAATGGGTCTTTGATGAAATATTTGTTGATGTTCATGCTGTTACTTAGTTGTAATTTATGTGCTCGTGACTTTGGTGTTAGAGGGCCTATGCAGTTTGAATTTTATGGAGAGCCTGGAGAGGTCCTTACGGGAAGCATTAAGTTACACAACCCAGATAAGAATCCTAAAGGGGTAAAGGTTAGATGTTTTGATTTTCCTTTAGAGATACACACGGACATGAACAACCCTATTGTAGGTGAAGATCCCCACTCGTGCGCTGCTTGGGTTGAATTATCAAAAAGTGAGGTTATGATTTCTTCTCGCTCTGATTATTCTTATAACTATAACATTTCAATTCCAAATGATCCAAATCTTGAAGGCTCTTACAACTGCATCATTTTACTGTCACCATCTAGTAAAAGCGCAGATAGCTCTGAGAATAAAAAAATGATTTCATATGTTATTCAATATGCAGCCCAGGCTATTGTTCATATAAAAGGAACAGGTCAATATGCCCTATCAGCAGAGGATAGATCTGTTACATACAACAAAGCCATAAAAGAGCTTCAGTATCATATAAACATTAAAAATGAAGGTTCTCTTGCCCTAAGACCTAGAGTCTCTGTTGATATCTATAATAGTCAGGGGATCAAGGTGTTGCATGAGAATCCCTATGAGAGGTGGACTTTTCCATCACAAAAAAATAAATACACAATTGGTGTAAGTGATCTTCCTGTGGGTAAATATAGAGGTGTGATGGTTTTTGATCAAAAAGGCAGTAAGTATTTTGCGGCTAAATTGAATTTTGAAATCACATACAGCGATAATTTAAAGCGCATTAAACCGTGTGCAAACAACTACTTGAACCCTGAAGATAGAATGCGGTCTAGTCTTCAAATGCCTTCAATGCACGAGCTTTTGGAGACAAGATCACACGAGGTGATAGAAGATAAAAAAGAAAATCAAAAAGAGGGGAACTTCTTCAAAATTTTTGAAGAGTCAATTAGCAAGTTGTTTCATCTCAACAAGAGCAGAACTGCCAATTAGTCGCTTTTTTATAAATTCAAAAGAGCTATAGCTAGAAAGATCGATATTTTCATCACTCCCTATTTCGATATACAGCCTCCCTCCTTCTTTCAAAAGAGAGTGGCGATTTAAGAACTCTAATAGCCTCACAGCATAAGATGCTTGGTTTTCCTTAGCATAGGGTGGGTCAGCAAAAATAATATCACACCTAGAGTCAATGCATTTGAGTTTTTGAAAAACATCACCTTTAATAAGTGTGGCACTTTTCTTAACTTTTAAGTGCTGGATATTTTTTTCAATGGCAATATATGCATTTCTATGGGCTTCAATAAAGTATGAATGTTTTGCCCCACGGCTTAAAGCTTCTAAACCCATTGCCCCTGACCCTGCAAAAAGATCTACAAAAATGGCACCTTCTATGTAGGGCATGCAAATATTATAAAAAGTCTCTCGTAAAATATTTTTAGTTGGGCGTGTTTGTTCTCCTTTTGGAGACTGCAGTTTTTGTTTTTTAAATTGTCCACCGATGATATGCATAATTACTCGAAAGCTAGAGGTAAGTTAACTGGCTTAAGCAGGCTTTTTGCTTTTTCTAAAAATCCTGGATGACCTGATCTTAAATATTGCTCGTATTCGCCGTAAGCTTGTTGAAGTATAACTCCTTTTTTGAGTGATTGACTATCACCAAGAGTGCCTTTTGATAATGAGATAGATTTTTTTATATCAAGCCAGTGGTCATAGTAGCGACCTTGTAAAAAAAGAGTAAAGTCAGAGGCTTGATCAATTGTTCCATAGAGGACATATTCTAGATTCTCATAGAGGTTGGGAAGGCGCTCTTGCCCAGGATAGACTTTTAGTGTGGCAAGTTTATTATGAGGCAACCCCGTTACAGTTAGATCTTTTCCAATAGGAGAGTGAAGTGATTGTACAAGCATTAATAATTCATTTGAAATTGTAGCAGGAGAAAATGCTGCGCGCATTGATCCTTTGTTAAAGATACTTAGCAGATCTAAAAGGCTTATGTTTTTATTTTTTCCAATAGCAAGAGAGAATAATGAGACTTTGCCCTTATTTTTCTGTGACCAGTAATTGAGGGTCTTTCTTTGTTTTTGTTTAGTGAGGTAAGTATCGCCATCAGAAAGTAATATAGCTGTATTTACTTCATCTTCTTTCACAACATCAGGAACAATTTTATCAAGGGATGAGTAAAGATCAGTTGTTGCAAAAAAACCACCGTGTTTTTGATTCTTGAGAAACTGTTTTGCAAGTTTAATGTTTTTTGGTGAACAAACTAGGTTTTTTGAGGAAAGTTTGGCTACTTTATCATCAAATATTAAGATATTAAAGCTATCTTCTAAGTTTAAATAATCCAGGGCGTTAGAAACCGCATCTTTTGCTGCTAAATAGTGTTTGATGGGGATCGAGTGTGAGCGATCTATTAGAAAAAAAAGATTTTGTTTGATTCGTTTGAAATGTTTGTGAGGCTTGGGTCTCAATGACAGTTTGAAAACAAAGCCATCAGCGTCAATTTGGGGGGCGTACTCTACTTGGACTGTGAAGTCCGAGCTTGAGGCAATCATTCTTTTTTCATCATTTGCCTTACTCATGTCAGATTGGAAATTCTCAGAAGAGGGAAGAGTAGGCTCTTTTAGGCCGATCATTTCAAAGTTAAGTTCTAAATTAGATGTCATTGAACTCGAATCAAAAACGTCTATTAAGGAGCTTTGTTGAAATACATTTTTTGATTCGTCAATAAGTTCAAGAGATTCTTGATCTTCAATGGCATAAAATTGATCTGCTGGGTCGAAAGTAGTTTCTAGAGGAGACTCGAGCAAAGCCAGTGAATTGAGTAAGTTATTCTCTCCAATCAAAGAACTCTCTTGAGATGAGAGTATAGAATCTCGTTTTGGATATGTATTTTCTTTGGGTGAAAATTGTGGGTTTACACTTGTTAACTCTTCAGGGAATGAGGCGCTCTCTAAGTCTTGAAAATCAAATTTGACATCGTGAGGTAATACACTTTTTGCAATTAAGCGGCTAAAGATATGCTCTAGGTCCTGGTTTTTCTTTTTTATAGATTGTGAGTAAAGATCGAGAGTGTCTTCAGCTAAATGGTTTTGTTTAGGAATTGAGAGAGAGTAAGATGTGAAAGAAATGTCTTTGATTAAAAAAACAATGTAAATATGAAAGGCTATTGTCAAGGTTATAACAGTGCTGAGTTGCTTCCAACGTATTTTAGATTGATATGGTTTATAGTTCATTGTTCAACCCTTTAGTAAAATCACAAAAAAAGTCGTCGGTAAAAACATCTTTCTTATAGGATTGCGTTTCAATTTGTATTATTTTAGAGAGGTATGGAGTTGTATTTTCTTTTTGAAGGCGCGAAAGAATTTTTTGTGCTAGAGCCATTTTCTCTTTTTTCATGGAGTCGTTTTCGTTTGTCTGGAGCTTTGCTTGAAGGTTTAAAATTCGTGCATCAAGAAACATCATATATGATTCATAAAAGCTATTTTCTTCAGGAGATTTAAGCCTTATTTCATGATATTCTTGAGTTAGTAGTGTGTCTTTATTTGAAAAGTCGTCTTTAATTTTTATTAGAGCTTTTAAATAGGATGAGTAATCCTTTTTTTGTAGGAAATCTAAATGGTTTAATAAGCTTGAATCTAGTGCAGCCTCTAGATGCAGAGGTTCGTTTTTAAAAGATCTTGCTACATGTAGATCTTCATAGAGTTCGTTAATTTTATTCAGTAGAGTGCTGTTTTTGTTTGAAAGGTACTCTACTGTTAGAAGACGAGCCAGGTTCAACTTAGCTTTGAGTGAAACATCTTGAATAAATAAGCTTTGTTTCGAGATTATTTTTTCATAAATATCAATTGCAGTGTCTTTTTGATCTAATATTTGATGGCATAGAGCTTCTTCAAAAAGGGACTTGAAATATAGGGAGCTGTCGGGGTTCAGTTGCTTATTAAGTGACTGAAGACTCTTGAGCTGTTGTTTAAACAATCTTTGCCAGCCTAAAACACGTGCATAATTAAAGCGTATATTTTGATCATGAGCAGATTCAATTTCAGGGAACTTTTGAATATAATAAGTTAAGATTTTACTAGCTTTCTCTAGCAAATCTGCATTTTCAAACTCCCGGCTATCTTTAATTTTTTTCTCAAGTTCTTGAAAAAATGATTGGCTAAACCACAGGTAAAGGCTTTTTGGAAAATCATAACCAAAGTTAATGAGCTCAATGACGCAATCACTTACTTTTTCAAAAACAATCTCCATAGATTTAATGCGTTTAGCACTTTGTAAGTAGCCATAAAAAAGATCGGCATAGATAGGGCTTAGAACTTCTAAAGGAGGAGCTGCAAAAGCTGCATCCTCTAAGTGTTGCAAATAATTATCTAAGCCATCTTGCTTTTTCTTAGATGAATAGGCAAGTAATAGGTGAGCCTGATAGGTTTTATCATTTTTGGGGAATAAGCTTAGAAAAGTAGTCAAAGTCTCTTCAAATTCTTTTTGCCTGCCTAAATCGAGATATAGTTTGGCAATACTTAAATGAACTTGTGGAACTTGATCTTTTTCAAAATATCCTTTCATGTTTAATGCTGCTAGGTGAGCATCAATGAGTTGTTGTTTGACTTTTGGACTCTCTTTTTGGTGAAGCAACTTAAAGCAAGACTGCAGTAAGTAGGAGATGCTAGGTTTGGAGTAGGCGCTATCTGGAAAATTTTTCAAAAGCTTTGTAAATGAACTTTGGGCTTTTTGAAACTGGTCTTGTTGGTAATAGATCAAAGCTATTTGATAGGACGAAGAAGGCAGCAATTTTTCTGATTTTGTTTTGATAACTTTGTGGTAGGTGTGCAGCGCTTTTGAGAACTCTTTATTATTTTGAAAATACTTTGCTTTCCAAAATAAGCCCTCTGAATATTCCTTTGAAGATCTAAACTTCTTTTCCAAAATAGATAAATAAGAATTGAGTTTATACAAATCATTAAGTTGGTAGCTTGCTAGAAGACCTAATAGAGAAACTTCTTGAAGCAACATTTTTGGATTATGCCCGTCTAAGCATTTGTCAAAATGATTGAGAGCTGCAATATATTGCTTTTGTTTGAAAAAAGTTTTACCTAAAATAAGGTGTGTACTGGAGATCTTAGAGTCAGGGATTTGAGATAAGAGTTCATCTCTAGACTCAATTATTTTTTCAAAATTATCACTGTGATAAAGAAGCACCATCCAATTATAAAAAGCTTCTTGGTGAGTGTGGGCATTAAGTTCTTTAATGTGGTTAAAAGTTTCAGTGGCAAGGTTAGGATCAAAGTGAGACTGGTGAGATGCAGCAGCAAATAAGAGCCTTTCTTTCTGATCAGGGAAAGCCTTTGCAGACTGTGAAAAGAGATCAGATGCTTCATTATGTTTGTTTTGAAGAGCGTAGATATGGGCCATGCTTACTTTTGCATAAGCTTCAAAAGAAGTATTTAAAAGTGTGTTATAAAGCTTAAGAATGCGCGTAAGATCTTTTGAATTTAGTGACTTGAGATCGTCTTTAAATAGAGATTCAGCAAAGTAGAAGGTTACAATATTTTGATCACTAGTTGATAAGTTGCTTAAATCATTGAAGCGCGGTTCAATTTCTTTTTTTAATGCTTGAAAATTCCTTAGTGAGTAGTGGCAATGAAGCCGTTGTATAAACGACTCGTCTCTCAAAAGAGGGCTCTGGATGAGTTGGTAGGCTGTAAGAGCTTTTTTCCACTCTTTTTTTTGCAGGTAGTTGTCGGCTTGCAGTAGATATAAATTTTCAAGGTGGCAAGACGAGGGGTATGTTTCAAAGAAGTGGTCTATTAATTTCCCAGATAGCTCAAAGTCTTTTTCATGGTAGCAAGTAGCAATTCTTCTAATTGCTAGAGTCTCCTCTGACTCTGAGAATGCATTGCAAGAAAGTATAAGTGCAGATATTCCAATTAGTGGGAATTTTTTTAATTTTAGAAAACTCATAAACAAAATGCATCATGTTTGCTTCAGCATAAAGAGCAAAATACTTTAATAAAATGGATAAGTGCAAGTGCATTCCGTCACTTGTGTAGAAGTAAGGCAAAATATATGAATTTACTTCATTAAAATTGGGGTTGTAGCCTTGAATAATACATAGTCAGTAACAAACCATTATATCTTTATCTTAATGAGATTTAGTTTTTTTTTGTAAAAAAGACTTTTCTGTTTAAACTAATTTTTATTGAAGCTTTTTCATAAGGTAAAAAATGCATTCTTCAAGTATGCGATATCGTCTAGCGGCCCAAAGTTTGGCTGCTGCACCCTCAGATTTTTTTGAACGTGCTCAACGTGAGGATCGTTTGTTTGCAGGGGAGCCTGATGATTCTCCTATACTATATGAGCTTGAGAGTTTGGACTTACTTAGACGAGTAATCGATACTAGTATTGAAGACTCTACTCGGGATCGTGTTGCAGGTGCTGTAATGAGCTTACTCAACAAAAAAAAAGAGGTTCTCTGTAGGGACGACTTAGAAAAACTTCACGAAAGGGTTCGTCTTCTTCCAGATGACTTCCAAGAGAGGAAGGATTTCATGTCGTTTTTCAAGGACTGTTCTAGTTCTTAAAGGATGCCGAGCACTTTAACCACTTATTATAGACTGATTACTAAACTTTGGTTTGATTTATTTTTTTAATATTCCCTATATTTAGACAAAACAAAATTACTGGAGACCTGGCTATGGCTTTAATACTTGCTTTTGCAGCTGCAATCTTGTGCGCATTAAATAACCTTTTTATGAGAAGAAGCGTAGATGCAGGAGGGACTACTAAAGCATTTTTAGTTTTTGTTGAAGGCTTCTCAATCTTAGTTGCTATTTTACTTGGACCTATTAAATCGGGTAACTATGAATGGAGCTACTCTATTGGGATGATCGGAGTTGTTGCTGGGATTTTATTGGGGATCATGATGTGGGCTCTTGGTCGCGCAATGGAGCAAGGTCCTCCAGGGCTAACGGTTGCATTTTTAAATAGTTCTGCAGTTGTTCCAGCTGTTATTATGGTGTTAATTTTTGGAGTTGCTTTTGGACATTCATATCAGTGGTGGAATGGAATGGGATCTTTACTGGTTGTAGGAGGACTCTTTTGGGCTGTTTGGGAAACAACAAAAAATTATCAAAATAGATCTCTTTGGGTAACTTTTGCATCAGTAGCTTTTTGGTGTCATGTGTTTTTTCTAGTTATTTTGCAATGGAGAGCAATGCTCATCAATCCAAATATGCCAGGTAGTCGCCTTTTACCTTTCCGCTTAGATGCAACGCAGTCCGAATGGTTCATGCCAATGATTTTTGTGGCAGCTACTATATTTTTACTTTACTTATTCATACGAGATGAAGCGAGACTTCCCAAGAAGCAGGAAGTTATTTATGGTTTTTATGGTGGAGTCTGTAATGGCGCTTGCACATACTTTTTAATTAAAGCAGCGCAAGTTGCAACGGTATGGGAAAATGCAATGGTTTTTCCTCTTTTTGCGGTTAGCTTAATTATGCTCTGCAATGCTTGGGGCAAGGTTTTGTACAAGGAAGATGTTCATTGGAAAGCAATGGCACTTTGTTTATTTGGACTTTTTGTTGGAACAATGGATTGGAACGTTTTCTTTTAGTCAATTAGGGGAAGAATCAGAAAAAGAGTCGTCAACAATTATGCTTTTGAGCCATTCGAGTACTTTTTTTTGCCTAAAGTGTGTAGCAAAATTAACAAAAGTTCTTCCTTCTTTTCTAACGTTCATGAGTTGAGGACAGTTTTCATGAATCCATTGCAGCATTTGTAGGTCATCATTTTGTATTGCAAGATGAACAATGCTTTTTCCTTCAGTCATTAGATCAGGGTAGTTTTCGTGAATCCATTTTAATACTTCTAATTGGCGACTCCATGTAGCTAGGTGAGCAATGTTTCCTCCCTGACGATTTTGGGCAGTCATTAGATGAGGGTAGTTTTCGTGAACCCATTTTAATACTTCTAATTGGCGACTCCATGTAGCTAGGTGAGCAATGTTATTGCCAAGACTATCTGCATGAGTCATTAGATCAGGGTAGTTTTCTTGAATCCATTGCAGCATTTGTCGGTCCCCACTTCGTATTGCAAAATGAGCAATGTTATTGCCAAGACTATCTGCATGAGTCATTAGATCAGGGTAGTTTTCGTGAATCCATTTTAATACTTTTAATTTGCCAGTCATTGTAGCTAGGTGAGCAATGTTTTCTCCTTTATAATTGTTGACAATCATTAGATGAGGGTAGTTTTTGTGAATCCATTTTAATACTTTTAATTTGCCAGTCATTGTAGCTAGGCGAGCAATGTTTTCTCCTTTATAATTGTTGACAATCATTAGATGAGGGTAGTTTTTGTGAATCCATTGCAGCATTTGTCGGTCATCATTTTGTATTGCAAAATGAGCAATGTTATTGCCAAACCAATCTGTTGCAGTTATGAGCTCAGCCTTGTTTTCACAAATCCATTTTAATACTTCTAATTTGCCAGCCCTTGAAGCTATGTGAGCAATGTTTTCTCCTTTATAATTGTTGACAATCATTAGATATAGATAGGGGCAGTTTTCTTGAATCCATTCTAATATTTTATAGTGGCCGTTTATTGCAGCATAAAATGCAATGTTTTCTCCTTTATAATTGCAGTCAGTCATTAGATGAGGGTAGTTTTCACAAATCCATTTTAATACTTCTAATTGGCGACTCCATGTAGCTAGGTGAGCAATATTTTCTCTTATATTATTGCAGGCAGCCATTAGATCAGGGTAGTTTTCGTGAACCCATTTTAATGCTTCTAATTTTCCAGTCCTTGTAGCTAAGTGAGCTAGGTTGTCTCCCTCAGATTCCTTATCCTTAGCCGTATTAGGAATTAGTTGAATAAACTGATTGAACACGTTGGAGCAATTTAGATGTATTGCACGCCTTACTATTTTAAATATGGCATTAATGTTTTCTTGGTCTAATTCACCCTCATGCTTTTTTAGATATGCCATTGTAAGACGAAGGATCGTTGTAAAGAGTGCTAATGTTTGGAGGGGAGGAACTGTTTCTGGGTTTGGACAACATGTAAAGAACTTTGTACTTTCCATTTTTTGAGCAAGATCTAAACAAGTCATCTCTCCAGCGTTTATTTTTTTTTCGTAATGACCCGGGTCAGCTAAAAGATCTGGTTCTACGATTTTCTTAGGAACAGTAGGGGAAGATGGAGATGATTCTTTATTTGTTTTTACCGCAAATTGTTTGATTGGAATTCTTGGAGTTTTTCGATCAATTCTCCAAACTTCATTGAGAGTATATCTTCCAGTGATAAATGAATGCATCTCATGATGAGCTTCATTTTTTTGAATTGCGCAAGCTTGTTTATCTAGGTTAGTCCATTCAGGGGGTTTTGAGTAGAGTTCTAATGTTTGAGTAGCGCTTGTGACTTGTGCAATAACTCTAGAAAAAAGACTTTGTAAATTAGGAATTTTCAACTCTCCCAAGAATAAAGGAGCTTGTATTGAAGCTCCTGCTTGTGGAAAGAGTCCATAAGACTGGGAGAGTGGAGGGTGTGGTAGAGCAACGTAATTCATTGAAAACAGGTAGATGTTTTAGGTTAATTGGCTTAATGTTAAGGCTCTAGGATTATTTTGTCAATCATATATTTCTCACCCTTTGATTAATGAGTAAACTTTAATTTATTTTCTATATTTAAACGAAACCAAATTACTGGAGATCTGGCAATGGCTTGAACGCTTGCTTTTGCAGCTGCAGGCTTGTGTGCATTAAATAGTCTTTTTATGAGAAGAAATGTAGATGCAGGGAGATTCTTAAAGTATTTTTAAACAGCTTTGCTGTTATTAGGGTGTTATTTTTTGGTGTAGCCTTTGAACATTCTTATCAGTGGTGGAATGGAATCTCTACTTTTTGTAGAAACCATGGATTGGAAGGTTTTCTTTTATTCAATTAGAGAAAACAATTCAGTAAAAGAGCCATAGTGTTTGATAAGGTTTGTAGCTTTATGTGAGTGGTTGTATTTGAGCTGCTCATAAATCTTCAAACCTTTGGCTATTTGCCCTTGCTGGAAGTAAAGAGTTCCTAACTTGTAATATGAATCATAATCCTCAGGAGCTAGCTCTATAATCTTTTCATAGGCCTTGATTTCTTCTTGAGGCATCTGAAGGTCATGGTAGCTGTAGGCAAGCTGTGTGTAAACCCAAGGATCTTCAGGATTGTAATCGTTTAAAATTTTAAATTCTTCAATAGCTCTCTTTGCACATTGAGTAAATTTAGCTTTAATTTTTTCGGTTTGTTTTTCTGATGGGATCCAACGAGCAACTTCTGAAATTTCTTCATTTTTTGGAAGAGAGTAGATTCCTGAAAACATCACATATGTGTTTGCTAGGGCCATATGAAACTGCAAGTGATCGGGTTCTTCTTTAATCAGGTTGATATAAATTTCTACTGTTTGAAGATAAAGCCATTCTTTGACCAGATGCAAATCTTTCCAATGGAGCCAACAACCCACTTTTTCAAAGCTTAAACGAAGACTCTCTAAGCTCTTTGGAGGTTGATAAAATGAATATTCGCAATCTTTTAGAGCGTTTGCAAGACGTGTTAGTGATGAGGCTATAAAAAGAGACTTCTCTGTTGGGTTGCTCATTTGCTCTGTTTTTTTTTGGAGATTGTTTAAAGAGTTGCGGCAGAGGCTTAACAAGCTTTGTGGTTTTTTATGTTGGAAGTAGATTTTAAGAGTAAAATAGCTAAAAAGAGTCATTAAAAAGACGGCTATTGTAATAGCTATTAGATGAGAATGAGTCATCAAATTGAAAAAGATTAGGCAACATAAAATTTCAACAATACCTAAAGAGAGAAATGTTATATTAAAGACAGTGTACTGCTTTAATATGTGGCGCATTTGAGGTAGAAACCCTCCTAAAATAGAAGTTTCTTGGTTAACATTGCATGTGTTGGACTGAGTTTCAAAAAGTGTAGTCATGATTTATTCTTTGTTTTCTACGCATTGAAAGTATTGGTTTGCTTCTTTTAAAGGATTTTTAAAAGAGTACTCTTTTAGATCAACTTCACTTTGAAACTGTTCTAATAGAGAGTTCATTTTTTTGTGAAAATCAACAGAGTTATCTGAAAAAATTAGTTCATCCAAAGATTTTGAAAAAAGCCAAGCTTTTTGACCCGAGCTGATCCACATTTGTTCAATTTTTGGGCTTAATGCTTCTAAAAGTTCGAATTTTTGTTTGTAAGAAAGGTTGAAGGCTCCAAGCATTTCAAGCAGCTCTTGTGATTTTTCAAGATTGAACTCATCTACATCAAGTTCTTTTTCTAATTCTTCGTATACGGATTGAGATAGCGCGATTTGATCTTCTTCTGGCTGAGCAGAAATTTGACTGTAAATGGGCCATGCTTTTTTTGCAGAGTCTATTTGGCGCTCTCTAACTAAATTTTGGATGTAGAAATAAAAAGAAGCCGAGAGTTTCTCTTTAAAAGAACTGTTATGGCAGTATGCCAAAGTTTGGCAAGAGAGCTCAAACAGTTTAGCTTTGTTTTCTAGGCCTACTTCTTTTTTTATGTGGGTAAGAAATAAATCGGCGATGTTGCTAACTTTGGCATCAAAATACCCTAATATATCTAAAAAACAACCCAGCTCTTGATAAATAGATTCTTCAAGAATGGAACCGATTAGTTTTTCATAGTAAGAGACAACATTGGCTTTGTATTCGAAGTAAGTTGTTTGAGAAAATGGAATTTGTCTGAAATATTGAAAGGCGGTTTGATAGTAGGGAATAGTGTTTGAAAGGGGCTTGTTTTCTGCCTCTTTTAAAAAACTTAGCCCAATTAGGTAGTAAAGAGAGGGCTCTTTTGAATGGGTTGACTCAATAAAGGATTCTAAGTGTTGTCTTGCTTTGTGTGCTTGACCACTTTCAATCATGCTGTGGCTAAGATAGTATGTCAGTTTCTCAGTGTTAATATGGCGCTCTAATTCTGTTTGAAGCCATTTGCTTTCAGACAAGGGATTGCTGAGATTTTGTAAAGATTTCTTAGAGTTTTCAAAGTCTGATTTGTGGTATTGCAAAATACCTTCAAACAGTTGTCTAACTGAAGAGTTGGACTTATCTTGGTTGAGAAAGTTTTCAAGAGATTGAAAGTCATTTAAAAGAAAGGCCGAAAGGAAAAGGGCTCCTGAAATTTCAGGCTTGAGATCGTTGTTTTTTGTAAGGAGCTTAGCTTTTTTAAAAGATGTTTGAGCTTCATGGTATTTTTTTTGTTCAAGATCTACATACCCTTGATAAAGGTAATAGGTTGGGTTGCTTTTCTTGTTGAGAGCTGCAATGTGAGAGCTAGATTTTTCAAGATCATTATCTTTAAAGGCAATATAGGCTTGGTTTGAAGCGTATTTTGCATCAAATTTATAGTAAATATAACCACATAAAGTTAGGGTTAAAACAAAAAGGGTAAGGAGAACGGGTTTAATATATTTCATACTTTGGCACTCTTACAAACTTTAGAAAATTATGCAATGATATAACAAAAGCAAAATTAGTTTTAAAAATACTGGATATATTTTATGAACTTTTGATTTAATGCAATTTGAAAAAGAGAGAACCGAGTTTTATGGCCCAAAAGAAAAGAGTTATCCTACTAGAGGATGAAGAGGATATAGCGGCGCTAATTAAGCTTCAAGCTGACATCTCTGGATACAACCTACATGTAGAAACAGATGGGATTAACGGTTTAAAAGCAATCGAGAGAGAAAAGCCTGAGTTAGTCGTCTTGGATATTATGCTCCCGGGTCTAAACGGGTTTGATGTTTGCAGGCGAATGAAAGCAAACCCTGAGCTAAAAAAAATTCCTATTATCATTATTTCTGCTAAAAGCGATGAACTGGATATGGTTTTGGGGCTAGAGCTTGGTGCAGATGATTACGTAGCTAAGCCGTTCTCACCTAAAGTGCTCTTTTCAAGAGTTAAAGCTGTTTTAAGGCGCGGAGTTGCAGGGCAAAAGACGGGCAAGGCAATGGGCTTTGGTGAGTTTACACTAGAAACAGATCGTTATCTACTTCGTCGAGGTGCTGACGAATATATAACTCTTACACTTTCAGAATTTAATATCCTTAAAAGGCTTCTGGAAAACCAAGGTAGAGTGTTAACTAGGAATCAGCTTTTAGACGACATCCAAAATGATGATTCGTTTATTGTAGATCGTAATGTTGATGTTCATATTGCTGCGCTTCGAAAAAAATTAGGGCCAAAATTTAATTGGATTGAAACTGTTCGTGGTATTGGCTATCGCCTTAGAGATTCTGAAGAAGCTATAGAATAAAGAATCTGTTCTGAAACGATTATCATTTACTTTAGTTATGATGTTTAAGTGACCTTTTTGGCATTATTAACCTTCGGTGCTTTCTTGAATTTACCTTGTTTAAAATTTATTTTTCTCTTATTGCTTGTACTATCAATAAGAGTTAAGAGTTTTTATGGGCCAGTCAAATATTCAGCCAGATAAGCAACCAGAAAAAAGTCATCAAAGGCTAAGTCCAGCTGAACTTCAAAGAATCCGGAATAAGAAAGTTGAGAAGAAAAGTGACATTTCGGGTGTAGCAATGATCTATAAAACTATGGCTCAACTTATGACTCTTGTTTCCACCTGTCATGATGTTACACCCGTTAGCGGTTCAAAGGGGGTTGCCTCAACTGGGCCTGTCGTGGCAAATCAATCCGATCCGGCTCAAAGTATAGGTCATCTTGTACAAGCAATGCAAAGCAAAGAATTTGAGACCCATCCAAATCAATTTTACCAGAAAGTTTTTTTAGCTACGATGGATTGCTCTGAAATTGATTCTCCTGCAATCAAAGCGCTCGCATCAAAGGACCTTCAGTCATTATTTGCCTCTAGTTTGTCAGATGCAACAAGTAAGAAAGGCTTTGCACTATCAATGGCTAATGCTTACAGGCAGCTTTCTCATCAGTCAAAAAATACAACAGTTCTTCAAATGTGTCTGAATTTATTGATGGGTTCTGAGCACCCTCTTGTGGATACAACTTTGAAAACATATAAAAATTGTGTAACCACTCACAATGAAATTCCTAATATTAAGAAGCTTCAAAAACAGGTAGCTACAACACTTGGACCCTTCCAAGTTTGGAACCAACAGTACAGCGAACTGATGAGCGACTTAAATAAAGGAAAGTTCTCTATTCAAAAGGTTGTTAACGTTGTGGAATCAGCTCCTAAAGGGGCTAAACATCAAATGGAAACTTTATCTAGAGTCATTAAGCCATTAATAAAAAGCTCTTCTAGTCAAAAGGAAATATCAAAGTTGCTTGTGCAACACTTCTCTCAAACTTCTGGAGCAAACGATCCTCAGAAGTTATTTTTAGCATTTGTTCAGAAAATGCAAACGGCTTTTCCTGATGATTGCAAGCAAGGATGTCAAGCTATTGAAGCTATGGGTTCAAATCAGTTGAAAGCCTCTACTTCTGATGGCCCAGGCAAGGTTGGCCAAGACAGCGCAAGTCAAGCTCCATCAAAAGTGAGCCATAGTTCCGATTCGGTGTTTCATAGCTGGGAGCACAGTGTCATTCACCATGAACCTATTATGATGGCAATGTATGTATTGTTAATGAGTGGTAGTGGCTCATATGGTTTTTTAGCTAAAATCATGGCAAATCTTGGTGTTTCAATGGCTAATATTAAAAAGTTTGTTTCAGATATGAAGGCAATACAAGACGATATGAATGATTTAATGTCGAATAAAAGTGTATCTATGCAGGAAGATGATGCAAGAGCCATTTGGGATGCTCAAAACAATTTAAATGGCCTAATTAAAACTTATGGGTCTAAGCTTGGTTCAGAGTTAAGGCAGTCTTTAAGTAATTTTTCAAATTCAGGTGGATCATTAGACCAGGTTGTTTCTGAGGCAACCAAAGGAATGAGCACCCCTCTCTCTAATTGGAAAGATGCATCAGCTAGTTCTGATGCTGTAGCAGCAATACAAAAATATCTCACAGGCCCTGGTGGAGGGGCGGCTCCTGCAGGTGTCACAACTGTATTTAAAAACATGTCTGATTTAATGGGCTCTCTTAATACTCAGAATCAAGCAGATGTTGAAAAGCTGAACTTAACAACAAAAAAAGTCGATTCATTGACTAAATTATTTGCAGCATCTGTAACAATGTATAAAGGTTTAAACCAAACTTTAACTAACTATTCCAGTACTTAGTTTTTTTATGTCCTGTGTTTGTAAATAAATGTTGACAATTTATTTAATTTGTGATATAATGTTTCATGTACAATAAAACTAATAATTAAATTTAATAATAGGTAAAAGATGAATCATAATACAGCAATAACTCCTCATATGATGGCTCAGGCAGCCACTCTTAAACAAGATCGCTCTGCTTCTAAGAAATCAAAGAAAAGTGATCAGAGTTATAAGCAAATTTTAGCTGATCAGATGAATCAAATATCTCAAGCATGTAAAATGATTGGTGCGACAAATGGAAAAGGGGGAGCCCAAAGCGTTGGAGCAAGCTCTAGTTCTGCAACTTCTAAAGCAGCAGCCACAGCAGAGAAGGATTGGAGACGCCATGTTCTGAAACATGACCCTATTATGATGGCTCTTTATCTTCTACTGATGAGTGGTGGTGGATCATACGGATACTTGGCTAAAATCATGTCAAATCTAGGGGTTTCTATGGCAAACATTAAAAAGTTTGTTAAAGACATGAAAACTATTCAAGATGATGTTAATGATTTGATGACGAATAAAAGCCCTTCAGAGCAGGGAGACGATGCTCAATCTATATCAGATGCCCAAAAGGACCTAAATAGCTTAATTAAGCAGTATGGATCCAAGCTTGGCCCAGAACTTATCAAATCACTAAGTGCTTTTGCTAGCCCTGGTGGATCTTTAGATCAGATAATTTCAGAGGCTACAAAAGGAGCGTGTAAAAGCTGGTCGGATGTGGTGAGCAACCCTGACGATCTTCAAAAAGTCCAAGAATATTTAACAGGTCCAGGCGGTGGAGCGGCTCCTGCAGGTGTCACGACTATATTTAAAAACATGTCTGATCTAATGGGTTCATTAAATACCCAAAACCAAGCAGATGTTGAAAAGTTGAATTTAACAACAAAAAAGGTTGATTCACTGACTAAATTATTTGCTGCTTCAGTCACAATGTTTAAAGGTTTAAATCAAACTCTAACCAATTACTCAGCGACGTAATAGTTTTATATATAGGATATCAATAAATAACTTGACAAGTATAGTTAATTATGTTATAATGTTTTTATAAAATAATAATAAGTATAGTAAAAGGAATAAATAAATGACAGGTTCACACACAATAAACCCACATGTAATGTCTCAGGCAGCTTCTACTCAACAGCATAAAGTTGACTCTACAAAGAGAAAAAAAGCTGGAGGACTGGGAAGTTCTGCCCCAAAGAAAAGCGCAGCTCCTAAAGGTAAAGGCCCCTTCAATCCCGATGATGCTGTAAATGCAGCGATCAACCTTCAGGTGGGTATGATTATGGATTTGGCAGACGTAACCATTAGTATGAGTTCTATGGATGCGACTCTTCAAAAGACAGCTGTGAGCAACTCCCAATCTTATGTAGCTATGCTTAAGGCTCTTTTAAGTGCTCAAGGTCTTTGCTGTAATAGTAAGGCATTTATAGGACTTGTTCAGCGTTGGGGCGCTGCTGTGGGCAATAAAGTTAGCGCAACAGCTGCTAATTTTATGAAATTTTGTTCACAAACTGGATATGCAGATGTGTTTAGTGGGGTTTATAATAATCCAAACATAACCTCAACTGACAAAGATGCCTTTGCAAGCTTAGTGTCTAAATGGGCCGCTAGTAGTAATAATACCCTTTCGACATTTCTTGGAAAAGGATCTGTAATTTCTAATGACTTAAATATTGCTTCAACCAATTTATCGAATTGGCAAACGGTTGCTGATTCTATGAAACCTACACAAGTCCAGCAGGCAACAACAGAACTTGTTGCAGAGATCGGTTCAGAATCTTCTATGTGGACTGACGTAGTTTCTGCTTAAAAAATCACCCCTTGTTTCTAACTTAAAGGCTCATGTTTTAACAACATGGGTCTTTTTTTATTAAAAAAATCCTTGACAATTAACTAATTTTGTGCTATAATATTTCTATAGTAAGAATAGTATAATAAAATAATAAGGTTAATTTATGAGCCAAAGCGCAGCAATCAATCCTCATGTAATGTCTCAAGCAGCTTCTCAACACCAAGAGAGCCCTTCTTCCAAGAAGAAGGCAAGTCGGTCTTCTTCTGTGAGCGGAGCTCACCATACAAGTAGATCTAAATCCCACTCTAAGGCGTCTGAATCTGACCATGCTATGTTTTTGGGTATGATGTCCCTTCTAGAAGGAATGGGAGAGTCTGAAGACATCGGAGTTTCTTTAGCTAGAATGTCCAAAACTCTCTATGATACTCTCATAAAAAATGGAACAGGATCAATCCAAAATATGCAAAAAGAATTGAGTGATCTTTCTTTTTTACAAAAAAACTGGGCGGCTTTTTCTGCTTATACAGGTTGGTCAGATGCCCTTTCAGCAGCGCACCAGTTAGAGAAAAGTAAGAACCCTGCAGAGAGAATGGCAGGTAAGTTGGAAGTTGAACAGTTATCAGGACACCCTCCTGCGATACCTTCTGGATGCACTACTACGATGATAAATGGGTGCGTGGGTCTTGTTCACAAGTTCAAAACGTTGTCTCATTATCGTTCATATGTAAATGCGTTTTCTCAGAAAATCAATACTGCAAATACCGAAGTCGAGAGTAACAAGCAGATTCCAGACTCTTTGCAAGCTCAAGTTAGGTTGATGCTTAATGATCAGAGTCAGTATGCCTCTGAATTTACATCTTTCCTTAGAGTCATGCAAGATCAGCTTCAATTTAGTTAATAATTGATCTAAGTTTAATAAACTAAATGTTCGATATTAGTTGACATTTATTAAAAAATGTGCTATAATATTTATGTCAATAAGTTAAAACCCTCTTAAAGGAGCAAATATTATATGTCTTCATCAAGTAGTCAATCTTCTATCGGTCTTTTGTTTGACGTTCAAGCACTTAATCGCTTGAATGAAAGTCAACGTAAGCAAGATGAAAAACGCAAGCACCAAGTTAAAAGTGATGAAATCTCTCTTCAGCAATCTGATAAAGAAGATGATAAATTAAAAAAGAAACGCTCTGATGGTAAGGATATTATTTCTAGAAGAAGAAACGTGGCTCGCGCTATGTCTAAACGTGCTTCTAAAAATGGAAAATCTTCTAAAAAAAGCAAAACTCAAGACACTCCTGTAATTGCGAAAAAAACAAAGACAGCAGCATCTGCTAAGACTGGGAAAGCAAGCAAGCCATCTAAAACTAGTAAAGGTAAAAATGCAGGTAAAAGTGGAAGAAAAAATGCTTTTAACGAAGCTCAAATAAAAGGTTTGGGGCTTATCTTCAACCAACACACAAAAATACAGCTTCGTGCTCAAGCAGAAGAGTGGCCAGAACTTAAACTTGATCTTAAAAAGAATGTTCTCGATCAAATTTTAGACCGTAAAAATTTGAAGGATTGTAAGCTAACAGATAAGCAACTTGAAAAAGCTAAGCATAAAGCTAGAGGTTATTCTAGAGCCTTTCGTAAAATTGGAATGAAAGCTTGGAAGCCCGCTTTAAACACGGTTGCCAAGGGATATGCTAAACATGGTGTGGATATTACCAATCCAGAGCATAAATCTAACCCGGATATTGATCAGTCTATTTTTGCATCGATTCTAGACTCAATTGAAGTCAATCAGCTTCTTCAGAAACTTGGAATCAAAACAGAAATCGTAGAGATGGATGTTCAAGATGAGATGGGTAAAGAGATGCTTAGTGACTCTAAGAAGGTTTATTCTAAAAATGCGGATGCAATTAAAGAATCTCACGATCACTCATGTAAAGCTGAGACGTTAAAGATTCTAGGTGATGTTTTTGGAGCAATATTATGTGCTTCAGGTTTACCACAGTTTGGTATACCTATGATTCTTGCAGCTAATGGTGATATCCAGAAAATGATTGCTGCAGTAGCTAAATTTATGAATATTCCTCCATATGTTGTTCAATCAATTATCGTGACAATAACACTTATTATAGCGATTACAGTCGCTATAGCCTCTGAAGGAACTTGTACTGGACTATGTGTTGCAGCAGTACTTTTTGTTGCAGGGATGACCGGATGGTTAACAAATACAGTCGGAGCTATTGCTACAGGGCAGTTTGATCCAAGTAAATTTCCAGGATGGGTATGTTGGGCTGTAATGGGTATCAATATTGGTATGATTCTTTTAACTTGTGGTGACTCATTAACAAATTTAGTAAGATCAGTTGGTAGCGCCTTGTCTGCAGGAGCGGCTATGGCTGCAGATGGAATCTCTAGTGCGGCATCTTCTGCAATGGAATATATATCTTCTGTTTTTGGGGATACTGAGTCACTTGCAAGTGATGTTGGAGTAGAGATGGATGAGAGCTTAAGTCTTGGTGATGATGGTGCTATTGAAGAAGGATCAGCAAGTGAAGGGGGAGAGCCCACTTCAGCAAAAACACCAGTTCCTGCAGCTGCGCAAGCATCTGCTAGTGATGTTGTTGAACCTGCAGCAGGAGCGATTCCAGGTGACCCATCGGCTTCTGTCAGCATGGTCGCTTCAGAGACACCTGCATCCGTTGCTATAACGATGTCTGAGAGTGGAGGAGCTCAAGCTGTTGATGAGACAGCTCAAGGTGTAGCTGCTTTGGAAGATCCTGTTGCCGTAGAGCCTACCACTACAGGTGCTGCTCAGGCTGAAGTTTCTCCAACAACTGCTAATGCTGCTGCTGTTCGTACAAGTTTCACAGAAATTGCTCAAGATATGGCTTTAGATGGAGAAGAGGATTCTAGTCAGGCTATCACTTCTGTAAGTAAAGCGTCTGCTCCTGAAGGGACTCCAGAGGCTACTACTAGTGAAGCAGAAGAGGGAACTGATACTAGAACTATGAAGCAAAAGGCTTTAAGTGCTCTTAGAAGAATGTTTACAAAGATGTTGGCAAAGCTTGTCAAAATACAAAGAAGTATTACGTCAGGATTGTCTGCGGATGCGGCTGAAGCAAGTGCTATTGCAAAAGGTGGAGAAAGTGCAGCGCAAACCGCTGAAAATATCACTAAAAGCATAGCAAGAGTCATGAGAATGTTACAGAAAATTTCTCGTTGGATGATGTTATTAGACCAAGGTGCTCAGGCAATTGTTGAGTTCGAAATAGCACGCAATGATGATGATTTAGCTGCAACTCTAAAAGAGATTGCTCAGCTTACTGGAGAGACAGAGCTCGTTGAGCAATTTGTATCGACATTTAACATGGCAATTAAAGCAACTAAGCAAGGTGAGAGCCAGCACGCTAAAGACTCTGCAAGTGAGTTTGAGCTTTTAGGGGCTGTTGTTTCTACTCAAAGACGTAATAATAATATGTTAATGAGTGCTTAGTATTAATAAATAATAGTTGACAAATAATAAAATATATGGTATAATAGTTTAACTTAAATAAACTATATTAATAAAAAAGGATAATATAATGGTTTCAGTTTCTCCAACAAACAGCAGTTCTCAGGCAAGTAAAGTAAAGCATTCGCAAGTGCATCATGGAGCTCTTGTTCAAGCCGCAGCTGTGAAGAAAAAAAGTAAGAAGAAAAGTACTGTTGCTTCAGAAAAGCGAGTTGTTAAGAGTGATAAAAAGTCAAAAAGCAGTAAGCTGAGACCTCAAAAAGATATTGGTAATGCAACCTCACGTGCAGCTAGAAGTGATGATGACAGTTCAAGCGAAGCAAGTAAAGGGTCTGATCTTTTTTCAACATGGTCGGGAGATGCTCTTTCATTGTTTATGTTTAAAGTGGCTCCATTAATTATGCGAATTAACTTTGAATTGAGGTCAACGTTATCTCAAGCTCAGCAAACAGAAGTACAAAACCAAATTAAATCTGCTAATTTAAGTGCTCAATTTACAATGCAAAAAGGTGAGTCAGAAGCTCAGCAAATGAGACTTCAAGCTGGATCTGCAATTGCAGGTGGTGTCACAGGTCTTGCAGGTATGGGGCAGGGAGCTTTAGAATTAGGCTCTACAAATGGTGTTATGGAAGATGAGCTTGCTTTCCAAGATAAAGCTCTAAGTGATTTGTCAGTGAATAAAGGCGCAGCGCTAGATGATGAAACTGTAGGTCATGGTGAAGTAAGTGATTCAGATTCTGCAATTGAAGAGACTCCAACTTCGAAAACTTCTGAAGAAATTGCAGCTGATAAGGCCCAAGCTAGAGAGCTTGCCAAGAGGTTTAAAGCCGCTCATGAAAAATCGACTCAATCTCTACAAGAGCAAGAAGAAGCAAGTCCTGATTCATTTAAAGATAAACTAGCAAAAAGTAAAGTAGCTGGTTTAGCGAAGAAGGATGCTCAACTCAAGCTAGAAAAGAACATTGCTCTTAGCAAATCTGCTGGATCGACTGTTTTCCAAGAATTAATTGAAGAAACTCCTGTAGAAGGAGCTCCAAGTGTTGGTGATACTTTAGAAAAAATTTATTCAGATCCTGATGTTGCAGCTGAATTTATGGATGAGTTAGGTGCATCTTTAGACTTACCTGATACGGCCTTAAATTCACTTAGAGGTATGCCAGGAGAGTCTGTGGGTAAAATCCTACGTAGTTATGGTAAAACATCTGAGGCTGAATCCTTTAAAACTAAAATTGAAAATACAAGAACAAATGTAACATCTAGAATGGCGGCTCATGAGAGACGTATGCTTGACTCAGGCTTGCAAAAACGTCAATTGTTGTCGCAGGTCGTTCAGGGTTTTTCAAGTGGAGCTACAAGTTTATTGAGTGTATCTCAAAAGCTTACAGCAGCTTCAGCAGAAGCTCAAGCTACAATGGCCAATGCACAAGCATCAGTTATGGCCTCTGTGAGAGGAGCTCAAGATGGATCTATTTCAGGTGCTCTTGATCAGGTTAGAGGTCTAATGGAGTGGTATTCTCAAATGGAATCCCAAGTTATTGGAGCTGTTACACAAAGTATGGCTTAAGAGTCATTAATATCTCTTAAGTTGGATTTCGAAACCTCGCATATTCTGCGGGGTTTTTTTTATTTATAAATAAATTCAAAAATTTTTTGATTTAAACTCTTGAATTCTGTACACACTAAAAAATTACCCAAATGTAACTTGTTAATAATTTAGATGGCTGGAGAAATTCAGGAATTTACCGAGAAGGTAATCGATTTATTAGGGTTTGATCAAGCTTCTTATCCAGATGAGAATAAGATCTATAGCATAGACTTTGGCAAGGATATCGTTGTTAGATATTCGGATTTACATCCGGGAGTCAACTTTATGAGTGTCATAGGAAAGCTGCCTGAAAAAAATCGTGAAGTTTTAGTCTCTTCTCTAATGCATTTGAATCTATTTGGCAACGGAACAGGAGGGGGTGTGTTTGGCTACAGCGAAGAAAATAAATCGTTGACTTTCACGACAGCTGTTCCTTATAGGTTACAGTTTGGTGAATTTAAAAATGCACTAGAAGATTTTGTCAATTTTGTTGATTTTTGGAAATCAGAGTTGGCAGAGGCACAGGCAGGCGAAAAGAGCCTATTAATGACGTTAAACTAATAGCGGTGAAGAGTGGTTGCAAAGTTAATTGCAATAGATGGTCCTGAAAAAGGACTTGAGTTAATTCTAGAAAAGGGAACGACATGGATAATTGGGCGTGATCCCAAAGATTGTGATTTTGTTTTAGATGATCCTAAAGCTTCACGTCAGCATGCTAAAATTTGGCAGAAAGATGGTAAGTATTGGATTAAAAATTTAAGCAGAACGAACCCTGTTTTAGTTGAAGATGAGCCTTTAAAGGATGATCAGCAGCTAGGTAACAATCAGACACTCAAGTTGGGAGAATCTCATTTTCGTTTTACTGAAGTCAAAGCATCTTCTAGTAAATCTTCTAGTGACTATGATCAACTTTTTGAAGATCTAGATGAACCACCTATTTCTATAGACCTTGACGAAGATGAGTCTCACCCTCGCGATAAAGAGAAAGAAGATGGAAATTATTACGATACCATTTTTCAAGATGTAGGCGATGATGATACTTATGGAGATCTTTCAGAGAGCTACGTAGCTTCAGAGCGTTTTATTTTGAAAGTGCTTACAGGGCCTAACTCTGGCGCAGAATTTGCAATGCAAAAAGGGCGCTCATACATCATAGGAACTGATGTCACAGGCTGTGACATTATTTTTAATGACTTAAGTGTATCTCGTCATCATGCTCGTATTTCCATAACAGAAGAAGATGAAATTATCATCGAAGATCTCGATAGCCGAAATGGCGTGGTCATAGATGATGAGCAGATCAAAGGTCAAAAGTTTATTACTCCTAAGAACATGACCACGCTTGGAACGACTACATTTATTGTAGTAGATCGCGAAGCAGGAGAAGAAACTGTTGTTACAAAAATCCCACAGCTTGAAGAAGAGCAAGTGGAAGAAGAAATAGAAGACGAAGTTGTTGAAGAAGTTCTTGAAACGAAAAAGTCTTTGTTGAAAGGATTTGTAACAGAGTCAACATTTGTTTTTACAGGGGTCTTGATTGCAGCGATCCTAATTTTAGGAACAGGTGCAATGCTTCTATTTAAGACTTCTCCAGTAGAGAAGTATAATAAAGACTATACTAGAACTATTAGCAACGCTTTAGGTGATGAGTTTCCTGATATTCGATTTACTTATAATACGAATAACGGAGAAATCTTCGTAGTTGGGCACGTCTTAAGCTCAACTCAACAAGAAGAGCTCATGTATAAGTTAGATAATTTAGCATACATTACCAACATAAAAAATGATGTAGTTGTTGATGAATATGTTAATCAAGAGATGAACCTTATTTTGACTCGTAATGGTAACTGGCAGGGTATAAGTGTGCATTCGCCAAAAGCTGGGCAGTTTGTTTTATCGGGTTACCTCCCTACTCGTGAAGATAATGCCGAGCTTACCGACTATATGAATATACAATTTCCATATATTGAACGCCTGAATAACTATGTTGTAGTTGAGCAAGACCTTTTTCAAGAGATTGCAAGCAAGCTTTATAACTATGGATTTTACAATGTAAATATTGAACTGAGCAATGGTGAAGTGAGCCTTGGTGGTTACATTAACCATAAGTATGAAAAAGCGTATCATAAAGCAAGCGGTGATATTTCTAAGATTATGGGCGTTAGAAAAATCAATAACTTTGTTGTTCTTGTGACACCAAAATCTGGCGGCGCTCTTAAAACAGCAGAACACAAATTTCACAGTTTACTTCATGATCCATCAATTGTAAATTTAACAAATTATCTAGGTCTAAGAGAACCTCCAACACTAAAATATACTGTTACAGGTTTTGCAAAACAAGAGAGCAAAGTAAAAGCAGTAGAAGTAGATGGGAAAATTTTACTGCCTGGCGACAAACTAGATGGCATGAAAGTTATAGCCTTCGAAGGTAATTTCGTTTTTTTAGAAAAAAATGGTTTGAAATATAAAATTGAATGTATTAAGTGTGATTAATATTAAATAAATTACTGTAGTATAAAATACTGAGAGGATACTCACATGTTTGGAATGGAAAAGAATAAGAAGAAAAAACAGGCTGAAAAAACTGTTTTTGACATGGAAAATAACTTGAAAAATAATCCTCAGAAAAAGAAAGAAATGGAAGAGCGTGCCAGTAGACGTATTGAAGCTCTTAAACAAATGCTACGTGAAGGTCATGATGACCAAAAAGAATTTGAACAAATGACATTTTTATTACATGGATATAACTCTATGTTAAAAGTGATCAAAAAAATCTAGGCTGGAGGCTTATGACAATTAACTGGGGACCCATGGCAACAGCGATTCGTACAAGTGTGAGTGCTGTACGTGTCGGATTATCTACTGTATCTAATGCGCCAAGTAGTATGAAACTTGAAGCTACGGCAAAATTGCAGTGGGATATGTCTATTATGCAACAGGTATTGCAAGCTTCATCCAATGTGGTTGAAGGATGCTTATCGTCTGCGAAAACTGCTATCAACAACATGAGTAGGTAAGTAAACTTACTTTAAGAGGAATATTTATGGAAAATAACAACGAGAAGTTTAAGCAGTATGCTCAAGATGTCCCTCTTTTAGT
Organism: Chlamydiota bacterium; assembly: GCA_022601345.1. Lineage (GTDB taxonomy): Bacteria > Chlamydiota > Chlamydiia > Chlamydiales > JAAZZY01 > JAAZZY01. Next base: position 16,782 of record JAJACU010000010.1, on the reverse strand, counting down.
GGAAGCAGGGTTTATTGCAATCAAACAAATTGATGAAGATAGTGCTCAAAAGTGTTTTTATGCTGCTATGATTGCTAACCCAGATGAAAGTTTGCCAGTGGTCGGTCTTGGAATTATTCATTTGTTCAAGCTAGAGCTTGATGAGGCTAAAGAATTGTTTAGTGCTGTTCTTCAAAAAGAGCCCACAAATGAAATGGCTAAGACAATGCTAGGAATTGCAAATCTTTATATGATTTCTGATGAAGGGCTAAAAGAAGGCAAGGAGCTCATTCACGATGCCGTGCACAGCACTGACAACCCTGATTTAAAGCAGCTTGGCAAATATTCACAAGATTTGATGAAAGAAATAAAAAAGAAGATGAAGGATTTACATCCTTTGGAATCTTTCCAAAAACAACCGATTCAAAAGCGCCTTAAAGATAAATAACGTCTTTAAATAACGTGAGGCAAATATGGCAGAAGGAATACCCATTGGTGGTAGTGGAAACATAGGGCCTTCTGATGCGGTGCCCAATGAAATGCCTGAAGAGGCCTCTCCTGAGAGTTCTGGGCAAAGCTTCGAAAAGATGGTTAATGATATTCCCCAAGTAAAAACTGGAGGGAAACCATCCCCAATGAATGTGGCTCAAAGTGCTCAACCAAGTATGCAATCGGGCCAAGTTTCAGCTGAAAATTTAGTGAACAATATGCAGCAAGTGTTAGGGCAGATGCAAGGGCTTCAATCAGGCTTGCAAACACCTAATTTGAAATTAAATGCCCGAACAAGGCGCCTTTTAGATGCGAAACTAAAGCGTACAAAAGATAACATTAAATTTATCCATTCAAAAGTAAATGTGGGTGATGAAGATGAATCAGGTCGGCAAGAACCACAGTATGTAGTCCATGGCTCTGAAGATGAGAATAAATCATCAGTAGGAAAATTCTTAAGCTACCTTACCGATGGTCAAGCACAACTGCAAAATGCCATGCATAGCGTCTCTCACTTAAAATCAAAGAAAAACCCGGGTTTAGAGGTGCAAGATATTTTTTCAATGCAAATTAAACTGTATCGTGCGCAAACTGAAATTGAATTTTCAACAGCTGTGTTGCAAAAAGCAATTGATGATCTTAAAACACTAATGAATGTTCAGCTCTAATGGAAGATGAATCAAACTTTGAAAGCCTAATGCATGAATTGGAGTCACTAGAATTGACTACTGTTCATGGACGTATCACTGAAATTGTGGGAATGATTATTAAAGCTGTTGTTCCACAGGTTAAAGTGGGGGAAGTTTGCCTTGTAAAAAGAGAAGGAGAACCGCTTCGCACGCAGGTTGTAGGATTTACACAAGAAGAAGTTCTTTTATCTCCTTTAGGAGATATGAAAGGTATCGGTCCTTCTTCTGAAGTTATACCCACTCACAAGCCCCTTCAAATCAAAATTGGTCCTAAAATATTAGGGCGTGTGTTGAATGGCTTGGGAGAACCCATGGATGTGGATAAAAAAGGTCCTCTCATTGCAGATGAGGTTTATCCTGTCGTTCAAGATCCACCTGATCCATTAACTCGTGAAATTATCAAAGAACCTATTTCTGTAGGTGTACGTTGCATAGACGGTGTTTTGACCTGTGGAAAAGGTCAAAGAATTGGTATTTTTGCAGGTGCAGGTGTGGGTAAATCTACAACACTTGGAATGATCGCAAGAAATGCAAGAGCAGATATTAACGTTATTGCGCTAATTGGGGAAAGGGGTCGAGAGCTTCGAGAATTTATCGAGAAAGATCTAGGCGAAGAGGGGATGGCTCGCTCTGTAGTCATTGTCTCAACATCAGATCAGCCTTCTCAAGTGCGTCTCAATGCTGCATATGTAGGGACAGCAATAGCTGAATATTTCAGAGAGCAGGGTAAATCTGTTATTTTAATGATGGACTCAGTGACTCGGTTTGCGCGTGCACTTCGAGAAGTAGGCTTAGCTAAAGGCGAGCCTCCAGCGCGTGCAGGTTTTACTCCATCAGTTTTTGCAACATTGCCTCAGCTGCTTGAGCGTTCAGGTAATTCTGATAAGGGATCCATTACAGCCTTTTATACTGTTTTAGTTGAAGGCGGAGACATGAGCGAGCCCGTAGCTGATGAAACCAAATCCATTTTGGATGCGCACATTGTTTTGTCTCCTGAGCTTGCCCAAGCCTACCATTATCCGGCAGTGGATGTCCTTGCTTCTGTAAGTCGTATTTTGCCTTCTATTGTTGATAAAGAGCATTTACAGCTTATAGGAAAAGTGCGAGAGGTTTTGTCAAACTATAAGAAAAATGAAATGCTCATTCGTATTGGCGAGTATAAGCCAGGATCTGATAAAGATGCCGATTATGCTATTAATCATATCAACAAAGTGAATAACTTTTTAAAACAAGGTACTCACGAAAAATCTTCGTTCGAAGAGACATTAACGCAGCTAAAAGCACTATTTAGATAACTTAAATAGGGAGATTGATGTCAAAAAATAAGCTCAAATACCCTTTAGAACAAGTCCTAGTCATAAAAAAACGTAGAGTGGATGCGGCTGAAAAAGTTGTAAAAGAAAAGCAGGCCATTCTAGAACAAGAAGAGGAAAAACTAAAAAAATATCAAAAAGCCTACCAAGAAGTTGTCGACCATCACAAAGATAAGTTAGATCAGCTTAGAGAAGCCTTGGACGAAGGGACTCCTTCGCACAAAATTGAACAAATGCGAACGTACATAAAAGAAGTCAAAGATAAGATGTATGAAGAAAAGCGCAAGGTTGAAAGACAAGAGAAACAGGTTGAAAAAGCTCAGAAAGCTGTAGAGGATGCTAAAATAGTGCTGAAAGAGAGAAGGCTTGAATCGGATAAGTTGCATACTCACAAAGATGAATGGTCAGCTCAAGAACTCAAAGAGTTGAGCCGGCAAGAGGCAAAACAACTTGACGAAGTAGGTTCTCTTGTGTTTTTAAGCAACCAGCGTAAAGAGCAAGAAGAAGAAAAAAGAAAAAAGAGAGGCGATTGAAATGGTAGATAGTAAAGGTATTCCTCCACCAAACTTTGATATGGGTAAGAGTCTAAATTTAGGAGATGAGTTGATGTCTGAAGATGTCGCATCTTTTCAACAATATTTAACTAAACCTACAGAAAATTCTGATGATGATAGAGAACAGATTCAAGAAGAAGTCACACAAGAAGAAGATAACTTAAAGACAGCAATGATTCATGAAGAAATGGAAGAAGCGTCTTTAATAGAAGATACTGAAGAAGAAGGTGAGCTTGAAGAAGAAAAAAACATGTCAGAGAGAGAAGCAGAGCTCGATGAAAAAATGGGAGAAAAGGCCGCTCAACAGCGTATAAGTAGAATGCGTCGTAAGATGAATGAAGACAGTGAGCAGATAGATGATAAAGATTTAGACGACGAAGATATAAAGCTTATTCAAGACAATCAAGAAATTAATGAAGAGGGTGAAACAGCGGCTTCTGTTGAAGATGAAGAAAGTTCTTTGGAGAATCTTAAAAAAGAAGTTAAATCAGAAAAAGACCTTGTTTCAGATCATATTGAAGAGAGAGATGAAGAACTTGCTCATGCAGGAAAAGATAAAAAAGTAGATCCTCATAAAAAATCAGAGCGACAAGACTTTAAGCAGGAAACTGAAGCTAAGAAAGCTCCTGAAAAGAAACAAGGCAGTGAAAAAACTCACAGTCAAAACCAATCGGTTGCAGCAAATCTTAGCGAATCTCAAAAATCTGAAGCTTCACAATATTCTAAAGCTCAAAAGTCTGGTAAGGCAACAGCTAAATCCGATCTGCAAAAACAGTTTGAAGCTCTTGCACAAGAACTCGTTGGAGAAGCCCAAGTGTTAGAAAATGGAGATGTTTTAGAGACCACAATTACTTTAAATCTAGAAGGTTCACAATTTGATCAAGGGGAAGTGCGACTTACAACACACAAATTTAGACCTCTTGAAGTAAATTTAGAATTTAAAAAATTTGGTCATGGAGCTACGAGTATATTGAAAAATAATTCCAAAGGCTTAAAAAAAGTCTTGAAAGAAAATTCACTCACAGTCCATCAACTACATATTATAGAATAGTAAACAAAATAAGCATTTACTCCCCAAAATTATATGACTACAAAAGAGCCTTATAGTTGGCTTAAATACATTGAAAAAGCATTAATTGACTTAGATGAAATTCCTCTTTTGGGGCATGTGCCGCCATTTGATTGGAAGACTTTTGTGGATAAAATGCGTGATCTTCTTCAAATTCCTGATTTAAAAATAGAAGCTCACAACTGGTCTTGGCAAAGCCAAGAATCCATTCATGAAAGTTTTGGGTCAGATACAACATGCTTGAATATTGCAGCTTTACCTTTGAAAGGACATGCATCTCTTACAATGTCTGCAACAGATGTTAACTCATTTGTTTCATGGATAGTGCAACATAAAGCAGGTTCAAATGTTTTAGTCAGCTCAATGTTTTCAGAAGGATTGCTACATTTTGTAGCTATGGAAGCGTTGCATAGTGCGGAGCCTTTTAGTTGCTTTGATGGTTTCTTACTGCGTATATTGAGTGATCAAACGCTACCTTCATCAAGAGCTCTAGTCTTAGATATATCTTTAAAGGCCTATAATGAAGAGCTCCAATGTCGTCTATTACTTCCTGAAAACTTTCGATCTCAGTGGCTGCAGCATTTCTCTCAAAAGCCTAAAACGATCCCTCTTGAACTGAGTCAAACATTAGAGCTATCTTGTTCATTAGAGGTCGCAAAATTGGCTATGAGTCATTTAGAATGGTCTAAGGTCTCATTGGGAGATTTCATACCGCTAGACCACTCAAATTTAGACTTAGAAAATAACTCGGGAAGCTTGTACTTCACTGTAGCTCAAAAGCCCCTCTATCGAGTTAGAATTAAAAATAATGGGCTAAAAGTCTTAGAGCAGCCTGTGTACCAAGAGGATTCCGTATCTATGGATCAAGAACATGATGATTTATTGTCAGAGATATCAGATTTAGAACAAGAAAAGAATAAATCTTTAGACCCTATTCCTGAAGATATTGATTCTGATCAATCGGTGGAAGTTGAGGAGCAGTTAGAGGCTAAAGAAGAGCCAATTGCTGTTCAAGAAGAGAGCACACCTCTCGAAAAAGTAGAAATGGTTCCACTAAATATAGCTGTAGAGATTACTCGCTTTAAAATGACTTGTGAAAAGTTAATGCAGCTTCAGCCGGGCAACTTAATCGAATTGAATATTTCTTTGGAAAAACCAGTGGATTTAGTTGCTAATGGAAAAAAAATAGCTACAGGTGAGCTTGTGCGCATTGGTGAGATGCTCGGTGTGCAAGTCACTGACATTGGCTAATGAGTATTTATGGATAATGAGTCTGATATAGAAAAGACTATTGTTGATGCCTCTTCATTTGTCCAGGCTCCTTCAAAAAATCATACGATTCCTGATAAGGTTGGCCCCTACCGCGTTAAAGGACTCCTAAAAAAGGGTGGAACAAGTCATCTGTACTTGGGAGTTCATCCTGAAAGTAATGAGTTAATAGCTTTAAAAGTCCTTTCCCCTAGATATGTAAAACATCCAGAGATGATCGATCATTTTTTAAAAGAAGCTCGTATCATTGAAATGGCAGATCATCCCAATATTGTGAAACTTTATGGACACGGTAAGTGGGAAGGAGGACTCTATATTGCTATGGAGTTTGTCAGAGGGATTTCTCTTCGCAAGTTAATCCTCCAAAATGTGCTCTCCTTTAAGCGCTCTTTAGAAATTATTTTGGAGACTGCAAATGCGCTAAGTCATTTGCATGCTCATGGAATTATTCATAGGGATTTGAAGCCTGACAACATTTTACTCTCTGAAGAAGGAGGGGTAAAAGTTATAGACTTTGGTATTTCTAGAATTGTAACAGAAAGTAGAGTGAGTCCTAAAAGTAAAATTATGGGCACGCCAACTTACATGAGTCCAGAACAGAAAAAAAGTCAGGTAGAAGCTTCATATACCTCAGATATTTACTCTCTTGCAATTATTACCTATGAACTTTGCATTGGAAGATTGTGTTATGGTGTCGTTCAGCTCTCTCAGCTTCCAAGAGGACTTAGAGAAATTTTAGAAAAATCCCTGATGCCAAATCCATTAGATAGACAAAACTCTATTCATGAGTTTATTGGAGAAATCAGTGAATATATAAAGCATAGTTTGGAAGAGAATGAGGAGCTTTTAGATCTTTCTCTTAAAGAGATATCCGATTTTTATGAGGACGTTTACTTAACGCTCAGTCCCAAAAAAAGCACCTTTAATCAAAAGTTGCTAATAGGGCAAGCAACTCCTAAAGGGATTCTTTCAAGTCACATTTATCGCGACTACATTCCTTTAAATGATGAAAACATGGCCATTATTATGGCCTGGCCTGAGCAAAAAGGCGTAGGGGGGATGTTTCACAATGCTATGCTCAAGGGTATGATTGAAGTGATGCAAGAAAAGTTAGTTGATTTGCATGAACATTCAAGTGAGAAGATGCAAGAGTTTATGCAATCTTTGAACCAAAGAATTGTAAAAGTAGGTCTGAATAAATATTCATTTGTTTTGCTACTTTTATCCCCGTCTTTAGATCAGCTACACTACTTTTCATGTGGACCAAATAAACTGTGGGTGCAACATGCAGGAGCACACGCTCCTCAAAATTTAAATGTAGAAAATACTTATTTGGGGAATAAAGATTTAAGCTACATTCATCATATGAGTATTAACTGGAATATGGGTGATGTTGTTTATTTATTTAACTCATTTTCAGACCCAAAGATAGAAGCTAATCAATACACTCATGCTATTGAGAAAAGCTTTTTATCTACTGGCCAACATCTAGCTCAATCGATCTTAGAAGACCTCTCTTCAAGTCATTTATCTACAGCAAAAATTTTGCCGTTGATGATCACAACCTTGCAGAGAAAAAGGTAAAATTTTTTTTTTGTTTTTCTGTATCCTAAAATAGGTGCGGTCTGTATAAAAAAAATATTTACACTCGGTGTTTACAGCCTAAATAGAACGAGCTTATAAGGTTTATGAAAGGATTGATTCGAAATAGATTTTTTATATTAACGAGTGCTTTTCTAGTTTCATCACAGCTAATGCTTTCTGCTGAAGAACTGGACTTGCATTATCAAGATCTCCCTGCATTTGAAATTGGTCATGAAGCACAACTGGTCTTAGGAGAAGCTAATGTAGAGCAAGAACCTTTAATGCTATCTTCAGAAGATGACATTGAAGAGAGTCTTGATGAAGTTAGTGCAAAAGCTCCCCCCACATATTATAGGAATCAACAAAAAGCAATAGAGCAAGAAGAAGCCATCTTGAAAAAAGAAGAGAAAGCTTCCAAAGGTAGAGTGCTTCCTCCTGTAGAAGATAATGCAATGCCATGTCCGCAAGATGTTGCAGATGCAGGATATAAAGTCACATTTGATAATGTTCCATTAAAAGAATATTTAAATTTTCTGAGTAAGCTGACAAATAGCAACTTTGTTTATAATGAAGATGATATCGATTTTAATGTATCAGTTATTGCAGATTCTCCAACAGATTTAAAGGATGTACGTTCAGCTTTGATGCAGATGCTTAGGGTCAATGGACTGTCTCTAATGGAACAGGGTAATAATGTTATTATTAGCAAAGACCAAGGCGTTAGAGGTATTGCAAGTGTTGTTTCAAAAGAACTCGACAATATCTGCACAGGAAATGAAACATTAATTACTCGAGTATTTCAGCTGAAAAATATTAATGCTTCAAAAGTAGCAACAATAATTAGTTCAATGGTTTCTTCAGATGCTCTTGTAGAAGCCTCAGATGATACGCATCATCTCGTTGTGACAGATGTTAGTACAAATATTAGTAAAGTTGCAGACTTACTAATGAGTTTAGATAATCCAGAAGCAACTTATGAAATAGGTATTTTTCAAGTAGATCAATCGGATATTAATAACATAGTCTCTCTAGCTCAAAAGATCTTACAGCCAATAGCAGATACAAACCAGCTTGTCATTGTACCTCAAAGTTCATCAAATAATGTATATATTGTCTCAACACCTTATCTTGTTGAGAAAACAATGGAAGTGTTGAAGAGTCTTGATAAGGGAGGACATTTTGACGAATACCAGCAGGAAGGTTTTGTAGCAAACGCTCGCTTTTTAATTTACAAGCTTCAGCACCATAAGGGCTACCAAATTCAACAAACTTTACAAGAGCTAGGAGCTGATTTATCAGGAGCGGGTTCATTTGATGAGCAACTTGTTTCAACAATCAATTCCGCTCAGTGGTTACAGTCAACAAACTCCTTGCTTTTTGTTGGAGATCCTAAATCTTTGCGTAAAATCAAAGACTTACTGGAAATGTTAGATGCCCCACTAAGGCAGGTTTTCATTGAAGTGTTAGCTTTGCGTACAACAATGAACAACTCTTTAAATTTAGGTGTTGAATACGGCTATCGAGCTCGTGCAAGAAATCGCTTAACAGCTGTGGGTTCTTTGTTTACATCACCCAACCCAACTGCAGCAGGTAATGCAAGAAAGCCTCTGATCTTTTCTGAAGGTTTAGATAGAGTCGTAGGTAATAATATTCCAGTGCCTAGAACTCCTAATGATTTAGGGTTTACTTCAGGTGTTATTGGAAATGTCATGTTTGCAGGAAACAACTTGTTTTTTGATTTGGCTGCACTTGTAAATGCTCTTCAGCAAGATGAAGACACCGAAGTTATAACCAACCCTAAGCTAGTTACTCAAGATACAGTTCCTGCAACCTTTTATGTAGGATCAACAAGGCCTTTCCAAACAAATTCTATTTTACAAGCAAGTGGTTCATCTTCAGGTAACTTTGTCACAGCAAGTATTGAGTATCGTCAGTTAGGAATGTCACTTACAGTGACTCCTTACTTAGGCAATGGAGATATGATTACTTTAGAGATAGAGCAAAAGTCTAGTGACTTTGTTGGTAATGCAACTAGTGGAGATGGAGGGTCAGGGTCAAGCAGTTTTGCTATTGTTCCTGTAACTACAGACTCATCAATTACAACTAGAGTTCAGATTCCAGATAAGCATTTTTTAATGATCAGTGGAATGATTGAAGACATTAAGACACGTAGTAAATCAGCACTGCCATGTCTAGGTGGTCTTCCTGTGGTAGGAGATCTTCTTGGAACAATGGCAAATACTATGCAAAAAGATAACCTTATTGTATTTATGCGTCCTCAGATTATTGACACTGTCGAAGCACTTGATGAATTAACAGACAGAGAAGATGAATTTTATCGTAAGAAAAATCGAAAAGGTTCCTTCATGGAAAATGCTGTTAAACTCTATGGAATGCAGTAAATGCGTTTGTGGGTAGCAGCTGCACTAGTATGGTTTCTTCCATGCTTTTCACTTTTCTCTGAAGGTTTAAGAGAAAGCACGCCCTATCAGCTAACTGAAGTAACTAAACAAGATCAAGATTGGGTTAGAGAGTATAACCTAGGCGCTGCATTTGCTTCTCAAAAAGACTGCAATAGTGCAGTTACTTGTTTTAAAAGAGCTCTAATTTTGTGCCCTAAAGACTCCGTGCATGTCAAAGAAATAGAATATGCAATAGTTTTAACGTATTATTTAGAGCAGCAATACCTCCAAGCAATTCAATTTTTTGAAACTCACTCTCTTCTATACGCTGATACTCAGTTAGCAGCCTACCATGATTTGATGATCATTTTGCATCATTCCTATGAGATCCTAAAGAAGACCAAAAAAGCTGATATCATCTTGAAGCACATTTCAGAGTTTTCTCCAAAGGATGCTTTGGGATCTCAACTTACAGGCGCAGTATTGCGAAAAGACTTTGCCGCTGTTGAAACAGTATCCGAGCAAATGGGGCAGAGCAAATGGATTATGAAATTAACTCGCAGCCTTCTTAGTAAACAAAAATCAAAGTCTGTTGCTCGTTGGATGAACGTCATTGTTCCTGGTTCAGGATACTTTTATCTGGGTCAAAAGAAAGCAGCTCTCACAGCTTTTGCTTTGAATGCACTTTTGATATGGGGTAGCGTACAGCTTTTTTTAAGCCATTACTACACACTTGGAGCGCTGACTGCTATCTTTGAGATAGGTTGGTATGCAGGTGGCATTGTAGGGGCTAAAGAAGCAACCCTTATATATAATGAAACCCTTTTTGCAAACTACGCAGAGAAGATCATTTTTCATGATGAGATCGCTCCACAAAATAAACTTAAGTATGAATTTTAAAACTTTAATTTTTTTACTTCTACTTGCCAGCACCTATAGTTGGGGGTGCGCTGATCCTAGCCCTGAACTATCTGATAGGCGATCTGCTAAAGTTGGCATAGCCATGATAGACTGGTATAAAGAAAACATCTCTCCTATGAAGATATTGACCTGTTCATACTATCCAAGCTGCTCACAGTACACCAAGCAAGCTATAGGAAAATATGGGCTTGTTAAGGGCTGGTTATTAGGATGTGATCGATTAATGAGATGTAATCATGATCTCTGGGTTTATAGAGAAGTTAAGCATGAGGGTGAACTTAAAAAGTATAACCCAGTTCCTTAACAAGATTTAGATTCTTTGATAATTCTATTGGCTAAGCCTTTAAAAATTATATAGTGAACAGGCCATAGTGAGTACCAGTAAATTCTTCCCCATAATCCTCTTGGTCGAAATGTAGCTTTGATGATTAATTGCCTATCATTATCTGCTTGATTAATTTTAAGCTCAAGCCAAGCCTCTCCTGGTACAATCATTTCTGCGTAAAGTAAAAATCTTTGGTTTTGATCATCAACTAATAAGACGCGCCAAAAATCTAAAGAGTCACCTTGTCTAGGTTTTTTCCTAGCTACTTTACCACGTCTAAGGCCAACTCCGCCAAGTAGACGATCGATTAATCCTCTTAGCTTCCATGCCCAGTTTACAAAGTAACCATTTTCTCCACCCAGGTTATAAATATGATTCATGACATTTTGGCAGTTGCATTCTTTGTCTATGGTTCGAATCTCTTCCCAAAAAAGGCAGCCGTGAGTTGGAACTTTTAAGTATTCATTGTATTTTGCTGGCAAATTACTTCCAGACCACGAGTCTTTCCAACTTGAGAAAACTTCATGATCTTCAATTTTTTGAAACGCTCTTTTAATAGATTCTTCATAGCTGAGGCATTTTTTGGGGATGATTTTTTCAATGTTTTGATGAATGCAAATAGCATCATTTCTTAGGCTATCAACAAGAGCCTTTGCTAGATCAAAACTTGTTGAGGTTACAAAAAATAACCACATAGATGATAGTTTTGGAGTTAAGACAGGAACAATTAAAATATAGCGTTTTAACTCTCTAACCTTAGCAAATCTTAAAAGCATGTCTTTATAATTTAATCTGTCAGGACCCCCAATATCAAAAGATTGATCTATGCAGTCTTTATTATTCAAAACTCTTGCAAGGTAGTCTATAACATCAACAATAGAGATGGGCTGACATTGACTATTGAGCCATCTTGGTGCAACCATAAGAGGGAGCTTCTCGACAAGATCTCTAATAATTTCAAAAGAGGCGCTTCCAGCCCCAATAATAATTGCCGCTCGTAAGCAGGTTAAAGGGATGGGGCCTTTTTTAAGAATTTTTTCAACTTCAAATCTTGAGTTAAGATGCTTAGATAATTTTTCATCATTGACAATGCCGCTTAGATATATAATTTGTTTGCAGTGGGAATCTTCTATTAGATCCAAGAAGTTTTCAGCGGCAATTCGATCTTTGAGATCAAAGTTGGTAGCATCTTGAGACATTGAGTGAATTAAAAAATAAGCAGTCTCAAAGTCTTTGGGAATCTTTTTTAGGGTTAAAGGGTCTAATATGTCACCTTCAACAACAGTGATATTCTTTTCAGCATCCGGTGGAGGGGTAAAGCGCTTTAGGCTTCTAACCATCGCATATACGTGGTGGCCGTCTTGAACAAGTCTTTGAAGTAGGCGCGTTCCAATGTAGCCATTAGCTCCGGTAAGAAGAATCTTCATGTATTACTCCATTAAGCTTTTTTGAAGTAATTTTTCCATGTAGTTTAACGGGGACTTTTCAGGGCTGTCTTGGGCCTCAACAGGAAGGTAGAAACTTTGCTCAAAGGCATACTGTCCAGAAAGAACAGCGTGTGATACTTGGTCTGTAAATGCCATCCAGCAAGTCATAGGTGGAAATTCTAAAATTTCTTGATTTACTTTTTCTTGATAGGATTGATCCATTTTCATCTTATCATGAATATGAAGCATATAATGGTCATACAAAATACGATAAGACTTAGTAATGCCAAAACGATTCATAAGAGATCTAGACCCCCAGATAGGGCTTTTAATTTGCGGCAAAAATCTTTTAATAACTTGTTTGTGAGGCTCTCCAAGGCGCCAAACTCGCGGAATATCAAATGGGTTTACATTAGCAAAGAAACGTAAGATTCGTTTCCCGTTTGTTGGGGTAGACGGAAAGGAATCAATGTGAAGTAGGGTGTCATTTTTTTTATAGGATGAATTTTGGCGCCCTTTAATTTCAACGGGTCTAAAGCTTGTTCTGCCAGTAATGAGATGCTTTTTATACTGTGGAAAGGTGCACTGTACAAATTCTAATGCGCAATTTGCAAAGCGTTTCATCATTTCATGGATAATATTTTGTGTTTCAAGATTGGCTTCACAGGCTTTTGTTAGGTCAGAGGAAAGATCGTAGCTGATATTTTTTCTACCCGGCTTTACAAGGTTTGATGAGAAAGATTCTTGCTCTTGTGCTTTGATTTGGAAGTTTAAGTTAGGAAAGTAAAGCACCTGTCCATTCTCTAAAGATTGAAGGCATTCTTTTGCTTCATCAGGTGTAGGGGTGGGTTTCCATTTAGAAAAGTCAAAGGGTTTAATGCGCTTCATTTCATTCCTTAAATTGATTACACAACTTGGGATGGTAACAATTCTTTTGAATTGAAGAAAAGATTTAATTGATCCTAATGTAAGTTAAGAGTAAACTGATCTGTTTTTTTATATAATTTAACGGACTTTAAAGCGTTTTCTCCCATTTTTTGGAAGAGACTTGAGCGAGCATCGTTTACTTGTGTAAACTATTTTATTTAAAATAGGAAAAGTTTGATAGTGTGCTCATTTTCTTTATAAATTATTAACATAATTAACTTATAATTAAGATATTGATTAGATATTAATTAGTATTAAAAGGATAATTATGAGAAATATCAATTTACAAAAACAGACCTCTCCTAAAATGCTATATGGGTTTTATACTCCATTAGTAGGATTGAAAGAAGAAAGTCCCTTTGCCAGAGCCAAGGCTCCAAAATCAGCATTATCACAAGAGCCTTTGGTTGGTCAAAGTCAATTTGAGAAATCCATAAAACCTTTAAATAAAGCAGGTTATGATGGAATCCTAAGGAAAGAGGGCAAAAGCTCATTTTTTAATGCTAAAACAGCTATGAAGCTTTCTATTGTAGCTATTTCAGCTTTAACTCTTGGAATCATACTCTCTCAAGTAGCTCAAAATGCAGATAGTAGCCTTGGAAAAAATGTAACTGACGTGGATCACCTTTCAGGTAACCCATCACAAGACTCGAGTCCATCAACTCCAATGTTTGAAGTTTTAACTCAAAGTGCCCAAGAAGCTGTAAAAGCAACAGCTACAGGTGTTTCATCTTTTAGTCAGTCCGCTATAGATTCAACTCGACAATTTGCTTTTTCGGGCTATGAAGCTGGCCTTGCTGTAGTGACTGGAGCAAAATCTGGGCTTATAGAAAGCTACTATGGTATTCCTAGAAAATTGGAAGTAGTTCCGTTGAGTGAAGGGGATAAAGCTATTCTTAAGATTAGAGATGAGTACCCTTCCTATTTTGAAAGTGGTTTTATCCCCAAAGTTCTAGGGGGTAATCAATCAGCTACCGTTAAAGCCATTAGGCTAGGGGCTGCTCTAGGTGAGACTTCACAGCCAATAGCTCAACTCTATTCTCAGCATTATCGATGTGCTGGAAAGTATTCTTTAAGCCTTTTGAAAGATGTTCGATCAAATCCAAATGGCACTCCTAAGTCTAAAGCTGATTTTATCAGTGATAAAGAAATGTTTGGTGAATACAAAGAGGAAGGCTATGACAAGGATTATGAAACATATCTAGAGTCTTTCAAAGAAGGGCAAGCCAAAGTCGACAGAGTTATTAACCGAGTAGACCCTAAAATATTTGCAAAACTTGAAGCGGCACATATGGCGCAAACTTCTCAAGAATCGCCTTGGGTCAATTCACTGTTTATGCGCATGGCAACTAAAATCCCCGATGTTTTTACTGCTGTAGGTAGCTATTTTGGAGCAGCGGGTGAAACACGCACGGATTTTACTAGAAGAACTGAGTATCCGTCTTCTGGAAGATTAGCGCATAATACTAGAGTTGAATATTCAATTTCAAAGCTCGTATGTAAGGGCTCTAGGAGTCTAGCTATTACTAGAGATGTTCTTAGCTCTGAAGCCAGAGGAAAGGCTCAATCTGCATGGGATAAGTTCAAAATGGGTTGTAGTTATTACCAAAAAGAAGCTCAGATTCAATGTGAGACTTTTTTAGGGGGTATTGATCATGCTTATGGGCAGATGCGCTACTCTCTTGGTGAAAAAATGGTCACACCTGAGTGTTCAATAATATCTGAATCAGTAACGTCTGCATTGAAAAACAAAGTGCATACCTATGCGTTAAATCCAAAGAAAAATTTACCGATTATATTCTCTCATTTGGTAAATTCAAAACGCTATGCTAAAGAGAAAGTAGCTTCTTTTTGGTCTCATATGACAGGAAAAACTGATGCAGTAGTTGCTTTTTCAACAGAACTTCCAGAGGGTCTGCCCAAAGATTGTCAGGAACTAAGTAGTATTGAAAACCCTGAGTTAGGAATTGCTTAATTGCTATTTAAAAAACTGATGTCATAAAAAAGCTCTCAATTTGTTGAGAGCTTTTTTTGGGCCTATTTAGATTTTAACTTCTTCAAGCTCACCTAGGGCATGGTCGTACGCTTTTTTAGTAGCAGAATATGGAGAATTAAAGTCTTTCTCATAGAGATAGCTTTTTCCAAGAGCTCTCCAAACAGATGACCCATAAATAATTTGGGCAGTCGGCTTTAAGACTTCACTTAAATAAAGCTTTTTCCCTTTTTTACTTAGATTAATTGCTAATCTTTCTAAGTAATGACAAATGCTCGCGTCTAGATGGTGAACATTATTAAACCTTAGAATAACAGAGCGTACTTCATTACTATTTATGATTAGATTTAACTCTCTTTGTAAGCTGTCAATAGAACCAAAAAAGAGGTTACCCTCCATGTTAATAATGCGAATGCGCGAGTCGAGTCTTCTGTGGTCTGTGTCAATAGGTCTAAAATGCCCTTCTTCAGTAAAGGCATACTCTAAAACAACTGTATTAGCAGCGAGTCTTAAATATAGAATAAGAGATAAGGCAATTCCAATGAATAGAGCTATATCTAGCTGCAAAAATAAGCAGGCAAGACAAGTTACAGCTAAAACGCATGCGTCGCGCTTAGTAGTTTTAAGGCAAATTTTTAAAAGTTTGAAGTCGATCATTTCATAGGCGATAACTATAAGGAGTGCGGCAAGCCCTGCTTTTGGGATATACTGAATCCAAGTGTGGAATGCAGAGAGAATGAAAATCATGAAAAGTCCACTAAATATTCCCGAGAGTCTGCTTTTTGCCCCATTTCTATAGTTAAATGAACTTCTAGTAGCGCTTCCAGAGCTGGGTAATGTGCCTAGGAAAAAAGATGAGGCAATGTTACTTACACCGAGCCCAATGATGTCGCGGTTAGTATTAGTAGCCTGTCCTTTTTTTTCGGAGAGTAGTTTTACCACTGAATTGAGTTCAAAAATAGTGAGCAGAGCAATAGCAAACGCAATATATAATACATCGTGAATAATGGCGCTATCTAGGAAGACCAGGTGAAAGTCAAACAAACCCTTTAAGTCAAAGTAAGGTGCAGAAATAGCAGGTATACTCCAAGGAGTTTTATCGCTAATTGATTGGTTCAAAAAACTTGCAACAAGAGCTGTTAAAATAAGCATAATTAATGGGCGCGGGATTCTCTTACTCTCTTTTCTGAGAAAAACAAGAGTAAGAAGGCCTATTGATCCAATAAGCAAAGTGAGAGGGTTTAGATGGTGTAAGTGCGAGATTAAGTAGCTACTTTGATGAATAAGAGAGAAAACTCCTTGAGGTTTTTCAATGGCAAAGAGGTGGAAGGATTGCGTGATGATAATAGTAATGGCAAGTCCAAGTATGTAGCCCATCATGACAGAGCGGCTAATAAATTGTGTTAGTTTTCCTAGTTTTAACACCCCAATAAGTATTTGCATTAGCCCAACAAATAAAATTATTTGAGATATAATTTGCAAAGCCACCCCGCTTTTCAAATGATCAGGTACATTTGAAAAGTGTGAATATAAAATTTGACTAGTTCCCACTTGAAGAAGAAGTGAAGTTGCATTGGTTGGACCAGCTACTAAATATCTTGAATAGCCGATTGATGAAGTTAAGATGCTTCCAGAAATAGCGGCTATTATTCCTGCTTGAGCAGGCAATCCTAAAAGTAGTGCATAGGCAATAGATTGAGGAAGAGCGAGCAGGGCTACCGAGAAGCCGCTTAATAAATCTGATTTAAAATTTAAAAAACTATATTTACTTCTTAATCTATAAATTATTTTATTTAAAATATTATCTTTCATAATAATTTTTACTATCTATTAGTAAGATC
>JAJACU010000001.1 GCA_022601345.1 Chlamydiota bacterium | reverse complement strand
ATTATTATTTTAATAATTTTCTAATTGGATTAAATTAGTTTACTAACTTAATATATCCGCGTATTTTTACAACAAGGAGTTAAAAATGAATATATCTACAGCAACAAGCCCGGCAACAAGTATTGCTAAGCCACAATTTGAAGTTGGAAATAAATTAGACGTTATACCTGAAATTAAGGACATCGTAGCTACTACAGCTACTCAAGCAGTTAAAGAAGTTGCAACTGAAGTAACTAAAGAAGCTGCAGCTCCTATAGCAGCTAAAAAAATTCACGTATGCCAAGGGCACACTGAATTCTTCCACCGCTACATGAAAGAGAAGAAAGCTGAAAAAAAAGCTGCTAAAGAAGTTATTGAAGTTCAAAAAGATGATTTCATCAAAGATGCTAGCTACGTTGTTATCAGCAAAAAAGATCATAACGGCGCTAAAAGCGGATACTTCAATGGTTTAAACAAAATTTACAACTACGCTGTTCTCATCAAGTTTAGCCACATTGATGATTCTACTGAGTGTCCTTACCACCCAGCTAACAAAGCGTAAGTTTGTTTTTTATAGAGCAGCCCTATTTCTAATAGCGCTGCTCTACCTCTTTTTTTTATTGAATCACAGTCCTTGCTCCAAATCCTGCCTATCAACAGTCTCTACTTCATCCATTACAGAAACTAGATAGCGATCATCTAAATCTTCTTTAGAAAAAATCCCACAATTAACTATAAATTCTCTTTCATCTTCAGCACTTGTTTCCTTTACCCCAACAAAAAGAGTTTGAGCAGCACTGTCAATTCTATATTCTACATCAGTTTTTAGAGCGATCCCTGTGCGACTGCACACAAGACGTTTTTGCCATTGATCATTTAGTGGACTAAAAATATTTCCATAGAGACTTCGTGTGTGCAAATCACTTGCTCGCCCACTTATGTCTAATATTTTCAAAGAAAATTCGCTCCTTGGATAGTTTGAAGCTAGTGCTTTAAAAGTTCCAACAGTTGGGGCTGCATCTACAGAAGCAGCATTCATCGCTGACACACCTGACATTTAATGATCTCCAAGATAAAGTAGTGTTTCAATTTTTAAATTAATAATCGCCATTCAATTTTTCAGTTGAGGACCCACCGGTAACAACTTGCATTCTTGATGCCATGACCTATTCCTTTTTAAGTTGTTTTTGATGTTGTACAATGCACTTTTCAATCTATTTTATGGCCAAGTTTTATTAAATACAGTTGAAGATCAGTGGCTTATTTAAAAGCTAGGCGACTCTATTAAAGTGCACTCTCTCCTTCAACATCTTCTTCTATTGCTTCTGGGATCAACTCTTCTAAAGATTTCGAGCCTAATCGGCTGTTTCTATGCATACTTCGCTGCTGATGTCTTTCACGCCTTGCTTTTTTCCAAGAGCGCCTGCCATCTTCAATTTCTCTAAAAATAAACATAGCCTCTGAATCACCCAAATGAAAGGTATGCTCTCCACTAGTTTTATTGACTTCGTGATGAGTCAGCACACAATCTAGTTTACGGCTTTTTAAATCACCTCTTATTTCCACATAGGTTTCTCCTACACAGGAGAAAATCTCATCCTTACCTTTCAAGAAAGTTGGGGCTCTAAAACATAGTTGTGTCATAGCAAAACTTGCACAGCTTTTTGAAAAACCCTTAGGCCTTGGAGATCTAAGCTCCACTAAATTAGGCTTATTGGGATTTGAAAGCACCCTCAAAGGAGGCGTTTGGAATAAGAAATCTTTTTGAGTTGTCAAAACAGTCAACACAATTGAGGATGTTTTATTTGTTGACTCGCAAAATTGCACAAAACTATTTGATTCACGTACCCACCGAAATAGTCTATCTCTACTCTCTGCTTGAGACTCTAATAGGAAACGACGCTCAGGACCCTCGGATGGTTTTATACAAGAACAACCATTACCCATTTTATGCCCACTCCGCATTTAGAATTGTGAAAAAATATAAAGTGCATTTTATCAATTGTCAACAGATGGCTAATGACTCACCTTAAAAAAAGAATTCTATTTATTTCTTTATAGGAATAAAATTTTTAATGTTATTTCCAAATTGGAGTTCATCAAAATGCCTCAGTTATCTTCAACAGATGCCCCATATGACCTGTACCAATTAACATTTAAAAATATACTCGAAGAAATCACACTCTCCGATAAACACGTTAGCGCCTCCAGTGTTCCCTATTATGAGTGCCCAGGTCACTCAGAGTTTTTTCATAGGTATGTAAGTCGAGAGCGAGGCAAACAAAAAGCCAGTGAACATGTCAAAGAGGTCTTTGACGCAGATAAAAACATTAAACAGGCTCATTATGAAATTATTAGTAAGCTTGATCCAAAGGGAAAAGAGTCAGGATATTTCAAAGGTTTAAATCGCATCTACCGATATGTTATTATGATCCTCTATCAGCATAATGACAATAGCTTAGCATGCCCTCTCCACCCCTTTCATGAGTCTCACAAGCCTTAAAGAGATTTTTCTGCCTTAGGCAAGCTTCCCTGTGATTCTAAAATCGCCAATGCATCTTGAAAGCTTTCTCGTTCATCGGTGTAGTAGCCATATTCTTGCTCTGGAATCTGGGTTCTAAATTCTAGCTGACCTTTATAAGAAGCCGCAACCGCAACACTTGGATAATAAACCTTATTTTCACACTCTTTGGGATTACATTCATAAAGGGCCTCAGTAAAATATCTTTGAACTAAAATTATAATTACATATTATCTTTTCCTGCTATGCTCATGTTTAAAGTATGAATTTATTGCACTAATTGGTAGGATTTATGAAAAAAATAACAGTCTTCAAAACTCTTTTTATTGCATTACTTGTTATGTCCCAATCATTACCATCTTCTCAAGGAATAGACCAAGCGAAAAACTACTTAGAAAATTCAACGCCACAGAAAAATCACGCTTATAAATTTTTAAAGGAGTTTGATCTACAAGTTGGCAACAGAGTTTTAGATATTGGATGTGGAGACGGAGAAATAACAAATTACATAGCTAAGGCTACAGACACAGGACTAGTTGTAGGCCTAGATATTTCAGAAAAAATGATTGACCTTGCCTCTTCAACTCATCAAAGAGATAATCTACTTTTTGTTTTAGGAAATGGCCAAATCCCTCCCTTTATCAATCAATTTGAACTCATCACATCTTTTATGAGCTTCCACTGGATTGATGATCAAAAAAAGGCCCTTCAATCTTTCTATAAGAGCTTAAAGCCTGGTGGGTTTGTTCTAATTACTCTTCCAGCGCCGTGCCCGGGAAGAGTGAGTGCAGCAGCTCATGAGGTCTCTCAAAGTGAAAATTGGAAGGACTTTTTCTTAAATAAACGAATCATCAAAAACTACCCTAATGAATCTGAGCTTCTAAAGCTTTTAGAAGACTCTAATTTTCAAGTAGAAAAAATAGATACTGTTGATGGAAAAACCCATTTTGCTAGTTTAGATTTATACAAAGCATGGGTTGCTCCTCTCATTACTGGAATTGACCACCTTTCAAGCAACCAAAAACATTTGTTTGCTCAAGATGTAATGGAGCAGTTAATACAAATATACCCCGTTAACAGCGATGGCACCGTAACTCGTCCCTATCAGGCCATTAACGTAATCGCTTTCAAGCCTAAATAGATTTTTAGCTTCATTCTTTTCTACTTGGGTCTTGTTTAGGGATCTCGTTTCTTGGATCTAGATCACCTACAACAGGTGTTTGTGGAGGAATTGCAACAAAGCTCTCTCTTTCGTTAATTGGAACAGGTCGTTTAATGCTTATTATGACTAAACCAAGTACAAATAACAACAGAGAGCTAAAGGCCATAGAATAATAAAGCCCTTTTTCCCCATTAAATATTGCAATAAAAATAGGGGTTACAAGAGGTCCTATAACAGCTCCAATGCTATAGGCAAAAAGCATAGCTCCTGCAACTGTAGTTGCATGGTTTGCATGAACTCTGTCTACGACCTGAGTGATGCATAATGGGTAAATTGTAAATGAAAATCCACCCAGCATAAATGAGAAAAAAAATACCCAAAACTGGCTATTCAAAAAGATAATGAGACCTGCTGCCATCAATAAAGCCATAGCGCTTACAGCAATAACCATTTTTCTACGGTCAATGAAATCAGATAGATGACCTATCGGGTATTGAAGTAAAAAACCACCTGCAATGGTTAAGCTCATAATATGAGCTATTGAAAAGTTATAGCTTTGTGCAAAATTTGGACCAAAAGTATAAAAGCTTCCAAGCATAACCCCTGACAGAACAGCCCCTGCAGTTCCTAAAGGAGCTATCACAAAAAACTTCAATATGGCACTTGGAGGGGGCACCTCCATATCAGGAATCCTACTATGAGTAAAAGTGACAGGGAAAATGGAAAAAGCACCTAGCATTCCTGCTACAATAAATGCCATTAATGATTCTATGTCGACAAAGTTCATTATATATTGGCTAGCTGATTGAGAAAAGTATAAGCCAAACATGTATATGCCAAGCACAACCCCCCTATTTTTTTTGTCACTGACAATCAAAAACCAGCTCTCAATGACAACATAGAGACTAGCAATGCAAATTCCCATAACAAAGCGCATGAAAATCCAAATAACAATGTGGCTGGCAAAAACTGTTGCTAAAGTGCACACTGTTGCAATTGATGCAAAAAATGAAAAAGCTCGAATGTGTTTAATTCTCTGAATGATGTGCTCTGACTTAAGCGCTGCAATTAGAAATCCAGCATAATAACTTCCTTGAATGACCCCAATAGAGATAGGTGAATAATCTTGAGCGTGAAGCCTTGCACTGACAAAAGTCAAAAAGAAGCCATTAGAGAGCATCAATAGAGCTAAGGATAACAAAGGAGCAGAAATGTTTTTTAGAGTTTTCTTCATTGCTAAAACTATGGGTGGCTAATTAGTTTTTCTCCTATAAGGGCGATAAACGGGGTTCCACATTTTATGTTTAATCTTCTCTTTTATTTCTTTTTCAGAAATTTCCTTTGCAACTTTGCACTTAATAGCTTCTTTAGCTACTGCAATAGCAATCTTAAATGCAATTTTGTGACTATCTATTATTGGCGGCAATAGATTTGCATCGGGGTCTTTTATTGCAGGAGACATTGAAGCTAGCTTTTCAGCAGCTCTTAAAAACATCGAGTTTGTCACCCTCTCAGCTTGCACTGAAATGACTCCAAGGCCTAAACCAGGAAAAATATAAGAGTTATTGGTCTGATCTACTCTAAAAGGCCTACCCTTTTTTAGTACGGGACTAAACGGACTGCCCGTACCCATTAATGCTTTTTCATTGGTCCACTTCATAATGTTCTCAGGAGAAGCCTCAGCACATGTATTGGGGTTTGACAATGGAAAGATAATCGGTCTATCCACATTCTTAGCCATAGTCTCAATGATTTCTTTAGAGAAGAGCCCTGCTTGAGCAGTTACGCCTATTAAGACGGTGGGCTTGACATTTTCAACAACTTCTAAAAGAGAAATATTGTTTTTGTCTTTTACCTTCCAGTTTTTAATGGATTGTTTTGATCTACAAAACTGGCTTTGAAATGGTAAAACATTGGGTGTTTCATCTGTTAGAAGCCCATGTTGATCAAAATAATAAAACTTATCCATTGATTGCTCTAAGTCTATTTTATTTTTTTTCATGATATCTAAAATCAAACGACCAATACCACAGCCTGCAGAACCTGCACCTGCAATAACAATGCGATGTTCTTCTAAAGGAACCTTAGAGCATTTGATGGCAGCAAGCAGCGTTGCTAAAACAACAGAAGCCGTTCCCTGGACGTCATCATTAAAAGTGCAAATCTCGTCTTGGTAGCGCTCTAAAATAGCTGTTGCATTATTCTTAGCAAAATCTTCCCACTGAATTAACATATGTGGAAATCTTTTCTTAACAGCTTTAACAAAAAGATCTACAAACTCATAATACTTATCGCCTCTAATACGCTCATTTTGCCACCCCACATAGATTGGATCGTTAATTAGAGCTGGGTTGTCTGTGCCAACATCTAACATGATAGGCAAAGTTCTTCTAGGATGAATGCCAGCGCAAGCACTATATAGAGCTAACTTTCCAATGGGTATGCCCATGCCTCCTGCACCTTGATCTCCTAAACCCAAAATACGCTCTCCATCAGAAACTACCATGATCTCAACATCTTTGAAGCGTCTATTAGAAAGCATTTGGTCTATATGGTGCCTTAGCGGATAGGAAATAAAAAGCCCTCTTGGCCTTCTATATATGTAACTAAACTTTTGGCAACCGAGCCCAACTGTTGGAGTATAGATAATGGGCAAGGCTTCATCTAAATGCTCTGTGATAAAACTGAAAAAAAGCGTTTCATTAGAGTCTTGCAAGTCCCTAAGGTAGATATATCTTTCTAAATCAGAACTCTTGCTTTTGAATGCACTATATACTCTCTTTCGTTGTTCTGAAAGTGTTCCAATTTTTGGAGGGATTAGTCCATGAAGGTCAAAGGCGTCTCTTTCCTCTTTGGTAAATGCCATTCCCTTGTTTAAAAGAGCTGAAGATACCAGCTGGTAATCTGTGCGTGATACATCTAAATAATTCTTCTTAGAAATAACGGCCTCCATATTGCCAAGTTTGTTCAAATAACGTCTTTGGATATTTTTGTCTATCTACGATCAATTGGAGAGGTCTCCCATGAGCTTGATAACAGCAACTTCTTTTGCTTTAGCTTCTATATCCACAGTGATATCTCCAATTTCTTTCCAAATTTTCGGAAAGTCTAATGGATCTATAAAATCATGATGCCTGTTTATTTTTGGGCCGTCCCAACCCTCTTTTGGACTAGATAAGTGGAAAAGTGGCTCTCTATTCCAGGTTTTTAGAGCAGCTCTTGTAACCTCTGCCTCTCCCATTTGATCTTTATTACAGCGATGATGGTGCACATCATAGACAAGAGGGATATGCAACCTCTTGCAAATGGGCAACAGATCTTGTGGGGTATAACTTTTATCATCATTTTCAAAAGTTATTCTAGAACGAACGCTTTTAGACAATCGATTAACATTTTTTTCAAGCCTCTTTAAAGCTACTGCTTTATCTCCATAAACACCGCCTGCATGAATATTGATAACGTCAGCGCCTAGTAGCTCTGATAAATAATTGTGATATTCTAAATCCTTAATAGCATTCTCAACGACATCCTCTCTTGGGGAATTGAGGATGACAAACTGATCTGGATGAAATGATAAGCGCATATTCTTATGCTTGGCCAAAGCCTTCAATTTATGAAATCGTGAAAATATTTCAGTATGACTAGGAAGGCTCTCTATTTGATAGTCTGCATCAGGATGAGTGTATATAGGCAAGAGAGCGCTACCAATTCTAAAAGCAAAAATACCGTTTGCCGAACAAAAATTAATAGATTCTTCAAGAGCCTGGAGATTATCTAGAATAACTTCGTCTAATTTGCAAAGTTTTTCATCATCAGAAAGTTTTTTCAAATGGATATAACGAACTTCTCTATACTTGATTTTTTCGTGGTGAAACTTACAACAAAGTCCAAAACGTATCACAATTTAACCTAATTTAAAAATAACTGTATATTCTACACACAAGCTTTATATGAATCTTTAAAAAATTAAATCTAGAGATTTCAAAGCTTTGATTCATCTAAAATAATTAAAAATATTTTTAATTATTCCTCGACAATCTAGAAACTTTCTTATAAAAGGGTAAGTCTTATTTAAGATATCAGATATCTACCCATAGATTATAGGTTATGAAAGCAAAATACAAAGCCACTTTAGTTACTTTATTTTTTCTAGCGCTTATTGGCTTATTGGTCATTTATATGTGCTCGCATAATGTAGTTGTGCTTAATCCAAAAGGATTCATTGGCATTAAAGAGCGCAACCTTATTTTAACTGCTGCAGGATTAATGATGATTGTCATTATTCCAGTATTTATTCTAACACTTGTTTTTTCTTGGAAATACCGAGATGGAAATACCAAGGCAAAATACACTCCTGAATGGGAACACAGTTATGTCGCTGAATCTGTTTGGTGGGGAGTCCCCTTTGTTATTATATTGATTTTGGCTGTCATTACGTGGAAATCCAGCCATGAGCTGAGCCCTTTTAAGCCTATACAATCTGAGAATACCCCCATTGAAATTCAGGCGGTGGCCCTGGAGTGGAAGTGGCTGTTTATCTATCCTGATCAAGGAATTGCAACTGTAAATTACATTCAATTTCCAGTAGACACCCCTATTAACTTTGAAATCACAGCAGATGCTCCGATGAACTCATTTTGGATTCCTCAGCTAGGAGGACAAATCTATGCTATGCCAGCCATGCGTTCAAAGCTTCATTTAATTGCAAATGAAGAAGGCGAATATAAAGGCCGATCTTCTAACTTTAGTGGAGAAGGCTTTTCGGGAATGACTTTTGTTGCAAAAGCAAGCTCTAGCGATGAATTTCAAACATGGACATCAGAGGCAAAACGCTCACCGAATCTTGACTTTAATCAATATGAAGAGCTTGTAGAACGCAGTTCAAACAATCCTGTTGCCCTTTACAAGCTGTCTGATGCAAATCTGTTTGATCAAATATTAATGAAATATGAACCACCAAAAGAGAATTAATTAAAAAAATGCATTTTTGGGGAAGACTTACAATAGATGCTTTTAAGCATGACTGGATTGAATATGCAGCGGGTCTGTCTATGGTCTTTGGCGCAATAGCGCTAATTGGCCTGCTGACATATCTGAAGCGTTGGAAATGGCTTTGGAATGAGTGGATAACCTCTGTTGATCACAAAAAAATTGGCATTATGTATTTGGCCGTGGCATTTATTATGCTTGTCAAAGGCCTTATTGATGCTTTGATGCTTCGTGCCCAACAAGCACTTGCGATGGGTGACTCAATGGGATACTTAGAGCCCTCTCACTTTCAGCAGGTATTTACAGCACATGGTGTCACCATGATCTTCTTTGTTGCAATGGGAATTGTATTTGGAGTTGTTAATTTAATACTCCCTTTGCAGATAGGCGCTAGAGACGTGGCATTTCCATTTTTAAACTCGCTAAGCTTCTGGCTTTTTGCATCGGGATCTCTATTTATTTTGGTCTCACTTATTGTTGGAGAATTTGCAGCAACGGGTTGGACATCGTACCCTCCCTTGTCCGGGATAAAGTATAGCCCTGGAGAGGGGGTCGACTATTGGCTCTGGAGTATACAGATATCAGGAGTCGGTAGTCTAATTTCTGGAATAAACTTTTTGGTAACTATTCTAAAAATGCGCTGTAAAGGAATGACGCTCATGCGTATGCCTATTTTTGTTTGGGCCGTTTTTGCTACAATGATTTTAGTCATCTTTGCTTTTCCTATATTAACAGCAACTATTGGAATGCTCTCAACTGATCGCCTACTGCTCACTCGCCTCTTCACAGCTGAGTATGGCGGCAATCCCATGATGTACATCAACCTTATTTGGGCTTGGGGTCACCCAGAAGTATATATTCTAATTTTACCTATTTTTGGGATCTTCTCTGAATATGTTCCCGTTTTTTCAAAGAAAAAACTGTTTGGCTACACCTCTATGGTTTGGGCAGTCTTCGGCATTGCCTTCCTATCATTTATCGTTTGGCTTCACCACTTCTTTACAATGGGAGCAGGAGCAAACGTCAATGCTTTCTTTGGTGTCATGACCATGATCATAGCAGTGCCAACGGGTGTAAAAATTTTCAACTGGCTCTTTACTATGTTTCGTGGGCGCGTGCAGTTTACGACTCCAATGTATTGGTTTTTAGGATTTGTTATAGTTTTTGCCATTGGTGGGATGACAGGAGTTTTAATGGCTATTCCTGCAGCAGATTTTCAATTCCACAACAGCTTATTTCTAATAGCTCACTTCCACAATGTGATTATTGGAGGAGTTGTCTTTGGAACTTTTGGAGGCTTTGCCTACTGGTTCCCAAAGTTTGCTGGCTTTAAGCTTAACGAAACACTGGGTAAGTACGCATTCTGGTGTTGGTTAATTGGATTTTGCGTAGCTTTTTTACCACTTTATGTACTCGGGTTCATGGGAGCAACAAGGCGGCTTAACCAATATAGCAATGCAAGTTGGCAACCTTTATTCATTTTAGCGGGTATCGGTTCTTTGATTATCCTTCTGGGAGTAGGCTTTCAAGTGCTTCAAGTCTATGTAAGCATCAAAGATCGCCATAAAAATAAAGATGAAACAGGTGACCCTTGGGATGGCAGAAATTTAGAATGGTCTACGACCTCTCCTCCTCCGTTTTATAATTTTGCTATCGAACCTGAAGTACATGGCCGCGATCCATTTTGGGAATCTAAAAAAAATAAAGACCAACCCCAAAATACTCAATATGAAGAAATTCATATGCCTAAAAACACAGCTACAGGATTCTATATTGGAGTCATTAGCTTCATCTTTGGATTTGCAATCGTCTGGCATATGTTTTGGCTCGCAGGGTTGAGCGCTTTTGGAATAATTGCTGTAGTGATTGCTCGCTTATATGAAAAAAACACTGACTACCATGTAAAGGTAGATGTGATTAAAGAAATCGAATCAAGGAGCCAAAAAGCATGACAAACCCAGGTCACGAAGCTTACCCAGATCCTCATCACGATACGTATTCCAAGACTGTCTTTGGATTTTGGATATACATCTTAACAGACTTTATTTTGTTTGGGGTTCTCTTTGCCACCTTTGCCGTTCTAAAAAATAGTACATTTGGTGCAACGCCACCTTCCCAGCTTTTCAACCTTCCTCGTGTGCTTATCCAAACCCTCATTTTGTTAACAAGCAGCTTTACTATTGCTCTTGGAGGAGCATTTGCTCACCGCAAGAATAAATCAGCAACGCTCATTACTTTTTTAATCACATTTGTTCTTGGTCTTGTGTTTGTTATAATGCAGCACTCAGAATATGCTCACCTTATAGCTTCTGGTAACAGTTGGCAAAGAAGTGCATTCTTATCTGCATACTTTACTCTTCTAGGAACACACACCTTGCATATGCTTTTTGCCCTTCTTTGGGTAATTGTTCTTATGATTCCAGTAATTGGAAAAGGCCTATCGCCTGTAAGCATAAAAAGAATCACATGCCTAAGAATGTTCTGGCAATTTTTAAATATCGTGTGGATTTTCATCTTCACAATCGTATACTTATTGGGAGTCAAATAAATGCTTGATCCAACCTCAGAATCAAATAAAAATTTAAAAGCTCCCATTATTAGCTTTGCTGTCTCTATTGCATTGACTTTAGTCGTCTACTATTTTGCTGTTGTCAATTTTTTAGATATTAAGCAGCTTATGTTTACTCTCATTGGGCTTGGAGTTGTACAAACTATTGTACAACTCGTTTTCTTCTTTCAAATTGCAGATGAGCAAAAACCTCGATGGAACCTCATGACCCTTCTTTTCACTGTAATGGTTATTATTATTATTGTGGGAGGCTCTATGTGGATTATGAGTAATATTGACTACAATCTGATGCCCAAGATGTCATCGTAAGACAACCAAGTTGCGATTAGCTTTAGCTGGGCAGTGAGAGTGGAATTGGCCCTTTTTTATACTCAAAGACAATAGCTTCATATTTTTTTGAGCCTATATTTGTATATGAATGAGGTTGTAAACTCCCTTGAATAAGCTCTACAAAGGGCAGCTTATCGTCTTCAAGAGCACTTTCTTTAGTATCAAAACCACTATTGTCTCTAATGAGAAAATCAGAGTCTTCTAATGTCACCATTATACTATCCCACTGATGGGTGTGAAATGGAACTGTTTCACCAACTTTTACAATCACTTCAAGAATGCGCAAAAAGTTATTTTCAAAGATCACTTGGTGCCACTTACTGGCAACAACAGTTGCATCTAGTTTGTTTAATTGATCTTCTGTCTGAGGCGCTGCCCAATGAGTAGGCTTTATCTCTGTCATTTTTTGACTCGCAATTATTTATAATTGCTTCAGTTATATGATCGTGTTGAGTTTTTGGCTATTAATTGTTAAAAATTCAATCAACTAGCTGTTGCAGCTACAAGCACACCCCGAGCTACAACTACAACTGTTATTGCAACTGCATTCAGATTTATTACAATCATTTGATAAAGGAATTTTATTTGTTT